>CABRHS010000001.1 GCA_902470815.1 uncultured Collinsella sp.
GTGATCCGCCACATGATCGTCCGTCGCGACGACCAGGAGTAGGTCATTTGTATGGCGCGGCGTCCATAATCGCCGCATGAGAGGTAGTGAACACGTATGAGCATCAATCGAGTCAACATTTCCGGTAACCTCACCCGCGATCCGGAGCTGCGCGCCACCGCGAGCGGTACGCAGGTTCTGAGCTTCGGCGTGGCGGTCAACGACCGTCGTCGCAACCCTCAGACCGGTGAGTGGGAGGACTACCCGAACTTCGTGGACTGCACGATGTTCGGCACCCGTGCGGAGGCCGTGAAGCGCTATCTCTCGAAGGGGTCGAAGGTCGCGATCGAGGGCAAGCTCCGTTACAGCTCCTGGGAGCGTGACGGTCAGCGCCGCAGCAAGCTCGAGGTCATCGTCGATGAGATCGAGTTCATGTCCCGCGGTCAGCAGGGCGAGGCAGGCGGTTATGCGCCCGCTCCGTCTTACGGCCAGCAGGGCGGCTACGCCCCCGCGCCCGCACCGCAGCAGGCTCCGGCGCCCATGGCTCCGGTTCCGCCCGCGGTCGACGTCTACGATGAGGACATCCCGTTCTAGGGATGATTTGTAGTTGGCGGTATGGCCCTTGCCACGCCGTCGTTCACGAAAGGTATTGAGACATGGCTAATGATTATTCTGCCCGTCAGCCGCGTCGCAAGTACTGCCAGTTCTGCAAGGAGAACACTGAGTACATCGATTACAAGGATACTCAGCTCCTCCGCAAGTACATGACCGATCGCGGCAAGATTAAGCCGCGTCGCGTCACTGGCGCCTGCACGCAGCATCAGCACGACATCGCGAACGCCATCAAGCGCGCCCGCGAGATGGCTCTTCTGCCGTACGCTGTGCCCGTGGTGTCCACCCGCGGTCCTCGCGAGAAGAAGTAGGGAGGGTACCCATGAAAGTTGTTCTGCTTGGTGAGATCAAGGGCAAGGGCGGCGAGGGTGACGTCATCGACGTCGCTCAGGGTTACGCCGAGAACTACCTGATTCCGCAGAAGCTCGCTGTTGCCGCTACCAAGGGCAACCTCAAGCAGCTCGAGGAGCGTCGTAGCAACATCGAGAAGCGCGAGGCCGTCCGTCTTGCCGACGCCGAGGCCCTCAAGGCCACGCTCGAGGGCAAGAAGGTCGCCGTCGACGCCAAGGTGGGCGAGGAGGGCATCCTCTTCGGCTCCGTCACCGCCGCCATGATCGCCGATGCGGTCAAGGCTCAGCTCGACGTCGACGTCGATCGCAAGCGCATCGAGCTCGGCAAGCCGATCAAGGTTGCCGGTGCTCACGAGGTCTCCATCTCCATCTACCGTGAGATCCGCACCTCCATCATCGTCCTCGTGGGCGTTGAGGAGGAGGCTGAGGTCGAGGAGACCGAGGCCGTCGCCGAGGAGGCCGTCGAGGCCGAGGCCGTCGCCGAGTAACACTCGAGACGCCAATTGCGACTCTGGGGCCCTGCAGTATTGCGGGGCCCTTTTTCTTTTCGATCAACACCGCCTGACCGCGCCTGGCGGATATGCACACGGGTGCAGAAATCCACAGCGGCTCGTCGGATGTCATGGGGCCGGCGTTTGGCGGAGCCTGTGTCGCCTTCGATATGAACGGTAGCGCCATTTCTCAATGGCACTGCGTCTACCTGCGAAGATAAGCAAAAAGAGCTATCTACCTGCGGATTCACCATCTCGACATATAAACACTGCATCATGCCGCAGTCACCAACTGGTAAAACGTGCAAAACCGCAGGTCAGCAAATGGGCTGTGGATAAGTTGAAATTCGTCGCTGGCAAAAATGTGGAAAACGTTGATAACCACCTTAAGCGCAGCTGGAGACGTCGACTTATCAACACCGCGCTGTGGAGTGAAAATAACTCAGTAAAACGCTTGACGTGCGCTTCTTTTGTGCGGCGCGGATGTACTGGGATACCCTACCATTGAGTGTCTCGCGCGCCTTTGCGCATGCGGCGTGGGACGTATTGAATATGTGAAGAGGAGGCGTGCATGAGCGGTGGTGGCGATTTCGCCTGGGACCCCGTGGGGGCCGGCACTGGCCCGGCCGATGTGGGCGCACTTAAGGGCCTGCCAAACAACATCGAGGCCGAGGCCAACGTCCTGGCGGCCATGCTGCTTTCGGGCGAGGTCGTGGAGGAGGCGCTCGTCGAGCTCCTCCCCGATGACTTTTACCGCCCTTCGCACAAGACGATCTTCATGGCCATGTCCGCCATGTACGAGAGCAGCGTGCCCATCGACTCGATCTCGCTGATCGATTACCTCAACTCGATCGATAAGCTCGAATCCGTGGGCGGCGAGGCGTATATCCTCGAGCTCATGGGCAACACGCTCGCGCTCGCCCATTGGCAGCACCACGCCGGGATGGTCCGTCGCGACGCCATGCTCCGTGAGATCATCGGCGCCACAAACCAGATCGGCGCCCTCGCCTACGATTCCCCCCTCGACACCAAGGAGGTGATCGAGCGCGCCGAGTCGATGCTGCTCTCCGTCACCGAGCGAGAGGTCAAGAGTTCGTACAAGGGGCTCACCGACTTCATGACCGAGGCCTATCAGGAGGCCGAGGAGGTGGCGCGCGCCGGTGGCGACGTGCATGGAGCCCCGACGGGGTATCCGAGCCTCGATCGCATGCTCATGGGCCTTCGCGAGGGCCAACTGGTCGTCTTGGGCGCCCGACCCGCCGTGGGAAAGACCTCGTTCGCATTGAACCTGGCCCTCAACGCCGCCGCGGACGGCTACACGGTCGGATTCTTCTCGCTGGAGATGAGTGGCAAGGAGATCGCGCAGCGCTTCATCTGCGCGCAGGCCATGGTGAACATGTCCAACTTCCGCACCGGCCGCATCTCTCCCGAGGAGTGGGCGAATATCAACGAGGCGATCGGCGAGCTGAGCCGCCTGGACATCCTGATCGACGACACGCCCGGCACCACGGTCACCGAGATCCGCGCCAAGGCGCGACGCATGCTCCACAACAAGGAGCGC
The DNA here is from genome assembly GCA_902470815.1 of uncultured Collinsella sp. Classification (GTDB taxonomy): domain Bacteria; phylum Actinomycetota; class Coriobacteriia; order Coriobacteriales; family Coriobacteriaceae; genus Collinsella. Next base: position 2,994 of record CABRHS010000001.1, read on the forward strand.
GCCGTGATCATCCTGGACTACCTGCAGCTGGTCAACCCGCCGGCGGGCAAGAACTACAACGGCAACCGTGCCGTCGAGGTCTCCGAGATGAGCCGTGGCCTCAAGATCATGGCCAAGGAGCTCGGCGTGCCCGTCATCATGCTCTCGCAGCTCAACCGTTCGCTCGAGGGGCGCACCGGCAAGCGCCCCCAGATGAGCGACCTGCGCGAATCGGGCTCCATCGAGCAAGACGCCGACATCGTCATGCTGCTCGACCGCTCCAGCACCGAGGCGGAGGCGGAGCGCGAGGACCGTCCGGACTTCGGCATCACGCGCGTGATCGTCGCCAAGAACCGCTCGGGCCCCATCGGCGATGTGGACCTGATGTTCCTGCCCGCCTCCACCAAGTTCTATGAGATTGACGAACACGCCGTCGAGTAGCGTTTGGTGAGGTCGCTGTGCCTATAATAGGAACGCTGGGCCGCCTGCGGCCCGGTCTGCCGGGCGATCGCCCCGGCGCATAAGATGATTCGCGCGGATCAAGCCGCCGCGCGCGTGGAATGAGGAGTAGCCATGCCGTCAACAGTGTTGGTGGGAACCCAGTGGGGCGACGAGGGCAAGGGCAAGATCTGCGACCTGATCGCATCTGAGTTCGACTGCGTCGTTCGCTACCAGGGCGGTAACAACGCCGGCCATACCATCGTGGTGGGCGACAAGAAGTACGGCCTGCATCAGGTCCCCTCGGGCATCATGTACCCCGACTGCATCTCCGTCATCGGCAACGGCTGCGTGGTCAATCCCGCCGTCCTGCTCGAGGAGATCGACATGTTCGAGCGCGACGGCATCTCGACCGCCAACCTCAAGGTCTCCGGCAACGCGCATGTGATCATGCCGTACCACATGGACCTTGACGGTGCGTATGAGGAGCTCCTGGGCAAGAACAACATCGGCACCACCAAGCGCGGCATCGGCCCGTGCTATCAGGACAAGATGGCTCGCGTGGGCATCCGCATGCAGGACCTGCTCGATGAGGGGACGTTCCGCGCCAAGCTCCAGATCGTGCTGGACCGCGTGAACCCCCAGCTCGAGCTCATCTTCAAGCTGCCCACTTACTCTGTGGACCAGATCTGCGAGACCTACCTGTCCATGGCGGAGCGCCTGCGCCCGTATATCTGCGAGACCGGCCTGCTCCTCAACAACCTGGTCGAGGAGGGCAAGGAGATCCTGTTCGAGGGCGCTCAGGCCACGCTGCTCGATATCGACCACGGCACGTACCCGTTCGTGACCTCGTCCAACTGCACCGCCGGCGGCGCCGTGACGGGGTCTGGCGTGGGCATGAAGAACGTTGACCGCGTCCTGGGCATCATGAAGGCGTACATCACCCGCGTGGGCTCCGGCCCCATGCCCACCGAGCTCGACTACGAGACGAGCGAAGAGGGCCGCACCCTCACCGAGGTGGGATACGAGTACGGCGTGACCACCGGTCGCCGCCGCCGCTGCGGCTGGTTCGACGGCGTGATCGCGCGTTACGCCACGCGCGTGAACGGCCTGACCGACATCGCGCTCACCAAGCTCGACGTGCTCTCCGAGTTCGACACCATCAAGGTGTGCGTGGCATACGACTGCGACGGCGTGCGCTACACGAGCGTGCCCGAGCACACCGCGGCGTTTGCCAGTGCGGTGCCCGTGTACGAGGAACTGCCCGGCTGGAAGTGCGATATCACCGGGTGCCGCACCTTCGAGGAGCTCCCGCGGGCCGCCCGGGATTACGTGGCCTACGTGGAGAGCCTGGCCGGCTGCAAGGTGAGCTTCGTCGCCGTCGGCCCCGACCGCGAGCAGACGATCGTTCGCGACTGGAACAAGTAATTCGGCCAAGTCAGCGCGCCGTCCGCCTGGGCGGCGCCTTGCTCTAGAGGAGGACGCATGAGCGCACCCGAGAAGACCATCGACATCCTGCTGCTGGGTAGCGGCGGCCGCGAGCACGCCCTGGCGGCCAAGCTCGCCGAGTCCCCGCTGTGCGGCACGCTCTACATCGCCCCGGGCAACGGCGGCACGCTGGAGCTTGGCGAGAACGTGGCCCTGGACGCCGAGGATCCCGCCGCCGTGGCGGACTTTGCCCGTCAGACCGGCTGCGGCCTTGTGGTGATCGGCCCCGAGGCCCCGCTCGTGAAGGGCGTTGCCGACGCCGTGCGCGAGGCCGGCATTGCCTGCTTCGGCCCGGGCGCGGCGGGTGCGCAGCTCGAGGGCTCCAAGCGCTTCTCCAAGGAGCTCATGGTTCGCGCCGGCATCCCCACCGCGGCGTACGGCTCCTTCACCGACGAGGAGTCCGCGCTCGCCTACGTGCGCGAGCAGGGCGCCCCGGTGGTCGTCAAGGCCGACGGCCTGGCCGCCGGCAAGGGCGTCGTGGTCGCGCTCACGCTCGACGAGGCCCTGCGGGCCGTGCACGAGTGCTTCGACGGGGCGTTCGGCGCCGCGGGCAGCACGGTGGTCATCGAGGAGATGCTCACCGGTCCCGAGTGCACGCTGCTCGCCTTCACCGACGGCAAGACGGTGAGCCCCATGGCCACCTCCCAAGATCACAAGCGCGCCCTTGAGGGCGACCTCGGTCCCAACACGGGCGGCATGGGCGTGTACAGCCCCGTGCCGATCGTCACGGACGAGGAGCACGCCGAGATGTGCCGCATCTTGGACGAGACCATCGCCGCCGCCAACCGCGAGGGCATCGATTTCCGCGGCTGCCTGTACGGCGGCTTCATGCTCACGCCCCAGGGCCCCAAGGTCATCGAGTACAACGCCCGCTTTGGCGATCCCGAGACCGAGGTGCTCATGCCCCGTCTGAAGAGCGATCTGGTGGAGGTCATGCTCGCCTGCGCCGAGCAGCGCCTGGACGAGGTCGAGCTCGAGTGGCGCGACGAGTGGGCCGTGTCCGTGGTCCTCACGAGCGCCGGCTATCCGGGTTCCTATGAGAAGGGCAAGGTCATCACCGGTATCGAGGACGCGGCTGCCATGGAGAACGTGACCGTCTACCATGCCGGTACCGCGGTCAACGAGGACGGCGAGCTCGTCACCTCCGGCGGCCGCGTGCTCGACGTGACCGCGCTGGGCGAGACCTTCGAGGCCGCGCGCGACCTCGCGTACGCCGCCTGCGAGAAGATCGACTTCGAGGGCAAGACCCTCCGCCGCGACATCGGCCTGCGCGCCCTGCGCGGCCGCGACGCCTGGGACGCGTAAGGGCGCCACGGGCGAGCGGGCACCATGGCCTTGCTGCGGGTACAATAGGGCGTTGACGAGACGCGACGATACGACGGGGGTGCGCGGCGCCCCCGTCGGCGTTCCGGCCGCCGCGACGCATCTGCGCGTGGCGGCCGGGACAGACGATGGGAGCTTGAGATGGAGAACGAGGAGTACGAGGTCAAGGTAATCGACACCGAGGAGGAGGCCCCGGCCGATACCGAGCCCTCGCTGGTCCTGGGCGACGACGACCCCCGCGACGCGGGCCTACATGAGCGCATCATCTCCGAGGAGCAGGCCTGGAAGGGCAGGTTCCTGGATGTCCGCAGCGCTCAGGTCGAGCTCCCCAACGGTCGCGTGACCGGCCGCGACCTGGTACGGCATCCCGGCGCATCGGCCGTGGTGGCGCTCACCGAGAGCGGCAAGATCGTCTTGGTCCGCCAGTACCGCACGGCCATCGACCGCGTGACGGTCGAGATCCCCGCCGGCAAGCTCGATCCCGGCGAGGATCCGCTGGAGTGCGCAAAGCGCGAGCTCCACGAGGAGACGGGGTTCTCGGCCAGCCGGATCCAGTACCTCACCACCATCGCCACGACGCCCGGGTTCTGCGATGAGGTGATTCACATCTACATGGCCACGGGGCTCACCTTTGACGGTGCGAACCCCGATGATGACGAGTTCGTCAACGTCGACCTGGTTCCGTTGTCCGAGCTCATCGATGCGGTGCTCGACGGCAAGATCGAGGACGCAAAGACCGTCGTGGGCGCGCTGGCCTGCGACGCGATTGCGCATAGGCTCTGATTCGTCCCATCGGCCCCGAGAAGGGGCAAGGGCTTGGGCTGCTCCTCGTTCCTGCGGAATCGCCCAAGCCCTTGCCCCCCTCTCGGGGCCTGCCTCACCTGAGCCGATATGCTCGTACATGATATTTGTTGCAGGAAAGATGCCTATGTTCAAGCGTTTTATATCCTATTACGGGCCTGAGAAGGGGCTGTTCATCGCCGATACGGTCTGCGCACTCACATATGCGGGGATCGACTTGGCGTTCCCCATCATCTTGCGGGCGCTGACCGGTGGGCTGTTCACCGAGGGGGCTGCCGCAATCATGGACGGCCTGATGTTCGTGGGTGCGGGGTTGGTGCTCATGTACCTCATCCGAACCGCGTGCATCTACTTCGTGTCCGCCCAGGGGCACATCATGGGCGCGCGCATGGAGTCACGCATGCGCGAGGACCTGTTCGATCAGTATGAGCGCTTCAGCTTCTCCTACTTTGACGCGCACAACTCGGGCGACATGATGAGCCGCGTGGTCAACGACCTGTTCGACATCTGCGAGGGTGCCCATCACCTGCCCGAGTGGATCATCATCTGCGGCATCAAGATCATCGGCGCGCTCGCGATCCTCTTCACCATCTCGCCCGAGCTGGCGGGCGCCCTCACGTTGGTCACCGTGGTGTTCGTGGGCGTGATGATTCGCCAGAACCTGCACATGCGCAGCGTGTTCGCCGACAATCGCACCAAGATCTCCGAGGTGAACTCGCAGCTCCAGGATTCGCTTGCCGGCATGCGCGTGGTCAAGTCCTTCGCCAATGAGGACGCCGAGCGCGCCAAGTTTCGCGTGGCGAACGGCCGCTACCTTGATTCGAAGGTCGCGCAGTACAGGGTGATGGGCGGCTATCAGGCCACGAGCGCGGTGATGACGGCGGCCCACTACATCACGATCGTCCTGCTCGGCGGCTACCTTGTCGCCCAAGGGCGGATGACTGCCGTCGACATGGCCACGTTCGCGCTGTACATCAGCCTGTTCACCGGTCCCATCGAGACGCTCGTGAACTCCACCGAGATGTTCCAGAAGGCCATCGCGGGGTTTCGACGCATGGACGAGGTCCTGGCCACCGCGCCCGACATCCAGGATGCACCCGGCGCCTTGCCGCTTCAGGTGACGGAGGGGGCCATCGAGTATCGCGACGTGTGCTTCTCCTATGCCGACGGTGAGATCGCCGAGGACGGGGAGGGGCAGCGCCCCGTGATCGACCATATGAGCCTTTCCATCAAGCCCGGCGAGACCATCGCTCTGGTGGGGCCGTCCGGCGGCGGCAAATCGACGACCTGCTCGCTGCTCCCCAGGTTCTACGACGTGACGAGCGGCTCGATCCTGATTGATGGCCAGGATGTGCGCGCGGTGACGCAGCACAGCCTGCGGAGCGCGATCGGCCTGGTGCAGCAGGACGTGTATCTGTTCGACGGCACGCTGCGCGACAACATCGGCTACGGCCGCCCCGGCGCCACCGACGCCGAGATCGAGGACGCCGCGCGCAAGGCGAACATCCACGAGTTCATCGCGAGCCTGCCGCAGGGGTACGACACCGTGGTGGGCGAGCGCGGCAGCCGCCTTTCCGGTGGTCAGAAGCAGCGCGTCGCCATCGCGCGCGTGTTCCTCAAGAACCCGGCGATCCTGATCTTGGACGAGGCGACCTCCGCGCTGGACAACGAGAGCGAGGAGGCGGTGCAGGAGTCGCTCGAGAGGCTGGCCGCAGACCGGACCACCATCATCATCGCGCATCGCCTGTCGACCATCAAAAACGCCGACGAGATAGCGACCGTGGAGCGTGGGCGCGTTGTGGAGCGCGGGACGCACGAGGAGCTTCTCGCCCGCGGCGGCACGTACGCCCGGTACTATCGGATGCAGTTTGAGGGCGCGCGGGCGCGTGACGTGAGGTAGCCGATGAGCAAGAAACAGAACATGACACCGGATGAGGCGGAGGCGCTGTTCTCCGAACTCGACGCATCCGGAGTGCTCGATCCCGACCGCGGGGCAGCGTGTAAGGACCGCCGCGGGCATGGGCTGTTCGCGCGCCGCCGGAGGAGCGGGCAGGCGCCCGCGGGCGACGGGGGCGAGCCCGTCGGCGGCGGGGAGTCGTCCAGCGGCGCCTCTGGGCACGCCGGCGTCGGCAAGGTGGACCCGCTGTCCGACGAGGACCCGTCCGGATCGCAGGTGGGCAAGACGATCTCCCGCACCGCCGTGGTGGTGATCTTGGGCGTGTTCGCGTTCGTTCTGGGCATGCAGATCGTCTACGGTGTGAGCCGCCGCCTGAACACGGCGAACCTGTCCGATCGGACCAATGCCGAGACCGTCTCGCACGCCATGGATTCGGGCGTGGAGTGGGGCAACGGGTTCACGCAGTTCCCGCGCGACTTCACGGTGAACGAGGCGAGCGAGAAGACCGGCGTGGTCGAGGTCTCGGTTGTCGACACGGATTCGCGCAATGAGCTCGAGCTGCTGTCCAACTCTCAGATCCAGGCGAGCGCCCTGGCGACCAACGCCCTGCTCAACGACAAGATCAACCGCGTTGTCTACAACGTGTACACGCTGGTGGACGACTCCGGGGCGTTCCAGCACGACAGCCTGTTCGGCTTCATTCCCGCTCACGGGACGCGTCGCGCGATGCTCACCTTCGTATGGACCAAGTCGCAATCCGGCACCCCGTCGAACATCGATTGGGAGCTCAAGATCATTGGAATGGACGACGACCTGGCCGAGGCGATCCAGACGCAGGTCAACTCGGTGAGCTCGCTCGCGGAGAACCCCGGTGCGACGCAGGGTGAAATCGACGAGGAGCTCGTCCTGCGCGATCGGGATGCATATCTTGAGGCGCAGGCGGCGGCCGAATAGCCTCCCGTGCTTGAAGCGCGCCCGACCCGCCGGGGCATGCTGGCGGATCGGGCGCGGTGGGAAGCGGGGTTTTGAGGGGCCGGTCGCGTTTAGCCCAGCAGCGCCGCGACCTTGCCGAGGGTGGGCTCGAACGAGACGCCGCGCATCTCGAAGTCGGGCTGCTCGAGGGTCACGTGCATGGCGTCGCGCACGAGCCCGCCGGCGAAGTTGACGGCGTCACGAGTGCTGCGGCCGGTGTAGATGGCGGCGGTGAGGGCGCTGGCGAACAGGTCGCCGGTGCCGTGCAGCATGTAGGGGAGCAGCTCGCTGGAGACCTCCTCGACGGTGCCGCCCTCCTCGGCGCTGGCGATGTAGTTGCGGATGACGGCCTCGCCCTCGTGCACGACTCCCTTGATCACGACGGTCTTTGCCCCCATCTTGAGCAGCGCGTCTGCGTTCTGCTGCACGAACTCCACGGGCACGTCCTGGCCCTGATAGGGGATGCCCGTGAGGATGGACGCCTCGGTGAGGTTGGGGGTGAGGACGTCGGCGCCGTCTACGAGCTCGGCCATGGCTCGGCACAGCTCATCGGTATAGGTGGGGTACTTGATGCCCGCATCGCCCATGACCGGATCGACGATGCGCAGGGCGCCCGGATACTCGCGATAGAGGCGCTGGATGACGGCGACCTGCTCGGCGGATCCGAGGAAGCCGGAGTACACGCCGTCGAGCTCGACGCCCTCCTCGCGCCAGGCGTCGAGGTAGGGGTTGAGCATCTCGGTGGTGTCATGCATGTGGAAGACGGGGAACTTGGTGTGCGCGCTGAAGAGGGCCGTGGGGACGGGGCACACATCGATGCCCGCCGCGCTGAGCACGGGGATGGCGCATCCGAGTGAGCATTTGCCGTAGCCGCACATGTCGTGAACGGCTGCGACGCGCGGGATGTACGCGCCTTGGCGCTGATAAAGAGTGGTCATATTCGGTTCCTTTCCGCGGACTTATGGACCAGCGTGCAGTTAACAGGGTAGCCCTTTGCGGCCCGTATTTCCAATCGCGCATCCAGATGGGTGGCAAGCGCCCATGTGGGAGCCCCATCCGCACCGGATTCCCGGAACCCTCCGGCTCGCACCGCCGCCGCGCGGTGCCGCCTCGCCGCCGGGGATAATAGCGACCCCTCGCCGAATAATCCGTTTGCGGGAAGGGGATTTGATCCAAGCGGGGACCCGTGGGCGTATCATGCAAGTATCCGCGCCCGCGCGGGTGCATTTTCACACGGCTTTTCTTATCGGGAAAGGTGAGACCATGGCAGATGTACACGAGCTTCTCTCCACTTGGATTGAGAACGTGAAGGACGAGGAGCTCCTCGCCGAGCTCAAGGCAATGCGGGAGGCGGGCGATGAAGACGCCATCACCGACGCCTTCTTCCAGGACCTCGCCTTTGGCACCGCCGGCCTGCGCGGTACGCTGGGCGCCGGCACCAACCGCATGAACATCTACACCGTCGGCCGCGCCACCCAGGGCTTCGCCGACTACCTCGTCAAGAATTTCGAGAACCCCACCGTGGCCATCGCGCGCGACAGCCGCAATAACGGCGAGCTGTTCGTCAAGACCACTGCCGCGATTCTGGCCGCCAACGGCGTGACCTCGTATGTGTACCCCAAGATCTCCCCGGTGCCCACGCTGTCCTGGGCCACCCGCTACCTCGAGTGCTCCGGCGGTATCTGCATGACGGCCAGCCACAACCCGGCTGCCTACAACGGCTACAAGGCCTACGGCCCGGACGGTTGCCAGATCACCAGCGAGGCCGCCGACGCCATCTCCGCAGCCATGAACGCATGCGACCCGTTCCATGACGTCAAGACCATGGACTTCGACGCCGCCGTCGAGCAGGGCCTGGTCAAGTGGATCGGCGACGAGGTCCTCGACGCCTACTACGACGCCGTTGCGGACAAGTCCGTGAACAACCTCACCGACGAGCAGGTCGCCAACGCCCCGCTCAAGCTCGTCTACACGCCGCTCAACGGCACCGGCCTGATTCCGGTCACCACCGTCCTCAACAAGGTGGGCGTGACCGACATCGCCGTGGTTCCCGAGCAGCGCGACCCTGACGGCGACTTCCCCACCTGCCCGTACCCCAACCCCGAGATCCGCGAGGCCATGCAGAAGGGCATCGACCTGTGCCAGGAGGTCAAGCCCGACCTGCTGCTCGCGACCGACCCGGATGCCGACCGCGTGGGCGTTGCCTGCGCCGACGGCGACGACTACACGCTGCTGACCGGCAACGAGATGGGCGTTTTGCTGCTCGACTACATCTGCAAGATGCGCGCCGAGCGCGGCGAGGACCTCTCCAACAAGGTCGCCGTCACCACCATCGTGTCCTCCGCCATGGTCGACGCGCTGGCCGAGGAGTACGGCTTCGAGCTGCGCCGCTGCCTCACCGGCTTCAAGTACATCGGCGACATCATCACCGGCCTGTCCGATGCCGGCGAGGTCGACCGCTTCATCTTCGGTTTCGAGGAGAGCTACGGCTACCTGTCCGGCGACCACGTGCGCGACAAGGACGCCGTCAACGCCTCCATGCTCATCTGCCAGATGGCCCAGTACTACAAGCTGCAGGGCAAGAACCTGGTCCAGGCCATGCGCGACCTGTACGAGAAGCACGGCTTCTACCACAACCGCACCATCTCGCTGAGCTACCCCGGCGCCGACGGCGCCGCCAAGATGGCGGGCCTCATGGCCGGGTTGCGCGCCGAGGCCCCGGCGGAGATCGCCGGCGCCAAGGTCGAGGCCGTCGTCGATTACGCCACCTGCGTGAACGGTCTGCCCAAGGCAGATGTCATCGAGTTCGACCTCGAGGGCGGGAACAAGGCCATCGTGCGCCCCTCCGGCACCGAGCCCAAGATCAAGCTCTACATCTTCGCCAAGGGCGAGGATGCCGCCGCCGCCGACGCCCTGCTCGGCGCCATCGAGGAGGACGGCCGCAAGCTCCTCTCCTAGTCTGCTGCCAATGTGTAATTGGGGTCGGGTGCAAATCGCACACGCTTGAGACCGATGGGCTGTCCGCATGCGCGGGCAGCCCATTTTGCATCGCGGCGCGTCTCTCGCCAAAGCCGAAGCCCTGTATGCGGTATTGGGGAGTCTCATCGATCGCGCGGGCGTCCGAAAGGGGCCGGATGCGTTAGTTGATGCCGCTGATGAGGCGCGCTTTTCTGATGCAGGCGGGGATGCGCTCGCAGAGCAGCTCGATGTCGCGCTCGCTCGCATCGTCTGCGATGGAGAGGCGCAGGGCTCCGCGGGCGGTGGCGGCGGGGATGCCCATGGCGGTGAGCACGTGCGACGGCTCGACCGATCCCGTGGAGCAGGCGGAACCCGTGGCGGCGGCGACCCCCATGCGGTCGAGCAGGAACACGAGGAGCTCGCCGTCAACGCCCTCGCAGGTGAACGAGGCTATAGAGGGGAGTCGGGCGGGGGAGGCGGCGTCCTTGTGCGCGAGTGGGGCCCCGGTGAGGTGAACGCCCTCGACGCGCTCCGAGATGGTGAGGGCGAGGGAGTCGCGAAGGCCGGATATGCGCGCGATGTCGCCGGCCACCGTCTCATGCGCCTCTCGAAGAGCGGAGGCCATGCCCACGATGCCGGCGAGGTTCTCGGTGCCCGCACGCTCGCCGCGCTCCTGGGCGCCGCCGGCGATGAGCGGCGGGATGGAAAAGCCCTCGCGCAGATACAGCGCGCCGACGCCGCGCGGGCCGTGGAACTTGTGGCCGGAAAGCGAGAGGGCGTCGACCCCGAGGTCTTGAACATCGACGGGGATGTGGCCGACTGCCTGGACGGCGTCGGTGTGGAACGGTGCGCCGTGCGCGTGCGCGATGGCCGCGAGTTCGCGAATGGGCTCGATGGTGCCGACCTCGTTGTTGGCCATCATGATGGATACGAGCGCGACGCCGCCGGTTCCGCTGGCCTCGCCCTCGGAAAGGACGCGCTCAAGCTCATGGGGGTCGACGCGGCCGAACTCGTCGACGGGGAGGTACGTCACCTCCGCCCCTTCGTTCTCAAGGGCCTGGCAGCAGTGGAGGACGGCGTGGTGCTCGATCGCGCTCGTGATGATGCGGGGCACGGCGTCGTGGCCGAATGCGTCGCGAAAGCGGCGGACCGCCCCGCGCAGGACCCAGTTGTCGGATTCCGATCCCCCGCTGGTGAAATAGATCTCCTCCGGATGGGCGGCGCCCAGGAGGTTAGCCATGTCGCCGCGCGCCCCGGAGAGGGCCTCCGCGGCTTCCCGGGCAATGCGGTGAATTCCGCTCGGATTGCCGAAGGTGCTGGTGAGGTAGGGCATCATGGCCTGGAGGGCATGGGGCGAAAGCGGTGTGGTCGCCGCGTTGTCGGCGTAGATGTAGGTAATATCGTCGGTCGTGTTCACGGCGGGCCCGTCAGCGCAGAACGAAGAACCAGAACAGCGCCAGCGCCGTCGCGGCGATGATGAGGGCGCCGAGCAGGATCTTGACGCGTCTGCGTTGCCGATCTTGACGCGAGGTGAAGATCGAGCGCCCTTTTTTGGGGGTGGAGATGTAGCGGCCGTAGTTGGGTTGCGCCCCGGTCCCCGCCTGGCCGCCGCGCGCATCGCCGGTGCGCACGCGCAGGGTGGGGGAGGTGGGCGGAACGTGTGCTTGGGGACGGTTGCCGCCGACGGGCGGCAGATATTCGGGGTCGCTGGTCGCGACGCCCATGTGCTTGCGCGTTCCGCTAGTCGCCGCGCGCGTTTTGGGCAACTGCTCGTCCATGAACACCTCGTCGAATTGCAGGTTCAATACCGTGATTATATCCGCCTTTCGCCTGAGTGGACATGGGGCGAGCCGCGCTTTGGGGGCCTCGCCATGGGGGGAAAGCGGCCGGGGAATCATTTCGAAGCCGTGTCGATTCCGCGCGTGCGCGAGCAGGTGCCGGCGCGCGCGTATAATTTCCACCGTAAGGCCACGCATGGTATCCAAGAGGGGAAACCGCATGTCTCTCGACACCGACCTGTCCGAATTCGCCGCGTTCGACTCCGATACCGACCACCCGCATGACGAGTGCGGCGTGTTCGGAGTGTGGGCCCCTGACCGCGACGTCGCCCGACTCACCTACTTCGGCCTGCGCGCCCTGCAGCATCGCGGCCAGGAGTCTGCCGGTATCGCCGTCGGCGACGGCGGCACCGTCATGGTCCGCAAGGACCTGGGCCTGGTGAGCCGCGTGTTCTCCAACGCCGACATCAACGCCCTGCACGGCCAGCTCGCCGTGGGGCATGTGCGCTACGGCACCGCGGGCGCCAAGAGCTGGGAGGAGTCCCAGCCCCATCTCGCCACCATCGGCGAGGTCATCGTGGCGCTCGCCCATAACGGCACCCTGGTGAACACCGACGAGCTGCGCCGCCAGCTCATCGAGCTCGGCGTGCCCTTCAACTCAAGCTCCGACTCCGAGGTCGCCGTCAAGCTCATCGGCTACTTCACGCAGGAGACGCACCATCTGCGCGAGGGCATCCGCAAGACCATGGAGCTCATCCGCGGCGGTTACGCCATGGCCCTCATCAACGAGCAGGCCCTCTACGCCTTCCGCGATCCGCATGGCATCCGCCCGCTCGTGCTCGGCCGTCTGACCAGCGACGAGGGCGTGGCCGCCGCCGACGCCGCGGCCGCCGCATCCGCCATGCCCAGCGATGCTGCCTCCGCCGATGACCTGGTGGGCGACGAGGTGCTCGTCTCCACCGCCGGTTGGGTCGTCGCGTCCGAGACCTGCGCGCTCGACATCATCGGCGCCGAGTACGTGCGCGACATTCGCCCCGGTGAGATCCTGCGCATCTCTGCCGAGGGCCTTGTGTCCGAGCAGGGCGTTCCCGCGGCCGAGAAGACCGCGCACTGCATCTTCGAGCAGGTGTACTTCGCCCGTCCCGACTCCATCGTGGACGGCAAGTCCATGTATGCCTGCCGCTACGACATGGGTCGCAAGCTCGCGCTCGAGTGCCCGGTCGAGGCCGACATGGTCATCGGCACGCCCGATTCCGGCCTGCCCTCGGCCGAGGGCTATGCGTATCAGAGCGGCATTCCCTACGGCACCGGTCTGATCAAGAACCGCTACGTGGCCCGCACCTTCATCGAGCCCACGCAGGAGCTGCGCGCGATGGGCGTGCGCCTCAAGCTGAACCCCCTCAAGGACGTGATCGAGGGCAAGCGCATCGTGGTCGTGGACGACTCGATCGTGCGCGGCACCACCATGGTCCAGCTGGTGCGCATGCTGCGCCAGGCGGGCGCCAAGGAGATCCACATCCGCATCAACTGCCCCGAGGACATCTGGCCGTGCTTCTACGGCGTGGACACCGGCGAGCAGAGCCAGCTCATCTCGGCCACCAAGTCGGTCGAGGAGGTCTGCGAGTTCATCGGCGCCGACACGCTCGCGTTCCTCTCCGTCGACGCCCTGCTGGAGTGCGTGCCCAAGGGCGGCTACTGCACGGCATGCTTCACCGGCGAGTACCCGGTGGCCATTCCGGACAGCTTTGGTCGCGAGAAGTTCATCGAGGGCTACGTGCCGCGGAATCTGACCAAGCCCGAGCCCGTGACCGGGCGCTGCGTGGCCGAGAAGGCCGTCGACCGCAGCTGGGAAGAAGCGCACGGCGAATAGCGCGCAACCGGGGCCGGGTGCAATTCGCACCCGGCCCCAATTACACCTGGGGCCCTGCTATCATGCTGTACTAGGAATTCCCTGGGTCGAAAGGAACCTCACATGGCCGAGAGCAAGCACGTAACGTACGAGGACGCCGGCGTCGACACCGCCGAGGGCGGCCGCGCGGTCGACGCGATCAAGCAGATGGTCAAGGAGACCAACCGCCCTGAGGTCATCGGCGGCATCGGCGGCTTCGGCGGCCTGTTCTCCGTTGCGGCCCTCAAGGACATGGAGGACCCGATCCTCATCTCCGGCACCGACGGCGTGGGCACCAAGCTCGTGCTCGCCCAGATCCTCGACCGTCACGAGACGGTCGGTCAGGACCTCGTCGCCATGTGCGTGAACGACATCCTCGCCTCCGGCGCCGAGCCGCTGTTCTTCCTCGATTACGTCGCCATCGGCCATATCGAGGCGGAGCACATGGCCAAAATCGTCAAGGGCGTGGCGGACGGCTGCAAGCTCGCGGGCTGCGCGCTCGTGGGCGGCGAGATGGCCGAGCACCCCGGCGTCATGCGTCCGGACGACTATGATCTTGCCGGCTTCACCGTCGGCGTCGTCGACCGTCCCAAGATGATCGATCCTGCCAACGTCGCCGAGGGCGATGTCATCATCGGCCTGCCCTCCACCGGGGTCCATTCCAACGGCTACTCTCTCGTCCGTAAGGTCATCGGCGTCGACGGCATCGTGCCCGGCACGCCCGAGGCCGAGGCCAAGAAGGCCGAGCTCGAGTCCATCGAGGTGGCGCCCGGGTTGACCCTCGCCGACGCGCTGCTGGCCCCCACCCGCATCTACGTCAAGCCCATCCTCGAGCTGCTCCGCGGCGAGGCCGGCAAGCATGTGCACGCCATCGCCCATATCACCGGCGGCGGCATCACCGAGAACCTCAACCGCGCCCTGCCCGCCAACGTCGACGCGCTCGTGCATCGCGACGGAGCCAAGATGGGCTGGGACGTGCCCCCGGTCATCACCTATATTTCCGAGAACGCCGAGCTCACGCCCAACGAGGCGTGCAAGACCTTCAACATGGGCGTCGGCCTGATGCTGATCGTCTCCGCCGAGGACGAGGCCGCCGTGACCGAGGCCCTTGTCGCCATGGGCGAGAAGCCGTTCCGCGTGGGCACCTGCATCGCGGGCTCCGGCGAGGTGAAGTACACCGATGAGCAGTAAGGACGAGCTGCCCCTGGACGCCGTTGCGGCAGAGGTCGCGGCGGCATCCCGTGCCTTCGGCGCCCCTGACATCAACGAGTTGCAGGACGCCCGTGCTGCCCAGCCCGCGGCCGAGCGGGCCCCGCTGCCGATGGGCGTGTTGCTCTCCGGATCGGGCACGAACCTGCAGGCCCTCATCGACGCCATCGACGCGGGCGCGCTCAATGCGCAGATCAAGCTCGTCGTGGCGAGCCGTCCCTCCGCTTACGGGCTCAAGCGCGCCGAGGCCGCGGGCATCCAGACCCTCACGCTCTCCAAGGAGATGTACGCCGACCCCATTCAGGCCGACGAGGTCATTGCCCACGAGCTGCTCGCCGCGGGCTGCGAGTATGTGGTCATGGCCGGCTACATGCGCATGGTGCACGCCCCGCTTCTCGCCACGTTCCCCAATCGCGTGATCAACATCCATCCCGCATTGCTGCCCAGCTTTCAGGGCGCGCACGGCATCCAGGATGCGTTCGACCGCGGCGTCAAGGTCACGGGCGTGACGGTGCACATCGCCAACGCCGTGTACGATATGGGCCCCATCATCGCCCAGCGGGCGCTGGCGGTCGAGGAGGGTTGGGACGAGGAGACCCTTGAGGAGCACATCCACGCCATCGAGCACGTGCTGTACCCGGAGGTGGTGCAGATGCTCGCCGACGGCCGCGTGCATGTGCGCGAGAACCTCACGGTGGAGGTTCGCTGACCGTTTGCCCGGGAATGCGCGTTCGACAGAGGTCGGGCGCGCATTCTTGTTTTGGGCCGCCCGCCCGTCTTCCGTGTGAGACAATAACCAAATGCGTGAACACCGGTGCCATCGCCTTGCGCGATGGGGCCGACGGACCTACGAAGGAAGTGCCCCACGATGGCTGTGCAAAAGAAGAGCGCCCGCATCAAGCGGGAGGCGGCGCCCCAGGCCGCTCCCAGCAAGAGGCAGGTCAAGCAGGAGCGCAAGGAGAAGCTCTCCAAGACCGCCAAGATCGTGCTCGTGGCGATCGGCATCTTCGCCATGCTGCTGTCCGTGAGCGCCATGGCGTGCTCCGGCGTGATCAACGAGGCAAAGACCGAGGAGCCTTACAAGCTCACCGGTGGCGTCGCGGCGACGGTGAACGGCGTCAACATCAAGGAGGACACCGTCACCAAGCAGATCATGAGCCTGCGCGAGGGCTCGTACAAGAGTGACGAGGATTGGGCCACGTACCTGTCTCAGCAGGGCCTGACGCCGGCCAGCTACCGCGAGAGCGTCATCGACAGCATCGCGCGCCAGTACCTCCTCACCCAGGCCGAGAAGGAGTATAAGATCACCGTCTCGCAGGATGACCTTGACAAGGCCTGGAAGGACGCCGTCAAGGGTTACGGCGGCGACGAGAAGGCCTTTGTCGACATGATCACCCAGGTGGGGTTCACCAAAGAGACCTACCTCGAGAACATCAAGAGCTCCCTCGCTCAGCAGAAGCTGCGCAAGGAGGTCGCGAGCGTGGACGAGCCCTCGGACGAGGGGATCGTCTCCTACCTGAACGAGAACCTGGGCACCTACAACGACGCACGCCGTTCCTCCCATATCCTCTTCAAGGTTGCCGAGGACGCGAGCGAGAAGGAGCGGTCGAAGGTTGAGGCCGAGGCCCAGAAGGTGCTCGACAAGCTGAATGCCGGTGAGATCGAGTTCGACAAGGCGGCGAAGAAGTACTCCGAGGACAGTTCGGCAGATGATGGCGGTGACGTGGGCTGGGATAAGCTCACCACGTTTGTGACCGAGTACCAGGATGCCCTGAACGGGCTTTCGGCCGGTCAGATGAGCGGGCTGGTCAAGACCAACTACGGCTACCACATCATCTTGTGCACCGAGCAGTTCAACGTGGCCGAGGTCGCGTCCGTCGACGAGATTCCCGCGGGCATTCGCGACGCGATCGCCGAGAGGATCACGTCCGCCAAGGAGAGCGAGAAGTACGGCGCGTGGTTGAAGGACTACACGGAGAAGGCGGATATCGAGATCAAGAAGATGCCCGCCGAGGTCCCGTACAACATCGACGTGGATGTCGTTCTCTCGGGTGACAAGAGCGAGGACAAGGCGGAGTAGGAACCATATTCCGGTGCCGGGGCCGCGGGGCCCCGACGTTGAAAGGAAGTTTTGAGATGACATATGAGGAGCTGCACGCCGAGATGGTCGCGGCGATGAAGGCTAAGGACAAGGTTCGCCTGGGGGTCACGCGCCTGGTTCTGGGCGAGCTCAAGAACGCCGCGTCGCGCGGTGGGGCGCATGAGATCTCCGAGGAGGAGACGACCGCCCAGATCAAGCGCACGCTCAAGCAGACGAACGAGACGCTCGAGATGTCCGAGAAGGCCGGGAATAATCCCGAGCGCACCGAGAACCTGCGCGAGCAGGTGGCGGTGCTGGAGAGCCTGCTCCCCAAGCAGGTCTCGGGCGACGAACTGGTCTCGCTCGTCGAGCGGGTGATCGCCGAGCTGGGCGCCACGTCCAAAAAGGACATGGGCCGCGTGATGGGCGCACTGACCGCCGCCACCAACGGCAACTTCGACAAGCCGGCCGCTGCCAAGGAGGTCGGCTCCCGTCTGTCCTAGCGGATGTGCAATTGGGGTCGGGTACGAATTACACATGGCAGTGCAGGTTGCGCACGGCGTTGTCTGAGGGCGGCAAGATTGGTGTCTTGCCGCCCTCTTTCCAATTGCCGCTGTTTGCCCGCGCCTTCGGTCGATCTGGTGGGTCAAGTGTAATTTCCGCTCGGTCTCAATGTCGCACTCCAGCCCACGCCCCGGACAAAGATTCAAAAAATGCGCTTGCACTGTGTATGGGTGTGTATATACTGTATCTATCGAGTATATACAGTATGCTCGGTTAGGGTCGCGCTATGACGTCTGGACGCGACCGCGGCGCGGAGGGGACGCCCGATGCGCAGATCGGAAGGGAACGGCGATTCGTGGAAATCATCATCTCGAATTCGAGCAATCAGCCCATCTACGAGCAGATCGTTCGTCAGGTCAAAAGCCAGATCATGGATGGTGACCTGGCGGCGGGCGAGCAGCTGCCATCGATTCGCGCTTTGGCCAACAGCCTGCGCGTGAGCGCCATCACCACCAAGCGCGCCTATGCGGACTTGGAGGCACAGGGGTTTATCGAGACGGTACAGGGCAAGGGCAGCTTCATCGCCGGCGGAAACGCCGATTTGCTGCGCGAGGAGCGCTTGCGCGAGATCGAGGAGCATCTGCTGCGAGCGATAGACGCATCGCATGCCCTCGGTTTGGCGGACGAGGAGCTCATCGAGATGATGGGGACCCTTTTGGAGAGTGACGACTAACTATGACAGCAACGCTTGCGGGCGCACCGCTTATCGAGGCGCGCCGTATCACCAAGCATTACGACGGGTTCGCCCTGCAGGGCGTGTCCCTTGCGGTCGAGCCGGGACACATCGTGGGCTTCATCGGGCAGAACGGCGCGGGCAAATCGACGACGATCAAGGCCCTGCTCGGCCTTATTGGTCTTGATGGCGGCGAGGCCTTTATCCTAGGTCTTCCCGCGCAAGATGTGGCGGGCGCTCACTCGGATGTGAAGGAGCGCATCGGCGTGGTGTTCGACACCGTCTCGATGCCGCACCATATGAAAGTCGCCGAGGTCGGTAAGCTCATGGCCCGGGCGTATGCGAGTTGGGATCAGACCGCGTTCGAGGGGTATCTGCTTCGCTTCAAGCTTGAGCCGGGCAAGGCGGTCAAGGAGCTTTCGCGTGGCATGGGTATGAAGTTGAGCCTGGCCTGCGCGCTGGCTCACAACCCTCACGTGCTTATCTTGGACGAGGCCACGGCAGGGCTCGACCCCATGGCGCGCGACGAGGTGCTCGAAAT
This sequence comes from uncultured Collinsella sp., assembly GCA_902470815.1. Lineage (GTDB taxonomy): Bacteria > Actinomycetota > Coriobacteriia > Coriobacteriales > Coriobacteriaceae > Collinsella. The sequence goes on from CABRHS010000001.1 coordinate 21,583, forward strand.
GTTGCGTGAGTTCGTGGCGGCGGAGGACGCCGAGGGCAATCCAGTGCACGCGATACTCATGAGCAGCCATATCACGAGCGACCTGGACAAGATTGCCGACGAGGTGGTCTGCATAGATGAGGGACGCATCGTCTTCAGCTGCGCAAAGGACGAGATTTGCGACGCCATGGGTTTGGCGCGGTGTCGCGCGGCGGAGGTCGAGCTGTTGCTCGCGAGCCCCTCGTCGCCCGACGAGTTGCGCGCCATTCATCATGACTATGGTGTTGACGTGCTCGTTCCCGATCGCTTTGAGTTCATGCGGGCGTTCCCGGAGATTCCATGCGATCGGGTGTCGATTGACGACTACATGGCCCTCATGCTCAAGGGCGCGGTGTTGCGTCCGTGCGGATCGGCCCGGAAAGGCGGCGATGCACGATGAAACGCATGCTCAAGATGGAGCTCGTGGTATTCGGGCAGTACCTCAAGCAGCTGATGTTTACCATGGCGTTCATGGGGATTTGCGTGGCGGTGGGAATGGGGACGATCGCCGGTGTCCCCTCGATAGCTTTCATTATGATGATGTTCGGCCTGTCGATGAGCGGTGCGGCATATGATGAGCAGAACTCTTGGGGCACATACAGGATGACGATGCCGCTTTCGCGCCGCGAAGTCGTGCTCGGCAGGTATGCGTTCAACTTGTGCGCGGCGCTCTGCGCTGCGGCTGCCGCATCGGTTGTGGTGGCGGCACTCGTCGCGTTAGGGTCCGTGTTTCCCATTTCGGGTTTTGCGGCGGACCTTCTTGCATGGAATGAGGAGACCATGGTGTCGGCCGTTGCGGGGATGGTGTCGTGCGGGTGCATCGGATTGGCGCTGAGCAGCATTTCGATCCCGGTATATTTCAAGCTTGGCCAGACAAGGGCGACGCAGTGGCTTCCGTTCATCATGATGTTGCTGAGCGTGTTGCCGTTTGTGGCGATTGCCGTGGTTGGAGGAGAGCCTCTGGCGATATTGGAACGCGCGATGGGCACCGTCGAGAGCGCGGGTGGCTTTGGGGCAATCGGCGCGGTTGCGCTGGGAGTGGCGCTCGGTTCTTATTGTCTGAGCGCGTTCGTATCCATTAAGCTCTACGAGGCGCGCGATCTGTAGCTCGCCTGCTTGCCGACTGGGGTTGGGTGCCCGCTCCATAGGGTGCCCGACCCCAGTTTTCATATGGCATGGATGTGCGTGCCCTCAATTCCAGCGATCCCGCGTTGCATCATACCGATCCCATTACGCGTAAGCGTTACGTAAGAATATGCCGTGTCGCGCGCGGTAGGATGTAGGGTACAGAGCATACTGCGGCACAGGGACGACCCTCTACAAAGCGAGGCGGCATGGCACGGGTGGCACATATTGGCGCATTGAACGGTCAGGGTGATCGTGTTGTCTTGCCGGGTGCCCGCGGCCGGCAGCTCCCCCTCGTGCGCGTGAGGAACGTGCGCGACCTGGGGGGATATGCGTACTGCGCGGAAGACGGGTCCCGGGGCGAGACCGCGTTCGGGGTGTTCCTGCGCGGCCCTTCGCTCAGACGCCTCGGGTCGCGTGATTTCGAGGTGCTGCGCTCATATGGGCAGGGCCTGACATGCGTGATAGACCTGCGCAGCGATTTTGAGACCCGGCACTGGCCCGATCCATACGCAAATGCCCGAGACGGTGTGACGTACGTTCACATCCCCATGCTCGACCGCCTGCACGCTAAGGGGATTCGGGGCGCGATTCCCGATCGGATGTCCACGGTGTACAAGAGCCTGCTCGACAACGATGCCTTGAGCATCCGCGAGGTCATGAATGCTATCGACCGATACGGGTCAGATGGCTGCACGCTGTTCCATTGCCGGGTGGGCAAGGACCGCACCGGCGTCATGGCGATGCTGCTGCTTGGACTCGCGGGCGTGTCGGATGCTGACATTCTGGAGGATTTTGCCGCCACTCAGCGGTATATCGGCCGCGGTACGGGGGTGCAGCGCGTGGCGCTATCGATTGTGACGCTCCGCCGCGCTCCCCGCTCCCTCTTCGAGGCGGTTCCGGCCGAGATGGAGCTGACTTTGGAGCATCTGCATGAACAATATGGGTCGGCGCGTGCGTATTTGGAAGATTACGCCCAGGTGCCCCCTTCGGTGCTCGATCGAATTGCTCGGCGGTTGCGGGGCGGCTGGTAGGCCGACCCGCCCGCACTACTTGATCTGCGTCGTGCCGGGCGCGAGATTGGGGTCGGTCTCGTTGGCGGCGCTCTGACGCAGCTTGGTGTAGACATCCTTGCCATCGCCGAACAGCTCGTAATACTGGATCTGAGCATATTGCGCTCGCGCCTCGAGCGCCTGCTGCAGCGTGGTCTTGGGAGCGGCGGGGTCATCGCCCGCGTTCCCGTCTTCCTTCACGCTCGACAGGTAGATGCTGCCGGCGGAATCCAAGAAGCCCGTGGTGTTGATGGCGGGCAGCATGGGGCGGAGCACCAGCTGGGCCTTCTGGTAGTCGGTCAGTGGCGCGCCGATGAGGTTCATCATCTCGGTGCCCAGATAGTTGGTGGACAGGTCGAGGTCGCCGCTCGTCTGGTTGTTGCCGGCGACATCGTAGTTGGCCCAGATGAGGTAGTCCGTGGTCCACAAGCGCATGTTGTGGTCGGCCTTCTCCTCGTTCAGGAACCAGCGGTTGTTGAACTTGTCGGGGAAGAAGGGCTGGTGATCGCCAAAGAACACGACGACGACGGGGCGGTCGAGCTCGCGCAGCTGGCCGATGAACTTCTCGAGGGCGCGGTCGGACTCCTCGATGAGGGACAGGTACTCGTTGACCTCGGCGTTGCTCTCCCCGTCGATGGAGTAGGTGCGTTGCTTGTCGGCGGGCAGCAGGCCGGTCTTGTAGCCGGAGTGGTTCTGCATGGTCACGTCGAAGATGAACTGCGGCGCATCGTTGGTCTTGAGCATGTGGATGATGGCGTCGTACGTGGCCTCATCCGTCACCATGTCGCGCAGCTTATCGGCGTTCTGGAAGTCGTTGATGGTGAGGAACTGGTCGAACCCAAAGGCGGAGTAGACGTTCTCTCGGTTCCAGTTGGTGCCATGGTTGGGGTGCATGGCGGTGGTGGCGTAGCCCAGCTCCTTGAACTGCTCGGCGAGGTTCTTGGTCTCAAGCAGGTCGTAGATGGTGTACGGGTACACGCCGGAACCCAGGTAGGACATCGAATTGCCCGTGAGGAACTCGAATTCGGTGTTGCAGGTGCCTCCGCCGTAGGCGCTCACGTAGAGGGTGCCGCGGGCGAGGGCGTCGGGCAGGTTCTTGAAGAACTGCGGGCCGTTGTAGCCGGCGTGCATGTTCTGGTAGATGGAGAGGTCCGAGAAGGTCTCGTTCATGATGGCGACGACCGCGGGCTTCTCCTGCTCGAATTGCGCCTCGGCGAGAACGCGGCTGGCGTCATCGCCCTCGCCGGCGTTGTACTCGGCGGCCAGGGTCTTCTCGAGCTCCTCGGCGGCCTTGATGTCGTAGTTCTCGGGCACAGGCGGTTTGATGGTCTGCGCGGAGGAGATGAAGGTGGGAATGAATCCCTGGCGGTAGTAGCTCTCGAGCGGACGCCAGGTGTACACGGTGATGTTCAGGGTGTTGTAGTAGTCGATCAGCGTGACGTGCGCCCCCACGCCGGCAAGGCACAGGATGCCCACGAGCACGTTGACGAGCGTCTGCTTGCGCGTGCGCTCCTTGCGCGGTGCGCGGAACTCGGAGGCGATGGAGCAAAGGAGCATGGAGACGGCGAGAAGCGCCATGCCATAGAGGCCGAACGCGCTGAAGATGTAGGTGAAGCCTCCGCTCACGGCTGCCGCGGTGCCCAGGGCGGAGAGGTCTGCCGGCTGGATGGGCATGGACTTGAACGTGATGACGAAGAACTGCGCCATACCGATGCCCCAGCAGATGAACGCGATCACCGCGGGGGCGGAGCCGTGACGCTGGAACAGATGGTAAAGGCCGACCATGACGGCGCTGATGAGGCACCACTCGAGCAGGATGCACAGCGGGTAGCACCAGGTGAGGTCGTGGTTGGAGGGGATCTCGAGGGCGAGCATGGCGAACAGGCCCGCGGCGAGGAGCAAGATCACGCGGACGGCAAGGGGTCGGTGCAGGAACTCCGAGATGTGTCCGCCGAGCTTTCCGAGCAGGACGCCCAGGCGACCGGTGATGGTGAGGTCCTCGGGCTTGGTGATGCGATGGCCGCACGACTCGTACTTGTCACATGCGGCGCAGTCGGGCTTGAAGGTGCGCGCGGCGGCGAGTGCACCGCGCTCGATGAAGCCGGTCACACGGCTCCACGTGAGATCGCGCGCAAAGCTCGCCCAGGCGCAGGCGGTGAGCGTCGCATTGAGGGCGATGGGCGAGATGATGTCGTCGGGCGCCATGCCAAGAAGGCCGAGCGCGGCGGTCATGAGCTGCATGATGCAGAACGTGACACCCCAGCCGAGGCCGGATCGATCGCCGCCGGATGCTTTGCGACGAAGGAGCTCCCTGCGGCCGAGGAGGGCCGAGGCGGCGAGCGCGATGAGCGAGACGGCAGCTGTGAACATACATCGACCTCTTTATACGACTTTACGTGTAGGCTGAGAGCCTAAAATTGAGCCTGGCTTTGCCGTGCGCGTACAAACAAGTGGTAGCGATGGCCGGCAACAAGGGAACATACTACCCATCGTTTGTCGAGATTTGGTCGATATCGGCTGGTTTTGGGCGGTTTCCATATATAAGCCTGGGGAAACTTTCGCTTTTGTCACCTGCGGCCGCATCCCCATGCGATTCTGCATGCGAGGGCTTTGTCTTGCGCCGCGTCCCGTCGGCCCCGCTCGTGCGAAGATGGAGGCATGTTCCGAGGAAGGGGTTCGCATGAACGACAACGATGCAATCGGCGTGAACGTATGCTCGCCTGGCGTATGCTGCGACGCGACGGGGGTGCTCTCCTGCATCGAGGCGCGGAGCTCGACGCGTCAGTTCGAAGCGGATGTTGACATCACGCAGGGCCAGCGCGACGCGGTGCTCCATGCCGCCTCGCGTGCCCCGAGCGCGGGGGCGATGATGATGTACTCGATCATCGATATCCGCGAGCAGGCCACGCGCGATCGCCTGGCGGTGCTTTGCGACAACCAGCCGATGATCGCGAAGGCGCCGTGGGCGCTTGTGTTCGTGGTCGATTACTGCAAGTGGATCGATTTGTTCGAATACGCGGGCTGCCTAGATGATGCGTTCGCACGGGAGAGTGGATGCGCCCATCGTTCCCATCCGGGTCTGGGCGATTTTGCCATCGCCGCCCAGGACGCCGCGATCGCCGCCCAGAACGCGGTCATCGCCGCCGAGGCTGTTGGGCTGGGCACGTGCTATATCGGCGATGTCGTCGAGAACGCTGAGGCGGTCCGCGAGCTTCTCGACTTGCCGCCGCACACGGTTCCGCTCTCGATGCTCATCTTGGGGGTCCCGAGAAAGAGGCGCCCGGCGACCCCTCACCCGACGGTCAATCTCGTCATGAGCGAACGCTATCGTCGTGCCGACGCAGAGACGCTGGACGCGCAGGTCCGCGAGATGGATGCGATGTTCAGGCCTCATGCGGATGAGGCGGGTGCCCGCGTTCGGGATATCTACACGCGCAAGCACACGAGCTCCTTTATGGCGGAGATGAGCAGGTCGATGGAGCTGTGGCTCAAGAATTGGGTCGGAGAGGGCTGGTAACCCCGGCATATGGTCGATTGCTTCAGCACATGGCCAATCGCATGCATGCTCGAGTCAGTGGCGAGGCGCGATTCGGCTTTCTTGCCTGATCCGATACCGAAATCTCGTCTGTTTGGGTTCGATGGGCTTTTATTTCGGAGCCATCCTGGGCAGATGCCTCCGTATTGGGTGCATGGATAAGGTGAATAGGGGGTTACAAATTACGATGTGTGGGGTTTATCGGACGGGAGGCGGTTGATTGGGATAATGCGAGCGATGAATCCTGGGAAAACGCGGGGAAGCGCACCCCATAAGCCCGCCTTGTTGCAATAAACCCCACACATCGTAAATAAAGACCCCCCCAATGGGCATAGTCGGCACCGTTTATTCGGAAATGGCGTCATGTGCGCGAAGCCCTTACGCGTTCGCTGCCGGAAGACCAAGGTCGACCCAGTCGATCATGAGGGTTCGCCTGAGCTCCTGCTCGAGTCCCCGGGCGTGGGGGTCCAGCTTTTCAAGAGGGATGCCAAGCCGGTCGCCGATGATCTCGGCGACGGCCTGGAAACTATCGATATCAAGAATCTGGCGATGTGTGACCCAAAGAGTCTCGATGCCCTGCGCCGCGAGCGCCATAGCGCGGTCGGCGTCGCTGAGCACTTGATTGTTGTCGTTGTGTATGATCGCCCCTTGGCATTCAACATCGAGCCCGCAATGAGACTCGTCGGCTTCAAAGAGCAGGTCGGCGTATACGTTGTTGCAGGCGTAGAGAGAGCGCGCGGGCCTTGAAAGCGGCACGCGGCCATTATTACAAAAGCCGGTGATGTGCTTGCCGCCCATCTCGCGAGGGAGGGAGAGCAGTAAAGAAAGCTGCACTTCAAAAGGAGAGGAGGCGACGCCGGTTACGAGGCGCGCCGCCTGGGCGAATCTCCTGCATCCGCGAATGGGCGCACATTGGCGCGCGAACCGGTTAAGCTCGTCGAGCGAAATGAGCGGAGGACGCATCCACAGGCTTGATTGGCCACCCGACGAGGTGCGGGCCGAGCTTGTGACGCGACGCCATCCTTGAGGGCTCTTGGCGAGCGCGATGGACTCGGGAGTTTGCAGCAGCTCTTCGATGGCGGGGGACGGCCTGAACACCGAGAAGTTGCCGCAGAATTCATACATCGCCATGGCGAGCTCGATTGTGCTGAGGTGCCGGGCGAGGGTGAGGAGGGTAAACAGGGGAGAGCATGCCTGGATGTTGAGCGCGGTTTCGACAATCGCCCCGGGCGGCAGGGTGCTTTCGATCAGATGGGTTCGAATGGCCTTCGATGTGCGGCGGTCTCTGCGGTCGGTTATGAGTAGGTGCAGCGGGGTGCCGAGGATTTCGCGTATTACGGGGTGATCAGGGAGCTCGGGGTCGCGAACGTGCTGCCATGGCGAGGGAATCGGTGGGCAGAGCGGTAGCACCTGGTGGGGTATACGGTACATCCTAAAGGACGTCAATCCATATAAGACATCGCCGTCGCCGCGCATCTGCACCTCCGGTCGTCGCGGGAAACACTAAGAGAGTTGTATCAGGCGGGTCGGACGGCGGATTGGCCTTTCGAACAAGATCGTCTTGCGCTGGTCTGACGCGATTCGCGAAGCGAGCGGAAAGCGGCAGGTAGGGGAAGTGGTCGAGGGCGCGCTCACGCGCCGGCAGGTCGAAAAAACCATTAGTGCGCGGCCGCTTAAAGAAAGACCCGCTGCTCTAGGTGAGCGGCGGGTCTTAAAGGCACGTTTGACGAGCCGGGTGCTAGCAGTGTGCGTCAACGGCGACACGCTCGATGCGGTCGACGGGCTTGAACTTGGTGAACAGCGGCACGTACTCGTAGAACACGCTGGAGTTCTCAAGGCCGAACCATTGCACCGGCGATCCTGCGAAGCGACGGATCGCGTACTTCATCGCGATGGCGTGACGCTCGCGCTGCTCGACGTCGGACTCAGGCGCCAGCGTCTTGCGGATCAGGCAGAAGCGGAACGAGCCGATGGTGCCGGGCTCCTCGTACACGGAGTAGTCGTGCACCTGCGCCGGGAGCTCGCCGGACTCGGAGAGGTCGTTCACGATCTGGCGCAGGTACGCGTTCACGCGCTGGTTGACCTTGTAGCCAAGATGCAGGTGCACGCGGTACACGAAGTCGGTGCCGTAATTTTCGACGGAGTACTCGAAGGTGTGCGGCTCATCGGTGACCTCGACGTTGAGGAACCAGTAGGCGCGGGCGCGCTTGGGGTGCTTGTCGAAGATCGAGTAGAGGATGTCGCGGTCGAGCATATCGGTCGAGGTGCTGTTGGTGAGGTACACCAGGTTGTCGCAGAGCATCTCGTAATGCGGGTCCTCGCGCAGACGGTCGAGCTGGTCGAGGTATTTGCGCACGGGGAGCATGGTGTACTGACGGCGCTCGACGCGGCTGCCGTTGTACCAGCTCACCATGACGCCCATGATGAGGGCCGCCATGAGGATGGTGAAGTAGCCGCCGTGGAAGAACTTGGTGAGGGAGGACACGAAGAAGAAACCCTCAAGCGCGACGAAGAAGATGACGAACGCCCAGGGGAACACCCTCATCTTGCGCACGCCGTGCAGGTAGAAGAACAGCAGCACGGAGGTGCAGATCATGGTGATGGTGATGGCCAGGCCGTAGGCGGCCTCCATGTGGGCGGAGCTCTGGAACAGCAGAACGACGACGACGCAGCCGACCCACATTACGTTGTTGACCATCGGGATATAGAGCTGGCCCTTGGTCTCGGCCGGATAGAAGATCTGCATGTGCGGCATGAGGTCCAGGCGGCTCGCCTCGGAGACCAGCGAGAACGCGCCGGTCACGAGGGCTTGGCTGGCGATGATCGCGGCGCAGGTGGACAGGATGACGCCAAACGGGCGCACCATCTCGGGGAGCATCTGGAAGAACGGGTTGAGGTCCTCGATGAGGGCGAGGTCGGCGTTGCCCGCGTTGGCGAGCAGCCAGGCGCCCTGGCCAAGGTAGGAAAGGATCAGGCAGATCTTCACGAAGGGCCAGGTGGCGTAGATGTTGCCGCGGCCCACGTGGCCCATGTCGGAGTACAGCGCCTCGGCACCGGTGGTGGCGAGGAAGCAGCTGCCGAGAATCATGATGCCGGCGTGGTTGTTGGGGGACAGCAGGAAGCTGATGCCGCGAATGGGATTGAAGGCGAGCAGCACCACGGGGTTGCCGAGCACGTACACGAGGCCGGCGCCGCCGAGGAAGAGGAACCAGAAGGTCATGACCGGGCCGAAAGCGTGACCGATCTTGGAGGTGCCCACGCGCTGCACGGCAAAGAGCAGGCACACGATGATGAGCGTGATGATGACCACGTTCATCTGGTTGTCGCCCATGATGCCGTGCACGGCGGGGATGGTGCGCAGGCCCTCGATGGCGGTGGTGATGGTCACCGCGGGGGTGAGAATGCCGTCGGCGAGCAGGGCCGCGCCGCCGAGCATGGCGGGGATGATGAGCCACTTGCCGTATTTGCGCACGATGCTGTACAGGGCGAAGATGCCGCCCTCGCCATGGTTGTCGGCCTTGAGGGAGACGAGCACGTACTTCACGGTGGTGAGCAGCGTGACCGTCCAGATGACGAGCGAGAGGGCGCCGAGGATGAATTCCTCGGTGACGGTCATGATGCCGCCCTGCCCCGCGAGCAGCGCCTTGGTGACGTACATGGGCGACGTTCCGATGTCGCCGTACACCACGCCGAGCGTGACGAGCATCGCGCCGATGCTCACCGGGATCGCGTGCGAACCGTGTTCCGCCGCGGTGGATTCAGTTGCTTGTGCCATTGCGGTATTGCTCCTTGGCGAGTGTGACCCGGCGCGCGCGTGCGCGCGTGACCGCCGAGAGGCATGTGCATGCCATCTAACGTTCAAGCAATTATAGGGTTTGTGCAGGGCGGATGCCACATCTTTCGAGCTGCGGGAATGCAAAAGGAAAACGCGCCGCCGGCCATTTTTGCCAACGGCGCGCGGGGTGTTTCCGTGCGTTCCCGGGATCGGGTCGGGGTCGCTCCGGCGTGCGCCCTAGCGGGGGCGCCGTTGCGCGTTCTCACGCAGCTCCAGCGTGCGCTCGCGAATGGCGCCCTCGCCCATCCCCACCATGCGCATCGCCTCCTCCGAGGTGTAACGGCGCACCAGGTAGCAGTGGTGGATACGCTGGTTGCGAGAAAAGTCCTCGGGGATCGTCTGTGCGGTGATGTCGGTGAGGGCCACGCCCGCACGCGCCAATTCCTCGATGTCGGGGCGGAACGTGCGCAGGTTGCACGAGAAGATCGCCTCGCCCTCGCGTGACAGCAGGCGCGAGAGGCCGATGAGCAGCTCTACGTGGTCGCGCTGGACATCCCAGGTGCGGCGCCCCATCTTGCTCGAGTTGGAGAAGGTGGGCGGGTCGCAGAAGATCAGGTCCCAGCGGTTGCGCGTGGCGCGCATGTCGCGGATCCAGCTCATGACGTCGGCGCGCACGTAATGGTGGTCGGGGCCCACAAAGCCGTTCTGCTCCATGTTGCGCTCGGCCCAGTCCAAGTAGGTGTTGGAGAGGTCCACGGTGACGGTCTCCTCCACGCCTGCGTCGGCGGCGTAGCAGGTGGCGGTGCCGGTGTAGGCGAACAGATTGAGGAAAAAGCGCTTGCCGCGGGCGTGCTCGCGTACCAGCTCGCGCGTGATGCGGTGGTCGAGGAAGATGCCCGTGTCCAGGTAATCGTTGAAGTTGACGGCGAAGGTGAGGCCGCCTTCCTCGATGAGGGGGAGGCGGCGGGTGCGGATGTCGGAGGGCGCGCCGGCTCCAGAGCCCTGGGCACCGCGTCCGCCCTTGTTCGCGTTGCCGCGTGCGCCGTTCTTGGCGTTCTTGCTTGCGGCCGAGAAGCCGCCGGCCTGCTTGCCGTATTGCGAGCCGCCGCGCGAGCGGATGCGCGCCTTGGCAAAGACGTTCTCGGGGTCGACGTCGAGGATGCGCGGGGCGATGGTGAGGATATCGAGCAGCCGGGCCTCGGCGAGTGCAGGATCGACCTGGCGTGGGGCGGCGTACTCGGCTATCACGAGCCACCGGCCGGGGGTCTCGGGGCAACCCTCGTACAGGTCGATTGCGGCGGAGTAGTCGGGGAGGTCGGCGTCGTATACGCGATAGCAGGTGATGCCCTCGCGCTGGGCCCATTTGCGACGCTGCTTGGCGACCTTGCGGAGGCGACGGGCGAACTGCTCGGACTCGGGGATGAGGACGGGGCAGGGCTTGCCGCTGCCGAGGTCGATGGTCGCCGTCGCGTTTGCGGTGCCCTGCTCTTCGCCGTTCGCTCCGTCCCCGGGCACACCGTCAAAGACGATGATTTGCGCGTCTTCGTTGTTGGGCATGACGGAGAGCTCGCGAGCCGACGCGCCGAGCGCCTGCTCAAGGGCGCTGTCGCGTGTGAGCGCCGCCATGGGCAGAGAGCCGAGTGCGTTGGAAGCGGATTCATCGATGCCGCCCGAGCCGGGGCCGCTCCCGCGCAAGCCGCCCAGCAGGGAAAGCAGGCGCGGGATCTTGGTGAGGGGCAGCTCGGTGGCGTCGAGCGCCATGCCGCCGGCGATCGCGGCGCCGGATATGACGGGAATCGAGAGCTTTCGCAGCATCTTGGGCGTGTCGGGTTGCGTGAGGATCACGCGGTCGGAAACGCCGGCGGCCTTGAGGACGCGTCGCGCGCAGGCAACTGCGTCGCCCGAGAGGTCGGTAGCGACGATGCGCCCGGCACGTGTGCGAGCCGCCTCGGCACGGGTGAGCGCCTCGGCGCGGAGCTCCTGCCACAGGACCTCGTCATGTTGCGTCCAGGCCGCGAAGCCCCAGTACGTGCGGTGGATGCCGGGCGCCTCGTCCGCGAGGATGCGCGCCGCCTCGAGCACGAGGCCGCCGCCCGCGCAGCAGGGGTCGACAAGGACGGGGAAAGCGGTGCCTTCCGCCGTATCTGCTTCACCGGCGTTGATGACGGCGTTGGCGCAAGCGCCCTGCCAGTCGATTTGCGAGAGAACGAGCGCGGCGTAGTCGGGGCGCAGGACGTGGGCCCCGTGCTCGCGCGTCGCCTCGCGGGGGAGGCGCTTGAACAGGGGGTCGCCCGTGAGGTCGAGGCTGAGGCTGGCGCGCTCGCCACGCAGGGAGAGGAGGATGCGGGCGTCGGGGTCGTCCACATCGACGTCGGGGCGCCTGCCGGCGACCTCGGTCAGGCGGTCGCACAGGGCGTCTTTTACCCGCAGCGCGGAGAAGTGCGAGTTGCGCAGCTCGTCGGTCACGCCGCGTGAGTTGACGGCGAAGGTTGCGCCGGGCGAGAGGATGTTCTCCCAGGGCACGGCATGGGCACCCGCGTAGAGGTCGTCGGCATCGCGGCAGTCAAAACGGGCGATGGTGACGAAGATGCGGCTGGCGAGGCGGGACCACAGGCAGGCGCGGTAGGCGTCGGCGAGCCCTCCCGTGAAGGTCACGCGGCCCTTAAGGCGGCGGACGGCGCGTAGGCCCAGATTGCGCAACTCGTCTGCGAGGGCGATCTCAAAGCCCTCGGGGCAGCTCGCGTACAGCTCGAGCGTCGCGCCGGGGTCGATGTTGTTGTGCGTGCTCGCCATGGGCTCTCCTTGCGTATCATGCGCTGTTTGCGCGTGGTGACGCTCAGTATTATGGCAGCTTCTCGAGTTGTTCGGAGGGTGCCGGCAAACCGGCGCTCGGTATCATGGTTCGAGCACAAGCGTTAAAGGGGTGCTTCGGGCCGATTCTTGATTCCCCGGGGTGCGGAGACGTCGGCGTTGAGAATCTGCGACCTCCGGGTTATGAGCCCGGAGGTCAAAAGATGTCAGAATTGTGTAGAACTCTGAACTGGTCCTTGCATTCTGGTTTGAACCTGCGTAGTATAACTCCCTGCGCACACGGTGCGTCCAGACATTGCGGGGTGGAGCAGTCTGGTAGCTCGCCGGGCTCATAACCCGGAGGTCGTAGGTTCAAATCCTGCCCCCGCGACCAAAACCGCAGCTAGGACGGCGTTTATCGCCGTCCTATTTTTGTTTAGAGCGGCTATGTCGTAAGTATAGTCGTAAGTATGAGCGAACGCGCTCCGGCTCCATCGAGGGCCCATCGCGGCGTCACGGAACGGGCGCCGAAGCGTCGCCCGACGGAAGACTTCTCGAATCGTGCAACCGAACGACGGAGGAGTCAATATGCCAGAGAAAAAATGCCAATGGACCTTCACCGAGCAGGTGGCGGTCAGTTTCCTTGAGAGCCGCGGCGCCGACGTGTGCCCGCTGCCCTACGTGCCCGACGTCGTGCCGGGCGTCCGCCGCGCCATCCTCGCCCGCGAGGGGGCGGCCGGCTCCGCGCCGTGCCTGACCGTGACGCTCGCAGTTGGAGAGCCGGCGGCCGGGGAGGTCGACCGCGCGGTCGCGCTGGCCGAAGACGTCGCACGTGAGGTCGAGGCCCGCTTCGAACTCTTGCTCGAGCCCGTCCGCGCCGACGTCGCGGTCATCGAGGTCGTCGACGACGACCTGCTCGGGCTCGCCTACCACCGAGGCGTCTGGCTCAACGGGCCGGCTCGCCGGGCGCTCGAGGAGTCCGAGGCGGTGTGCCTATGATGGGCGATGAGGTGTTCGAGGTGGTGATCGAGGCGCGGGGCGTCGACGGCGAGCGCCGCTGGGCGCGCACGGGGACCGCCCCGCTCGGGAGCCTCGAGCTGCTGCGCGCCGCCGCGACCGCGGGCGCCATCGCATATTCGGACTGGTCTGAGGCCCTGATGTCGGCGAAGGTGCTGCTGAGGCGCCCGGGGTCGACCGAGGTGACCGTCCTATATAGGGCCGGGGATGCCATGGCCTATTTGAAAGGTTCGGGAAAGCCCTAGAAGTCGATGAGGTCCGCAACCTTGACGCCCAGGGCGTCGGCGACCTTGCAGAGGAAGTCGACGCTCGCGTTGACGCGGCCCGTCTCGACCTCCCAGAGATACGACTGATTCGTTCCCGCGATGGGCGCGAATGAGCGCTGGCTGTGGCCGGCGGCGACCCGCTCCATGCGGATCCGCTGGCCCAGCAGCTTGCGGCGTTTGTCGTTCATGTTCTCCATGCAATTAGGCTACGGGTTCGCGAATCTCACCCGACTTGCCACAGCACGTCATCGCCAACCAGATTCCTAACTGCGGTTTTATTTCAATCAATTTGTAAATAACCGACAGTCAGACTTGATATAGAAAGTCACTCTGTCTAACATGCGAAAGTGTGACTGTCTAAAGCAAGTCAAGTTGTAAATACCCAGTTCAGGGATGGGTTTTGGGAAGGTGAAGATGAGCAGGAAGTACAAGCCGCAGCACATGAAGCAGAAGGAAGTGACCCCCATGTTCAACCACAAGGGAGCGCCCAAGGCCGCCCTCACCGCGGCACTCACGGTCGCCATCGCGGCGCCCTCCGCGCTGGCACCCGCCACGGCGCTCGCGCAGGGCGCCCAGGCCGAGGATGCCCGCCGTGACGCCATGCAGCAGCTCGCCGACGTCCAGGTCCGCTGGTCCGAGGCCACGCAGAAGCTGATCCACGCCGCCGAGGAGGCGGAGAAGAAGAACAAGGTCATGACGGCCGAGGAGGCAGCGGCCGAGCTCGCCAAGGTCGAGGGCATGCGCGACGGCGCCGCCGACGCGGCCGCTGCCGCCGGCAACGCCCACGACAAGGCCGGCTTCGAGCACGCCCGCGCCAACACCGCCTATGCCGAGGCCGCCCGCGCCAAACTCGCCGAGCAGAAGAAGCAGGCCGAGGCGCTCGTCGCCAACCTGCAGTCCGCCCAGGCCGAGGCCGCCAAGACCAAGCAGGCCGTCGAGGCCGCCCAGGCCGAGCTCGACGGCATGACCGACGAGCACGCGAAGGCCACCAAGGCGGCCCAGGACGCCGCCCGTGCCGCGGCCGAGGCCGATGTGGCGCTCGAGAAGGCGACCGCCGAGCTCGAGAAGTTCCTCGCCGACTCCGGAATCGACGAGGCTGACGCCGAGTACAAGGCCGCCAAGACCGCCTACGACGAGGCCGTGGCCGCAAAGCAGGCCGCCGACGCGGCCCATGAGGCCGCATCCGCGTCGGCCGCTGCCAAGAAGGGCGAGCTCGACGCGGCCAAGGCCGCGCTCGACGAGGCCAAGGCCGGCCTCCCCGCCCTCGAGGGCGCCGCTGCCACCGCGGCCACCGAGCTGCAGGCCGCCAAGGACGCCTACGCCGCCACCGTCGAGAAGATCGCCGCCGAGGCGCTCAAGGCCCCTAAGGCCGCGCTCGACGCGGCCCAGGCCGACTACGACGCCGTGAAGGACTCAGGCGACGAGGCCGCCATCGCCGATGCGAAGGCCAAGCTCGATGCGGCTCAGGCCGCCTACGACGAGGCCGTTGCCACCGCCGGCTCCAAGGCCCAGGCCGAGGCCGACGCGGCCATCGCGGCCAAGCAGGCCGCACTCGATGCCGCCACCGCCAAGCTCGACGAGGCCAAGGCACGCATCGAGGCCCTGCCCGCCGAGATCACCTCCCTTGAGGAGCAGCTCGCGTCCGAGGACGCCAAGCTCGCCGAGGCGAGCAAGGCTGCCGACACCGCCGCGCAGGCATTTGACGCCGCCAACGCCAAGGTCGAGGCTGCGCAGAAAGCCTACGACGAGGCCGTGAAGGGCCATGAGGCCTGGGTCACCGAGCACGAGAAGCTCGTGGCCGCGGCCGAGGCCGCCAAGGCCAAGGCCGCCGAGGCCAAAGCTACCTTCGACGAGGCCACCAAGACCGTGACCGAGCTTGAGCGCCAGAAGGCCGAGAAGCAGAAGAAGATCGACGAGCTGCGCCAGCAGATGGCCGACCAGACTCAGGGCGCCATCAAGAACGCCAACGACTTCTTCCAGTACCTCATAGACCAAGGTCCTGTGGATGACGGTGGCTTCAAGCCCGATTATATTGACAAGCTGGGACCCAATCCTGGTGGTGCTGCGCAAGATATTATCGATGGCTCCTATAAGGACATGATCATCGACAAGGATCCTAATAATATGCTTTCGAGCTACACGAAGCTCGATGACCCCAACGATGCATCCGCCATCGGTAACATGCTGAAGGCCATCGACCTCATCGCCGAGTGCAACGCCCTGCGCAAGGCCGAAGGTCTGCCCGAGCTCTACGTCTCCGACTACGCCATGGCCGTCGCCATCGTGAACACGAACTGGTCCGCTGCCAACCTCAAGAAGACCGGCAAGCTCGAGCATGTCGCCAACCACGGCGGCAACCGCGGCTGGGCCGAGAACATCAACGCCGGCTACACCGACGCTCATACCGCCTATGAAGGTTGGTACTGGAACGAGAAGGCCAACGCCCTCGGACACGCCGTGACCGACCCCGCCACGGGCAAGGTCTACCAGCCCGGCGGCTCCGGCGGCCAGACCGGTCACTACGAGAACATCGTCGAGGGCTCCTACACCGTCACCGGCGCCGCGTGGAACGCGACCGGCTTCAACGGTCGTCCCGTCATGGGCCAGGAGTTCCGCGATGAAAACGGCTTCACGCAGTGGCTGTGGGGCCAGTCTTCGAACATCAACGTCCTCGAGAAGATCTACACGGTCGACGCCTACCGCGCCCGTCTGCTGAACGCCATGGACTGCGCTGGCAACGCCCAGCTCCAGGCCCAGATCGATCAGCTCCTGAAGGAGATCGAGGGCATCGACGGCCAGATCGGCGCCGCCGACCTCGCCGGCAAGCAGGGCGCCTACGAGGCCGCATCGGCCGAGCAGGCCGCGGCCGAGCATGCCGTCACCGACCACACGGCTACCGAGCCCGGCTTGGCCGACGCGACCGCCAAGCTCGACGCCGCCAAGGCCGAGGCCAAGCGCGCCGAGGAGGCCAAGCGTGCCGCCGAGGCGAACCTCAATACCGTCACGGGCGAGGTCACGGCCAAGAAGGCCGAGATCAACGCGCAGCTCGCCGCCAAGCGCGAGGAGCTGAAGGCCGCCCAGGACAAGCTGCCCGGACTCGAGGCCGCCAAGAACCAGGCCGCATCCGAGCTCGAGGCCATCCGCGGCCAGTACGCCGACATCGTCGACGCCGCAGGTAAGCTCGACGCCGCCAAGGCCAACCTCGACGCCGCGGGCGCGGCGCTGGCCCAGCAGCAGGCCGCAGTTAAGGCCGCTGAGGGCGAGGTCGCCAAGTTCGAGGCCGAGCTCAAGGCCGCCGAGGCCGACGTCGCCGCCAAGGCCGAGGCAGCCGCCACCGCCGGCACCACGCTCGCGGACAAGCAGGCCGCCATGGACGAGGCCAAGGCCGCACTCGACACTCTCAAGGCCAAGCTGGGCGAGTTCCAGGCCAAGGTCGATACGGCCAAGGCCGACGCGACCGCGAAGGCCGCGGCCAAGACCGCAGCCGACAAGCTCGTCGCAGATCTTGCCGCCAAGATCGAGGCGGGCAAGGCAACCCTGGCCGACGCCCAGCTCGCGGCCGATAACGCCACCGAGCTCGAGGCCGCCTGGGGCAAGTTCCTGCACGCCTACGACCCGACTGACATGGTCGTGAACGGCTCCATCGGCGTTGACGCCATGCCGAGCACCGACGCCTCCGTCCGCGAGGCCATCCACGCCGCCGTCGAGGAGGCCCACGCCAAGTACGAGGCGGCCAAGACCGCCGAGGCCGACGCCAAGGCGGCGCTGGACGCCGCTGCGGCCAAGCTCGAGACCACCCGCGCGAACGCCGAGGCCACCAAGGCCGAGCTGGCTGATGCCGAGGCCGAGTACGCCCAGGCGAAGGCCGCCTACGACAAGATCGTGGCGTTCCTGGCCGAGCTTGAGCCCGAGGCCAAGCCGGAGGTCAAGCCTGAGACTAAGCCCGAGCAGGCTCCGGTGCAGCAGCAGGTCGCTGCCAAGCCGAACAAGGTCGAGGGCGCGATCCCGCAGACCGGCGACGCGTCCGGCGCCGCCATCGCGGCGACCGCAGCCGCGGGCCTGAGCATGGTCGGCGTGGCCGAGATCCTGCGCCGCCGCCGCGAGGCCCAGAACCAGGCGTAAGCAAGGCTGATCGATTCCATCCAGAGCGAACCAG
This sequence comes from uncultured Collinsella sp., assembly GCA_902470815.1. Taxonomy (GTDB): domain Bacteria; phylum Actinomycetota; class Coriobacteriia; order Coriobacteriales; family Coriobacteriaceae; genus Collinsella. Next base: position 39,317 of record CABRHS010000001.1, read on the forward strand.
AGGGAGCCCCGTGAGGGACTCCCTCTTTTTTTCAAAGGGCGCGGTGCGCCCACGGATCCCTTCTTGAATCGCGAATTTGATTTCAAGTGGAGGTCACCATGCTCGCGAAAAACGTAAAGGACGAGGTCAGACGCATGTCTTTCGGCTCCGCGTGGAAACGGGGCGTTCAGGGGTATGCTCTGGGTATGCTCGAGGACTTGGACCCCGACCTCGATCTGAGGCCGGGGCGAACCGAGCGGGCGCTCTTGAACGGCGCCCACGACTGGGCGGAGTACAGCTGGGCCGGATGCGCCCTCGTGTACGACGAGGACATCGCGAAGGCTGTCTGCACGCCGGGCGAGCTGGCGCGAACCCGGGGAGGACGGCTCAGGCCGAACGAGGCCGAGGAGTGGCTCGACGTCCAGGCGCGCGCCTGCTTCCAGGCTTGCGAGCTCGTAAAAACCGTTGTCGAAGGTGAGGATGGACGATGATGGCTGAAGAAAAGGCGGATGTTCGCGAAGGCAAAGAATGGGACGGCATCCGCAACCGTGTCGAATTCGAAGTTTACGGTGCGATCCCCGAGGAAGACCTCCTGTTGCAATATCTGTTGCCGGTCTTCCTGGCGTCCATCCCGACTACATGGCCGATGTATGAGGCTGCGTGGAACGCGCACAGGGCGGACGACGGTTTGAATTTGCCGGAGTGGGATTCGGCTGGCTGCGTGGTGAAGTGCGCATTCGTCGCGGCGGACATCGCCAAGCACATCGAGGGCGTCCGCGCGCGGATCGATCAAGGGCTTTCGAAGTTCAAGGTCGAATCCTCGCCCGTTGACGCCTTGGGCTGGTCGAGCGACCTGCCTTAATGCGAATGGTCGCAAAAACGCCCGCCACCACGGAGGTGGAGGGCGTTTTTTTGCGCATGAACCGCGGTTAGAAGCAGGGTGACGGCCCGTCGTGATCGGGTGCGCCCGGGCCGGGGCTCGATGCCGGGGCGGTGTGAGCATCGGGTTCCGGCTGCGCAGCTTCCTCCGTTCGGGCGGTTCGCGCGCCCGCGCCTTCGAGGCGCTCGAGCAGGAACTCGTCGCCATCGAGCCACCCGTCGATCACGGGGTCGCCGAGCCTGTTGAGAATGTCTGCGAGGGTGTTCGCGTGGCGCGCCTGCCCGAGCCACGATTCCGCCCCGTCTCCGGCGGTGCGCCCTCGCTGCGCGCTGACGTCGGCGTAAGACCACAGGTCGGCGACGAACTCATGTTGGCGATCGGGTGCCTGCCCGTAAAGCGCGACGACGTCGGCGCTCGCCCATTCCTTCATGGTTTCGCCGCCGGCGTGCTCGTGGACGTGGCGCGCGATCGCCCCCGCCGCGTCGGACACGGTGCGCCAGAGGCCGCGCTGCTGCGGCCTATCGCCAGCGGCCTTATCCGCGGCGCCGGCGAGGCGCTCGAGTTTGGCGGCGAACCGTTCGATGGCGTTCCCGATGAAGCGGTCGATGAGCTTCTCGGCCATCGAGATGAGCATTTCGGCGTTGCGCGCCTTGGAGGCGGCTTGACGGCTTCGGGCATCGGCATCGGCCTCCTTGGTCGAGACCTCGTGTTCGCGCGCCGCCAGCATGGCTTCACGCGTCTTGAGCGACGCTTCGCGCGCGTCCAAGTCGCTCAGTGCTCGACGTTTGACGGCGATTTCGCGCTCGAGCGCCTGGATTCCGGGTTCGAGGGCCGGTTTGAAGGTGTGGAAGTCAAGCTCCGGGTTGAACGTCCCGTCCGGCGCGATGCTGCCGGGGGTGTAGGACTCGCCCTCCATGTCGAGGACCTGGCGCTCGACTGCCCGATAGCGCGCGTCGGCCTCGCGCTCGCGCTTGCGCGCCGCGTCGTTGAGCTCGTCGGCCTGAGCGAGAAGCATCTCGGCTCGCTCGGTGTTCTGCTCGATCTCGCGTGCCGCCCGTTCGATGCGCGCGTCGATTTCGCGCGCGGCTGATGCCGCCTTGAGCTCTTCGACTGACTTGTTCTCGTCGGCGTCGGTGCGCTGGTACGTGCCGAGCTCGTGAGTGTTCCACTTCATGCCGAACTCTCGCTCGGTGCGCCTGTGGATTGCGGCGTTGAGCGCGCTCATGCGCTCGCGACTTGCGAACTCGGAGCCGCTGAGCTTGCGTGTGGCCTTGGTCGCCTCGGAGCGCTTTTGCTTCCTGTATTTACGACGTCCATTCTTGAGCCGCGCGCATTTCGGCCCCGTGATGGGGTCGCCGTTCTCGTCGCGCGCGGCGCGGTCGATGTCTGTCGTTTCGGCGTTGCATCGATCGATATAGACGCGTTCGGCTTCAGCCTCATCGAGCGTTTCCGAGCCGTCGGGACGGAGGTACACGGGCTGCCGCGCGACCTGCTTTACGTCGCAGACGGGAACCACCGCCGCGTGCGCGTGGAATTTAGACCGGGTGCGCTTGCCGGTGCGGGCGTCGGTGTACTCGTGCACCTCGTCGACGTCCACAGCGAACGATATGACGTTCTCCGCGCCCGCGAGCTTGACGAGTTCGTCGGCGGCCATCGCGAACCACGCCTCGAGACTGCCGTCCATAAGCGCGTCCTCGTTGTCGAGCTCCGCGGGCGCGTAGATAATCACGCTTTGCATGGAAGTGGGTGCGTTCTTGCCTAGGCGCTTGAGTTCGGCGTCCGACGGATAGCCGAACTCGTCGAGGCGCGCGTCGAGACGCGCTTTCTTTTGCTCGTAGGTCAGGCCCGCCGTAGGGCCGACCTCAAAATTAAGATGTGTTCGCGCCTTGTCGATTTCGCGATTCGAGTGCTCGATTTGCGGGTCGGCACGGCGCTCGGAATCGTTGTGCCGTAGCCGCGCGTAAGCTTGAGCGCGGCCCTTAGATTTGCCGCCATTCCAGTTGGCATTAGCCACTTCTATCACTCCCGTGCAGGTCGTGTATTCGACAAAGACGTTGTCCCCCGCAAGGGGGCGACGTCTTTGCACCTAAGGGACACACCCCCTGAGGGGTGTGTCCCAAGGTGCTGCTCATGGGGAGGGCGGCCCCTCCCCGCCGCAGGGGCTTCCCGACCCCGAGCGCGTTCGGCGCGCCGGGTGCCGATGCGGACTCGGCGAGGCTTCTGCAAGCTCGCGACCCGTAATCACCGGGCCCGGTCTTGTTGCGCTTGCCGAGGGCGCGACGCGGGCGGCCGAGCGCTGCGCCCGCTAAGTCAGGCAGATGAAGTCGAACATCGTGCCGTTCTGCAAAAACCTCGAAAAGTAGTCCAGTGCCGCCACGTCGTCTTCATCCTCGGGCACGCCGATGCCGTACTCATCGAGCAAGTCGTCATAAGCGAGCTCGAGTTCGACTTCCCAGGGGTCGATGCCGCGCTCGTCGTATGCCCATGACAGGGCGTACACAATTGCTTCCCAGCCGATCTCCGAGACAAGCCGATTGAACATGTCCTGATTGAAGAGATCGGTTTTGGATGCTTTGAGAAGCTCCTCCGCCGCGTGATCGTTGCCGGGGGCGCCGCCGAACATCGTGGCGAAAACCGTGGTCATCGCGTCGAAGTGCTCGAAGCCCTCCTGCGTGCGGGCCGCATGGAGCGCGAACTCGAAGTAGTCGTCCTTGTCGGGGTCATCGAGGAACGCGGGGTATTGGAAAACGCGCAGCAGAACCTCTTTGAGCTGCTCCGTGTTTTCGACGGTGAAGAAGGCCGCTTCATGGAGCACGGCCATGGCTCGACCGATTTCCTTCTTCATTTTCTGCTCCACCATCATGGCGCAGGGAAGGCTAAGGGCGGCGCGGAGGATCGGAAGGTCGTCTGGGTTGTAAATGGGCTCCTGGTCCTGGGCGGTGTTGGGGGCGGTGTCGAACTTGGACATTGTTGCTCCTTTGTTTGGGGGTTGAATGACGGTGAATAGACAATTAGAACGGGGTGTCGCCGGACTCCTGGTAGCGTTCCCATACCTCGCGCTTGACGAGCCAGGTGCGGGTGCGGGCTGGCGGCCGGGACCCCCAGCAGGCGAGCTCGGTCGGGCGGTAGCTGGTCGTGTAGCCCTCGATGCGGTCCGCGTAGCCCTTCACGAGTTTCCAGGCGGCTTCGCACCCAAGCCATTTGCACGTCGCGAGCTGGTCGGGTACCAGCTCCCAGCCGTCGGCCTCCGCGGCGGCGCGGAGGGATGACCTGAACTCGCGCGACGTGTAGCCGGGGACGCGGCCGTTCGGCTCGCAGCGCTTCTTCCACTGGCGCATGAGCTGGTAGAACATCTGGCAGGGGATGGCGTCGACGCCCTCGAGGTCATCCGAGATGGCGCGCCAAGCGCGCACCGTCGGGTCGGCCTCGGAGCGGTGCTCGGCGTTGGCTGCCTGGACGTAGGGGTTTCCCGCGAAGACGGAGGCGTCGTAGAAGCGCGGGCGCCTCACGAGCGCTAGGTAGGCGGCATAGGACGCGACCTCGCGGCGGCGCATGTAGTCGTTCTTGATCGCGGGGTTCTCGCGGCGGAAGAACGCCTCGGGGAAGTTGACGAACACGAAGCGTTCATACAGCGCGTCCGAGTGCTCGGCGCTGTTGATCGGCGCGTTGAGGCAGAACAGCAGGCCGAGCACGGGCCTCCATTCGCGCCATTGCCCGTATGGCGGGCGACCGCCGACGATGTCGTGCGTCGCCACGGCCTTGATCTTGGCCGTGTCGCCGAGGAAGCCCTTGGGGTTGGACTCGTCGGAGAGGTTCATCAGGCGGCCCTGGATGTGCGGGATCTTTTTCTCGTCCGCGAAATCCTCGATCGCGAGGTGCGCGACGAGCTCGGAGGCGTCGGGCCCGACCATGGTCTGGACCAGCTGGACCCAGGTGCCCTTGCCGTTGCGCCCCATCCCGAACAGCACGAACGCGCGTTGGACGTCGAGCTGGGGCATGAGCAGGCAGGTCGTGGCGTCGAGGAGCGCGGCCTTGCCGTGGTCGTCGGGCATGATCTCCGAGAGCCATGAGCTGAAGCGCCAGGAGTCGCCGTCGGGGAGCCGGATGATGGGCTCGGGCATGTCGAGGACGTGCCCGTCCTCGTCCGTCGGGAACTCGATTCCCGCGAACTTGGCGATGAAGTGGTCGTGGGGGGTGTAGGGGCGGACGGTGAGGCTCTTGCGGTCGAAGACGCCGTTGCGGATGCGGAGCTCGTCGAGCCCGAGCTGCTCGACCGTCTCGAAGCGCGGGGCCGCCGCCCGAAGCGCGTCGGCGAATCCATCCTGCCAGCGCTTGCTCGCCCCTGGGCACCATGCGCGGGCCATGTCGGCGAGGTCGCCGCGGGTGAGGGCCCGGTAGGGGCCCTCGTCCCCCTCGTTGGCGTCGGCGACGAACTGCGCGAGCGTGCCGTCGATGACCGCCATGGGCTCGCCGTCGACCTCGGCGCGGGAGACCTCGAAGAGCGCATATGCCGAGCGCAGGGCGTCGGCGTCGACGCGGCCGATCTTGGTCCCCTTGGCGGTGCAGCTGTTATACGCCTCGACGTACCCGTTCTGCCCGTGCAGGCAGGCGTCGAGCGCCTGGGCGAACTCGGGGCGGCTCATGGAGCCGGCGCCGATCGCCTCGATGATGGTGGCGGCGATGAGGGCGATGGCGGGGTCGGGGGGTACGACGTAGGCGAAGGGGCTTTCGCTCGCCGGGTTGGTGTTCCTGGGGGCGACGCCCGAGGCGATGCGAACGAGCCCCGCGATGCCGGAGCTCTCCATCCTGCGCCACGACTGGCGCAGGAGGCCGAGGATGGATTCGCGTTCGGTCGGCTGGGGGGCCTCGGACACGGGTAAAGGGGTTGATGGCATGGTAGTCCTCCATTTCACGGGTCTGGCCCGCGTTCGTTTCAAGTTCGTTGACCGGTGGAGGATCGCGCGATTTCGTCCGGTGGCATCACCATAACCACCGCCCGACTCACCCGCAAGCGGGGTCGACGGCGGCCCGCTGCAACCCGGTCGACGGCAATCCGGGTTTGAACTCGACTTTTGCATACTGCCTGGTAACATGCCGTTTTCTGATTTTTCGAGTGCGTTTTTCGGGTTCGCTCGGAGGGCAATCCGGGGCTGAACTCGACCTTTACCGCCCCCCGGCCGCTTTTCCTAACGGAAAAGCGCGCGTCTACTAAAAAAATTTTCGAGAATCAAGCGGAATGCCGTTCGCGGGCGAATGCCTACCGCTCGCGGGCTTTCGACCGAATGCACGGAGTCTCGGGGCGGGAGAGGCGGCCGTGCGTCTCTCTGTGCGCCCGTTTCCGCTGGTGCCCGGCTCTCTGGTTTCAACCTCGCACGGATGCACGGGGTTTTCGAAAAACATCGGGATGGGTGTCTGTGATCGCTGGGCGGAAGAAAATGACCGCTTCTCCCCTGTGCTTCTGTGCACGGCGCGGCGAGGCTCCCATCCCACCGTGCGGGTGCGCGCTTCGTCCTCCGGCCGCCCCGCCCTACTGGTTGTGGAGGAGATGTGAATCAGCGGTGGGTCGTGGGTATACTAAAGGCATCGCAGCCAAGGACGCACGCACCCGTCGCCGGCGGGATAACCGGCGACCGCATCCGGGTCTCCGATGACGGCCGGTTTTCCGGCCGGATTGAGTAGGGCTTTTGCGTGCACGGCCGGCTGTGCCCGCGGACAGGAGTGCCGCGGGGCGAACTCCCATGCCGACATGCGCCCGTCACAGCCTCCGAGGGAACCGAGCTTCAACGCCTGAAGGCGTTGGGTTGGTTCTGTGAGGCGTTTTGTCATGAAAAAAGAAATCAGCACCCCCGTCGACACGCGGCCTGGCGGCCTCGTCCGCCTGATGACCCCGGGCGAGGTGTCCGAACTGCTCCACGTGGGCGTCAGGACGCTCGCCAACTGGCGATCCGATGGCAAGGGCCCCGCGTTCATCCGCACGGGCGACCGCCATTCACCCGTTTTGTACCGCGAGCCCGACGTCGCCGCCTGGATCGACTCCCGCCGCGTGCGGGGAGGCGAGTGACGTGTCCGCTCGCGAGGGCGCGGCGCGTGGCGCCGCGCCACGGGATCCCATCCGCATGGTAGAGGCGTGGAGGGGGGATTTGACATGAGGGTCGCTTTGGAGCCGGGCGAGGACAGCACGTCGACGGCGCGGATCACCGCGCTCGCCGACGGAAGGCGCCGCATGCAGTGGCACGTGAGGCTGCCGAACGGCAAGCTCGAGCGGCACACGACTACCGGGAAGCTTTCGGACAAGGAGATCAGGCGCCGCGCCAGGGCGAAGGCCGAGGAGCTCTGCCGCGGGCAGGTCTCGACGGTGTGGAAGACGTCGTCGCTGATGGAGAAGTACATCGAAGAGGACGTGATTCCATATATCCGTGTGGAGATGGCAGACATTCTCCGTCCCAACACGGTCAAGCGGTACGTGAGGGTAATTGACTTATATAAGGAGCAGGCGAGGGGGTTCCGCATCGCCGACGCTGTTTTGCCCTTCAACTTGGAGAAGGCGTTCCGCGGAGTGGCCCGCGAGCACGGGCAGAAGACGGCGCTGCAGGCGAAGAAGGTCGTCAGCGGCTACGTGATCGACCGGCTAATCGAGCTCGGCGTTCTGCAGTTCAACCCGATCCGCGGGCGCCGCATGAGGCTCCCGGAGGTCAACAAGGGCCACAGGGGCACCGGCGGCAGGGCGTTGAGCAGGGATGAGCGCCTGCGCGTGATCGATTACCTCCTCGAGTTCGAGCCCGCCGTCGACACGTCGCCCAAGCAGGGGAGGTACACGCCCCAGCAGCGCGCGGAGCGCATGAGGGTCGCGGTCGATGTGACGCTGCTGCAGGCCGTCTGCGGTCTGCGCATCAGCGAGGCCCGCACGCTCCGCGCGCGCCACGTCGACCTGCACGCCGAGCCCGTGACGGTCGAGGTCGTGCCCGAGCTCAGCAAGACCCACCAGGGCCGCATCTGCCCGGTGACCGATGGGCGCGTCGCCGAGCGCCTGCGCGCCAGGGTCGCGAGGTGCGCCGGAGATCCCGACGGCTACGTCTTCCCCGCCCCCGCCGCGCCCGGACGCGAGTGGGACAAGGCGAACGCGCAGAAGTCCGTCCGCGAGCTGTACGACCTCATGGCCGACGAGCTCGAGATCCCGCTGCTGCGCGACGTGTCGAGCCATGTCTGGCGCGCGACGCTCAACACGGAGTGGCGCGACAGGGGGATCCCGAAGGAGATTCGCGCGGCGTATTTCGGCCACAGCCCGGAAACTAATGAGCGTTATTACACGGACCGTGTCGACATCTCGGGCCTGGTCGGTCAGCTGGTCTCGGGCGACGACTGATCGGGCGCACGGAATCGCAGAAGTGCTCGAGTTGGACGCTCCGCTTCGGCGGGGCGTCTTTTTCGGGGAAGATGCGCTCGCTCGGTATCGCGTGCGAACGATCCGAACCCGCGAGCGCCCGAAAATTCGTAAGTATAGTCGTAAGTATGAAAGTGAATGATGCATAAACATGGTGATACATCGTGATACATGATGAAGGTAAAAATGCCTTGTAACCTGCTGACATCATGCTTATACATAGTGTTACCTGTGCATATTATCTGGCTCAAAGTGCATCCCGGAGGTCGTAGGTTCAAATCCTGCCCACGCGACCAAAACCGCAGCTAGGACGGCGTTTTTCGCCGTCCTATTGTTGTTTAGAGCGGCTATGTCGTAAGCATAGTCGTAGGTATTGCCGAATACGGCCCGCCCATCGGGCGCCCATCGCGGTGCTTTCGGTCCTTTGGATACTCTGAATCAGGAGCTCGTCTGCCGGCTCGTCTCTCCATGGAGATAGGGCAGAGCGCGTGCGGAGACGCGCGTGGCCCCTCTGACAAGCAGGGCTTCAACAATCGCAGGGGGGAGGAGGACCCCTTGCGGTTGCGTGGTATCCTCCGCGCTCCGTCCGTTCATCGCTGCAAGCGCTGCGAGCCCGTCTGCATCGGTGCTGACACGGGCCTCACCGCGGTCGAGCCTCACCCGGACCTGCCTCAGACCCCGTTCGTGCAAATAGTCCTCACATGCGCGGACCACCTCGAGTTTGCGCCCTGTGATCTCCTCGCCGCAGGGGATGCGCGTCGCCAGGCACGCGCCGGCGGGAAGGCTCCACACCTCATGCCCCCAGATGCGCAGCATGTCACGCTCCTCGGTTTTATGCCATCCGGTCTCCATCAGGGGTGAGCGCGCGCCGAGCTCCTTCACCGCCTGCATGCCGGGGCGGAAATCACCCGCATCGTCGGCGTTGCTGCCCTCGAGGACGGTCGGGAAACCCCGCCGCCTCGCCTCGGAGGCAAGCTGGGAGAACCCCGCGAGCTTGCAGCGGTAGCAGCGGTCGGCGGGATTGGATGCCACAAGGGGGTCGGCAAGTGGGTTGACCTCGATGAGGGCCACGCCGACCCCCATCTCCTCAAAGCGTATGCGCTCGCGTTCGAAGGATTCCCGCTCGGGAGAGCCGATGAACGGCGTGTCCAGATGGATGAGGAGCACGTCTTCCGCCGGCAGGTGACGTGCGCAGACCGCTGCGAGGAACGTGCTGTCAACGCCCCCGGAATATCCGATTGCGACGGGGCCGTACGAGCGCAGCAGCGTTACCAGCGCGTCGAGTTTCGCCCGAATCCCGGCAGGGAGGCTCGTCTCGCGGGTGTCGGTCGCTATGTCCATGTTCTCTTTCATGGGGGAATCATACCCATGCGGGGCCGATGGGGCGCCGCGACTGAGTAAAATACAACCCGATATCAAAGACCCCGCGTCAGATAAGAGGAGCATGCGCATGCAGGTGCTAGAGGCTGTCATTTTCGACATGGACGGAACGCTCGTCGATTCCGAGCGGGTGAGCCAGGAGGCGTGGAAGCGCGCCGCGCGGGACCTCGGCATCGAGCTCCCCGGCGAGCTTATCCATTCGTTCATCGGCCGCACCGCGCCCTCGGTGCATGCCTTGATGGTGGAGCACCTGGGCGGGGATGATGAGCTGGCGAAAGAGTGCTTCCGCCTGCATCTCGTGCATTTTGACCAGATTTGCGAGACCGACCTGACGTTGATGCCCGGTGCCCGCGAGGCGCTCGACGAGCTTCATGCTGCGGGGTATCCCCTCGCCCTCGCCACCTCGACCTATCGATCCAAGGCGATTCCCCGCCTCGATCGATTCGGCCTTCGCGATATGTTCGCCTCGATCACGACGGGCGATGAGATCGAAAACGGCAAGCCCGCGCCCGACATCTTCCTCTTGGCGGCGGAGCGGATGGGCGTCGACCCCACTTGCTGCGCGGTGATCGAGGACTCGCACAACGGCGTGCGCTCCGGCCATGCGGCGGGCGCCCAGGTCTTCATGGTGCCGGACATGGTCCCGCCCACGAGCGAGATCGAGGGCATGTGCGCGGCGGTTCTTGAAAGTCTGCATGAGCTCCCCGGCGCGATCGCCCGATACGGAGCGTAGCCGCTTGATCGAGCCCGGGGAGGGCATCGGTTCATCCTTTGCACAATGAAAAACGGGGAGCCCGCGTGCGTCGGGTTCCCCGTTGTGCGTTTGCGCGGGATATCGCGCGTCATGCAACAAAAGCGGACGTGCTACTTCATGATCTTGCGGAACATGCCCATCACGTCGTCATAGGTGGCCTCGCGGGGGTTGCCCGGGAAGCAGGCGTCGGCCATGGCGTCCTTGGTGAGCGTGTCGAGCTCCTCCTCGGTGATGGCCTCGCACACGGTGGGGATGTTCACGTCCACGGAGAGCTGCTTGACGGCGGCGATGGCGGCGTCGGCGGCCTCGTCGGTGCTCATGCCGGTGGTGTCGACGCCCATGGCCTCGGCGACCTTGGCCAGGCGCTCAGTCACGACGGGCTTGTTGAACTCCATCGCGATGGGCAGCAGCATGGCGCAGGCAACGCCGTGCGGGGTGTCGAAGTGCGCGGAGAGCGTGTGGGCCATGGAGTGGTCCACGCCCAGGCCGACGTTGGAGAAGCCCATGCCGGCGATGTACTGGGCGAGGGCCATGCCCTCGCGGCCGGAGCCGGGAACGCCGCTCTTGGCCTCGGCCACGGCGTCGCGCAGGTTCTTGGAGATGAGCTCGATGGCCTTGAGGTGGAACATGTCCGACATCTCCCAGGCGCCCTGGGTGGTGTAGCCCTCGATGGCGTGGGTGAGGGCGTCCATGCCGGTGCTGGCGGTGAGGCCGGCGGGCATGGTGGCCATCATCTCGGGGTCGACCACGGCGACCTCGGGAGCGTCGTTGGTGTCGACGCAGACGAACTTGCGGACCTTCTCGACGTCGGTGATGACGTAGTTGATGGTGACCTCGGCCGCGGTGCCAGCGGTGGTGGGCACGGCGATGGTGAACACGGCGTGGTTCTTGGTGGGGGCGACGCCCTCGAGCGAGCGCACGTCGGCGAACTCGGGGTTGGTGATGATGACGCCGATTGCCTTGGCGGTGTCCATGGCGGAGCCGCCGCCGATGGTCACGATGGAGTCGGCCTCGGCGGCCTTATAAGCCTCCACGCCGTCGGTCACGTTCTGGATGGTGGGGTTGGGCTTGATGTCGGAGTAGACGCTGTAGGCGATGCCGGCCTCGTCGAGCAGGTCGGTCACCTTGGCGGCGACGCCGAACTTGACCAGGTCGGGGTCGGTGCAGACGAACACCTTCTTGTAGCCGCGGCGGGTGAGCTCGCCCGGGATCTCGGCGATGGCGCCGGCGCCGTGATAGGAGATGGTGTTGAGGACGATGCGGTTGGCCATGATGGTTCCTTTCTCGATGACCGATGCGGACGCCGCGCGCGACGCCCGCGGCATCAGTGCCGCGCCTCGTGCCGGCCCGCCTTACCCCATGATACGACGAACGTGTTAGAGATATCCGCTGATGTCCAGGTCTGGGTCGGCAAATTCGGAGAAGTTGTCCTGCCCCGAGCTCGACCGCGCGAGCAGGAAGGGGCGCACGAGGGCCTGGTGGTTCTCCGTGGGCATGGCGTTGCCGGCGCGGCGCTTGTTCTCGATTTGCGCGATGAGGTACTGCACGCCCTTGCGGCCGATCTCGTATCCGGGGGGAGCGATGGTGGTGAGGGGGACGTTGCCGCTCCAGGCAAGCGGGTTGCCATCACAGCCCGCCACCTTGATGTCGTGGGGGACGAGCAAGCCGGCAGCCTGGATGCCCGCGATGGCGCCCGTGGCGAGCACATCGGAGAGGGCTATGATGAAATCCGGGCGCTCGGATGCGGTGCGATTGGCCAGGCGGTGGCCAACTGCATAACCGTCTTGCGCGAGGTTCCACGAGCCCTCATCAATAAATTCAAATGTGACGCCGGTGCGCATGTGCACGACGTCCTCAATGCCGGCGATGCGCAGGTCGAGTTTCTCGAACTCGTTCTTGCCGAACACCGCCACGTGCCGTGCCCCCGCGTCGATGGCGTGCTGGGCGATCAGCCTGCCCTGCGAGCGGTTTGCCGCGCCCACGAAATACCCGGGCGCGTCGCTGTGAAAGTCCAGATACACGGTGGGAACCGAGGGGGTTGCCATGGAGGGTTTCCATCCGGGGACGCTCATGGGCTGCACCAGGATTCCGGCCACCTGCGTGCCCATGAAGTAGCTGAGGTAACGGGCCGAGAGGATGTCGTCGTTGTCGGCATTGGCCATGAGCAGGCCGTAGCCGTGCTTTTTCGCCTCTGCGTTCGCGCCGTTGGCGATTTGGAGCGATATGCCATGCTCAAGGCTGGGCAGGACGAGGCCGAAGGAGCGGTTCTTGCCGCCCGCGAGCATGCGGGCGCTTTGATTGGGCGCGTACCCAAGCTTGGCGGCGACCTCGTTGACGCGCTTGAGGGTCTCGGGTCGCACCTTCTCGGGATGGTTGAAGGCGTTCGAGACAGTGCCGAGGGCGACGCCCGCCTCGTTGGCTACATCGCTGATGGTTACGGTGGTGTGGCGAGCCATGGCGCCTCCAAAGCCGCGTGGTGACACGCTGGGTCCGCTGACGGAAACGGCCATATTGTATCGCTTCAACGAGCGGCGCGGTCAGTCTCGCGGCGTCATCTAGCAGCGTTAGGGCAAGAGTTGCCGCCACGCCTCGCATAGCGCGCGGTATCGCGCCCCGTATTGGCTCCCGCGCTGCCAGATCAGGCAGAAGTCGTGCTCGACCGTAAAGTCGCGCGGCGTGATGTCAATGAGCTCGCGACGTTCGAGTTCACGCTGGACCGCCGCCCGGTACAGGAACGTGATCCCAGCCCCCTCTTTCACGCACGCCTTGATGGTGGGGATGCTCTCGAGCTCCACCGCGCTGGCGAAGTCGTCGATCGCCAGGTCGCGGGCGGCCAGGTGCTTCTCCAGGATCTCGCGCGTGCCCGATCCCGCTTCGCGCAGGATGAGGCGGCGCTCGAGCAAATCGTGTATGGAGGCTGGTCGCACGTCGGCAGCGGGGCCCGGGCCCGCTACGGCGATGTAGGGCTCCCGCGAGAGGACCTCGCTGGCGAATCGCTCGCGATTGAAGGAGCCCTCCACGAGGGCGAAGTCGATCTCTCCGCGGTCGAGCGCCCGGACCAGGTCCCGTGTGTTGCCGGCGCGCATGGCAACGGGGCCATCGGGGTGTCGACCGAGGTGCGCGGCCACGATGCGCGGGGCGACGTAATCCGCGATGGTGCGCGTGCAGGCGAAGGTGAGCGGGATGGGCCTTCCGGAGTCCCGTGCGCCCGCCAGGCGCGCCGCCTCGTCGCGCATGCGTCTCTCGTCGTTTTCCATGGTGAGCAGGCGGTCGTAGAGCATGCGAGCGGCGGGGGTGGGCTCTATCCCACGCCCCGTCTTGGAGAAGAGGGAGCACCCGTAGTGCGACTCCAGTTGTCTGACGTGCTGGGAGACGGCCGGTTGCGTTATGAGGAGGGCGTCTGCGGCGCGGGTGAAGCTGCGCTGACGGTATACCTCTAAAAACGTGTGCGCGCGGTAGTCGAGCATGATTGTCTCCATATTCGGCAAGCATCATAAGAAATAGCGATGAGGCTATAACCAATTGCCTATAAATCATTATAGTCGCAGGTTCTACTATGGACACGCACGCAAGGCCCCGCATGGGACGGGGAGGAAATACAGGAAAGGTGAACGCATGGAGCTGCTCAAGGATTTCAAGGGCCTGTGGAGGGGCGTGGCGCTGGCGCTGGCGATATCGGTGCCGGCGTGGTTGCTTGGCAGGAGGTTCGAAGTCATCGGCGGCCCCGTCTTCGCCATTCTGATTGGCATGGCGATCGGGCACGCCCTGCGCGGCCGTACCGCCATCGCGGACGCCGCGGCACCCGGCATCAAGTACACCTCCAAGAAGGTCTTGCAGTACGCGGTGGTCCTGCTCGGCTTCGGCCTCAACCTGGGGCAGATCGCCAAGGTGGGCGCCAGCTCGCTGCCCATCATCGTCTGCACCATCACCACCTCGCTGGTCATCTCCTTCGCGCTGTGCCGGGCGCTGCGCATCCCCCGCAAGATCTCGACGCTCGTGGGCGTGGGCTCGTCGATCTGCGGAGGGTCGGCCATCGCCGCAACCGCGCCCGTGATCGATGCCGATGACGAGGAGATCGCGCAGGCCATCAGCGTTATCTTCTTGTTCAACATCATCGCGGCCCTGGTGTTCCCCGCGCTCGGCGGCATGCTGGGCATGAGCAACGAGGGCTTTGGCCTGTTCGCCGGCACCGCCATCAACGACACCTCCTCGGTCACCGCCGCGGCCGCCGCGTGGGATGGCATGCACCCGGGCGCCAACGCGCTCGACCACGCCACCATCGTCAAGCTCACTCGCACCCTGGCCATCATCCCTATTACGTTGTTCCTGGCCTTTTGGCAGGTTCGACAGGCCGAGCGCGCGGCAAAGGCGGGGCAGGGGGACGGCCGTTCCGCCGGTTCCTTCGACATCAAGAAGATCTTCCCGTTCTTCATCCTGTTCTTCGTGTTGGCGAGCGTCATCACCACGGTGTTCGCCCTGCCCGCGGCGGTGACCGCGCCCATCAAGACCTTGTCCAAGTTCTTCATCGTCATGGCGATGGCGGCCATAGGTTTTAACACCGATGTGGTCAAGTTGGTCAAGACGGGTGGCAAGCCCATCTTCATGGGCCTGTGCTGCTGGATCGGCATCACATTGGTGAGCATGGGCATGCAGGCCGCCCTGGGTCTCTGGTAGGCGCTTCGCCGGCGGGCGAGCCGGTCCCATCGGGAGGGTGGACCCGACGACGGGGCTGGCCCTGCCGGTTGGGCGAGCCTACCGGTTGAGTAGGCTTGTCGCCGGATCGGCCTGTCGTCGGGTCGGCCCTGCCGGCGATGGCCGGCCCTGCTGTCGGGTCAGCCCTGTTGGCGATGGCCGGCCCTACTGTCGGGTCAGCCCTGCTGGCGATGGCCGGCCCTGCCGTCGGGTCAGCCCTGTTGGCGATGGCCAGCCCGTCTTCCGCGTCAGATGGCGGGAAGGAAGCTGCCAGTTCGCCTGGCAAAATAATTCAAGTCACGGCCAAATCCGCAGAATGCCTGCGATGATTTGGCTATGAGCATGATCCTCTCACATGAAACCGCCCGGTTGTACCACCGGCTGCAGAACCGTCCGGCTCCACGGGCGCTCCTGCCGGCGCGCAGCTCGGAGCTTAAACCGGGCGCGGCGGACGTCGGCCTTGCCGCGCGGGCTCGACGGCTTCTGATTGCGATGGGCGCGCCGCCGGATCAGGTCGTCCGGATTGATGTGATCGTGCGACGAGACTGCGACAGGCGGTCGGGATCGGGGATCACCTCACATGTGTGGCGTTTCCCTATTCCGCGCAACTCGCTTATCCAGATCGATCGGGGCATATTTGTGACGGGCGTGCTACTCACCGCACAGCTGTTTGCGCGACAGGCTGACGAACGAGAACTCGTGGAATACCTGATGGAGCTGTGCGGCTGCTACGGTCTGCCGCCGGCCTCGGGCGAATTCGCGATTCGCCTGCCGTTGACCACTCCGGAGAGGATCTTGGAGTGGGCGGAGCAGGCGCGCGGGCAGCACGGTGCGAACAAGTTGCGTCGCGCGCTCGTGTGGGTTCGTGCTGGCGCACGGTCGCCCATGGAGACGGCGTTCTTCATGATGCTTCTTCTGCCCAGGCGGTTGGGCGGGATGCAAATCGCCGAGCTCCGGCTCGCGTATCGAATCGAAGTCACGGGTGAGGCAAGGGGACTCACGAGGAGGGGCTACTTCGAGTGCGATGCATACCTGCCGTGTTCTCGGACGGATTTCGAGTACAACGGCATAGTTCACGAGACGGAGGAACAGCTCGCAATCGACAGCGAGCGCCTGAACGCACTCGAGGCCATGGGCTATAACGCAATGATCGTCACGAGGCGCGAGTTTTTTGACCGCGAGGCGTTCGGCAGGCTCATGCGCGCGATCGGTCGCAGGGTGGGAAAGCGACCGGATAGAGAGCCACCCGGATTCGAAGAGCGGCAGGAGGAGCTGCGGGAGTTCGTCTTGCGTCGTTATCTGGGCGCCGGGGATGGGCGGGAGGCCGAGCGCCCGCGCGTGCCCAGAGAGGGTCATTGAGGATATGAACGGTGCCCTCGTCATGATGGGGCAATCTTTGGTATCACCGCAGGTAAAATGCATGACGCCGGTTGAGGATGTGAACGAATCGCTCATATCCACCGCTGGCGCCAAGATAATCGTTCATATCTTGATTCCGTTCATTTCCTCCACCGGTGCCCAGCTCGGCGTCCGCCCAGCTTGACGTCCGCCCAGCTTGGCGCGTCGGCAATGGCACGTTGGGTTCGGCGCGTCGGCAATGACACGTCGGGCTCGGCGCGTTCGGCGTCGCCCCGTCTCCCGTCTGCCGTCGCCAGCCAGTCTCCCGTCCGCCGTCAAGCCGTTTCCCGCTTGCCGCCGCCTGCCCGCCTCTCGCCAGCTGCCGTTGACCAGGCGGGTGCGGGCCGCCCGCCGCGCCACCGACCCCGTCGTCCGGGTATTTCTGATCGCCATATTCACGTTTGGCGCTTCTGTATGCATACCGTTGCTCGACCAAAACGGCCGTCTACCAACTTTTGGTCGTAAAGCCCGTGTAAGGCGGGAAAGATGGGGTTAACGGTTATGCACGCGCCCGGGCAAAGGGCCGGGCGCCCGACAGATAGGAGCCGACCATGGGCCTGAAGGCTGATCAGGAGATCTCCCTGGATTTCGAGGGGCTTTTGTCCTACCTGCGCTCTAAGACGCGCGTGTTCATGGACGTTGACGGCCATGAGTACTACGTGACCCACACCGACGGGTACTGGCGCGTCCAGGACTGCGAGCGCTTGAATGACAAGGGCCGCTTCGTTGACTGCTCCGAGCTGGTAACCACCCTCCCCGAGCTCGTCGAGCTGCCGTGGCTCGATGGCAAGAGTGTGCACGACCTCGCCGCCACCGCCGTGTTTTACGAGTCCGTCCAGGAGGGCTGGGCGTATCCCAACGGCCCCGTCGAGGACGCCCAGGACGAGGAGGAGCCGGTCGAGGCTCCCGCGGCCTAGGGGTCGGCGCCCTCGCCTTCGTTCGCATGCGAGGTCGTGGGTAACTGGTGTTAAGAATTGAAACAACCGCATACGACTCGTGACGAAGTCAAAAAGCCGGGATACGATGGTATTTCGGCTTTTTTGCGCCGGTCAATCGCATGTCGTTAGGAAGATCGGGGGAGATGACTGCATGAGATTGCTGTGGCAGACGATCAAACCGTACAAGGCTCTGGTCGCGGCGACGCTGGCGGCCCTGCTGTTGGATGTCGCCGGCACGCTGTATGTTCCCACCATGCTGGCGGGGATGATCAACCAGGGCGTGACGAGCGGGGGCACGGATTTCATCTTGGGTCAGGGCCTCAAGATGCTCATTGCGTGTTGCTGCGCGAGCGGCGGGGCCCTGCTGGGCAACTACCTGTGCGCGCGCCTTGCCTCCTATGTGGGCCGCGACATCCGCAACGCCGTCTACGAGGCCTCGCTCGCCTTTTCTGGCAGCGACTTCGAGGAGTTCGGCACCGGCTCCATGATCACCCGCACGCTCAACGACGTGAACGTGATCCAGCAGACGGTCATGCTCGCAACCCAGGCGATGCTGCCCGTGCCCATCATCTGCGTCATGGGCACGGTTCTCGCGTTCAGGGTCGACGCGCAGATGGGCGCCATGATGCTCGCCGTGGTCACCGTGGTGATGATATTCGCCGTGATCGCCGTGCGCCGCGCCGCCCCGATCTTCGAGAAGATGCAGGGCTTCATCGACCGCATGAACGTCGTGTTGCGCGAGAACATCATCGGCGTGCGCGTGATCCGCGCCTTTGGCAAGGAGCGCCACGAGGAGGGCCGAATGGGGCGCGTGTTCTCCGATTACGCCGACGCCGCCATCAAGGTGAACTGGATCTTCGCGGGCGTGGACTGCTTCAGCTTCTGCCTCATGAACATCGCGGAGGTGCTGCTCATGTGGCTCGGCGGCAGCCGCGTGGGTGCGCACGCCATGGAGATCGGCAGCATCTCCGCCGTAGTGGAGTACGCCATGCTCATCATGTTCTACATCATGATGGCGCAGTTCGTCGCCCTCATGGTGCCGCGCGCCATAGTCTGCCTCCAGCGCTGCTCCGAGGTCATCCATATGCAGCCGAGCATCGTCGACGGTCGAGATGGGGTTCGGATGGATGCCGCGTCGGATGTGGTGGCCGCATTCGAGCACGCGTCGTTCCGTTTCGATGACGCCGATGAGGACACCCTGCACGACATAGATTTCGCCTGCCGACGCGGCCAGACCACGGCGATCATAGGGCCAACCGGATCGGGCAAGTCCACCATCGCCAAGATGCTGCTGCGCCTGCATGACGTCACGGCCGGCAGCGTGCGGTTCTCCGGTGTCGACGTGCGCGACCTTGCCCAGCGCGACCTGCGCGAGCGCATCGCCTACGTCCCTCAGAAGGCGTGGCTGTTCAGCGGCACGGTGGCGAGCAGCCTGCGCTACGGCAACGATCGCGCCACCGATGCCGAGATGCGCCATGCGCTCGACGTGGCGCAGTCCGATTTCGTGTGGGGCCTGCCCGAAAAGCTCGAGGCGCCCGTGGCCCAGGGGGGCACCAACTTCTCCGGTGGCCAGCGTCAGCGCCTGGCCATCGCGCGAGCCCTCATGAAGCGCGCCGACCTGTACATCTTCGACGACAGCTTCTCGGCGCTCGACTTCAAGACCGATGCCGCGCTGCGTCGGGCCCTCGGGCCCGAGACGCGCGACGCGGCGGTGCTCATCATCGCGCAGCGCATCAACACCATCCTGCACGCCGACCAGATCGTCGTGCTCAAGGACGGCCGCATCGAGGGCAAGGGCACGCATGAGGAGCTCATGGAGAGCTGCGAGGTGTATCGCGAGATCGCAAACAGCCAGATGAAGGGAGGCGAGTAGCATGGCGTGGTCCAAGAAGAAGCGCGACGACGGCGCCGACGAGCTGTTCTCCGAGAACGCCCGCATAGAGCGCGAGCGCCGCGAGGGCGCCATCGAGGACGCCCGGGCCATGGCCGATAGCTCGGGCACGCCCGAGGAGCAGCTCGAGGTCCCGCGAGACATCTGGGGCACGGTGCGCCGCCTGTGGGGCGCCGCCCGCGGCGAGCGCTGGCGTTTCGGCGTGGTGGTGGCCGCGATCTTGGCCTACACGGGTTTCCACGTGGCGGCCCCCGCCTACAGTGCGCACGTGATCGACGTGCTGTGGGCCAATATCCAGGCCGCGTTCGCCCAGGGGCGCATGTTCACGGTCGGATGGGACACCGGCGGCCGCGAGCTCGCCATCTACTTCGGCATCTGGACGGCCGCCTGCGCGCTGTACTCGGTGCAGTGCTTTGTCATGGCGGGCTTTGCCGAGAAGCTCAACCTGTCTTTGCGCGCGAGCATCGCCCAGAAGCTCAACCGCCTGCCGCTCAAGTTCTACGACGCGCATAAGCCCGGCGAGGTGGTGAGCCGGGCCACCAACGACCTGGACAAGATGTCCGAGGTGCTGCAGACGGGCCTGCTCAAGCTCATGAGCGCCGTGGGGACCATCATGGGCGCGCTCATCATGATGTTCCGCTACAGCTTCCTGCTCACCGGCATCTTCCTGGTGTTCGCCCTGCTTTCCACCGCGGTCACGCAATACGTTTCCAAGCGCACCCTGCGCCTGGCCGCCGAGCGCCAACGCTATGTGGGCAAGCTCACCGCGACGGTTGAAGAGGCCTACTCCGGCCGTCTCATCATCAAGAGCTTCAACCGCGAGGGGGCGAGCGCCGCGGAGGTTCGCGAGCTCTCCGACAAGCTCGCGACCGCCAGTCGTCGAGCCGATTTCATGACGAACGCCATCAGCCCGCTGATCCGCTTCATCATCCGTCTGGCACAGGTCATCATCGCCGTCGTCGCGGGCGGCATGCTGGTGGGAGGGCAGATCACCATCGGCGTGTTCCAGGCGTTCTTCCACTACATTTACCAGGTGTCCGAGCCGCTCACCCAGCTCTCGTTCACCATCAACACGCTGCAGAACGCGCTCGCGAGCGTGGAGCGCGTGTTCGACATCCTGGACGAGGAGGAGGTCGAGCCCGACCCCGTGCCCGAGGCCGCCGCGCACGTGCCGGCGGATGTGGAGGGCCGCGTGGACTTTGATCGCGTTCGCTTTGGCTATGATCCGGAAAAGCCCCTCATGCGCGATGTGACGTTCCACGTGAAGCCCGGCCAGAAGATCGCCATCGTGGGCGCCACGGGCGCGGGCAAGACCACGCTCATCAACCTGCTTATGCGTTTTTACGAGATCGATGGCGGAAAGATCGCGCTGGACGGCGTGGACACACATGCCATGTCGCGCGCCGAGCTGAGGCGGAACTTCGGCATGGTGCTGCAGGATGCATGGCTGTTCGACGGCACGATCGCGGAGAACATCGCCTATGGGCGACCCGATGCCACGCGGGAGGAGATCGAGGCCGCGGCCAAGATGGCCCGTGTGGACCACTTTGTTCGCACGATGCCGCAGGGGTACGACACGCATGTGGAGAACGACGCGGAGAACATCAGCCAGGGGCAGCGCCAGCTGCTCACCATCGCGCGCGTGATCCTGTGCGACCCCAAGATCCTCATTCTGGACGAGGCCACGTCGAGCGTGGACACGCGCACCGAGCGCGATATCGTCCGCGCGATCGAGACGCTGATGAGCGGACGGACGAGCTTCGTGATCGCCCATCGCCTGAGCACCATCGTGGACGCCGACCTGATCTTGCATATGCGGGCGGGCACCATCATCGAGCAGGGCACGCACGAGGAGCTGTTGGCGGAGAACGGCCCGTACGCCGAGCTGTATAGGAGTCAGTTCGCGTAGGCCGAACCTCGGTTTGCGGCATCCGGCCATTCGGCCGAAACGCTTGCAGAGGGTGGGATTGTCGAGAATGACACGAATCAACCGTTGATTTTTCGACAATCCCACCCTCATGTACCAACGGTGTCGTTCAGGGGTCGTCAACAGGGTCGCACGGGGACTGTCAGCATGGTGACTCGGGGCATCGACAAGGCCGTCCGGAGCGACGGCGTTGCGGCGGCGGGGTCCGTTACCGCTGACGTGCCCTAGACGACCGTTCGGCAGAATGGTCGAAGATCCTTCTGTGCGTGCGGGGCGTGCCGCAATGCGGCAAGATGGCCGTATGCCACCATGTGCCCGCCCTGTACCTGCTGTTTTGTCCCCGGGATTATTCACTAGAAAATTGAATCGATTAAACAACCCCTCAACCTGCGACTTTGTAATATTTCTCCTGTTCGACGAAGGGTTGAATATTGCGGATAAGCGGCATACCATTTTCGTTGTTGTGTTCAAAACGTGTAACAACAGAGGAGGTTGTGTGATGGTAAGTATCGTTTTGGCAAGCCACGGTGACTTGGCAGAGGGTCTCAAGATGACCGGTTCGATGGTCTTCGGTGATCAGCCCAACGTCGCCACGGTTTCCCTCATGCCGAGCATGGGTCCGGATGACTTCCGCCAGAAGGTGGAAGAGGCGGTCGCTTCCTTCGACGATCCCGAGGACGTCCTGTTCCTCGTCGATCTGTGGGGCGGCACCCCGTTCAACCAGATCAGCGGTCTGTTTGATGCCCACCCCAACTGGGCGATCCTGACCGGCGTGAACTTGCCGATGCTCGTCGAGGTGTACACCGCTCGCTTCGACGCATCCAAGACTGCGCACGATATCGCCAAACACGTCATTTCCGAGGCCCGCGCCGGCGTTCGCGTCAAGCCGGAGTCTCTCGAGCCGGAAGAGGTCAAGCCCGCTGCAGCGGCGGCGCCGGTCGTTTCCCAGGGCGCCATCCCCGAGGGCACCGTTCTCGGTGACGGACACATCAAGTTCGTGCTCGCTCGCGTCGACACGCGCCTGCTCCACGGTCAGGTGGCGACCACGTGGACCAAGATGACCAAGCCGGACCGCATCATCGTCGTGTCCGACGCCGTGTCCCACGACGACCTGCGCAAGTCCATGATCATGGAGGCCGCGCCTCCCGGAGTCAAGGCCCACGTCGTCCCCGTCCAGAAGATGATCGACGTCGCCAAGGACCCGCGTTTCGGCGCCACCAAGGCCATGCTTCTGTTCGAGACCCCTCAGGACCTGCTCCGCGCGGTCGAGGGCGGCGTGGACATCAAGGAAGTCAACCTTGGCTCCATGGCCCACTCCGTGGGCAAGGTCGTCGTCACCAACGCCATCGCCATGGATAACGACGACGTCGAGACGCTCGAGAAGCTCGCCGCCCGCGGCATCACCTTCGACATCCGCAAGGTCCCGGCAGATTCAGCCGAGTCCTTCGACGCGATGATCAAGAAGGCCAAGTCCGAGCTGGCCGCCCAGTAAAGGAGGGAATATGTCAGCACTTTCGATCGTTCTGATCGCCATCATCGCGCTGCTGGCCGGTATGGAGGGTGTTCTGGACGAGTTCCAGTTCCACCAGCCGCTCGTGGCCTGTACGCTCATCGGTCTTGTGACCGGCCACCTGCAGGAGGGCGTCATGCTCGGCGGCTCCCTGCAGATGATCGCCCTCGGCTGGGCGAACGTCGGCGCCGCCATCGCGCCTGACGCCGCCCTCGCCTCCGTCGCGTCCGCCATCATCATGGTGCTCGCGCTCGACGGCGGCACCGCCGACTCGCAGACCGCCATCACCACCTCCATCGCCCTTGCCGTGCCGCTGTCCGTTGCAGGCCTGTTCCTCACGATGATCTGCCGCACGCTGGCGATCCCCATGGTTCACGCCATGGACGCCGCCGCCGAGAAGGGCAACTTCAAGGGTGTCGAGTTCTGGCAGATCGCCGCTATCCTCATGCAGGGCATTCGCATCGCCATCCCGGCCGTGGCCCTGTGCTTCGTCTCGCCCGAGATCGTGACCAACGCGCTCAACATGATGCCCGCATGGCTCTCCGGCGGCATGGCCGTCGGTGGCGGTATGGTCGCGGCCGTCGGTTACGCGATGGTCATCAACATGATGGCGACCAAGGAGGTCTGGCCGTTCTTCGCGCTCGGCTTCGTCTTCGCCGCCATTTCCGAGCTCACCCTCATCGCCCTCGGCGTCATCGGCGTGTCCCTCGCCCTGCTGTACCTTGGTCTTAAGGATCTGGCCAAGAACAGCGGTGGCGGCGCCGGCACCGGCGATCCGCTCGGCGACATCCTGAACGACTACGAGTAAGGAAGGGAGGACGTACATCATGGCAGAGAACAAGATTCAGCTTTCCAAGTCCGACCGTATGTCGGTGTGCATGCGTCACCAGTTCCTGCAGGGCTCCTGGAACTACGAGCGCATGCAGAACGGCGGTTGGTGCTTCGCTATGATCCCCGCGATCAAGAAGCTCTACTCCAACAAGGAGGACCAGATCGCGGCACTCAAGCGTCACATGGAGTTCTACAACACGCATCCGTACGTGTCGGCTCCCGTCATCGGCGTCACCCTCGCCCTTGAGGAGGACCGCGCCAACGGCGCCCAGGTCGAGGACGCCGCCATCCAGGGTGTTAAGGTCGGTATGATGGGTCCGCTGGCCGGCGTCGGCGACCCCGTCTTCTGGTTCACCCTTCGCCCGATCCTTGGTGCGCTCGGCGCCTCCCTGGCGCTCGGCGGCTCCATCATGGGCCCGCTGCTGTTCTTCTTCGCGTGGAACATCATCCGCATCGCTTTCCTGTGGTACACCCAGGAGTTCGGCTACAAGGTCGGCACCTCCATCACCAAGGACCTCTCCGGCGGCCTCATGGGCAAGATCACCGAGGGTGCTTCTATCCTGGGTATGTTCATCATCGGCGCGCTCGTGCAGCGCTGGGTGAGCATCTCCTTCACCCCGGTCGTCTCCACGGTGCAGCAGTCCGCTGGCGCTTACATCGACTGGGCCAACCTGCCTGCGGGTACTGAGGGCATCCACCAGGCTCTGAGCCAGTTCGCGGCTCTCGGCCCCAATGGCCTCGAGGTCGCCAAGGTGACCACGCTCCAGGCCAACCTCGATCAGCTGATCCCCGGCCTCGCCGCCGTGGGCCTCACGCTCCTGTGCTGCCAGCTGCTCAAGAAGAAGGTCTCCCCGATCGTCATCATCATCGCGCTCTTCGCGGTCGGCATCGTCGCCCGCCTGCTCGGCATCATGTAAGACTTCCGGGGTTTAAGCGCTCGCGTCGCGCTTGCACCTGAAACCGCGCCTGCTACCATGGTCTACCATCGGTGGCAGGCGCGTTTTGCGATACGCGCGGTCCGCCGGCGCCGCATGGGCGGATTCGCGATGTGAGAGGAAAGAGGTCCGAGATGGCCCAGTCGCAGAACAGCTCCGTCTACTACACCGAGCGCGCCACGTCGTTCCATGGAATGGCGACGTACGGCAATGTGATGCTGGGGAACAAGGCGTTCGAGTTCTACAACGAGCGGAATCCCGAGGATTACATTCAGATCCCGTGGGACCAGATCGACCGCGTCGCGGCGTCCGTGATGTTCGGCGGCAAGAAGATCGCCCGGTTCGCGATATTCGTCAAGGGCAGCGAGACGGGCTTCTTGTTTTCCACGCGCGATAACAAGGCGACGCTTCGCGCGATGCGCGAGCATGTGCCCGAGGACCGGCTCCTGCGTTCTTTGAGCTTCTTTGACGTGATCAAGCGCGGCGTGCTGTCACTGTTCCGTAAAAACCGCTAGAATATCCAGAGTGCATTGACGCGATCGGCTCCATGGCCATCTGGACGGGGAGTTGGTTCGACCGGGTCGCACAATGGCAATGCCTCCGTAGCTCAGGGGATAGAGCACCGCTCTCCTAAAGCGGGTGTCGTACGTTCGAATCGTATCGGGGGCACCATCGTAATCTGAACAGGCTGGGGAACAGTCCCCGGCCTGTTTTCGTTTGGCGCGCCCTGCTCGATGGGCGCTCAGCTGCGACGCGAATTCATTCCGAGCGGTCCGTGACTCTGGTGGCCAAGGCGCTAGGGATGACATGTTCGTGCGGCGGTTATGGGTGAAAGGCGGGGCCGGGGTGCGCGATGACATGCAGCCCGGCATGAAAAAGCGCCCCGGGCTGATGCCTCGGGGCGCTGGCAGTTGGCCTTGCCGATTTGAGTGCCCGGCGATCCGTGGAGCGATTCGCGCGGCAGGAGGCGGGGATGCCGTTTACTCCTCGGGCTCGGGCACGGCCATGTCCTTGGTGTCGAGCGTGATGCTGGCGCCCTTGTCAAGGGAGCCGGAGGCGGACTGCGCGGTGATCACACCGTCCTGCGGGCCGTTGACGGTCACGGCGAAGCCGAGCGCCTTGAGGTCCTTGATGGCCGTCGCGGCGGACTGGCCGACATAGTAGGGGGCGTTGACCTTCTGCTTGGGCTCGGGACCCTTGGAGATGGTCAGGGTGATCTCCGTGCCCTCCTTGGCGGTGCCGGTGACGCTCTGGGCCATGACGGTGCCCTGAGCGTAGCTATCGCTGTAGGAACCGGCCTCGATGGAGACCTTGAACCCGGCGTTGGTGAGCGTGTTGGAGGCCTCCGCCTCGCTCATGCCGAGCACGCCGGGGACGTTGATCTCGTCCGGTCCGGTGGAGACCCAGATCTCGATCGTGGTGCCCTCGTCCACCATCTCGCCCGTGTTCCTGCTCTGCTTGAACACCTTGCCCTTCTCGGCGTCGTTCGCCTCCTCGTGCACCTGGCACTTGAGCTTGATGCCCTTGAGGGCGGATTCGGCCTCGGCACGGGTCATGTCGGTGAGGTTGGGGACTTCGACCTGCTCGATGGGCTCGGGACCCTTGGAGAGGGTCAGCTTGACCGTCGAGCCCTCCTTGGCCTCGCGGTTTCCGTCCGGGGTCTGATCGACGACGCAGCCCTCCTCGATCGTCTCGTCGGTGACGGGGTTGCCGTACTCGACCTCGAAGCCGGCGTTCTGGAGTGTCGCCTCGGCGTCCTCCTGCGTGTAGTTGATCACATTGGGCACGGTGACCATCTTGCCGCCGCCACCGAACAGGCTGGAGGCGAAGAACACTGCCGCGGCGATGACGGCGATGGCGCCGATCACGATCGCGGCGACCTTACCGCCCTTGCCCTTTTTGGGCTCCTCGTAGTTCATGTTGCGTGGCGCCTGGTTCTGCATGGGGACGCGCGGTCCCGAGGCGGTCGAGCCGGGTGCGCCGCCCGCGGGGCGGACCATGGCCTGCGTGGCATCGCTCATGACGCGGGTCTCGGTGCCGGGCATGGCGCCCATGGGCACGGCGCCGCCGATGACGCGCGTGGGCTCGGCCACCTCAACGGCGCGGCCGGTGGCGTAGGCGTTGAGCACGTCGCGGAGCTCGTCGGCGGTCTGGAAGCGATTGGCGGCGTCTTTCTCCATGCACTTGAGGATGATGCGCTCCAGCGCGGGGTCCACGCCGGGGTTGACCTGCGAGGGCGGAACGGGCAGCTCGTTGACCTGCTTGAGGGCGACGGAGATGGCGTCGTCGCCGTCAAAGGGAACGCGGCCGGTGGCGCACTCGTACATCACCACGCCCAGCGAGTAGATGTCGCTGGTGGGGCCCAGGTCCTGGCCGCGCGTCTGCTCGGGAGAGACGTAGTGGGCGGTGCCCAGCACGTTGTTGTCCTGGGTGAGGTGGCTGTTCTTGGCGCGCGCGATGCCGAAGTCCATCACCTTGATGTTGCCGTCGGGCAGCACCATGATGTTCTGCGGCTTGATGTCGCGGTGGATGATCTCATGCTTGTGGGCCACCGAGAGCGCCCCGCAGATCTGGGAGCCGATCTGGGCGACCTTCTTGGGGTCGAGGGCCCCGTGGCTGCGGATGCCGCTCTTGAGGTCGGTGCCGCGCAGGTACTCCATGACGATGTAGTACGTGTCGCCGTCCTTGCCCCAGTCGTACACGCCGACGATATAGGGGCTCTGCAGACCTGCGGCCGCCTGCGCCTCCTGCTTGAAGCGCGCCGCGAACGTCGCGTCGCCGGCATATTGCGGCAGCATGATCTTGACCGCGACGGTGCGGTCCAGGACCTGGTCCTGGGCGCGGAACACGCTCGCCATGCCTCCGTTGCCAACTTTGTCCTTGAGCAGGTACCTGCCGCCAAGTACGCGCTGAGCCTCTGCCATCTCTCTTACTCCTCACCAATCAATCCGCAGGGCGGAATCGTTACCTCAGTTTACCGGTTTACATGCCTTGGGCCGCAAGCGCCGCGCGCAGGACCTGCCCCGCGACGGCCGCCGCCGTGGTCTCGTTCTCGGATGTCTGCTCCAAGACGAGCGAGATCGCGAGCGTGGGCGTGTCGTATGGCGCGAACCCGATGAATGTCGAGTTCGGGGTGGTGCTGTTGGTCTCGGCGGTGCCGGTCTTGCCGGCGACCTTGACGCCGGCGATATTGGCCGCCACGCCGCTGCCGCTCTGGACGACGTCGAGCATGGCCTCCTTGACCTGCGCAGCCGTGCCGCTGCTGACGGCCTGGCCGAGCGAGCGCTCGCGGGTCGTCTTGATGACCGTTCCGTCGGGTGCCAGTATCTGGCCGACCACATGGGGGTTCATGGCGATGCCGTTGTTGGCTATCGCGGCTGCAACCACGGCGTTCTGCATGACGGTGGTCTGGGGGCCGGGGGTGTGGCCCTGGCCGACCGGCTGTCCGGCGCCCGCCCATGCGAGCTCCCAGACGGACATGTCCGCGGGGTCGGGCATGATGGAGGCAGCGGTGGTGAAGTCCGTGCCCAGGTCCTGCCCGTAACCGAACGCCTGCGCCACGGCGACCATGCGCTCGGCCCCGAGTTGCTCCGCCACCTGGCCGAAGACCGTGTTGGAGGAGACCGCGAAGGCGCGGTCGAGGGTGATGGTCCCGTGTGCCCGCTCGTTCACGCTCACCACGTCTGCCCCGCCGATCTCCATGCGCCCGGGGCTGTCGAAGGTGGAGTCGAGCGATGCGGTGCCGTTTTCGAGCGCGGCGGCCAGCGTGACCGTCTTGAACGTGGAGCCGGGGGCGTACAGCGCCTGCGTGGCGCGGTCGAACATGGAGGTGTCCGACCCGCCGCTGGCGTTGGCGGCCTCGATGGTCGCCTGGATGTTCGTGTTGTCATATGTGGGCGAGCTGGCCCAGGCGAGGACCGCACCGGTGCGCGGGTCCAGCACGACGATGGCGCCGGTGCGCCCGGCGAGCGCCTGTTCGGCCGCGACCTGGATGCGCGAGTCGATGGTGAGCTGGACGGAGTTGCCCGGCTCGGTTATGCCGGCGAGTGAGTTGAGGGCGTTCTGCCAGCTGGAGTAGTCCTTGGAGCCGGTGAGCGTCTTGTCTTGCGAGGCCTCGACGCCTGAGCTGCCGTACTGTTGCGAGTAATAGCCCACGGCGTGCGCCGCCAGGTTGCCGTTGGGATAGGAGCGCACGTACGTGCCGTCCTCCTGCTGGATGGACTCGGCGAGCGTGAGCCCGTCGGCGGTGATGATGGAGCCGCGCTTGATGTAGCGCGCCTTGGTGATGGTGTGGTTGTTGCTGGGCATGTCCTGAAGCTCGGTTGCCTTGAACACCTGGATGTAGGTGATGTTGCCGATGAGAACGGCGAACAGGGCGGTGAACAGCAGCACCGTGCGCGTGAGGCGATGGGCGAGCGCCACGCGGCCCAGCAGGCCGCTCTCGGGGGTGTCGAGCGCGCGTCGGCGCATGTGCGAGCCGCTTGGGCCCACCGCGCGGTAGCCGGTGACGGTGAGGTCGGTGCTGGTGTTCGCGAGCTCGCTGGAGCGTCCGGTGGCCTCGTCGCCGGCGCGGAGCAGCAGACCCACGATCACGAAGCTCGCGAGCAGCGAGGAGCCACCCTGGCTCATGAAGGGCAGGGTGACGCCGGTGAGGGGGATGAGCTTGGTCACGCCGCCCACGATGGTGAACGCCTGGAAGGAGATGGCGGCGGTGAGACCCGCGGCGGAGAACGCGGCGAGGTCGGATTTCGCGCGGGCGGCCGTGGTCAGTCCACGCACCGCGAAGAGCATGAACAGCAGCAGCACCGCGGCGCCGCCCAGCAGGCCCATCTCCTCGCCGATGGGCGCGAAGATCATGTCGGAGGCGACCACGGGGATGGTGCTCGCGCCCAGGCCCTTGCCGATGCCCACGCCGAACAGGCCGCCGTCGGCGAGCGAGTAGAGGGACTGCACGATCTGGAAGCCCATGTTCTGGGCGTCCTCGAACGGGTTGAGCCAGATGGCCACGCGCACGCGGACGTGGTTCATGATCTGGTACATGCCGAAGGCGCCGACGGCAAGCAGCACCAGGCCGATGAGCACATAGGAGACGCGGCCGGTGGCGACGTAGAGCATGATCAGGAAGATCGTGTAGAACAGCAGGGCGCTGCCCAGGTCGCGCTCGAAGGCGACCACCAACAGGCAGATGCCCCACACGATGAACAGGGGATAGAGCAGGCGCAGGCGCGGGAACTTGATTCCCAGCACGGTGCGGTTGGATATGGAGAGCAGCTCGCGGTTCTCGGCCAGGTAGCCGGCGAGGAACAAGACGATGAGTACCTTTGCGAACTCGCCGGGCTGGAATTGGAAGCCGCCGATCTTGATCCAGAGCTTGGAGCCGTAGATCTCGGTGCCTATGAACATGGGCAGCACCAGCAAGATGATGCCTATGGCGCCCAGGACGTACTTGTACCTTTTGACGACCTCAAGGTTCTTGA
Organism: uncultured Collinsella sp.; assembly: GCA_902470815.1. Lineage (GTDB taxonomy): Bacteria > Actinomycetota > Coriobacteriia > Coriobacteriales > Coriobacteriaceae > Collinsella. The sequence goes on from CABRHS010000001.1 coordinate 69,290, forward strand.
CCACGGCGAGCGTGCCCACCATGAGGCCCACTCCCACAAAGAGGAAGACGAGTTGGCCCATGGCGGCGTTGGGCTCGAGGCGGGTGACGAACGTGATGCCGATGCCGGAAAGGGCGAAAACGATGGGCAGCAGCGCCGGGTCGGCGCCCGGGGCGAAGATCCGAATGCCGATGTGCGCCGCGGCGAAGGCAGCGAACAGGCCGAGCGGCACCGCGAGCGTCTGGAACGAGAGGACCGCGCCGGCGTTGACCACGTAAAGCGCGTAGAGCAGGGTCACGGGGAACGCCGCGGCTATGAGCAGGAGCAGTTCTGTGGTGCGGCGACTCACTGTGCTGCACCTCCCTCGGTATCGTCGGTGGGGGCTACGGAGTTGGCGGGGTCGGTGGACCCCAGGGCGTCTGCGGGGCCGGTCCCGCCCGGAGACCCCGCCGCCTGCCCGGCGCCGGAATCCTGGTAGTCCTGGGTGATGGCCCGCGCGTCAATGAGGGCCTTGGCCTTCGAGTCGTCGATCTGGGAGCGATAATTCTCGACGGCCTTGCCCGCGTCCTCGATGCTCTTTTGCGGGATGCCCTCGCGCAGGCGGTTCTGCGTGTCCTCGGGCAGGTCGCTCAGCTTGATCGAGGTCTCGTCCTCGAGCCAGTGGAGCCTCAGCCCGAACGGGGCGCCCGGAACGCCCGTGTAGATGGCCACGGCGTCATCCTTGACGCCCAGGTACACGGAGTGCGTGATGGAGATGAACGTGGCCGCCGTCGCGATGGCGATGGCGGCGAGGAGGCCCACGACCGAGAGGAGCGCCACGCGACGGTGCTTCTTGGCGAGCTCGCGGACGCGGCCGTCGTCGGTGATGTCGACCACCACCACGGTCACGTTGTCGCTGCCGCCGGCGGCGAGCGCGGCGTCCACCAGATTGTCGGTGCAGATCTGGGCGGTGGAGCTCTGCTGCGCCACGCGCTCGATCTCACCGTCGGGAATCATGCTGGACAGGCCGTCGGAGCATAGGATGAGGCGGTCGCCCTCCTCGATATTCAAGGTGAAGTGGTCGGCGTACATGGCCGGATCGCTGCCGAGCGCACGGGTGATGACCGAGCGGTTGGGGTGCACGCGGGCCTCGTCTGCGGTGATCTCGCCGGCATCCACTAGCTCCTCCACATAGGAGTGATCGCGCGTCACGCGGATGAGCGTGCCCTCATGCAGCAGGTAGGCACGCGAATCGCCCACATGCGCGATGGCGAGGGTGGTGCCCTCTATGACCGCGGCGGTGGCGGTGCAGCCCATGCCCGGGCGCCCCACGCCGTTCACGGCGGCCTCGATGATGGCGGCGTTCGCGGCCTCGATCGCGGCGCCGAGCTGCGCGGCGTCGGCGGTCTTGGGGCCCGTCTTGGCTATGGTCTCGACGGCGATGGAGCTCGCCACCTCGCCCGCGGCGTGCCCGCCCATGCCGTCGCAGACGCAGAAGAGCGGCGAGGACACCAGATACGAGTCCTCGTTGTGACCGCGCACGCAGCCCACGTCGGAACGGGCGCCCCACATGAGCGTGGATGAGGTCCCGGCGTCGAAGGTCTCATCGGTGTCGATCAGGTCGTCGGTGATGGGCTGGAAGCTCTGGGTGGAGCCCGGGTCGCTCAGCTTGGCCTCGACTGCCGCGACATCGATCTCCGCGGTGTCTGCGGGGGAGGCGGGCGCCACCGGGTCGGGAACGGCGTCGATGGGGGCGGCAGCCACGTGGGGCTCCGCCAGGAACGCCGGCATCCCGCCAGGGGCGACCTGCGCCGGTGCGGCGGCGTGCGCGGGCGGGGCGGCGTGCGCCGGCGGCTCGGCATGCGCGCCCAGGGGCGCGTCCGACAGCCTCGCGTCGTCGGCGTCCATCACGCTGTCGCGTTCCATCGTCATCGGCGGTTCACCTTCATGACCACGTCGCCGATCTGCACCTCATCGCCCTCGCGCAGCGTTGCGGGCTCCAGGAGCGCGCGACCGTTGACGAGCGTGCCGTTGAGGGAGTTGAGGTCCTCGATGACCAGGGCCGGCCCCTGCAGGGAGAAGCGGGCGTGGCTCGCGGAGACGAACGGCTCGTTGACGCAGATGTCGGAGCTGGGGGAGCGGCCCACGATGACCGGCCCCAGGATGTCCATGTGTATGCCGCGGATGCCGCGCGGGCCCTTGTCGACGTCGATGGTCCAGATGGCGGAGTCGCGGCGCTGGCCGCGCACCAGGCCCACGCCGGTCTTCATGACGGCGAACAGGAAGATATAGAGCAGGGCGATGAGGACTATGCGCCCGGCGAACAGGATGATGTCGATCACGGCTACCCCCTGAACTCGAAGGTGCTGAGGCCGAAGGTGAGCAGGTCGCCGGTGCGCAGCGGGCAGCGCGAGATGCGGCGGTTGTTGACCATGGTGCCGTTGGTCGAGTTGAGGTCCTCGATGGACCAGTCGCTGCCGGTGTAGGTGAGCTGCGCATGGCGGCGGCTCACGTTGGGGTCGCGCAGGACCACGTCGGCCATGGAGCTCTCGCGGCCCACGGTGGCGCGGGCGCTGGTGATCTCATAGGTGTCCCCGGTGACGACGTCGACGAGCCTGGCGAGGGGGCGTGCCGGAATGGACACACGGGCGGGGGCCATGTGGGCGGCGCCCGCCACGGCGGCTCCAGCCGCACCGGTCGCGGCGGCGGCCCCGCCAAGGCCGGCGAGCTGCTCGCGCGTCATGGTCTGCGGGACGGGGATGGGCGCCTGCGCCCCGAACGGGTCGGGTGCGGCCGGCGCGAACGGGTCGATGTCCCCCGCAGGGGCGGTTTGGGGCGCGGCGGGGCTCCAGTCGGCGTCCGCCGCGATGGGTGAGGGCATGGGCCGGCACACGGGTGAAGGAGCCGCGGGCTGCGGGGCGGGGGTCGCCTTGCCGCCCTGCTTGCCGCCGCGCAGGAATGCGCGCTCCTCCTCGTACAGGCGCGCGAGCGTGGGCGCGTCGACGTTCTCGGCGAAGACGGAGAACTTGCCCGCCTTGAGGGACGGGTCGATCATGAAGCGCACGAGGGGCGCGCCGGCGAAGCGGTAGCGCTTCTTCTCGGCCTGGGCCTTGACGAATTCGGCGACCTCGCTGGCGAGCTGCTCGTAGTACGGGGCGAGGAACGGGTCGTCATCGCCGGAGATGAGGACGGTGTACAGAGCGGGCGCGGTGTCCACGCCGTTGATGACCAGGGTCTGGTCCTCCATCTCGCGCGCCGCCTGCTTGGCCAGCTTCTTAAATGAAAACGGGGCCTGCGCTGCGCCGAAGATGCCGGCGATGCGGTCCTCGAAGATGTTCAGGAAATTCACGAGCGGTCACCTTCCGGGGTTTCTCGTCTATATCCGAGTGCAAAAGTGCAAATCCAAATAAGTATAGAGGATAGGCAGCCCGCTCCCACGGCCGCGGCAACCTCGATGGGCGGCACCGCGGCAATTTCCATAGGCTGAGCAAGATAGCGCAGGGTCCCGGAGGCGATGGGAACGAGCAGGTACAAGGCGGTGGGAAGCACCGTGGACCTGCTGTCTCGCCGCGCCTCGCATGCCCGGTCGAGCGCCCAGCTCGCCGTCGCCGCGATCGCGGTGAAACCGGCCGCGGGCACGAGGAACGACGGTGAGAACAGCGCTTGGGCGGCGGCCCCGAGCGGAAGCGCCCCCGCGGCCGCATGGGCGGCGAGCAGAAGCTGCGCGAATCCCAGGCCGAACGCCGTGGATGTGGCGGCATGGGAGGGGGTGAGGAAATACGCTGCGAGGGCGGCGGCGACGGGGGCGGCGAGGGCGGCGTCGCCGCAGGTCAGGGCGAGCGCCGCGGCGGCCGTGAACACGGCGGAGCCCGCCGGCTGCAGCCGGCCCCACACGAGCCACCAGGCGGCCAGCAGGGCGAATGAGCATATGGCGACGGGCAGCACATCCAGCAGGGGAGTGCCGTTAAGGATGAGCATGAGCCATCCGCCCGCGGCCAGGGCCGAGCCGATCTGGGGGGCCAGCGCCGCGCCCACGCCGATGCCCGCCGACGTGAGGACCCGCGCCAGGAGGCTGCCTATGCGCAGGTCGCCAAGAAGGGCCCATGAGACCGCGGCGACCGCCAGGCCGCTTGCCGCGCCGAGGGCGCATGCCCGCGCATGCCCGGTGCGGCTGCCAAGGTAGCCCTCTGCGGGATCGAGCTCCCACACGCGGTCGGCCGCGCCGCCCTCGGGCTCGCCTTCGTCGCCCTCGTCCGAGGTGAGCCGGGCGATGATGCGCGCCAGGCTGCGGCGTCCCTCCCGCGGGTTGCCCAGCTCGCCCAGGAAAAGCTCTCCGAACTCCGCCGTGCCGTCCATGCGGTCAGCGGGGTCGGGGGAGAGCGCGCGCAAGAGCGCGTCCTCGGCGGATTCGGGGATGTCGGGCAGCAGGTCGCTGGGGTACAGGACCCCCTTGGCGATCTTCTTGAGCGAGTCCGCGGGGGTGCCCGCTCGGAAGGGCGCAGAGGCGCATAGGGACTCGTAGAGGACCGCGGCGAGCGAGAAGACGTCGCTGCGCTCGTCCACGACTTCGCCGTTCAGCTGCTCCGGCGGCATGTAGCCCACCGTGCCGCCCCGTGCGCCGCCGAACCCCGCGGCGCTGGTCAGGGTGGCCATTCCGAAGTCGGCGAGTTTGACGTGGCCGCTGCGGTCTATGAGGACGTTCGCGGGCTTGATGTCCAGATGCAGGACGCCGTTCTCATGGGCGAAGGAGAGCGCCTGGACGAGAGCGTCGGCTATGCACGCCGCCTCGTCGTAGGTGAGGGAATTGCCCTCCACCTGCGCCAGGAATTCCTCGAGGCTCATGCCGTCCACGTACTCCATGACCAGATACGCATAGGCGCTGTCGTAGGAGAAGTCGATGACCTGCACGATGTTGGGATGCTGCAGCATGCTCGCCGTGCGCGCCTCGGCGAGCGCGGTGGCGGTGGTCTCGGTGGAGGTGCGGTTGTAGGGCGAGGCGAGCGGCGTGCGCTTGATCGCCACGCGTCTCTGCAGGCGGCCGTCCAGGCAGATCTCCACGCTGCCAAAGCCGCCGGAGGCCCGCGTTTGGAGCGGTCGGTAGCGTTTGAGGAGGGCGGACGCCGCGGAGCCTGCGGGCGGGGGCGGGGCCACGTGCGCGTCGCCCAGCCCCCGCCGCCGCGAGAGGGGGGCGCCGCCGTGCGCGGCGGGCGAGGCGAGCCGCACGGCGCGGTCGCCGGGGCGGCCCGCACCGTCGGGTTGGCTGGTCATATGGGGGGCGCCGGTCTGGCGCGTTGGGCGTGGGGGGAACAGCGGCATGGCCATCCTCGGTGCGTGTGAGCTGCGATTCTCGGCCCGTTGGCCGGTTGGTGTAGGCCGCATTTTAGCATGTGTGCAGGCAGTCCGCCGCCGCGCCCTCGCCGGTTGCCGTTTCGGGGCATGTCGAGCGCCTCGTTAAACATGCGGAAAAGATTGCCTATGCCCCAGCTCAATTTGACTATGGTTTTCGGACTTTCGAACGGCTCAAATGGAAGAAAGTCATAGGCAACCTTTTTCTGGCGCAGGCAATTATGCCGTGGCCATAGGCAGTCTTGCCGCTATCATAGATAATTTACTTGTAAACATGAGTAATCCCGCCACAGTGTTCCCGCTGCTGTGTTCCCGCTGCAATGTTTCGGGACGCGGGGTCCTCCACGCGACGCGCTATGATGGTGGACACGAATATCATGCGGGTCGCGGAGACGGCGGAGGGGTATATGGACGACGCTGGGCGCCTTGCGGCATACGACGCGTTTTCGTCGGGCGTTCGAGCCGAGCTTGCCGAGGTGGGTGAGCGCATGGACGCCCTTCGCGCCCAAAACAAGGTGAAGACGGCCACGTATCGCCAGCTGTTCGCCACCCGCTTGACCCTGAAGGAGATCGACCACCGCTTGGTCGAGCGCGGATTGTAGAAGGAGTTTCCCATGGAGTCGCTCTACAGGAAGTACCGACCGCTCACGTTCGAGAGCGTGGTGGGCCAGCAGCACATCGTCTCCACTCTGGAACACGCGGTGGCCGAGGGCCGCCTGAGCCATGCGTACCTGTTCTGCGGGCCGCGCGGCACCGGCAAGACCACCATGGCGCGCATCCTGGCAAAGGCGCTTCTGTGCGAGAGGGCGGAGGGCGCCCGCGCCGCCGGCGCCACCGGTTGCAACCCCGATGGAACCTGCCCGGAGTGCACGGCCATCGCCGAGGGCACGCATCCGGACGTCTACGAGCTGGACGCGGCGAGCCGCACGGGCGTGGACAACGTGCGCGAGGAGATCATCAACTCGGTGAGCTTCGCCCCGGTGCGCGGCGCCTACAAGGTCTACATCATCGACGAGGTCCACATGCTCACCACGCAGGCGTTCAACGCCCTGCTCAAGACGCTCGAGGAGCCGCCCGCCCACGTGATCTTCGTCCTGTGCACCACGGATCCGCAGAAGATCTTGGAGACCATCCTCTCCCGCTGCCAGCGCTTCGATTTCCACCGCATCTCCAACGAGGACATCGTGGGGCGCCTGCGGTACATCTGCGAGCAGGAGGGATTCGAGTTCGACCAGGCGGCGCTCGAGCTGGTGGCGCGCCACGCCCGCGGCGGCATGCGCGATGCGCTCTCCACGCTGGAGCAGCTCTCGGTGTTCGGCGGCGGTTCCGTGCGCGTCGACGACGCGCGGGCCCTGCTGGGCGAGGTGGCGTCCACGGTGCTGTCCGAGTTCGCCTGCAAGATGGCGGTGCGCGACACCGTGGGGCTGTTCGGGCTCGTTCGCGCCCAGGTGGACGAGGGCAACGACCTGCAGGAGCTCACCCGTGACCTGATCGCGCACGTCCGCGACGTGTACACGGCCGCGATCGCGGGCCCGCGGGCCGACCTCTTCGACGGCACGCCCGAGGAGGTGGGCGCGCTTGTGGAGGAGGCCCGCCTGTTCGAGGGCGCCGACCGCCTGGCCCGGGCGCTCACCGTCCTGGACGACGCCGCGTTGGAGATGCGCAACGCGACCGATCCGCGTCTGGTGCTTGAGATCGCGCTGACGAGGTTGGCGCGGCCCGAATCCGACCTGACGCTCGAGGCCCTTGCCGAGCGGATCGCGCGCCTTGAGGCCCAGATCGCCGCCGGCGTGCCGAGCGCCCCCATGTCCACCGACCAGCTCGCGTCCGCCACCCGGCCCCGCCCCGCCGCGCCTGCGCCGGCGGCCGCCCCGGCGCCCGTGGCTGCCTCGGCCCCCGTGGTTGCTTCGGCGCCGTCGGCCGCGACGGTCGCGCGGGCTGCTGCTCCCGCGTCGCGCCCTGTTGCCCCCTCGCCCCGCTCCGCCGCGCCCATCTCGCCCGCCGGGAGCTCGCCCGCCGCACGTCCCGCGCCCGCGGCGCCCGAGCCCGCCGCACCGGCTTCCCGCCCCGCCGCCCCCGCGCCTGCGCCTGCGGCCGCGGTGAAGGTGCCGGCGAGCTCGTCTCCGGAGATGGCCTCTTGCGCGGCGACGCCCGCCGTCTCGGACTCCGGCGAGCTGCAGCGTCGCTGGGCGGAGACGGTCAAGAAGATCGCGGCCGCCCAGCCATCGCGCGGCGGTCTGCTGCAGAGCTCGCGTGCGCTGGGTGACGATGGCGAGACGCTCACGATCGGGTTCCCCAAGGGTTCGACGTTTGCCCTCAAGATGATCTCCCGTGCGGACTCGTCGCAGCTCGTCATGCCCATCATCTGCCAGGTGTTCGGCAGGCGCACCGTCGAGTACGTGATGGAGGGGGAGGACTGCGCCGCGTCCCCGGCTTCGGCGCCCCAGGCTCAGGCGGCGCCTGTCGCGGGGTCGGCTCCCGCCTCCGCGGCCCAGCCCCAGCCGGCCCCCGCCCCGACTTCGGCCCCGATGCCGGCCCCGGCGCCGTCCTCCGTCCAGGCTCCGGCTCCGGTTCCCGCTTCCGCGCCGGATCGGGCCGCAAGCCCGGCTTCCGCCCCCGAACCCGTCACATCTCCCGCGGTCGACCAGGCGAGCGGGCCCACCATGCTCGCCGACCGGGATATCGATGCCGACAGGAAGGCATGGGAGGACGACGTCCCGCCGTACGATGACGCGTTTATCGCGTCATATGGGGATGATGGCGAGGTTCCGCCCCTCGACGTCCCGGACGCCGATCGCCCCGCCCCCTTGCCGTCGACCCCCGTCGCCTCGGCTGAGCCCGCGTCCGCGCCGACGCCGTCCGCGAGCGCGGCGCCCGCCTCGGCTGCGCCCGAAGCCCCCATGGCGAGCGGGGATGGCGGGTCCGACCAGGACTCGCCGGTCGACCCCAAAGAGGTTCTCGAGAGCATCTGGGGCAACGTGACCTTCAAGTGACCGACGTCGGGACGTCTGGTGACCGGCGTCGGGACGGGCGCGGGCGGCCGTGGTACCATGCCCCATGGAACATCCGCCCGCGCGCCGCGGGCGCAATGAGTGAGGAGAACCCATGGCCGGTATCAATATGCAGCAGCTCATGAAGCAGGCCCAGCAGATGCAGCAGAAGCTCGCGGAGGCCCAGGAGTCCATGAACGAGGTCACCGTGGACGCCAGCGCCGGCGGCGGCATGGTCAAGGTGACCGTGGACGGCAACATGCAGCTCCAGTCCGTCACCATCGACCCCGATGCCCTCGACCCCGAGGACGTCGACATGCTTCAGGACATGATCGTGGCCGCCGTGAACGAGGCGTACCGCGGCGTGGCCGAGATCGCCAACAAGCGCATGAGCGCCGCCACCGGCGGCATGGGCGCCGGCATGCCCGGCATGCCCTTCTAATCCGGGCGAGATCGGGGTCTTGAGCGCATGAGTGCCGACCGCAGTCTCCAGATACTGCTCGACGAGCTCGGGCGCCTTCCGGGCATAGGCCCCAAGAGCGCCCAGCGCATCGCCTATCACCTGCTCGAGGCCGACGCCGAGGAGGCTCGTCGCCTGGCCGACGCCATCTTGATGGTCAAGAGCGAGGTGCATTTTTGCAGCCGCTGCTTCAATTACGCCACGGATGACGAATGCGCCATCTGCCAGGACATGGGTCGCGACCGCACGCGCATCTGCGTTGTGGGCGAGCCGCGCGACGTCACCGCCATCGAGCGAACGGGCAGCTATCGCGGTCTGTACCATGTGCTCGGCGGCGTGATCAGCCCCATGGATAAAATCGGCCCCGAGCAGCTCCATGTGCGCGAGCTGCTCGCGCGCCTGGGCACAGAGGAGATCGAGGAGGTCATCATCGCCACGAACCCCAACATCGAGGGCGAGACCACCGCGAGCTACCTGGCGCGCACAATCAAACCGCTGGGCATCGCGGTCACGCGTCTGGCCAGCGGCCTTCCCGTCGGAGGTGACCTTGAGTACGCGGACGAGCTGACCCTCGGCCGTGCAATCGAGGCGCGCAGGGCGCTGTAGCGGCTGGATTTTAAAAGAGTTTCAAAACAACAATATCTGTCTGTCTACCTGCGGGAATCAACGTTTATCTGTCTCGTCTAGATTGTGCTTTTAGGAGTGTGGCTCGGGGGTACAATGAATTTACATGCACATCCCGCGTGGCATTTCATCCTGCCGCGCGAGTGCGTGGCAGGCGCGTTGGGTTTTGCCCGCCGCCCCGCCATGCAAGCATACCGGGGGCCGCAGTGACCCCCGGAGCCTTATATACCTAGTTCGAGAGGAGAGGGGTATATGGCAGATCGCAAGTTCAAGTCTATGGACGGCAACGAGGCCGCCGCGTACGTGAGCTACGCGTACACGGAGGTGGCGGGTATCTACCCGATCACGCCGTCCAGCCCCATGGCCGACCATGTCGACCAGTGGGCGGCCCAGGGCAAGAAGAACATCTTCGGCACGCCCGTGAACGTGGTCGAGATGGAGTCCGAGGCGGGCGCCGCCGGCGCGGTGCACGGCTCCCTGGGCGCAGGTGCCCTCACCACCACCTACACGGCCTCGCAGGGTCTTCTGCTCATGATCCCGAACATGTACAAGATCGCGGGCGAGGGCCTGCCGAGCGTCTTCCACGTCTCGGCCCGCACCGTCGCCACCCACGCGCTCAACATCTTCGGCGATCACTCCGACGTCATGGCCTGCCGTCAGACCGGCTTCGCCATGCTCGCCGAGGGTAACGTCCAGGAGGTCATGGACCTCTCTCCCGTCGCCCACCTCGCAGCCCTCACCGGCAAGACGCCGTTCGTCAACTTCTTCGACGGCTTCCGCACCTCGCATGAGATCCAGAAGGTCGCCGTGTGGGATTACGAGGACCTCAAGGACATGTGCGACATGGACGCCGTCCAGGCCTTCCGCGACCACGCGCTCAACCCCGAGCACCCCGCGGCCCGCGGCAGCCATGAGAACGGCGACATCTTCTTCCAGCACCGCGAGGCCTGCAACGGCACGTACAACGCGCTGCCGGCCATCGTCCAGTCCTACATGGACAAGGTGAACGCCAAGCTCGGCACCAGCTACCACCTGTTCGACTACTACGGCGCCGACGACGCCGACCGCGTGGTCGTGTGCATGGGCTCCTTCTGCGACACGCTCGAGGAGGTCATCGACTACCTGAACGCCCACGGCGAGAAGGTCGGCCTGGTCAAGGTCCGCCTGTACCGCCCGTGGTCCGTCGAGGACTTCGTGGCCGCGCTGCCCGCCACCGTCAAGAAGATCGCCGTGCTCGACCGCACCAAGGAGCCCGGCTCCATCGGTGAGCCGCTCTATCAGGATGTCGTCTCCGCGCTCTACGAGTCCGGTCGCACCGACCTCGTGGTGACCGGCGGCCGTTACGGCCTCGGTTCCAAGGACGAGCCGCCGGCGGCCGCCTTTGCCGTGTACGAGGAGCTCAAGAAGGACGCGCCCAAGCGCGAGTTCACCATCGGCATCGAGGACGACGTCACCGGCCTGTCCCTGCCCATGGACCCGGACGCCCCCAACACGGCGGCCGAGGGCACCATCGAGTGCAAGTTCTGGGGCCTTGGCGGCGACGGCACGGTTGGCGCCAACAAGAACTCGATCAAGATCATCGGCGATCACACCGACAAGTACGTCCAGGCCTACTTCCAGTACGACTCCAAGAAGACCGGCGGCGTGACCACCTCGCACCTGCGTTTCGGTGACTCCCCGATCCGCTCGCCGTACTACGTGAACAAGGCCGACTTCGTGGCCTGCCACAACCCGAGCTACATCATCAAGGGCTTCAAGATGGTCCGCGACGTCAAGCCCGGCGGCACCTTCCTGGTCAACTGCCAGTGGACGCCCGAGGAGTTCGCCTCCCACATGCCGGCGAACGCCAAGCGCTACATCGCCAAGAACAACATCAACGTCTACCTGATCGACGCCATCGACCTGGCTGCCAAGGTGGGCATGGGCAAGCGCACCAACACGGTGCTGCAGTCCGCGTTCTTCGCTCTGGCCGGCGTGCTGCCGCAGGAGGACGCCCTCAAGTACATGAAGGACGCCGCCACCAAGTCCTACGCCAAGAAGGGCGAGGCCATCGTCGAGGCCAATCACAAGGCCATCGACGCCGGCGCGACCGCCTTCGTGAAGTTCGACGTGCCCGCCGACTGGGCCGACGCCACCGATGTGGCTCCCGCCTCCGTCCTCTCAGATGCGGAGAAGACGGCCATCGCCAAGCAGGTCAAGGAGCTCATGGAGCCCATCGCCCGCATGGACGGCGACTCCCTGCCCGTCTCCGCGTTCAAGGATTGCGCCGACGGCCAGTTCGAGCTGGGCGCCTCCGCGTATGAGAAGCGCGGCGTGGCCGTCATGGTCCCGCACTGGGATGAGACCAAGTGCATCCAGTGCAACCAGTGCGCCTACGTGTGCCCGCACGCCACCATCCGCCCGTTCGCGCTGAACGAGGCCGAGGTCGCCGAGGCGCCCGAGACCATGCGCATGCTGGATGTGAAGATCCCCAAGGACACGGGCTACAAGTTCGCCATCGCCGTCAGCCCGCTCGACTGCATGGGCTGCACCAACTGCGCCAAGGTCTGCCCCAAGGACGCGCTCACCATGGTTCCCGCCGAGGGCGAGCTCGTGGAGCAGAAGACCTTCGACTACTGCGTGGCCAACGTCGCCGAGAAGACCGAGCTCGTGGGCAACAACGTCAAGGCGAGCCAGTTCAAACAGCCTCTGCTCGAGTTCTCCGGCTCCTGCGCCGGCTGCGCCGAGACGGCCTACGCCCGCCTGGTGACCCAGGTCTGCGGCGACCGCATGTTCATCTCCAACGCCACCGGTTGCTCCTCCATTTGGGGCAACCCGGCCGCGACCTCCCCGTTCTGCACTGATGCGAACGGTCATGGCCCGGCATGGAACAACTCCCTGTTCGAGGACAACGCCGAACATGGTCTTGGTCTCGAGCTCGGCTACAAGGCCGTCCAGGGCAAGCTCGTCGCCCAGACCGAGGAGCTCATGGCCTCCGATTGCGCGACCGACGAGCTGAAGGCCGCCGCCCAGGCTTGGATCGACTCTCGTGAGGACGTCGAGGCCTCCAAGGCCGCCGCTGCCGCCTACATCGAGCAGCTCGAGGCCTGCGGCTGCGACAAGGCCAAGGCGATCCTGGCCGACAAGGCGTACCTCACCAAGAAGTCCTTCTGGATCTTCGGCGGCGACGGCTGGGCCTACGACATCGGCTTCGGCGGTCTGGACCATGTCCTCGCCTCCGGCAACAACGTCAACGTCTTCGTGTTCGACACCGAGGTGTACTCCAACACCGGCGGCCAGGCCTCCAAGGCCTCTAACCTGGGCCAGGTTGCCCAGTTTGCCGCCGCGGGCAAGAACATCAAGAAGAAGAGCCTCGCCGAGATCGCGATGAGCTACGGCTACGTGTACGTGGCGCAGGTCGCCATGGGCGCCAACCCGGCTCAGACCCTCAAGGCCATCCACGAGGCCGAGGCCTACGACGGTCCGTCCATTATCATCGGCTACAGCCCCTGCGAGATGCATTCCATCAAGAAGGGCGGCATGCAGAACTGCCAGGCCGAGATGAAAAAGGCCGTGGACTGCGGCTACTGGAACCTGTTCCGCTACAACCCGGCGGCTCCCGAGGGCAAGAAGTTCGCCCTCGACTCCAAGGAGCCGGCTGGCGGCTACCAGGAGTTCCTCATGAACGAGGCCCGCTACGCGAGCCTGACCGCCGCGTTCCCCGAGCGCGCCGAGGAGCTCTTCGCCGCCAACGAGGCTGCCGCCATGGAGCGCTACAAGCACCTGGTCAAGCTCAAGACCCTCTACAACGAGGAGTAAGAGCTTCGCAGCGGCCTTGAGTCGTCGCGCCAGACAGCTCGCCCTGTGCAGGACCCCGAGGAGGATGACCTCCCCGGGGTCTTTTTTGAGACGAGGGCGCAGGCGCGATGCCCCGTGCGGCTTATGTTGCAAAAGAGACCGGCGGGCCGACAAAAACGCTTGCAATCCGCTGTCTTTGACCTCACGAGCGCGGTACAGAGCCCTTACATTCCCTCCGTAAAGTACGTATCTGGATTATGCCGGACATATGCCGCCAATTCCGGGCGGCGGTTCCGGTGCGCCGCCCAGGCGTGGATGGCGCGCGGCTCATGTAGCTGGTACAGAGGAGAGGGTATGTTGGATAGATTTAAGTTCGGCGAGGCTGCGACAGGGAGGTGCGAGAACCGTCTGGTGCGTTCGTTCATCGCGGTGCTGCTGGCCTTCGTCATGGTGCTCTCGCCGCTCGCCCCGGCGACGCCCGCCATGGCGGCCGGGCTGGGCGATTTCTTCGGCCGATTCTCGGGCGAAAGCGAGAACGCTCTCGCACAGCAGGGGAAGAAGGACGTCAAGATCGCGGTCGTATCGGATACGCATTACTATCCGCTCAATTACGTGAGCGATTGCGATGACTACAAAGCCTATGTGGGGGGCGACCCCAAGATGCTGGAGGAGTCCGGCTCGATCATCGACGCCGCCCTCGCCATGGTCAAGGCCGATCGCCCCGACCTGCTGCTCATCTCGGGCGACCTCACCAAGGACGGAGAGGTCCAGGGCTTGACCGATATCGCGGGCAAGCTCGCCGAGGTGGAGAAGGCCGGTACGCAGGTCTATGTGATCAACGGCAACCACGACATCTACAACTCCGATGCCTGCACGTTCGCCAACGGCAAGAAGGAGCAGGTTGAGAGCGCGAGCCCCAAGAAGTTCCGAGAGATCTTCGCCGAGTTCGGCTATGACGGCAAAGAGGGGCAGGCCTACTACAAGGACTCCGATGAGGCCCGCAAGGCCAAGGAGGAGTACAACCCCGGCTTCTTCAACATGGACGATGACATCCCGGGTTGCCTGTCCTACACCGTGGACCTGGGCAACTACATGATCTTGGCCATCGACTCCGGCCAGTACCTGCCGAGCGCCGGCACTGGGCTCGACACCAAGGAGCACATCACCGCCGGACGTATCGACAAGCACGTGCTCGCCTGGGCCGAGGAGCAGGTCAAGGCCGCCGACGCCGAGGGCAAGACCGTCGTGGGCCTCATGCATCACGGACTGATTCCGCACTTCAAGGGCGAGGACAACGTCCTGTCCGAGTACGTGGTGGACAACTGGCGCCACGCCGCCACCACGCTGGCAGACGCGGGCATGCGCTACATCTTCACCGGTCACATGCACGCCAACGACGTGGCCGAGTTCACCACGCCCAAGGGCAACCACATCACCGATCTGGAGACCGGATCGCTGTCCGCGTACGGCACGCCCGTGCGCACCGTGAGCATCAAGAAGGGCGACGCCCTTGAGAGCGGCAAGCGCACCCATGAGACCTTCTCAGTGACGAGCAAGTCCGTCGAAGAGGTCACGCTGCAGTTCGCCAACGGCACCTCGCAGCAAGTGTCGAGCCTCACCGAGTACGCGAGTGAGAAGCTCTACGGCGAGAAGATGTTCAACAACCTGGCCGGCGGCATGCTGCGGCCCATCCTCCAGGAGATCGGCGGCACCGGTCTGCGCGCATGGCTGCAGCAGAACCTGCCCGACCTGGATATCCATCAAATTGTCCTCGATGCGATCGCGGGCGGCCTGGCCGGCGGCATCGACATGGACCTGGGCACCATCGGCCGTGTGCACGTGGATTACCGCAACAACGCCATCAACCTCACGCCCAGCGGCATCGCCGGCATCGTGGGCGCGGCCTCCGTGTCCGACCAGCAGGTCGTCTCGATCATCGATGACCTGCTCGACCAGGTCGAGGCCAAGTACATCGACAAGCCCGATTACCTGCTGGGCGAGGTCGATAAGATCGTGACCCAGGTCTCCGAGTACGGCGTGGCGAGCTTGGACGACGGGCAGAAGTCCCTGTACGATCTGGTGTTTGTCCTGCTGACCGGCCACTACGCCGGTCACGAGGACGCACCCGCCTGGACCGAGACCGCGCTTGAGGGCATCCGCTCCGGCGCGCTCATCCAGAACCTCATCAACACGCTCGTCGACAGCGTCACCACCGAAGGTGGGCTCATCGACACGCTGCTGGGATCGCTCAACATCAACGTCGAGCTCGCCTTCAGCGGCATGTGGAAGACGGTCATCAACAACGCGACTGACAACGGTAACCTCAAGAGCGTCCTGGGCCTTGCGGGCCTGGACAACGCCGGCATCAAGGGGCTCATAAATGGGTTGATCGGCGAGTACATGAGCCCGAGCTTCCTCACCGGCATGGGCGGCATCGTGGGAGACATCTGCGACTCCATGCTGCATGACACCGACGGCGGCGACCACACCGCCATCGACGGCGGCGCACCCGTGAACGACGACAAGCTCAACGACGCCCAGTCGCCCTTCACCGTCAGCTTTGACGGCCAGCTCAAGCCGCAGCAGCCGAGTGCCGAGAACGGCCTGCTGCCCACGCAGGTGACCATGACGCTGGGCAAGAACCCGCAGACCGACCGCTCCGTGCGCTGGTTCACCGGCGCCCAGGTCTCCAACGGCACGGTCCAAGTGTCCGCCACCAGGGACTTCGAGAACGCCAAGACGTACAAGGCGACCTCCGAGCAGGTGGTGAAGCCTCGCACCCAGCTGAACCTCGGTCTTGTGACCTCCTACGGCACGCAGCCGGCCATGAAGCATTCCGCCGACATCACCGGCCTGCGCGAGAACTCGAGCTACTACTACCGCGTGGGCAACGAGGCCCTCGACATCTGGAGCGAGCCTGTCCGCTTTGTGACCGGTGCCGCGGGCGATGACGAGGACACCTTCACGTTCCTGAACGTCAACGACTCCCAGGGCATGGTCAAGGGCGATTACGCCACCTACCTGAACACGCTGGCCAAGGCCAACGAGATGTTCCCCGGCGCCTCCTTCGTGCTGCACGCCGGAGACTTTGTGGATGACGGCGCCAACGAGGATTACTGGACCTGGGCGCTCGACGACCCCGCCAACATCGCGCAGGGCCTGGCCATGATGCCCGCCGCCGGCAACCACGAGGCGAGAAGCAACGTGCCCGGCATCACCGACGCCAACCCCATCGCCTCGCACTTCAACCTGTCCGATGTGGACGTGCCCGAGCAGGATCAGGCGAGCGGCGTCTACTACTCCTTCACCTACAAGAACGCCACCGTGGTTGTGCTCAACAGCAACGACCTTGAGGGCAACGCGTTGAGCCAGAAGCAGTACGCCTGGGCGAACGAGGTGCTCTCCGGTGCCGACACCACCTGGAAGATCGTGCTGCTCCATAAGTCGGCCTACTCCAATGGCCCGCACCACGACGACGCCGACGTGCTGGCCATCCGCCGCCAGCTCGACCAGCTCGCCGCGGACAACAAGGTCGACCTGGTCCTGTCCGGCCACGACCACGTGTACAACCGCACGGTGCCGCTGTCGCGTGGCTCCGGGCAGGAGGTCGAGAGCAAGACCGAGTCCTACCAGGGCCGCAACTACGAGGTGCAGCAGGCTCCCAACGGCACCACCTTTGTGATCGCCGGCACCGCGGGCGTGAAGAACTACGAGCAGTCCGTGGCGCCCGAGGCCCACAGCGCCGTGAGCCTCGACCTGGACGTGCCCGTGTTCGCCGGTTTCAAGATCGACGGCGATCGCCTGTACTATGACGCCTACAAGGTCGAGGGCGGCGCGCCCGTGCGCGTCGATACCTTTGCCATCTCCAGGGACGTGGCCGAGCAGCAGGCATGGGAGAAGGTCGTCGACCTGATCGCCGCGCTGCCCGAGCAGTCCAAGGTGGCCCTGTCCGACGAGGACGCCATCGTGGCCGCGCGCGAGGCGTTCGACCGGCTGTCCGAGGAGGACCGCGCGTTCGTGTCCAACGTCGACCGCCTGACGGCCGCCGAGAAGACGCTCGCCGCGCTCAAGGATGTCGCCGGCAAGGAGACCCGTACCGTTACGAGCTATAAGGATCTCAAGGCCGCCGTGGCCGACCCTGCGGTCGGTTCCATCATCGTTCAGGGGACCGTTGAGGGTATCGAGCCGTTCATCGGTGCCTGGGATCACGACATCTACGTCGAGCACAATGTCACGCTCAAGGGTGCCGGTAGGCTTACTTACGTGCAGCTCCACGTCAAGGACGGCGCCACGCTGGTTTTGGAGGACCAGGTTGCGATCGACGATAGCCGTAAATTCGGCTCGTCGTATGGAGCCCTCAACCCCGTTGAGGTGCACGAGGGCGGCACGCTCATCACGCGTGGCAGCGTGAGCCTGCGCACCGAGTATGGAACCGGCTCCGAGGGCTACTGCGTGAAGCTCTCCGGACCTCGCGCCACCGCCATCTTGGGTAGCAAGGGTTCGGTGTGGGCCGCCACGGGCGCCGTGTACTCGCCCGCCGAGAACACCTCGATCGTGGTGGAAGACGGCACCTACTCTGTCAAGAACAACGACCACTTCGTCATCGACACACGCGGCTCGCTCGCCATCGCGGGCGGTACCGTGGGCAACGCCTGGGTGGGACCGAACGGCTCCTTCCGCATGACGGGCGGCACCCTGGAGCACCAGGGTGGCGACGAGAACGCCAAGCCCTCGCTCGCCCTCGAGTGCGCCGACTCCTACCTGACCGCCGGTGCCATCGTCCCATTCAATGGTGCGGCGGTTGAGCTGCGCGGCTCATCCAAGCTGCATGTCCTGGCCAAGAAGGCGGGCGACGTGAAGATCGGCAGCGCCGCCCCGTATATGGGCGCCATCGCCACGAGCAATTACCGCGACGTGGTGGTGGGCTACACCGAGGTCAACGGCTGGAACGATGTCGACGGCATCTATCGTGCCGAGGGCGCTGGCAACACCTCGTCCGTCGACCGCATCGCCGAGTTGGCAAAGACCGCCGGCAAGGTGGGCACCACCCACGAGGACGGCTACATGAAGGCTGCGCTCTCCAACGGCACCAACCCTGTCTTTGGTCGCTACATGCTGCACGGCGAGGGGAAGGACGGCAGCGCCATGGGGCTTACGGGCTCCGGTTCCGCCGTGGTGTACGGCCCGGTGCGCGTGATCGAGAACAATCCGGTCACCGCAGTCGAGATCGCGGGCGAGAAGGTCCGCGTGGCCGACCTGAGCACGCGCGAATCCGCCGATGTCCAGCTGACGGCGAGCGTGAAGCCCGAGAACGCGTTCGACAACGCAATCACCTGGGAGACCTCCAACAAGGATGCCTCCAAGGTCGCCCCTTACGGCCTGGTGACCATGACCAAGCCCGGCGCCACCACGGTGACCGCAAAGGTTGCCTCCAACAATGATCTGACCGACTCCGCCATCGTGCTGGGCGTGAAGCCCGCAATCGAGGGCCCGGATGCGATTGAGCAGGGCGGCGTGCTGAACACGGTATTCAAGGCTGAGGACGGCATGGGCAAGCTCGACGAGCAGTACCAGGGCCTGACCAAGTTCACCTGGAGCACGAGCAACGAGGAGATCGCGGCCATCAACCCCGAGACGGGCGAGCTGACCGAGGTCAAGCAGGCAGGCAACGTGGATATCATCGCCACGCTGTGGGTCAAGAGCGCGGGTAAGGATTCGGGCGACTGGGCCCAGACCGGCATCGCCGCCCGCAAGACCGTCGTGATCAAGGGCGAGCCCACGGCTCCGTCCGTCGACGCGGTGAGCGCACTGCTCGATGTCAAAGTGTCCGACACCATGAAGATGGGTGAGGGCGCCGCGCATGAGGCCAAGACCTTTGAGAACCTGATCGAGAACACCGAGGGCGCGAACGACTCCTATGAGATCGGCGAGATCGAGCGCGTCGAGATTCCGGCGCGTGGCCTGAGCTCCGTCGCGGAGTTCCTCGGCCTGACCGAGCCCACCCGCGTGTGGCGGGCGGACGTGACCGTGCATGCGGCCCCGTACGTGGCCGCTTACGATGCGGACGCCAAGTTCGACGAGGGCGCGCACAGGCTCGCCGAGGACCAGGCCGCCACGGCCAAGGTTACGCTCGAGTGGGATGACGAGGCGGGCTCCTGGAAGCTCGCCGAGGCTGGCGAGAGCCCCATCGAGTTCAAGGTCACCTGCGCCAAGACGGTGACGTTCGACGCGAAGGGCGGCACGCTCGAGGGTGACGCCAGGCAGACCGTCGCATATGGCCAGCAGGTCACCCTGCCCAACGCCACCCTGGCCGAGCACGTCCTGCGCGGTTGGAACGACGTCGAGGGCACCATGCACAAGGCCGGTGAGAAGCTTGAGGTCAAGGGCGATATGGCCCTGACCGCCCTGTGGGAGACCGAGGCAACGCCGGTCACCGCCACCGTCACCTTCGACGCCGGTGAGGGCCAGCTGCCGATCGGCACCCCCGAGACCCAGCAGGTCACCCTGGGCGGCACCATCGCGGTGCTGCCTGAGCCCACGCGCGATGGATTTGAGTTCAAGGGCTGGTTCAACGGCGACCGGCAGTTCGAGGCCGGCAAGACCAAGGTCGAGGGCCCGCTCACGCTGACAGCCAAGTGGGAGCCCGTCTCCATCCAGATCGCCTTTGACGCTCAGGGCGGCACGTTCGCCAACCAGGGCGAGCAGACCCGCCAGGCGGCCTTTGGCTCCAAGCTGGGCGAGCTGCCGCAGGTCAGCCGTGAGGGCTTCACCTTTCTCGGCTGGTTCGACGCCAAGACCGACGGCGCCGAGGTCACGGCGGACACGGTGGTCGATTTCACCGCGCCCAAGACGTTCTACGCCCACTGGGAGGCCAAGCCCGCGCCCGACATGAGCATCACCGTCACGTTCAACGCCGGTGAGGGCCACTTTGGCGAGGACAAGGCCGCACATACCGCGCAGCGGACGTTCACCAAGCCCGCGACCCTGCACACCTCCGACGTGCCCGCGGTCTCCCGTGACGGCTACACGCTGGAGGGCTGGTACGCCTCTGCGGGCTTCGAGGAGGGCACCCGCGTGGTGTTCGCCGATGAGCTCGAGGACCAGGGCGCGCCCGGCGCAACTGTGACCATCCTCAATGGGGACGTCGAGCTGCATGCGCACTGGCTACGCAACAGTGGGGAGCTGGTGAGCGGCCCCACCGCCGAGAAGCCGCAGGTCTTCTCCTATGACGGATCGCCTCACGGCGCGGAGCTGACCTTTGCCTCCGAGTTTCCCGTGGACCAGCGCGGCAATGTCCGCGTCGAGTACCGCGTGTCTGCCGGCAAGGGGGACTGGGCGGCCGATGAGCCGTTAGCCGCGGGAGCCTATGACGTGCGCCTGAGCTTTGAGGGCGCGGGCGACCTGGCCGCCTTTGAGACCGAGCACCTGCGCGCCCTCGTGATCGAAAAGGCCAGGCTCGCCGGTGAGCCCGAGCTCGAGAGCACTGAGGTCGAGCGCGGCACCAAGCTCGCCGATATCGAGCTCACGGGCGCTGCGACCATGGTCGGCGGCGCGCCGGTCAAGGGTGCCTGGTCTTGGGTCGACGCCCAGGGTTCAGTTGAGCGGGACGGCGAGTTCACCGCGGTCTTCGTGCCCGAGGACCTGGACAACATCGAGTCCCTGTACGTGAAGATCGCGCTGACGGTCAAGGCCGACCCGAACCCGCCGGTCGACCCCGACAAGCCGGTTCCCCCGGCACCCAAACCCGATCCAACTCCGGATCCGGATGAGGGCGGCAACCAGGGCGGTGGCAACTCCGGCAACACCGGCAACGGCGGCTCCGATAACGGCACCATTGGCGGCGGTGTCACCGGTGGCGGAGACAACGGGGTCGGATCCAATAATGGCTCCGGCGGCCCTGTCGACTCCGGCCGGCCCCAGGGAGGTGCGGTGGCCAGCCAGCAGGGCGACAAACTCGTGCAGGCGGGCGACGCGCTCTCCCCGGTGATCACGGTCCTCGCCGTGATCGCAGGCGCGGCCCTCATAACGGCTGGCGTCGTGCTCGTCCGCCGAAAGAAAGACGACGAGCTCAGGTAAGCCGTCAAGGTGAGCGCGTCAAGGTGACGAGCGAGCGCCGGCCTCATGCAGTGCGCGGGGCCGGCGCTTTCTATATGCGCAGGGACGTTGGGCGATGCCGCGTCACTTGATGCCGCATCGCGCGATGTCGCATCGGCGCCTCGCGACTCAGCTCTGCCAGAACTTTACGATGAGGTCCTCGCGCGAGGAGGCGCCGGTCTTCACCGTCAGGTTGTGCACGTGAGATTTGATGGTGCCAACGGCGAGGACCAGATCGGAGGCGATCTCTTGATTGGTCTTCTTCATGACCACCAAGCGCAGTACTTCGGCCTCGCGTTCGGAAAGACCATGCTCCCTGCGGTAATGTGGCATGATGTCGTCGATGTGGCGCTCCAGGTCGCTGACGTTTTCGGTGCTGGGCGCCTCCTGGATCCTGATCGAGAGCACGTGGTAAATCGTGACCATCAACACGACAGCTGCCACGATGAGCAGGATGTTCTCGGTAAAGTTGCGTTCAGACAGGTAGAGCGGCAGCCATTCGATGGCATCGCTGGGCGGTGAGAGCAGGATCACCCAGGTGTCTTCTGCCACGATGAGCAGCAGCAGGGCGAACGCCGCGATCACCGGCTTCTTGAGCCGGGCCAAGCGCGCCCGCATGTCCGTATCCGCCTGGTTGCGGTAGCACCACACGCCGTATGCGAGGGTGGCGAGCGAGAACACCTGGCGCAAGGTGTAGTAGAGCCATTGCCTCATCGGCCCTTCGGGCACTACGGTGAGCACGAAGATGTTGCCCGCGATAAAGGCGACCATCGGTCCGAAGAACAGGCCCCTGGAATGCTTGTCGAGCGCATCGAGGATGATGAGCCACACGAACGCGTGCAGAACCACGGTGACGATCGTGCGCGCGAGCGGCATGGGGACGGCGTAGTAGTCCTCCATGGGGAAGGGCTGGTTCTGCGAGATGTACTCGAAGAAGAAGATCTCGGTGATCTCGATGGTGTAGCAGATGTAGGCGCCGCAGCTATAGAGGAACAGCCTTCTGCGCGTCGAGGCCCATGCGGCGAACGCGAGCACCGCCGTCATGACGCAGATGATGAGCATCGCGATGGTGTAGAAGAAAAACAAGGTGTTCATTGCGGCCTCTCCAGAACTGCCGGACAGCCCCCATGGTACCCAAAGGCGTCCAGGCGCATGAACCTGGATAAACCTGCACGTCAACTACCTGCGGTTTATTGGGGTTTAAACTCCTGCGCGGCAAAAATGCGCCTGTGAGCGGCTCGCGGTGCCCCTGAGGATGGGCGCGGTGGCCGGGTGGTCGGGTCGCGGAGCGCGCGTGCCTTGGGCGCCTCATGCCGCTCGCCGGGCCGTTCGCCGATTCGGCGAGCGGCCCCCTTTTTTTGCGTGCTGCGAAGGGTCCCGCTGCCCGTCGGCCCCTGCTTTCTGCGGTCTTGACCCCGCTCAACCCGGGTTGGCGCCGGTTTATTTCCCCAAGTGGTCTATCAACCTGAATAAACTCACCCTTTTGCGGACACCGGCCAAAGATGGGGTCACGGCAAAAAGCGGGATGCACGAGACGCCCCGCAAAGGAAAAGTCGGCGCCAAGACGGCGGACGACGGAAAGGACGAGCAATGGCTATGCCCAAGGACTTCATCGACACCAATGAGTTCACCAAGGAGCAGATCCTGGCGATCGAGGATCTCGGTCTCGCCATGAAGAAGGCCATCAAGGTTGACGGGTACTACCCGCACCTGCTCCGCAACAAGACCCTCGGCATGATCTTCCAGCAGGTCTCCACCCGCACCCGCCTCTCCTTCGAGACGGCCATGACCGATCTGGGCGGCCATGCGCAGTTCTACGGCCCGGGCTCCATCCAGCTCGGCGGCCACGAGTCCCTGGGCGACACCGCCCGCGTCATGGGCTCCCTGCTCGACATCATGATGGCTCGCGTGGACCGTCACAAGGACGTCGTCGGCCTGGCTGAGGGCTCCGCGGTGCCCGTCATCAACGGCATGTCCGAGTTCAACCACCCCACGCAGGAGATGGGCGACCTCATGACCATGCTCGAGAACCTGCCCGAGGGCAAGAAGATCGAGGATTGCACCCTCGCCTTCATCGGCGACGCCACCCAGGTCTGCCTTTCCCTCATGTTCATCTGCTCCAAGATCGGCATGAAGTTCGTGCAGTTCGGGCCCAAGGGCCACCAGATCAGCGACGGCGCCCTGCACGTGGGCACCGAGGAGGAGCGCGCCGAGTTCGGCAAGAAGCTCATGGCGATCGGCGAGGAGAACTGCAAGGTCTCCGGCGGTTCCATCGTGATCTCCGACGACATCGAGTGCATCAAGGGCGCCGACTTCATCTACACCGACGTGTGGTACGGCCTGTACGACGAGGAGGTCGAGGGCGAGAACTACATGGACGTCTTCTACCCCAAGTACCAGGTCACCATGGACATGATGAACTTCGCCGGCCCGAACTCCAAGTTCATGCACTGCCTGCCGGCCACCCGCAACGAGGAGGTCACCGACGAGGTCATGGACGACCCCGAGCGCTCCCTGTGCTGGGTCGAGGCCGAGAACCGCAAGCACTCCATCCGCGCCCTGCTCGCCACGCTCGGCGCCCGCACCCCGCTCAATGACGATGACGTCGAGTACTCCGCCAAGGCCGAGCTGCACGCCGCCCTCGACAAGATCTGCGAGCTGCAGGCATAAGTCCTCTCTCATGCGGGCGGCGGATGCTCGTCTCCTGCCGCCCGCCTGCTTTCTGCCATTGACTGAGCTAAAGGAATACCAATGAGCGAATCCAAGAAGAAGCTCTCCTTTTTGACCGTGATCGCCACCGTCATCTGCGTCGTGTTCGTCTGCGAGGCCGCGGCCCCCGCCGCCGCCATCGGCAACCAGCAGTTCTTCTGGTGGATCTTCCTGGTCATCACCTTCCTGCTGCCCTACGGCATGATCGTCGCCGAGCTGGGAACCACCTATGACGGCGAGGGCGGCATTTACGATTGGGTCCGCGAGGGCCTGGGCGACAAATGGGGCGCCCGCATCTCGTATTATTACTGGATCAACTACCCGTTCTGGATCGCCTCGCTGGCGACCATGTTCCCCGACATCCTGGGCATGGTGTTCGGCGTTGAGTTTTCTCTGGGCGCAAAGATCGCCATCGACCTGGCCTTTGTGTGGACGGTCTACCTCATGGGCCGCTCCAAGGTGGCCGATTCTGAGTGGGTGCTGAACGGCGGCGCCATCATCAAGGTGGCCGTGGCCGTGATCGTGGGCGCGCTGGGTATCTGGTACGCCATGAAGAACGGCTTTGCCTCAGACATGAGCCCGCACACGTTCCTGCCCGAGCTCACCAACGTCAACGCCCTGGGCTACCTGTCCATCATCATCTTCAACTTCATGGGCTTCGAGGTCATCTGCACCATGACCGATGACATGGCCGACCCCAAGAAGGACATTCCCAAGGCGATCATCGTGGGCGGCCTGTCCATCGCGGCCATCTACCTGTTCGCGGGCTTCGGTATCGGCGCCGCGGTCCCGGCCAGCAAGATCGACCCCGACTACGGCATGATCTACGCCCTGCAGACCATGGTGGGCGACTCCCCAATCTTCAAGATCGTCTGCATCGCCTTCCTCATCACCCTGTTCGCCAACATGGCCGCCTGGTCCTTCGGCGTCAACTCCGTGGCCCGCTACGCCGCCGAGCACGGCAACATGCCCAAGATCTTCGCGTCCATGATCTCCAAGGACGACATGCCCAACGGCGCTAACCTGGTGAACGCCATCGTCGCCTCGCTCGTCCTGTGCCTGCAGCTCGTGCCCATCCCGGCCATCTCCGAGGGCATCTTCTGGATGCTGTTCGGCACCTCCGTGGTGTTCCTGCTACTCACCTACATCCCGATGTTCCCGGCGTTCCTCAGGCTCCGCAAGGTCGACCCGAACCGCGAGCGTGTGTTCAGCTTTCCCTTCAAGGGAGCGCTGATGAAGGTCGCCATCGCCGTGCCCTGCATCGAGCTCATCCTGGCCATCGTTGCCACGATCGTGCCGCTCAGCGCCGCCGAGTTCGAGAGCAAGATCCCGATGCTCGTCATCTTCTTCGTGCTGCTGGGCGTTGGCGAGATCTTCCGCATCGTCTCCGCCAAGGGGCGCAAGGAGGAGTACAGGGGCCTGACGCCCGAGCTGGCCGCCGAGCGACTCGCCGTCGAGGCCGAGGAGAACTAGCGCCTCGCATCTCATTTGGTTGTCATGCGCGGGGCGGCCCGCCCCGCGTGCAAGGTTGTACGAATATGGAGGTTCACAATGCGTACGATCTATGAATCCGACTCCACGCCTGCGGCTGACGGCTTCTTCATGCCGGCGGAGTTCGCCCCGCAGGACCGCGTGTGGATGGGCTGGCCCCACCGCACCGACACCTGGGCCCACGGCGCCAAGCCCGCCCAGAAGCAGTACGCCGCCATCGCCCGCGCCATCGCCGAGTTCACGCCCGTCACCATGTGCGCCAACCAGGCTGACTACGCCAACTGCAAGGCCGTGTTCGAGGACGACGAGAACGTCGCCGTCATCGAGATGACCACCGACGACGCCTGGTTCCGCGACACCGCCGCCACCTACGTGATCGACGGCAAGGGCGGCAAGCGCGCCTGCCACTGGCACTTCAACGCCTACGGCGGCCTCATCGACGGCCTGTACTTCCCGTGGGACAAGGACGAGCAGATCGCCCTCAAGATGGCCGAGCTCTCCGGCTGCCGTCGCTATCGCCCTGACGACATGATCCTCGAGGGCGGCTCCATCACCGTCGACGGCGAGGGAACCCTCGTGGTGACCGATCAGTGCCTGCTGTCCCCGGGCCGCACCTGCTCCGCGGTGCTCGAGGAGGAAGAGGACCCCGAGTCCATCTGGCCCAAGTTCGCCCGCAAGTTCGAGCCCTGGAGCGAGGAGCTGCGCGAGTACATGACCGAGCACCTCAAGGACTACCTGGGTGTCGAGAAGGTCATCTGGGTCAAGGAGGGCATCGACCCCGAGGAGACCAACGGCCACATCGATGACGTGGCGACGTTCATCGCCCCCGGCGTCATGGCCTGCATCTGGACCGACGACCCCGAGTACCCCTTCTACGAGCAGTGCCACGCCGCGTACGAGACGCTCTCCAACGCCGTTGACGCCAAGGGCCGCAAGATGAAGGTCTACAAGCTGCCCATGCCCGTGAACCCGCTGTTCATGGACCAGGCCTCCTGCGACACCATCGACGCCGACGAGAACGCCGAGCCGCGCGTCGCCGACGAGCCGCTGATCGCCTCTTACATGAACTACCTGGTGACCAACCACGGCGTCATCGTCCCGCAGTACGGCGATGAGAACGACGCCCTGGCCGTCGAGACCCTGCAGAAGATCTACGACGAGGTTTGGGGCGAGGGCGTCTACACGTGCGTGGGCGTCCAGTCCGAGCAGGTCGTCTACGGCGGCGGCAACATCCACTGCATCACTCAGCAGGAGCCCTCCGCCTAATGAGGCATTCCGCCTAACCACGCTTTCCCGCGGAGCGGAAGCACTCCGTTCAACACCCGCTTCCCTTCGTCATCTCCCGAAGGCCGCCTGGACCCGTCTCCAAGCCGGGCGGCCGCATCTCTTGCGGGGGCGCCCGATCTCGTGTGCGGGCGCCCCCATTTTGCTCCACCGCGATAAAAGGAGCGCATAATCGCTCGAAATCTTGTATGGAGATGCATAGACAAGATGAATTGGCAGGAACGATATGCAGACAGGCTCCATTGGCAAATCGTTTGAGCATTGTGGTCAAACTATGCCGTTGTGCTTGGCATATTACGTTTATCGCCAATAATCGTCCGTTCACCAAGACAGTCGAGAACAATATGGCCCGACTGCGCTTGGGAGGGTATATTGCATAAAGTACGTCTGCGGGTGAATATTTGTCACCTGCCAAACGAGAAGGAAAGAGGCAGATATGTCCAAGCCCCTCGGCAAGCCCGACCGCATCGTCGTCGCCCTCGGCGGCAATGCCCTCGGCAACACCCCTGAAGAGCAGATCGAGAAGGTCGGCAACGCCGCCCACGCCCTCCTGGGCCTCATCGAGCAGGGCAATGAGATCATCATCACCCACGGCAACGGCCCGCAGGTCGGCATGATCCAGAACGCCTTCGCCGCAGCTCACGACGCCATCGGCACCCCCTCCATGGACCTGCCCGAGTGCGGCGCCATGTCCCAGGGTTACATCGGCTATCACCTGCAGCAGGGCATCGGCCGCGAGATGCACAAGCGCTATAAGCGTTGGCACGCCGCCACCGTCGTCACCCAGATCGAGTGCGATCCCGACGATCCCGCGTTCGCCAACCCGACCAAGCCGATCGGCCCCTTCTACACCGAGGAGCAGGCCAAGGAGATCATGGCCGAGAACCCCGAGATGACCTTCGTCGAGGACTCCGGCCGTGGCTGGCGTCGCGTCGTGGCCTCCCCGGAGCCCAAGAAGATCGTCGAGGCCGACTCCATCCTCAACCTGCTCGATAACGAGTTCATCGTCATCGCCTGCGGTGGCGGCGGCATCCCTGTCGTCCGCGACTACGAGAACAAGGGCTGCTACAAGGGCGTGGCCGCCGTCATCGACAAGGACATGGGCGGCGAGCTCCTCGCCGAGGACTGCTCCGCCGACGTCCTGTTCCTGCTGACCGCCGTCGAGCACGTCGCCATCAACTTCGGCAAGCCCAACCAGGAGGAGCTCGAGGAGCTCACCGCTGATGAGGCCGAGAAGCTCGCTGATGAGGGTCAGTTCGGCAAGGGCTCCATGGAGCCCAAGGTCCGCGCCGCCATCAAGTTCGCGCGCTCCCGCAAGGGTCGCACCTGCATCATCGGCGCCCTTGACAAGGCCGCCGAGACCATGGCCGGCCTCTCCGGCACCCGCATCACCGGCTAATTGACGGTCTGCACCTGACGTGCGCCGCACCCGGATGCCAACTTTCGGGTGCGGTGTCTTTTGGCTCGTGTCTCCCTGTTGGCCATCCGATCGATTCCGCTTTTACACGACGGCGGGCGGATGGCCTTCCACATAGCCTCCCTCTCCTTTGGACGCCTCGGCTACTGCCCCGGGGCGTCCTTTTTCATATGGGTTGTCGGATGCGCAATATGAGGGGCGGGTCGTCACCTTCCGGTGGCGGCCCGCCCCTTTTGTCATGTAGGCGCAGTTGGGTGGCGAGGCGCGATGGGCGGTCTGGCGGCGCTTCCCTTTTGCTTTACAGCCAGAACGACCAACAGGCGTTGGTCTGCTGGAGGAGCTGCTGGATCCCCCAGAGACGGGCGCTGTTGAATGGGCTGTTGGGGTCGAACACCTCGACCATGCCGCGCTCGTTTATGCTCCGCAGCACGATGAAGTGGCCAACGCTGGTGAAATCACCGGGGTACATGCTGCAGATGACCGGGCGGCCGTTCGAGAGCGCGTTCTCCACATCGGTTCGCGTGGGATGGATCTGCACGGAGTTGATGCCGAGCATGTTCGCGCCTTGGGTCATGAACGCCCACTCGGTGGCGCCGGTGGGGGCGAAGCCGTTCTGGTCGGCGAAGGCCGACATGGCCGCCGGGTCCATGTCGGTCCTGCCCGTCAGGCAGGCGTAGACCATCGCCATGGAGGTGGGCCCGCATGCGTTGGCGCGCACGGTGTCACCGGCGTACGGCTTGTTGGACCACACGGGGTCGATCTGATAGAGGTGGGGCATGGTGCCCTGCTTCCACTCAGATTTGGGTGTTGAGGCGGGCAGGGCTGTCATCCCGAGCTTGGACGGATGGACCACCTGCGCGGCCAGGCGCTTCTTTTCCGCTGCGGCCTGCTCCTGCGCGATGATCTCGGCCTCGCGCTTTTGCATGGTGGAGACGATGCCGAACGTTCCCAGGCCGATAACGAGTAGCGCGACGAGCGCGATGATGACGCGGGGTTCGCGCAGGAGGTCGGCGGGCCTGTTGCGCGTGAAGATCCGGCCGGAATGCACATAAGGGTACGCGTTGCGCCGCGAGCCTCCGCTCATGTATTGCGGGGGTCGGCCCTGGGTGCGGCTGCGCGCACCGTATGGGGCGCGATTGGGTTGAGGGCCTCGCCTGCCCTGGGGCGTGCGGGTGCTTTGGGCTCCGTGGACCTCCGGGCGTCCGTTTCGCGCCGGTCCGCCTTGTGCGGGACGGCTCGAACGCGCCGAGACGCCGTCGCGCGCGTTCCCGCGATGGGGACCGCGCTGCGCGGCCCCGCGTGCGGGGATGTCGCCATAGGGTCCCCTGCCATCCGAGGGCCGGCCCGATCCGGTGCCGCGACGGCGCTCATTGACGCCCAACGGCATCTCGCGCCCACGGTCGGCGGGGGAGCGGTGTTGCACCTGAGGCGAGGGACGGTATGCGCCCGACGCGGGGGTGCGATACGGCTCACGTGACGGGGCGCGGTAGGCGGGCCGATCGGCAGCGCGATAGGAGCTCAGGCGAGCGGAGCGTCGCTGGAGGTCATCGCGGTCGTCGATATCCATATTGCCGTCCTCTAAGGCTTGCGTGCACAGTGGATTGTATTTTAGCAGGTGACCAAGGGGCGTTTACGGGCGTGCCTTGGAGTGGGGGAGGGCGCGGGATGTGTAATTGCCGCTCGTCCCAAAATCGCGACCGCTCGTCCGCAGGGCAATTCCGAATGTCGACAAGAACAGAAAACGCGCAATGTGCGGCAATATCCTGCAAGCGTGGAAAAGGCGCACGAACACGACCGTGCGCAGAGGGGTGGGCTCAGATTCGGATGATCGGGCCCCAAACAAAGAAAGGAGGCGTGCTATGGCGGACACCACTACTGCAGCTGCTGAGCAGGGCGGTATGAAAAAGACGTTGTCGCTGTGGAACTTCTTCACCATTGGCTTCGGCGCCATCATCGGTACCGGCTGGGTCCTTCAGGTCGGCGACTGGATGGTCGTCGGCGGCGGCCCGGTCCCCGCTATGATCGCATTCCTCTTGGGCGCTATCGCTTTGGTGCCCATTGGAGCGGTGTTTGGCGAGCTTACGGCCGCCATCCCGGTTTCCGGCGGTATCGTCGAGTACGTCGATCGCACCTTCGGTCACACGGCGTCCTACATCACCGGCTGGTTCCTGGCCCTGGGCAACGGCATCCTGTGCCCGTGGGAGGCTATCGCCATCTCCACGCTCGTGTCTGACATGTTCGGCAGCCTGCCCGGCCTTGAGTGGCTGCGTGCCGTCAAGCTCTACACGATCCTCGGTGCCGACGTCTACCTGTTCCCCACGCTGATCGCGCTCGCCTTCGCCGGCTACGTGGTCTTCCTGAACTTCCGCGGCGCCAGCTCCGCTGCCAAGCTCCAGGCTTTCCTTACCAAGGCCCTGCTCTGCGGCATGCTGCTCGCCATGGGCGTCTCCATCATGACCGGTTCCCCCGACAACGCCATGCCTGTGTTCTCCCAGGTCTCCGGCGCTGGCGGTGGCGTGGCCGCCACCGAGTCCACCAACCTGCTTGCAGGCGTCGTCTCGGTCCTGGTGCTCACCCCGTTCTTCTACGCGGGCTTTGACACCATCCCCCAGCAGGCCGAGGAGGCCGCCGAGGGTCTGAACTGGAACAAGTTCGGCAAGATCATCACCCTGGCCCTCCTGGCCGCCGGTGGCTTCTACATGGTCTGCATCTACTCCTTCGGCACCATCCTGCCCTGGGACGAGTTCGTGGCCCAGCCTGTGCCCGCACTCGCCTGCCTCAAGAACATCAACATGATCCTCTACGTGGCCATGCTCGTCATCGCCACCCTGGGGCCCATGGGTCCGATGAACTCCTTCTACGGCGCTACCTCCCGCATCATGCTCGCCATGGGTCGCAAGGGTCAGCTCCCCGAGAAGTTCGCCGAGGTCGATGAGAAGTCCGGCGCTCCCAAGCTCGCTTGCGTGGTTCTCGGCGTCATCACCGTCATCGGTCCGTTCCTGGGCAAGAACATGCTCATCCCGCTGACCAACGTGTCCGCGCTCGCGTTCATCCTCTCCTGCACCATGGTCGCCCTTGCGTGCCTGAAGATGCGCTACACCGAGCCCGACCTGCCTCGACCCTACAAGGTCCCCGGCGGCAAGTTCGGTATCTTCCTGGCCATCCTCGCCGGTGCCATCATCATCGGCCTGCTGGTCCTGCCCTTCAGCCCGGCCTCCCTCAACATGGTTGAGTGGTCCATCGTGCTCGGCTGGCTGGTCGTCGGACTGATCCTCATGTTCGCCACCAAGGCACGCGCCAAGTAACTGCCTACGGCACCCCTCGGCGGGTCGGATTTGAAAACAGCGCAAGTCCGGCCCGCCATCTCTGGGACATGGTCCCAACCTCTCCTCTCATGTGGCATTTCCCGGCCGCGCACGTACCCCGCGCGGCCGGGGGCCGATAGCCAATCCATCGTTCCAATAAGGAGGAACATCATGGGTAAGAAGTATGCAATCGTTGGAGGCAAGCTCATCGACGGCACCGGCGCCGAGCCGGTCGAGAACTCCCTGGTTCTCGTCGACGAGAACGGCAAGATCGAGTACGCCGGCGCCCACCAGGACACCCCTGAGGGCTACGAGGTCATCGACGCCGCCGGCAAGACCGTCATGCCCGGCCTGATCGACACCCACCTGCACTTCTCCGGCAACCTCACCGACGACGACACCGACTGGGTCATGCAGCCGCTGCTCGAGAAGCAGGCCGTCGCCGTCAAGCAGGCCTACGACTGCCTTACCCACGGCCTGACCACCGTCTGCGAGATCGGCCGCTTCGGCATCCAGGTCCGCGACTGCATCGAGAAGGGCGTCTTCAAGGGTCCTCGCGTTCTCGCTACCGGCCTGGGCTTCTGCCGCACCGCCGGCCACGGTGACTCCCACCACTGCAGCCAGCTCGAGAACAAAGAGTCCCATCCTTGGGGCGACCAGGTCGACGGTCCGTGGGACCTCCGCAAGGCCGTTCGTCGTCGCCTGCGTGAGAACCCCGATGCCATCAAGATCTGGGCTACCGGTGGCGGCATCTGGCGCTGGGACTCCGGTCGCGACCAGCACTACTGCTCCGATGAGATCAAGGCCGTCATCGACGAGGCCAAGATGGTCGGCATCCCGGTGTGGAGCCACTGCTACAACAACCACGCCGCTGCCTACGATTCCGTCCGCTTCGGCTGCGAGCAGCTGATCCACGGCTTCGACATCGACGAGCGCACCATGGACCTCATGGCCGAGCAGGGCACCTTCTTCACTCCGACGATCGCCTTCCTGCCCACCTGGTACTCCACCTATCCGCCGGTCTACGTGCCTGAGCTGCACGACAAGTACGAGGGCACCCTCGTCGAGAAGGAGCTCCAGCGCAACTATGACTGCCTGCGCGAGGCCAAGAAGCGCGGCGTGGTCATGACCATTGGCTCCGACTCCTTCTCCTTCGTCACTCCTTACGGCACCTGCTCCATCGAGGAGATGTACGAGTTCGTGGACAAAATCGGTTTCACCCCGGTCGAGACCATCACCTGCGCCACCCTCAACGGCGCCAAGATGTGCCACATCGAGAACGAGACCGGTTCTCTCGAGGCCGGCAAGTGCGCCGACCTGCTCGTGGTGAACGGCGACGTCGCCGCCGACATCCACACCCTCAACGTCGACAACATGGACGTCATCATGAAGGACGGCTGGATCGTCGATCCCGGCACCTTCGGCGAGGGCAACAAGTACTCCGAGTAACTGAGTAACTCCCATCGGTCGGCCCCGGACTCCCTGCGCCCTTTCCCGGCGCGCGCCCACGGGAACCACGCCCTGCGTGGATCCCCTTGGAACGCGCGTTGCGGAATGGGCCCCGGGGTCCGGGGCCGAACTGCGTTAACGCGGCTGCGGGCCGTATGGGGAAGGCGATATCGGATCACTGGCGAGCAAGTTCTGTAAGATGGTGAGGTGTTGTGGATGGCGCGGCCGAGAGGGAACCGCATGCAAAGACCGTTTGAGCGTGCTAATCAGACGAAGTTCTTCCGCAAGGCCCAGACCTGGGCTCTGCGCGGGCTGATCTTGTGCGTGCCCATGCTGCTCATCTTGCTCGCCCTTGAGTTCGTGAGCAATCCCAACCCGGTTCCCGCGGTGATCACCATCGCCGGCCTGGTGTTCCTGTGCTTCTTCTTCGCATACGTGTTCGTGGCGCCCGACGACTTCTCGCTCTCGGCGACCGACCGCACGCTCGGCATCGCAAGCAAGATCTTCGCCTACACGCGGCACGGCCTCACGCCCGAGGCGACGCTCGGCGCGTGCCAGATCATCTTGCCCGAGACCCTCGCCTCGGCCATCTGCGTCACGGACGGGTCCGCCGTTGTGGCGAGCTGGGGGGAGGACTCCGACAAGTGCCCTTCCGGTACGCCGGTCGTGCTCGACAGCACCCTTCGCGTGCTGCGGAGCAAGCACATGGAGGTGTTCGCCCGCGAGGCGCCCGAGCCCGGCGAGCCTCGGTTCTTCCCGCGCCTGCACGCGGGCATCACGGCTCCGCTCATCGTCCGCGATCGCTGCATGGGGACCATCGAGCTCTACTATCCGCGCTACAGCGACATCGATGCGCGCCAGACGGCCCTCGCCACGGGGTTCGCCGAGCTGATCTCCACGCAGCTCGCGAGTTTCGAGCTCGAGCGCCAGCAGGAGGTGAGCGCTCGCATGGAGCTGCGCGCGCTGCAGTCGCAGGTCGACCCGCACTTCCTGTTCAACACCATCGGCACCATAGTCTCGCTCGTGCGCACGGAGCCCGAGAAGGCGCGATCGCTGCTGATCGACTTCTCCAATTACTACCGCCAGACGCTCTCGGATTCCGACGCGCTCACCTCGCTTCAAAACGAGTTGGGCCAGGGCATGCGCTATATCAACCTCATGCAGGCGCGGTACGGGGAGGGTCGCCTCAAGCTGCGGGTCGATCTGGACCCCGCCACGCTCGACAGCCGCGTTCCACCGTTCATCCTGCAGCCGTTGCTCGAGAACTGCATCAAGCACGCCATGCGCGAGACCGAGCCGCTGTCGATCGTCCTCTCGTCTGTGGAGACCGACGACGGCGTGCAGATCGTGGTCGAGGATGACGGCATGGGCATGAGCGCCGAGACGATCGCGCATCTGTTCGACGTCAAGCGCGATGAGAGCGTCCAGGATGCCGAGGGCGAAGGGCAGGACGGCGGTCGCCGCAGGGATGCGCCCACCACCGCCGATGGGTCGCTCAAACGCGGCGGAGGCCTTGCCCTGTCCAACGTGCTCATGCGCCTCCACTTCTTCTTTGGCGAGGAGTCCGGTATACGGGTGGAGTCGCAGGAGGGCGTGGGCACGCGCGTGGTGGTCGAGCTCATCGGCGAGCCGCATGAGCCGGAGGGCACTGCGCTTCCCTCCGCGCGCGGGTAGCGCGGGCCGGCCTCGCGGACGATCGGTGGGTTACACTATTCGGGCTTTCGATTTACAGAGGGTTTGCAAGGGCGCCCCCGAAGGGCGGGGCGTCGGCAAGAGGGAGGACGCATGGCTGGCCAGAACTGGCGCGTGTTGATAGTTGACGACGAGCCGCCGATACGAGCCGAGCTGAACTACCTGCTCAAGCAAGATGCGCGCGTGGGGGAGGTCGAGGAGGCCGGCGGAGCCACCGAGGCGGTCGAGAAGATCCTCGCCTTTCGCCCCGACGTGCTTTTCCTGGATATCCAGATGCCCGGCACGAGCGGTGTGCAGCTGGCGGACAGCCTGCACAACCTCAAGCACCCCCCGGTCATCGTGTTCGTGACGGCGTTCTCGGAGTACGCGGCCGAGGCGTTCGAGCTCGACGCGACGGATTACGTGCTCAAGCCCGTCGAGCAGGCTCGCCTGGAGAAGGCTTTGGACAAGGTGGAGGCGGTCGTCGCCGCGCGCAAGCCCGCGGCCGCGGCAGAGCCGGTCCGTCGCATCCAGGGCGAGCGCAACGGCAAGCGCTCCTACATTCCGGTGAGCGAGATAGCCTACATCGAGGCGAGGGCAGACTATGCAACGGCTCACACGCAGGGGGGAAACTACCTGGTCAACGAGTCGATCTCGGTTTTGGAGCGCCGTCTTGCCCCCGAGGGGTTCCTGCGCGTGCACCGCAGCTTCCTGGTTAACATCGACGATGTGCGCGATATCGAGGTCCTCAAGCCGAGTGGCCTTATCCAGCTCACGCTCGACCGCACGGGCGCCTGCGTGCCGGTGAGTCGCCGTCGCGCGGCGGGCGTCAAGAAGCAGCTCGGCCTGGCGTAGGCGCGGGTCGATTCGGCGCGGTGCGCGGCTTCGGTCCCGTACCGCGCTCGGTTCCCTTAAAGGGCGTCAGGCGCCCCATGCGTCGAGCAAAGTGGGGTTGGGGGTCTCGTTCAGCACGATTGACTCCGCGGTGCGCGGCTTGCTCTCGATCAGGCGCACCAACCGGTCGAACTTGACCATGAGCCATTCGAACGGGTTGGGCGCGGGGACGGATTCAGCCGCGACGAGCTCGGTTCGCCCGACGGTCTTCCCATCTTGCTCGAGCTGCAGCGTGCCCATGGCGTCGCCCGCCTTGACGGCGCCGGAGGGCTCGTCGAAGTCAACCGACTGCTCGAGTGGGCCGCCGAGACTGAACACGGCGCACGTGGCGCCCGCATCCTTGAGCGTGACCGCTGCGGTGCGATCGCACCAGGCGGTGCAGGCCGCCTCGCCCACAAGCGGGGTTCCGTTGCGCGTGGCCGGTGTGTTCAGGAACGGGACGGTTGCCATGTGGCCGTAAGACCAGTTCGCCAGCGCGAGGGTGTCGGCGAAGCGTGCCCCGTCGCTCTCGGCGCCGAACACCGCGACATAGATCTCACCGCCCGGCTCGCGGTTGAAGGCGCCCACAAAGCAGTTGCCGGCTTGGCCGGTGGTTCCGGTCTTGCCGCCTATGTTGCCGTCTTGCCCATGGATCTTGTTGCGCACGATCAGGTTGATGGTGCGTGGGCTGCCGTCCGCCGAGGTGACGGGAACCGAGGTGCGATCGCTGCCGTCGATCGCGCGGAAATCCTCGTTCTCCATGGCGGCGGCGAAGATGCGCGCCACGTCGCTCGCGGTGGAGTGCAGATCGCCCGCCCAATCGTCGAAATCAAGGCCGTGGGGGTTCTCGAAGACCGAGTCCTCGCATCCCAGTTCCGCTGCCTTGGCGTTCATGGCGTCGATGAACACGGCATAGGGGTCGCCGCTCTCGGGGTCGATCTTGGACCCGGCGGTTGTCGCGATCGCGGTGGCCACGTCGTTGCCGCTCATGACCATGAGGCCGGTGAGTGCATCCTCCATGGTGAGCGTGTCCCCCTCCAGCAGGCCGAGGCTCGACTCGCCCACCGTTGCCGCCGCGCGGTCGACTGTAACCGTGTCCGTGAGCTTGCAATGCTCGAGCGCCACGAGCGCCGTCATGATCTTGGTGACCGATGCGATCTTGATGGGGTCGTCCGCCTGCCGCTCAAAGTACGCTGCGCCGTCTTGGCCGAGGATGATGGCATGGGGCGCGGAGATGTCGGGCATCTCGGACATGTCGATCTGGCGCGCTTCAGCAGTTTTGCCCAAGACGATGTCGGCCATGCGCGTCTCGGCATGGGCCGGTGCTGCGGCGCAGGCGAACAGGGTGAGAGCTGCCGCAAGTGTCGCGGCGATGACGGTGCGGCGGGAAGTTCCCACGCGATGGGTTGTTCTCATGTGTGCCCCTTGGGTAGCCGGTCTTCTGGATGGAGTATACTCGCCCAGCGCTTTTTGCAGGTTTAAAGCGGGCACTTCCCCATCGCTGATCATAGATGTGGTCAAACTAATGCTACATACAGTACTTTTCGGCTCGATTTCCGTGCACCAAGGACATCAATGGCGCTTCGCGTGCCCTGAAAAGGCCCCCAGAGCCATGATTCTGGCTTCAACCATGATGTTCCGTCGTTAATGAGGTGTTATTTGACCGGATTGCTTCCTTCTGCACGGTACAAACTACTGTACGAACATTATGTATGACCATAGTTGAGGATAGAGGCTCTTAGCTTTTACTTAAGGCCGCTTTGGGGGTGCACGGTGCCGTGGCCTTCGCCATAATGGATGGGGTGGAAGGGAGCTGCACGTGGAGACGCCGCGCATACTCGTTGTCGACGACGAGAGGACCATCACGGACCTCGTGGGTATTTATCTGCGAAACGAGGGCTATGACGTGACGCTTGCGTACACGGGCGCAGACGCCGCGCGTTTGATCCTCGAGCGGGAATTCGACTTGGCGGTCTTGGACATCATGCTCCCCGACGTCGACGGTTTCGAGCTTTTGCGCACCATCCGCGCCGAGCGCACCTATCCGGTGATCATGCTCACCGCGCGCGACAGCCAGTCCGACAAGATCGAGGGGCTGTCCCTGGGCGCCGATGACTATATGGTCAAGCCGTTCCGCCCGCTGGAGCTGGTGGCGCGCTGCAAGGCGCAGCTCCGCCGGTACACGAGCTATGGAAGCCGGGAGCAGGCTCTCGCCGCGGAGGAAGCCGGCCCCCTCATCTCGTTCAACGGCCTGTCCATCAACAAGGAGGCCCGCACGGTCACTGTTGACGAGAGGTCCGTCCGCTGCACGCCGATCGAGTACTCCATCTTGCTGTACCTGGCCGAGCACCGCGGTTGCGTGGTTCCCGTTGAGGAGCTGTTCCGCGCCGTGTGGGACGAGGAGTTCATCGCGGGCTCCAACAACACCGTCATGGTGCACATCCGCCACCTGCGCGAGAAGCTGGGGGATGACGCCCAGAACCCGCGCTTCATCAAGAACATCTGGGGCGTCGGGTACACCATCGAGAAGTAGCGCGCTGCGGCGTCTTGTGGGCGTCGGGTGGATGCGGATGAGAGCGAGGAGCCATGTTCAACACGGAGCGACATTCCAGGAAGATGGCGCACGCGCCCGTCAACCCGGCGACGGGGATGCCGAACACGCAGGCAGGGAGTGCCGGCGCTTCTCCCGTGCCCGGACCTGATTCGCCTTCGGACAATCGACAAGCGGATGATGCCTGCGCTTCTGCGGCATCAAATGGCTCCCTCGAGGCGCTGCTCGCCAAATTGCAGGCCATCCTCGACGGTCGCCTGTTCTCCCTGGTGGTCTTGGTGCTCGTCGCCTTCATGCTCGTGGCGAACGAGAGCTTCGCCGCGTTCCTCATCGTGGTCGTCGTGGGCTACATGCTCATCGACCGCTTCCTCACGGTTCGCCGCATCGTCGCGCTCGGGGGTTCCGCCTGGTTCTTGGTGCTCTTTGCCGGCCGTGCGATCTCCATGGGGATGGGGCAGCTTTACGTGCACGTCGATTACCTCTTCCTGTTCTGCGGGTTCTTGCTCGCCCTGGCCGTCTGCGGGACGTACTTCTCCGGCCGCGCCCTGTACGGCGTGGGGTACGACCGCGGCTTGGAGACGGCGGACCACGAGATCGCCGGGCACATGGTTGACCGCCTGATCGAGAATCCCGAGAACGTGGCGAACCTCGATGGCGCGTTCATCGAGGTGGAGGGTGCCATCAACCGCGTGCGTAGCCGCGAACTCCACGTTGAGAACGCCTTGCGCGACGAATCCCGTCGCAAGGACGACCTCGTGGCCTATCTCGCTCACGACCTCAAGACCCCGCTGGCGAGCGTGGTGGGCTACCTGTCGCTCCTGGAGGAGGCCCCGGGCCTTCCCGAGGAGCTGCGCACGCGCTTCACGGGCATCGCGCTGGACAAGGCGCACAGGCTGGATTGCCTGATCGAGGAGTTCTTCGACATCACGCGGTTCGACTTCCATGACATTGTCCTTACGCGCGGGTATGTCGACCTGCCCCTGCTGCTGGCCCAGGTCGCCGACGAGTTCTACCCCCTCCTCACGGAGCAGGGCAAGCACGTCGAGGTCGAGGCGCCCGATACCCTCACCGTGCTCATGGATGGCGACAAGATGGCGCGCGTGTTCAACAACGTGATGAAGAACGCCATCGCCTACAGCTACGACGGCTCCACCATCCGCATGCAGGCAGAGCGGGGCGAGGGCTCCGTGGTGGTGCGTTTTGAGAACCAGAGCGACCCGATCCCCGCCGCCAAGCTGGCCACGATCTTCGAGAAGTTCTACCGCCTAGATGCGGCGCGGGCCACGAATCGCGGCGGCGCAGGTCTGGGCCTGGCCATCGCCAAGGAGATCGTGACGGCCCATGGCGGGACCATCTCCTGCGAGTCAACACCCGAGCACACGGTGTTCACCATCGTCATTCCGTCCGAGTAGGGGTCCTGCGGGCTTACACGCTCCTTACAAATGGTTTTCCATCGCCTGAATTGCGTTGTATATCATCCTCAGAGCTCGATTGCTGTTTAGAGGAGGAACCAGGTGGATCGTACGTCTGAGGAAAGCGCCCGCGCCATGGCCCGCGCCGCCGAGGCGGCTTCCGTGCGCGAGATGGGCGGCGCCGCGTTCGCCGAGCTCGGGCTCGAGGCCGATGAGCCGCGCCCGGCGCATGCCACGTGCCTGTCGGTCAATCACGTCAACCTGTTCTACGGCGACCACCAGGCGCTCAGGGACGTCTCGCTCGACATCCCCGAGCGCGAGATCACCTCGTTCATCGGCCCGTCCGGCTGCGGTAAGTCCACGCTCCTGCGCTGCTTCAACCGCATGAACGACTACGTCAAGGACTGCCGCGTGGAGGGTTCCATCCTGCTCGACGGCCAGGACATCTACGCGGACTTCAACACCACGCTCCTGCGCCAGCGCGTGGGCATGGTGTTCCAGCACCCCAACCCGTTCCCCATGAGCATCTACGACAACGTTGCCTACGGCCTGCGCGGCATGGGCATCAAGAACCGCTCCGAGCTCGACGGCATCGTGGAGGAGTCGCTGCGTCGCGCCGCCCTGTGGGACGAGGTGAAGGACAAGCTCAAGGAGTCCGGCCTGAGCCTTTCCGGCGGCCAGCAGCAGCGCCTGTGCATCGCGCGCGCCATCGCCGTCAAGCCGCAGGTCCTGCTCATGGATGAGCCCACCTCCGCGCTCGATCCTATCTCGACGGTTCAGGTCGAGCAGCTCGCCATGGAGCTCAAGCGGGACTACACCCTCGTGGTGGTCACGCACAACATGCAGCAGGCGTCCCGCATCTCCGATTCCGTGGCGTTCTTCCTGCTCGGCGAGCTCGTGGAGCACGGCCCCACCGCCCAGATCTTCAAGGCGCCTCGGGAGCAGCGCACGGAAGACTACCTTACCGGCAGGTTCGGTTAGGCCAGTCCCGCGCGCGTTCGGCGCGGTGGGCTTGTGGGTAGA
Organism: uncultured Collinsella sp.; assembly: GCA_902470815.1. Classification (GTDB taxonomy): domain Bacteria; phylum Actinomycetota; class Coriobacteriia; order Coriobacteriales; family Coriobacteriaceae; genus Collinsella. The sequence goes on from CABRHS010000001.1 coordinate 109,724, forward strand.
ATTGATGAGACGGCGAGGAGGTATCGCACATGATTTACTACGTCGAAGATGATGACAACATCAGGGGTCTCACGCTGTACGCCCTGCGTCAGCAGGGGATCGAAGCCGAGGGCTTCGCCTCCGACAGCGAGTTCAAGGCGGCCGTGGCGCGCCGCGTGCCCGACGCCGTGCTGCTCGACATCATGCTGCCCGATACCGACGGCCTGGAGATCATGAGGCGCCTGCGCGCCGACCAGGCGACCGCCACGGTGCCCATCATGATGCTCACCGCCAAGGATTCCGAGCTCGACAAGGTCGTTGCGCTCGACGGCGGTGCGGATGACTACCTCACCAAGCCCTTCTCCCTCATGGAGCTCACCAGCCGCTGCCGTGCCCTGCTGCGTCGCGGTGGCATGTCCAGCAGGCCCGCTTCCGAGACGCTGTGCGTGGGCGGCATAGAGCTCTCTCCCAGTCATCGCGTGGTGCGCGTGGAGGGCCAGGAGCTCAAGCTCACCCTGCGTGAATTCGACCTGCTCGAGTACCTCATGCGCAAGCCGGGCGTGGTGTTCACGCGCGAGGCCCTGCTTCAGAGCGTGTGGGGTTGGGACTTCGACGGCGGGTCGCGCACGGTCGACGTTCACGTGCAGACGCTCCGCCAAAAGCTCGGCGACCATGCCGATCGCATCGAGACGGTGCGAGGCGTGGGCTACCGCCTGGCGGACATGTAGATGGCGGAACGGAAGACCTGCGCGCCGGGGGAGGCGCATGGCGATACGGGGTCGGCGTCGGTTCGGGCGCAGGGTGCCTCCGAGCCCGTAAAGGAGCTCAAGCCGTCGCTGTCCAAGCGCGTGTTCGCCACCATGCTCGCAATGTCGCTCGCCACCATCGTCGTGCTCGCGCTGGCGCTCACCATTTTCATGCAGCAGCGTCTCATGAGCTCCACCTCGGCCGCCCTGGCGAACGAGGCGCGGATCGTCGCCGCCTCGCTCAACAGCTCACCGAGCTATTTCTCCATGCTCAAGCGCCTGCGCCTGGACAACACGCGCGTTACGCTGGTCGAGGCCGACGGCGACGTCCTGTATGACAGCGACATCGACGCGAGCGTGATGGAGGATCACGGCAACCGCCCCGAGATCGAGGACGCCCTTCGCACCGGCCGCGGGTCGGCCGACCGCTCGAGCACCACGCTCGGTGAGGTCATGCTGTACGAGGCCGTTCGCCTTGCCGACGGGCGCGTGGTGCGCCTTGCCAAGGGCGAGGCGGGGTACCTGGCCGTCCTCTGGTCGCTTGCGGGCCCGGTCGTGCTCATGTCGCTCGCGGGCGTGGTGGTCTCGGTCGTGGTGGCCCGTCGCGAATCGCGCCGCATCATCGAGCCTCTGCTCGAGGTCGACCTGGACCACCCCCGTCGCAGTGCCCAGAACGCCTATGCCGAAATGGAGCCAATGTTGGAGCGCATCGAGAGCCAGCGCCAGGAACTCAAGCGCCAGGTGCGCGTGCTCGCGGACAACGACCGCATGCGCCGTGAGTTCACGGCGAACATCACGCACGAGCTCAAGACCCCGCTCACCACGGTGTCCGGTTACGCAGAGCTCATCGCCAACGGGCTGGTCACCGACGAGTCCGACCTGCGCGACTTCGGTCGCCGCATCTACAGCGAGGCCGGCAGGCTGACCTCGCTGGTGAACGACATCCTCACCCTCTCGAACCTCGACGAGGCCGAGCGCTCCGAGGGCGAGTCCGCCGCCGCGAATCTGGGTGCCCGAGAGCCGCTCGACGTCCCGCGCACTCTCGAGGGGATCGCCCAACGCCTGGAGCAGGTCGCGGCGCAGTCGGATGTGACCCTCAAGGTGGCCTGTGAGCCCGCTATGGTGGTGGGCGTGCCCCGCCTGATCGACGAGCTGGCCTACAACCTGACGAGCAACGCCATCCGCTACAACCGCCCCGGCGGCACCGTGGTGCTCTCGTGCGGCTTGGAGCCCACCGAGGGCTCCGATGTGGCGACGGCGCCCTTCATCTGCGTGGCGGATACGGGCATAGGCATCGCCGAGGAGGAGCAGGGGAAGATCTTCGAGCGTTTCTATCGTGTGGACAAGAGCCGATCCAAGGCCCGCGGCGGCACGGGTCTGGGCCTGGCCATCGTCAAACACGCGGCCACCTTCCATGGCGCGCGCATCGAGCTCCAAAGCGAGCTCGGGCGCGGAACCGCCATCACGGTCCACTTCCCGGTCCAGGAGTTGCCCGAGCTGGACATGTAGGCCCCGTGCCGGCCGTGCCGATCGGCAACCGTTCGTCGATGCCAAAACGCTTTAGCCTCAAACTGGCATTCTCCCAGCTCGTATACTGTGTCTTGCGAAGACCCGAATCGTGAGGAAGGTTTGGCATGAAGTTCTTCATCGACACCGCGAACCTGGACGAGATCGCAGAGGCAAAGAGTTGGGGGTGCCTGGCGGGCGTCACCACCAATCCGAGCCTCTATGCAAAGACGGGTGGCAAGCTCGCGGATTTCGAGCCGCACATGCTCAAGATCGCGGAGCTGTGCGCGGGGCTCCCCGTCTCGGCGGAGTCCACGGCGCCCACCGTGGAGGGCATGGTGGAGGAGGGCCGTCGCCTTTCGGCGCTCGCCCCGAACATCGTGGTCAAGTTGCCGGTGACCGAATCGGGTCTTGCCGCGTGCAGGGCCCTTGCGAACCAGGGCGTGCGCGTCAACATGACCCTCGTGTTCTCGGCCACCCAGGCGCTTCTCGCCGCGAACGCGGGGGCGCGCTACATCTCGCCGTTCGTCGGTCGCTACGACGACATCGCCCTGGATGGCGTCTCGCAGCTCAGGGACATGGTACTGTGCATCAAGAACTATGACTGGTCCGATAAGAACCTCGACGGCAAGGTGGAGGTCATCGCCGCCTCGATTCGCTCGCCGCAGCACGTCACGCAGGCCGCGCTCCTGGGATGCGATATCGCGACGGTTCCCATGAAGGCCCTCAAGCAGTGCCTGCACCATCCCATGACCGATGCGGGGCTCGCGGCCTTCGAGGCCGATTGGGAAAGGGTCAGGGCCGACCGGTAGGGGAGGTCCCGGGACGCGCGGAGAAGGCTTCTAAAACTCATTTTGGTCAAGCGTTTTAGCGCAGGTAGATAGGTAAATTTCCCTTTGTAAGGTTTTGATTTTACCGTTTGCTTTCGGCTCGTCCGGGCTCCATGCCGCTATGATTACCCTGTCAACGCGTCACCGCTCGCATGCAAGGAGGCATCGTCCATGAGCGATGAGGAACTCATCCAGATCGCCAATGAGGTCCGCAAGGGCGTCGTGGTGGGAACCCACGCCGCCAAGTCCGGTCACCCGGGTGGCTCCCTCGGCTCGGCCGAGATCATCACCTACCTGTACTTCCAGGAGATGAACATCGACCCGGCCGACCCGCGCCGCGCCGATCGAGACCGCTTCGTCCTCTCCAAGGGCCATTGCGCGCCCGCCCTCTACGCCGTTCTTGCCGAGCGCGGGTTCTTCCCCAGGGAGGACCTCGAGTCGCTTCGTCATGTGGGCTCCCACCTGCAGGGCCACCCCAACATGAACGACACCCCCGGTGTGGACATGTCCACCGGTTCGCTCGGTCAGGGCATCTCCGCCGCGGTGGGCATGGCGCTCGCCGCCAAGCACTGGGGTGACACGTATCGCACGTTCTGCCTGCTCGGCGACGGTGAGATCGAGGAGGGCCAGGTGTGGGAGGCCGCCATGTTCGCCGGCAACCAGCACCTTGACAACCTCTGCATCATCGTGGACCACAACGGCCTGCAGATCGACGGCAGCATCGAGGAGGTCAACTCCGCGATGCCCATCACCGACAAGTTCGAGGCCTTCGGCTTCCACGTGATCGTGCTGGCTGATGGCAACGATATGGCGCAGGTGCGCGCCGCGTTCGAGGCCGCCCGCGCCGTTTCCGGCAAGCCGGTGTGCATCGTGGCCGAGACGGTCAAGGGCAAGGGCGTCTCCTTCATGGAGAACCAGGTGGGCTGGCACGGCAAGGCCCCCAACGACGAGCAGTTCGAGCAGGCCATGGCCGAGCTTGAGGCCCGCGGGGCCGAGCTCGCGAAGGAGGCGTAATCCAAGATGACGGACGTTAAGAGGATCGCCACGCGCGAGAGCTACGGCAGGGCCCTGGTCGACCTTGGAGCCGAGCACGATGATTTCGTCGTCTTCGACGCCGACTTGGCCGCCGCCACGCAGACCGGTAAGTTCAAGGCCGCGTACCCCGACCGGTTCTACAATGCCGGTATCGCCGAGGGCAACATGATGGGCCTCGCCGCGGGCGTGGCCACCACGGGCCGCGTCGCGTTCGCCAGCTCGTTCGCGATGTTCGCGGCCGGTCGCGCTTTCGAGCAGATTCGCAACTCCATCGGCTACCCGCACCTCAACGTGAAGATCGGTGCCTCGCACGCCGGCATCTCGGTGGGCGAGGACGGCGCCACGCACCAGTGCAATGAGGACATCGCTCTCATGCGCACCATCCCGGGCATGACCATTGTGGTTCCCGCCGACGACACCGAGGCCTATGCCGCGACGCGCTGCGCCTATGAGACGGATGGTCCGTTCTACTTGCGCACCGGCCGTCTGGCTGCCCCGGTGATCAACGATCCCGAGACGTATGAGTTCGAACTCGGCCGCGCGATTGTCATGCGCGAGGGCACCGACGTCTCCATCGTGGCCTGCGGTCTGATGGTCTCCGCCGCGCTCGAGGCCGCCGAGGCGCTCGAGGCCGAGGGCGTCTCCGCCGAGGTCATCAACATGCACACCATCAAGCCGCTCGACGCCGACGTCTTGGTGGCCTCCGCCACCAAGACGGGTCGCGTGGTCACGGTCGAGGAGCATTCCATCATGGGTGGCCTGGGCGAGGCGTGCGCCGCCGTCCTGTGCGAGCGCCATCCGGTGCCCATGCGCCGCGTGGGCGTGCGTGACGTGTACGGCGAGTCCGGTCCCGCGCTCGAGCTGCTGGACAAGTACGGCCTGAACGCCGAGGGCGTGGCCGCCGCCGTTCGCGAGGTGCTCGCTTAACTCACAGCGGGATATGGTTCGCTGAATGAAAAACGAGAGGCGGCGTCGCTTGGGTGCGGCGCCGTCTTTGCGTTTCGCGTTACCTTGCCCATGCGCCCCCGCATCTAGAATTCATTGCCTCCGAATCGCATGATTGACGGCATGAGCTGCATGCGCAGCAGCTTTTGCAGCGTGTCGTATCCATTGACGCGGATCCGCTTTCGGATGCCCAGGGCGCGGAACAGGTCCGTGGTGAATTGCCGGAACAGGTGTTCATCGACAAGGTCCTCGTACCACACGTTCAAGATGGTGTATCCCGATCCCACGATTTTGTTTTGGCGGCGGGCGTCACGTCCGGCGGCCTCGATGGTATGGAATTGCTTGCCCTGATACTCCAGGCCGGCTCGCTGACGGGGAAAGCCAATGTCTATGTGTCGCGGGCCCACGGGGGTCGACACAGGGTGGTTCATGGAGATGGGGCCCAGGCCCAGGCCGCCCATCGTTGTGGGGAGCGAGACGAGCATGGCGAGCGCGGTCTCCATGGGGGAGTTCGATAGGTCTTGAACGTGCCCGAGCATCCGCCGCGCTCGCCTGATGCCGGGCACCCTGTGAATCGAATTGACGAGCCTGTCTATTTTCGCCGTTGAGGTCAAGGGCCTATCCGTGCACGTAAGGCCGTCCCAGGAATCGTCGAGCACGTAGGTGCCGCAGAGCTCGTAACCCAGGGTGATGATGTCGACGTCGCTCAGCCTGTTATCGCCTGCGAGCTGGATGAACGTGAGCTCGGGGCTTGCAGTCCAGAAGGATCGGTCGATTTTGATGAGCGCTCGAGGGGGCAGGGGGAGGTAGCACGTGATTGGCTTCGCATCGGCTCGTGCATTGTACCCATGAGCTCCGTCGACGAGGATGCGGTAGGGCTGGTCGATCACGCCATGGGCCGTCATGTCGTCGGCAAGAAGTTGGCGGGGCGGCATGCATAGACCGGCGACCTGCCCGGTTCTTGGTTTATCGAGCAGCGTTGGGATGAGGCGCTTACTCGATCGATATAGCTCAAGTGCGGAGGCGCCGCATGCGCAAACGGTTCCAGCCATGGCTAGACGATACAACTCCTCGTCCGCCTTCGTGGGTAGATTAAGAAGTGGTCATATATCGCACTCATACAGTGATTTGTGCACATCTGAAATATGGTGGGGGCAAAATCTCGCACCGATGGACCAGGGATTGCCAAGGAAGATGAGGACTATTGGCATCTCTGCTTTCGATCGAGCTGGACGGGAGCCATTTTTAGCTGTGAAGAGCGACCAAAATACTGTATGAATGCATAAACTGACCAAGTCCTCATACATCGACGAGATCGGGCTAGCGCGCTCATACGGGGCGGATCGAGTTGGGAGGCAGAGTGGACTAAACGATATGTGCCCGTGATTTGTCTTCTGAATCTCAGTGCTAATGACTTAGGTTTTATGAGTCTAAATATGGGTACCATGGTAAGCGTTCAACAGACGTGCGCCGCCATGCGGCACACCGGCCTTCTTTCGCAGGTCGTTTGATACAAGAAAGGGTATTGCGGGCATGCAGCAGTTCAAGACGGAGAGCAAGAAGCTCCTCGACCTCATGATCAACTCGATTTACACCAATAAAGAGATTTTCCTGCGCGAGCTGATCTCCAACGCGTCCGACGCCGTAGACAAGCTCAATTTCAAGAGCCTCTCGGACTCAAGTATCCAGCTTAGCCAGGATGACCTCGCCATCAACATCGCCTTTGACAAGGACAGCCGAACTCTCACCATCTCGGATAACGGCATCGGCATGACCGCGGAGGACCTTGAGAACAACCTGGGCACCATCGCGCACTCCGGTAGCCAGGAGTTCAAAAAGGAAAATGCCGATCACCAGGGTTCGGATGTGGACATTATCGGCCAGTTTGGCGTCGGCTTCTACTCCGCGTTCATGGTGGCCTCCAAGGTCCGCGTGGTGAGCCGTGCCTACGGCGAGGACGTGGCCCATGTGTGGGAGTCCGACGGTCTTGAGGGCTACACCATCGAGGAGGGCGAGCGCGCCGGGCACGGCACCGACGTCATCCTCACCATCCGCGAGAACATCCCGGGCGAGAACGGTGAGCCCGGCGAGAACTACGACACCTTCCTCACCGAGTGGGGCCTCAAGGACCTCATCAAGCGCTACAGCAACTACGTGCGCTACCCCGTTCAGATGATGGTGAGCAAGAGCCGCGAGAAGGAGCGCCCCGAGGACGCGGGCGACGACTACACGCCCGAGTACGAGGATTACCAGGAGCTCGAGACCATCAACTCCATGACCCCAATCTGGAAGAAGCGCGGCTCCGGTGTGTCACAGGAGGACTACAACGAGTTCTACAAGAGCACGTTCCACGACTTTGAGGACCCGGCGCGTACGGTGAGCTTCCACGCCGAGGGCACCCTCGAGTACGACGCGCTGCTCTACATTCCCAGCCGCGCGCCGTTCGACCTGTACAGCAAGGATTACGAGAAAGGCCTGGCGCTCTACAGCTCCAACGTCCTCATTCAGGAGAAGTGCGCCGACCTGCTGCCCGACTATTACAACTTCGTGCGCGGCGTGGTGGACTCGCAGGACATCTCGCTCAACATCTCCCGCGAGACCTTGCAGCACGACCGTCAGCTCAAGGCCATCGCCAAGCGCGTGGAGAAGCGCGTGACCAGCGAGCTCGAGAAGATGCGCGACACCGACCGTGAGGTCTATGAGAAATTCTTCGAGAACTTCGGCCGCGGCCTCAAGTTCGGCATCTACTCGAGCTATGGCATGAAGGCCGACGAGCTCGCCGACCTGCTGCTGTTCTGGAGCGCCCGCGAGAACAAGATGGTCACGCTGGCCGAGTACGCTGCCGCCATGCCCGAGGGGCAGAAGGCCATCTACTATGCCGCCGGCGACGACCGCGAGCGTCTGGCCAAGATGCCGGTGGTGAAGGGCGTGCTCGACCGCGGGTACGACGTGCTGCTGCTCACGGCCGACGTGGATGAGTTCACCTTCCAGGCCATGCGCGGCTACACCGCCAAGAACATGCCGAAGGTCTACGAGGACGACGCCGCCCGCGAGGCTGCCGCCAAGGCCGTGGCCGATGGCGCCGAGCCGGAGACCGAGGATCGCTTCCTCGAGCTCAAGAACGTGGCCACGGGCGACCTCGACCTTGCCACCGAGGACGAGAAGAAGGATGCCGAGGAGGCCACGAAAGAGCACAGCGATCTGTTCGAGGCCATGAAGGAGGCCCTGGGCGACAAGGTGGAGAAGGTGGCGGTGTCCGCGCGTCTGACCGACGCCCCGGCCTGCATCACCACCGAGGGCCCGCTTTCGCTCGAGATGGAGAAGGTCCTCGCCCGCGGCCCCGAGGCCGATCGCGGCGAAATGCCCAAGTCCCAGCGTGTGCTCGAGCTCAACGCCAAGCATGCGGTGTTCGACAAGCTCGTGGCCGCGCACGAGGCCGGCGATAAGGACAAGCTTGCCCTCTATGCGGGCTTGCTGTACGACCAGGCCCTGCTCGTGGAGGGCATCCTGCCCGCCGATCCTGTGGCCTTCGCGCAGAGCGTGTGCGAGCTCATGTAGGGACCGGCTCGGACGGGCTCAAGAGCGCGGCGCCCCCTGCGCCGTAACAGCCTGATCGGCCGCGCATCACATTGAATAGGACCGGGTGTCCATCGGGGCCCCGCTCCCTTGGCGTGAAAAGCCACGTCTGGGGAGCGGGGCCCCTCTATGTCGGCGCTGACGGGCGGCACCGGCCGTGCACGCCCCATGACGACGCGTTGATTGGGTGTTGGTAGTTTGCAGAAACTATCAAGACTAATGAGAGATACCGTTACAGATGTTGTTTTACTAACCAACGTAGTATAGTTCTGCAGCGCCAGAGAAAAAAGCAAAGGTCAAAAGGGTGATACGAGCGTGAAGAAAGCCTTTCAGATCTTCAAACGCGATCTCCAGCGCTTGCTGCGCAATCCGGTCGCAATGGTCATCACCATAGGCGTGTGCATCATCCCGTCGCTGTACGCCTGGTACAACATCGAGGCCAACTGGGACCCCTACGGCAACACGTCGGGCGTGCGGATCGCCGTCGCCAACGAGGACCGGGGGGTCGAGACCGAGCTGACCGGCGAGCTCAACGCCGGTGAGCAGACGGTCGAGAAGCTCCGTGAGAACGACGCCCTGGGCTGGGTGTTCACCGATGCGGAGAGCGCCAAGGAGGGCGTGTACCGCGGTGACTATTACGCCGCGATCATCATACCGGCCGATTTCAGCGAGCATCTCACGAGCATGCTCACGGGCGACTTTGAGCAGCCCGAGATCAAGTATTACGTCAACGAGAAGAAGAACGCCATCGCACCCAAGGTGACCGACACGGGTGCGGAGACCATAGAGCAGCAGCTGAACGAGACCTTTGTGGCGACGGTGAGCAGCACGCTCGTCGAGGAGGCCAAGGAGCTCGGCGTGGACGTGGACGCCGCGGGCGCGCGCGTCGAGCGCGGGGCGCTCGAGAACGTGGGGGATTCCGTGGATGCGCTGCAGCGGGTCCGCGATGGCATGGCGGACCTGAACGGCACCGTGGATGCCGCCAAGGGCGCCGCGACGAGTGCGCGGGAGGCGCTGGCGGGCATGGACGCGCAGGCGCCGACCTTGGTCGAGGCGCTCGAAAAGGGCCATGAGCTCCTGGGAACCACGCGCTCGGCGGCGGGCGAGTTCCACACCGCGCTCTCGACGGCGCTCGGAAACGGCGCCGCGCAGCTCGCCTCGGCATCCGCCAAGGCGGACGGCGCGATCGGCTCCATCTCCGGCGCCGTGTCCTCCGCCAAGACCAAGATCGACATCTCCCTCATCAACTTCCAGGGGATCATAGATACCAACAACCGCGTCATCGCGGACCTGCGCGCCCTGAACGAGGCCATCATGGACAACAGCGGCGACGTGGAGGTCTTCATCCGCGAACTCGAGCGGCAGAACCAGGGGCTGCAGGCGGCCAAGGACGCGCTCCAGGCCCAGAGCGACTCGCTCGGCCGCGACGTGGAGACGGTCTCCGATGCGACGTCCGCCATCAACACGGCGGTGCAGGGGAGCGTCAAGAACATGGGCGAGACCCAGGCGGAGCTCAACGCGACCGTCATGCCCGAGCTCTCCGCCGGGCTGGACGCCTTCTCGAACGTCTCGGGCGACCTCTCCGGCATCGTGACGGGCCTCACGCCCACCATCGAACAGGCGATGGGCCTGCTTGATCAGCTGAACGCGATGCTCGACCAGACCAAGGGCGCCATCGCGAGCACCGATAGGACGCTCGCGGACCTGCAGGCCACGCTTCAGACAGTCAGGACGGACATAGCCGCGCTCCGCAGCTCCGAGGCGACGCGCGAGCTTGCCGACCTGCTCGGCATGGAGCCGGACAAGATCGCGGACTTCATGTCGTCGCCGGTAACGCTCACCACCAAGGCCGTCTACCCGGTGGCCAATTACGGATCGGGCGTCACGCCGTTCTACACCAACCTCGCGCTGTGGGTGGGCGGCTTCGTGCTGATCGCCATCATCAAGCTCGAGGTCGACAACGAGGGCGTCGGGCGCTTCACCGCGAACCAGGGGTATTTCGGCCGTTGGATGCTGTTGGTGACGCTGGGCTTCATCCAGGCCGTCATCGCGTGCGTGGGCGACCTCGTCCTGGGCATCCAGTGCGAGCACCCGGCCCTGTTCGTGGCCGCCGGCGTGTTCACCTCGTTCGTCTACGTGAACATCATCTACGCGCTGGCGATCGCCTTCAAGCACATAGGCAAGGCCATCGCGGTCGTGCTTGTGATCGTGCAGATTCCGGGATCCTCGGGCATGTATCCCATCGAGATGATGCCCGGCTTCTTCCAGGCCCTGCACCCGCTCCTGCCCTTCACGTACGGCATCAACGCCATGCGCGAGACCATCGGCGGCATGTACGGCGCGGACTACCTGTGGAACCTGGGCGTGCTCGCGGTGTTCCTGGTGCTCTCGCTCGCGGTGGGCGTGTGGCTGCGCCCCAAGCTGCTCAACCTCAATCTGCTGTTCGATCGCCAGCTCTCGGCGACCGGCCTGATGATCTGCGAGAAGGACGACATGCCGCGCGAGCGGTTCTCCGTGCGCAGCGCCGTTCGCGCGCTGTTCGACACCGAGGCGTACCGCCGGGAGATTCTCGAGCGGGGCGCTCGGTTCGAGCGGCGCTACCCGCGCCTCATCAAGGCGGGGTTCTGCATGGTGTTCGGACTGCCCATCCTCCTGTTCGTGCTCACGGCGACGCTCGATTTGGATGTCGACGGCAAACTCGTGATGCTCGTGCTGTGGATCGTGGCGGTCATCGCAGCGGACGCGTACATGATCTTCATCGAGTACCTGCGCGAGAGCCTGAACGCGCAGGCGCGCATGTCGGCGCTTCCCGACGACGAGCTGCGCGAGGAGCTGGGCCGCACCTTTGGCGGCTCACCTGAGAAGGGGGGCGAGGAGTAGATGAGGAAGATCGCGGAACTGTTCAAGCGGGACCTTTCCCGTGTCCGCGGCAGCGTGGTGGCGTGCATCGTCGCCGTGGGCCTGGTGATTGTCCCCACCCTGTACGCCTGGTTCAACATCGCGGGCAGCTGGGACCCGTACGGCAACACGGGCAACCTCAAGGTGGCCGTGGCTAATTCGGACGAGGGGTATCTGAGCGACCTGATACCCGTGCGCGTGAACATCGGCGACACCGTGGTCTCCGCCCTGCGCGAGAACGAGAGCATCGACTGGGAGTTCGTCAAGGAGGACGCCGCGGTCGAGGGCGTGCGCTCGGGCGAGTACTACGCCGCCGTGGTGATTCCCGGCGACTTCAGCTCCCGCATGATGACGGTCTTTTCCGATGAGGTGGAGCACGCCGACATCGTGTATTACGAGAATCAGAAGGCGAACGCCATCGCCCCGCGTGTGACCGACAAGGCGGCGTCCACGGTGCGCAAGCAGATCGACGAGACGTTCGCCGAGACCATCAGCAACGTGGGGCTCGCGACCGCCTCGAGCCTGCTCGAGTTCATGGACGGCGACCAGGTGGCCAATTACGCCGCGAACCTGAGCGCCACGCTCGACGCCGGCATCGCGACCCTGCGCGACGCCTCGCAGACGGCGAGGGACTTCACGGGGGTCCTGGGTTCCTCCACGGGGTTGCTGGATTCCGCGGGCGGCTTGCTCGATCGGGCCGGCGAGACCACCTCGGGTGCCGAGGCGCTGGCGGGCGACGTCAAGACGGGCCTCGCCAGCATGGATGCGGCCCTGGACGGCGCGGTGAGCTCCATCAACGATGCGCTCGCGGACAGCGCGGGCGACTACGAGGCCGCGGCCAAGGCAATCGAGGAGGCCTTCGGCGCCATCGACGACCACGTGGCGACCTCGGTCGGTCAGCTGCGCGGCGCGGCGTCCAAGATCTCGGCGCAGGCAGAGGACCTGCGTGACACCCAGGCGAACATCAAGCACCTTGAGGACAAGGTCGAGGGCATGAACCTCCCGCCCGCGGTGAAGAAGGACCTGATCCAGCGCATAGACATCGCCGCCAACTCGGTCGGCAACGTGGCGAACCAGCAGGAGCTGCTGGCAAAGCACCTCTCGGATGCCGCCGACTCGCTCGACGCCGGGGCCGCGGACGCGCGGAAGCAGGCGCAGGAGGTCAAGGATGACCTGGCCGCCGCCAAGGGCGACATCGCCTCAATCGAGGGCTCGTACAAGAAGACCCTCGAGGCGGAGGTGGACGAGCTGGCGGCAGCGATCGAGGAGGTTGCCGGGAGCGGAAGGCGCATGGCGGACGACCTGAGCGCCGCCGTCACCGACCTCTCCGGTGCCTCCAAGGCGCTTGCCGGCAATCTCGCCGACGCCCGCGCCGTGCTCGAGGGCGCGGCCGACGACCTCGTTGCGTCTGCCGACGAGCTCCAGGGGCTCAAGGACGGCCTGGACGCCGCGGTGGCGTCTGGTGATGTGCAGAAGGTCCGCGACCTCATCGGGTCCGACCCCGCATCGCTCGCCGAGGCGCTCGCCGCTCCGGTCGCGCTCGACCGCGAGGCCGTCTATCACATCCGCAACTACGGCAGCGCGATGGCGCCGTTCTACACCGTCCTGTCCATCTGGGTCGCCGGGATCGTGCTGGCCGCCATGCTCAAGGCCAATGTCGACGAGCGGGACATCCAGGCGCTCGCGCCCATCCGCCTGCATGAGCTCTATCTGGGCCGCTACGCGTTCTTCGCGCTGCTGGCCTTTGCGCAGGCGACGCTGGTGTGTGCCGGTGACCTGCTGTTCTTCGGCATCCAGTGCGAGCATCCCCTGCAGTTCCTGCTCGTTGGCTGGGTCGCCGGGTTCGTGTTCAGCAACATGATCTACACGCTCACCGTGAGCTTTGGCGATGTGGGTAAGGCCATCGCGGTCGTGCTGCTGGTCATGCAGGTCGCCGGCTCGGGCGGCACGTTCCCCATCGAGATGACCGCCGACTTCTTCCAGGGCGTCTACCCGTTCCTGCCGTTCACGCACGCCATCAACGCGATGCACGCGGCCATGGCGGGCGCCTACGGCATGGAGTTCTGGACTGAGTTGGGCATCTTGGCGAGCTATCTGCTGCCGTCGCTGGCGCTGGGCCTGGTGTTCCGCCGGCCCGTAATCCGCGCCAACCAGTGGGTGACCGAGAAGCTCGAGGAGACGAAGCTGATGTAGGCCCGGCCCTCCCCGTGCGGGCGGGGCCGGAAACTCGGCGGAAACAAAACTGTGCGACCATAGGTGCGAACAGGCATGTCGCACGCGAAAGGGCCGCACATGAACCAACAGCAGAACATCGACTTCGTCCTGCGCACCGTCGAGGAGCGCGATATCCGATTCATACGCCTGTGGTTCACCGATGTGCTCGGCCGCCTCAAGAGCTTCGCCATCAGCCCTGAGGACCTCGAGGTCGCGTTCGAGGAGGGCATCGGCTTCGACGGTTCCGCCATCGAGGGCTTCACCACGCAGGATGAGGCCGACATGCTCGCCTTCCCGGACGCCTCGACCTTCCAGATCCTGCCGTGGCGCCCCAAGCACGACGGCGCTGCGCGCATCTTCTGCGACGTGTGCACGCCCGACCGCGAGCATTTCCCGGGTGACTCCCGCGAGTGCCTGCGCCGCATGTTCTACCGCGCGGAGAAGCTCGGGTACATCATGAACGTGGGCGCCGAGCTCGAGTTCTACTATTTCCCGGACGAGCACACGCCCGAGCCGCTCGACAAGGTGGGGTACTTCGACCTCACTCCATCCGACTCGGCGCGCGACCTGCGACGCTCCACCGTGCTCATGCTGGAGAAGATGAGCATTCCGGTGGAGTACACCTTCCACAGCTCGGGGCGCTCGCAGCACGGCATCTCGATGCGCCATGCCGAGGCGCTCACCATGTCCGACGCCATCATGACGGCCAAGCACGTGATCCGCACCTGCGCCTACGAGGCCGGGATCCACGCGTCGTTCATGCCCAAGCCCATGGCCAAGGGCTCGTCCTCGGCCATGTTGCTGCACCAGTCGCTGTTCGATCGCGAGGGCAACAACGTCTTTTGGGGTGATGACGCGAAGAACCACCTGTCGCCCATCGCGAAGAGCTACATGGCGGGCATCCTGGCGCACGCCGCCGAGATCAGCGCCATCACCAATCCGACGGTGAACTCCTACAAGCGCCTGTCGGCGGGCGTGGGCAACGGTCCGCGCTTCGCCACCTGGGGCATGCGCAACCGCTCCGCCATGATCCGCGTGCCCATCTACAAGCCGGGCAAGCAGGCCGCCGCGCGCATCGAGCTGCGCAGCCCAGACCCCATGGCCAACCCGTACCTGGTCAACACGGTCACCCTCGCGGCGGGCCTGGACGGCATCCAGCGCGGCCTGGAGCTGCCCGAGGAGGCGACCTCCGACCTGTTGCGCCTGCCCGAGGCCGAGCTTCGCGCCCACGGCATAGAGCCCTTGCCCCGCAACCTTGACGAGGCCCTCGACGTTTTCGAGGGGTCGGATTTCATGAAGGACGCGCTGGGCGAGCACATCCACGCGTTCTTCCTCAAGAAGAAGCGCGACGAGTGGAATCGCTTCAACTCCGCCGTCACCGAATGGGAGCTCGACCACTATCTGGCCAACTCTTAGGGGTCCCGCGGCGCGGGGCGCCGTTTTGCTATGATGACGCCGTCGGAGGTGTGAATATGTCAGAGAAAACCGTGCTCTTCATGGCGCGTACCACGCGGCTGCATGATTTTGTCCGTTCGCTCGCGTCATCTCTGGACGTCGAGGTCCATGTCGCGACGCCCGATTCGCCTGCGGCGGCGCACGATTTCGACCTCCTCGTGCTCGACGGCGACGGCGTCCGTTCCGACCGCGTGGACACCATGGCCAAATGGCTGGAGCAGCGCGGAGGTGCGCCCATGCTCTTGGTGCTGGACGAGGAGAACCTTATCGACCTGCACATGCCCTCGCAGGTGCGCTCCGACTTCATCTGCTCGAGTGCGAGCGAGGCCGAGCTCGAGCTGCGCGCCCGCCAGCTGCTGGGTGATATGGGAAAGATCTCCACGGACGAGGTCCTCACGGTGGACAACCTCACCATCAACTTGGCCACATACCAGGTGTCGCTCGACGGCGAGCCCGTTGACCTCACCTTGATGGAGTATTCGCTCTTGAGCTTTTTGGCGACACACCCTAATCGCGCGTACAGTCGCGAGGTGCTCCTGCATCGCGTGTGGGGTTTCGAGTACTGCGGCGGCACGCGTACCGTCGACGTCCACATCCGCCGCATCCGCAGCAAGGTTGGCCCGCAGATCGCGGCCCATATCACCACCGTCCGAGGTGTCGGCTACCTGTTCAAGGACGCGTGATCGGGCGCGGGCCGGCATGGGGGGCATGGGTTGCCACGCGGGCGACGGCGCCGCGCGCGAGCGTCGTCCGGCCGTTGACCCACGACTCTTAGGACTTGATTAAGCTCTCGCGTATCCGCAAGCTATAACCGCATATTTGGGGTACAACGTTTGGGAAACATGACGTTGAAAGGACCACCCATGAGTGACGACATGACCCCCAAGCGCCCCAAGGGCACGCAGGGCGAGCCGCAGCACGCTTCGTCCGCCCCGCGTGTCGAGGTCGAGCCCACCCCGCTGCCCCCCACGGGCGCGGATTGGGATGCGCAGAGGCTGCACGGAACCACCCGCTCGCAGGGGCCTACGCCGCCAACGGCGCAATCCGTCCCGCGGCCCGCGGAGCCCGGCCCCGACCGAACCTGCGCCCGGCAGGTTCCCCCCAGCGCCAGCGCGGGCCCGACCATGAACACCACCTCTCCGGATGCCTCGGCGAATCAGCCCATGCACATGGAGACCCGCACGGTGGTCAAGACCAAGAGCAAGAAGCTCCCCATCTTCCTCGCGTCGTTCCTGGGCTTGGTGCTCGGCGCTGTCTTGGTGATCGCGCTCGTCATGTCCGGGGCCTTCCGCATCACCCAGAGCGACGTCGAGGCGGGCGGCACCGGCTCGGCGCCCACCATCAAGATAGACCCTGAGGACACCACGCTCTCGGAGGCCGTGGCGGCGAAGTGCCTGCCTTCCGTGGTGTCCATCACCGCGCAGGGCGAGGCCGAGGGGTCCGGCGGGATCGGCAGCGGCGTGATCCTCGACGGTGACGGCAACATTCTCACCAACTACCATGTCATCGCGGGGGCGGTGGACATCATGGTGCGCACCGACGACGGCAGCAGCTACGAGGCGGAGATCGTGGGCACGGACGAGTCGAGCGACCTGGCCGTGGTGCGCCTCAAGGACGTCACCGGCGTCAAGCTCACGCCCATCGAGATCGCCGATTCCGACGACATCTCCGTGGGCGAGTGGGTCATGGCCATCGGCAGCCCCTTTGGCAATGAGCAGTCGGTGTCCACGGGCATCGTCTCGGCCCTGTACCGCTCTACCGCGCTCCAGAGCACGGGCGGCACGTCGATTTACGCGAACATGATCCAGACCGACGCGGCCATCAACCCCGGCAATTCCGGCGGGGCGCTCGTGAACGCCGAGGGCAAGCTCATCGGCATCAACTCGGTGATCGAGTCCTACTCCGGCTCGAGCTCGGGCGTGGGCTTCGCGATCCCGGTGAACTACGCCATCAACATCGCCGAGCAGATCATCGCCGGCGAGGTGCCCGTCCATCCGTATCTGGGCGTCTCCCTTATGAGCGTGAACGCGTACAACGCGCGCAAGAACGGGCTGTCGGTCGACAGCGGCGCATATGTCGCGGAGGTCAACGCCGAGGGGCCCGCATACGAGGCGGGAATCGAGAAGGGCGACATCGTGGTCGCGGTGAACGGCGAGCCGATCTCGTCGGCGGACGGCCTGATCATCGCCCTGCGCGAGCACGAGGTGGGCGACAAGGTGACGCTCACCGTGGTGCGCGGCAAGAAGGACCTTGAGGTCGAGGTCGCGCTCGGCTCCGACGAGGCGCTCCAGGCCGAGCAGGAGGACATGTCCGACGGCAACGGCGCGGGCGGCATGACCGAGGAGGAGCTCCTCCGTTACCTCGAGGAGTACATGAACGGCCGCTAGCTGCGAAGGCTCGGACGGGGGCATGGTATAGTGTCTCCACATGCGGGCATCGCCCGCTCAGGTACATATACGCGCGTCGCCCGCGGCAAGCGGGGGCGCGTTGGCAGAAGGGATGCGCACATGGCGGTAAATGAGCAGCTGCTGCTCGAGGTTCTCGAGCAGATTCGCCCCAACCTCCAGGCCGACGGCGGCGACATGTCGTACGTGGGCGTGACCGAGGACGGCGTGGTCCAGCTCGAGTTGCAGGGCGCCTGCGCCGGCTGCCCCATGAGTTCGCTCACCCTCTCCATGGGCGTCGAGCGCATCCTCAAGGAGCACGTTCCGGGAGTGACGCGCGTCGAGCAGGTCGGTGGCGGCGCGGATGCCGTCAACGACCTGTATGACGAGTACGCCCCGTTCTAAGGTCGGCTCAGGGGTCCCGAGGGCTATGCCGTCGGGGCCCTTCTTCATGTGTCCGTGTGCGCGCCGGGTTCCGTCCCGGCGCGTCGACGATGAGAGGAGCCCACGTGCTCAACGAGCTCTATCACAGCCTCGACCCCGTGGCGTTCTCCGCCGGGCCGTTCACGGTGTATTGGTACGGCCTCGCCTACATGGTGGGGGCCGTGCTCACGGGCATCGTGATGTACCGGACGCTCAAGCGCTGGGGCACGCCCATATCCGTCGATGACGCCATGACCCTGGTGGTCTCGGTGGTGTTCGGCCTGTTGATCGGCGGTCGGTTGTTCTACGTTCTCTTCTACAGCAACGGGTATTACTTCGATCATCCGCTCGAGATCATATTCGGCTCGAACGGGCGCGGCATTAACGGCATGAGCTTCCACGGCGGCCTGGTGGGCGGCCTCATCGGAGGGCTGATCGCCTGCCGCGCGCTGCGGCTCTCGCCCTGGACCATAGCGGACGCGGCGTTCGTGGGCGTGCCCCTGGCGCTGTGCCTTGGCCGGTGCGCGAACTTCGTGAACGGCGAGCTGTGGGGAAAGCCCACGGACCTGCCGTGGGGCGTGGTCTTCGGCGGCGCGGCGGGCGACATCCCGCGCCATCCCAGCCAGCTGTACGAGGCGTTCCTCGAGGGCATCGTGCTGTTCGCGGTGCTGTACATGATGAGCCGCCGCAAAAAGGCGCTGCCGCAGGGGAGCATCATGGGCGCGTTCGTGCTGGGGTACGGCGTGGTGCGCTTCCTGATCGAGTTCGTCCGCCTGCCCGACGCGCAGCTCGGGTACCTCGCGGGCGGCTGGCTCACCATGGGCCAGCTGTTGAGCGTGCCGCTCATCGTGGCAGGTGCCGTCTTGCTGGCGGGCGCGTTCCGCTTCAACCGGCCGCGGCACATCGACTGGCCGTAGGCGAGCGGGTATGTGAAGCATTGCCAAAAACCTTTCGCGCCGGTCGCAATCGGTATATCATGCTGAGCGTGTGTTTATATGGGCTCGATATGCGCCTGCGGGGCGCTGAGAGCGGGAAGATAGAAGGAGCATCACATGTCCGGACACTCTAAATGGGCAACTACCAAGCACCGCAAGGGTGCGCAGGACGCTAAGCGTTCCGCCCTGTTCTCCAAGCTGAGCCGTAACATCACCGTCGCGGCCCGCCTGGGTAACGACCCCAACCCGGACAACAACGCCTCCCTTGCCGCCGCCGTGGCCAAGGCCAAGGCCCAGTCCATGCCCAAGGACAAGATCAAGGCCGCCATCGACAAGGCCTTCGGTTCCGGCGCCGACGCCGCCGTGTACGAGAACATCGTGTACGAGGGCTACGGCCCGGCCGGCGTCGCCGTGTACGTCGAGTGCCTGACCGACAACCGCAACCGCACCGCCGCCGATGTTCGTTCCGCCTTCTCCCACGCCGGCGGCAACCTGGGCACCACCGGCTCCGTCGCCTTCCAGTTCGAGCGCAAGGGCCAGGTTGTGGTCTCCAAGCAGATCGTCGACCCGAACGACAAGAAGGAGAACCTCATGGCCAACGGCGCTGCCGGCGATGAGGAAGAGTTCATGATGGTCATCGCCGAGGCCGGTGGCGACGACTACGAGGATGCCGGCGAGGAGTGGGTCGTGTGGACCGCTGCGGGCGACCTCATGGCCGTGTCCAAGGGCATCGAGGCCCAGGGCATCGAGGTCAAGGGCGCCGAGCTCACCATGGTCCCGACCACCCCGACTGCCGTCTCCGGCGCCGACGCCAAGAAGGTCCAGCGCCTCATCGACCGCCTCGAGGACCTGGACGACGTCCAGGACGTGTACTCCACCATGGACATGACCGACGAGGTCATCGCCGCCCTCGAGGAGGAGTAGGCCACGGTCCCTGCGGCCGAAGCCTGGCAACGTATGTGAGGACCGGGTCCGCCCATGTGGCGGGCCCGGTTTTTCATTCATGGACTTTAGTCCGTGCCGCGCGTTAGCGCGGCATAGAAAACCACCCGCTGCGCGGGTGGAGGCCAAGTTCCGCTACGCGACTGGCCACCCGCCCCTCTAGGATGGTGATTGTTCAGGTCGCCGGCCCCGAGGGGAAGGTGATAGCCATGGCGCAGAAGGCGAACAGCCTCGCGCACACGAAGTGGCTCTGCAAGTACCACATCGTGTTCACACCGAAGTATAGAAGGAAGGCAATCTACAACCAATACCGGAGGGACCTGGGGGAGATCCTCAGGCAGCTCTGCCAATGGAAGGGCGTCGAGATCATAGAGGGGCACCTGATGCCCGACCACGTGCACATGCTGGTGAGCATCCCGCCCAAGATCTCGGTGTCGAGCTTTATGGGCTACCTGAAGGGGAAGAGCTCGCTGATGATGTTCGACCGGCACGCCAACCTCAAGTACAAGTTCGGCAACAGGAAGTTCTGGGCGGAGGGCTACTACGTGTCCACCGTCGGGCTGAACGAGGCGACGATCGCGAAGTACATCAGGGAGCAGGAGTCCGCCGACATCGCCCTGGACAGGCTGAGCGTCAAGGAGTACGAGGACCCGTTCAAGAGGAGGTGACGCGGCCCGTTCGACGGGCCCGCCACGCGTCAAGGGGCCATCGGGCCTGAACGAAGTTCAGGCCAGGGACTTGAGTCCCTGGCCTGGGGCCCTTAGGGTTACACCCTAAGAGCAAACCACCCGCTATGCGGGTGGTCATGATTGCGCCGTATAATCATGGGGCACTTCGCGATGCTATCGGGGGCATCGGGGTACAAGAGACGGTATGCGCGGGCGCAGGGGTGCCCGCATCTCGATCGGGGGAGGAGGGCCCATGCGCCGTATCCGCAGGATAGGCTTGGCGTTGTATCTCATCGCGGCCGTCGTGGTGGCGGGGGCGTGCGCGGGCTCGCTGTTCGGTCCCTATACGGAGCGCATCGGCACCCTCATGCATTCGGGCACCGGCCGCATCGTCATGGCTGTCTGCCTGGTCGTCGTCGCCCTGAACGCCCTCGCCGTCATCGTGTACCTCATGCTCGACCGGCCGGAGCCATCGTGCATGCGTTTGAACGCCAATTCCGATATCGAGGTCACCACCGACGCCCTCGCCTCGATCGCGCGAGCCGCCGCGGCGGAGCGCGACGTGATGGTGGAGGACGTGCGGGTGCGTGTGGTGGGGCGCGATGGCGCGGGAGTCGATGTGCGGATCGACGCCATCGCCCTGGCGCCGCTCGACCTGGATGGCATGGCCCGGCGGGTTCAGCGGCGCGTACAAGACGCCTGCGACGGCATGCTCGGGGTTCCCGGTGCACGCGTGCAGGTGCGTTTTCTTCCAAGCAAGACCGTAACCGTGGTTAAGGAGGTCGCCGGTGAGCACTGATGGGCACGCGCCGAAGGCGCCAAAGGCGATAGTCGAACAGCTTGACGCGGATGCCGCCTCGGCTTCCCCGCGCGAGGAGGAGCCCTCCGAGGCCCCCCATGCATCCGAATCCACCCAAGCCGCGGAGCCCGCTCGGGGCTTCCATGGCACGACCATAGGCTTTTTCGAGCGTCTCGGTCGGGTTGTGTGGGCATATGCGGACGCTCATCCGCATGCCACGCTGTACGGGATCATCGGCTTTGCGTTGGCGGTCCTGATCTTGGCGATCGGCCTGTGGGACACGATCGTGATCGCGGTCTTCGTCTTGGTGGGAACCGTGATAGGGCAGATGGTCGACGGCGACAACGCCGCGGTCAATTTCATGAGGCGTCTGTTCGACGGGCGTAAATAGTCTCAGGTAATCGCAAGGCGCGCTTGCGCGCTGATGGGAGGGCATCATGACCGACACCGAGGATATCAAGACGAGCGAGAGCGCCGAGGCGCTGGCGACCCCGGCGACGGGCGAGGACGTCGCTGCCGGCGGGATGGCGGCGGGGCCCGACATGCCGATGACGATGGTTCCCGCCGAGGCCGGCGCTGGAGATGCAGCCGAGGACTCCGAGGTCCTGATGGACATCGAGGATGATGACGATTCCGAGGACTCGCTCACGTACTCGAATGGCGTGATCGAGAAGATCGTGGCCATGGCCACGCGCGAGGTCCCGCACGTGCTGGGCATGAAGGGCAACCTCATGCACCTCGTGCAGGAGACGTTCGGCGCCGAGAACCTCTCCAAGGGCGTGACCATCGAGGTGACCGACGACAACCGCGTGGTGGTCAACATCTCGGTCATCATCGAGTACGGCTGTTACGCCCCGGCGATCTTCGAGGACGTCAAGGACCGCGTGACCGAGCGGCTCACCGCCATGACCGGCCTTGAGGTCGCTGGCATCAACCTGCGCATCGAGGACGTGGTGACGCGCGAGGAGTTCGAGGCGAGCAAGCGCCGCCACGCCGAAGACGACGAATAACCCAATTGCCCTCGGCTCGGTCGCCCCGCGTTCGCCTTTGTCCGATTGCGGCGCCTGACCACC
Organism: uncultured Collinsella sp.; assembly: GCA_902470815.1. Lineage (GTDB taxonomy): Bacteria > Actinomycetota > Coriobacteriia > Coriobacteriales > Coriobacteriaceae > Collinsella. Next base: position 132,132 of record CABRHS010000001.1, read on the forward strand.
ATCTCATGCCCGTGCATGCAGAGCCCTCTACGGAGGGCTCTTTGTTTCGTTACTGTTTCCCCCTTGCCGGATATACGGTACCCTGTTAATCTCATCCCCATGATTACGATTGTTGGACATAGCGCGAACATGATGATGGTCATGGAGATGCCCTCGCCCGGGCACTTCGTCATGTCGCGCGACTTCCGCGTGTCGATGGAGACCGGGCGCCTCTACTAGGTCGTCTCCGGCGGGAGATGGCCGCCTATCGAAGACCCATCTGCAGCGGAGTATTTCTCGTGATCAGCATCCAGCATGTATCAAAAACCTATGACGGCGGAGCGCATGCCCTGTCCGATATCTGCCTGGATATCGCCGACGGCGATGTTTTCGGCATCATCGGCATGAGCGGCGCCGGAAAGTCGACGCTCGTGCGCACCATCAACCTGCTCGAACGCCCCACGTCGGGAGCGATCGAGGTGGACGGGCGCGACGTGACGGCGCTTTCCGGAGCCGAGCTGCGAGCCTATCGTCGCCGCGTTGCCATGATTTTCCAGAATTTCGGCCTGTTGGCGCAAAAGACGGTGCTGGACAACGTGTGCTTCCCCTTTGTCGCCGCGAACGGCAAGGTGACGCCCGAGAACCGCGACCGCGCGCTCGAATTGCTCGACCGCGTGGGTCTTGCCGATAAGGCAACGAGTTATCCCAGCCAGCTGTCCGGCGGACAGAAGCAGCGCGTGGCCATCGCCCGCGCGCTGGCCTGCGAGCCCGAGGTCATCCTCTGCGACGAGGCGACCTCCGCACTGGACCCCAGCAGCACGAACACCATCCTCAAGCTGCTGCGAGACATCAACCGCGAGACGGGTGTGACCCTGGTGGTCATCACCCATTCCATGGACGTGGTGGAGAAGATCTGCAACAACGTCGCGGTGCTCGATGCCGGCCGCGTGGTGGAGCAGGGGAGCGTGGCGGAGGTCTTTGCCGCGCCCCAGGCCGATGCCACGCGCGTGCTCCTTGGAAAGGTGGATTGGGATGCTTAACGATTTCCTCGCGGAGTTCGCTCCGCTGCTCGTCCAGGGCACGATCGACACGCTCGTCATGCTGTTCGCCTCGACGGCCGTGGCGTATGTGATCGGCATCGCGCTCGGCGTGGTCTTGCACCTGACTACCCCTGGCGGCCTGCGGCCCATGCCCGCGCTCAACGCGGTGCTGGGCTGGGTGGTCAACATAGGCCGCTCGCTGCCGTTCATCATCCTGCTCATCGCCCTCATGCCGGCCACGCAGGCACTCGTGGGCACCTCGACCGGTGTTGTGGGCGTCATCCCGCCGCTGGTTGTGGCCACGGCCCCGTTCGTGGCGCGCATGGTCGAGCAGTCGCTCGCCGAGGTGGGCCGCGATGCCGTCGAGGCGGCCGAGGCCTGCGGCGCATCCGTGCCGCGCATCGTGTTCTCCGCGCTGCTGCCCGAGGCGCTGCCCGGCATCGTGCGGGGCGTGGCCGTGACGCTCATCGCCGTGCTCGGCTACACCGCCATCGCCGGCGCCGTGGGCGCGGGCGGCCTGGGCGACATCGCCATCCGGTACGGCTACTACCGGTACGAGGACGAGGCCATGATCGTCACGGTCATCCTGCTCATCGTGCTCGTGCAACTCATCCAGTCGGTGTGCAATCGCATTGCCCGCAAGGTGGACCACCGCTAGGACCCTTCCCGCGCACCGCGCCCCCGCACACCGCGTTTTCACGCACTTCCTACCGAAAGGTTCTCATCATGAAGAATTCCAACGCCTTCCTTTCCCGTCGCTCCCTGATCATCTCCGCATGCGCGGGCCTGAGCCTGCTCGCCCTGGGCGGCCTCACCGCCTGCGGCGGCTCCGGTGCCGCCGGTTCGGCCGACGACTCCGTCATAACCGTTGCCGCCAGCCCCGCCCCGCATGCCCAGATCCTCACCGACTTCGCCGCGCCGCGCCTTGCCGAGCAGGGAATCGAGCTCAAGGTGAAGGAGTACACTGACTACATCCAGCCCAACAAGGACACCGCGTCCGGTGCGGTCGATGCCAACTACTTCCAGCACATCACCTACCTGGAGAACAGCAACGCCGAGAACGGCACCGACCTCGTCTCCGCGGGCCTCATCCACTACGAGCCCTTCGCTGTGTACGCCGGCACCTCGAATGACCTCGACGCCATCGCCGACGGCGCCACCATCGCCATCCCCAACGACCCCACCAACGAGGGCCGAGCGCTGCTGCTCCTGCAAGATCTGGGCCTGATCTCCCTTTCCGACCCCGATAACCTCGAGGCCACGCCCAAGGACATCAAGGACAACCCGCACAACATCAAGTTCCAGGAGCTCGAGGCGGCCGCCCTGCCGCGCGCCCTCTCCTCCGTGGACTTCGCCGTGATCAACGGCAACTACGCCATCGAGGCCGGCTACCATGTGTCCGACGCGCTCGCGCACGAGTCCTCCGATTCGCTCGCCGTCGAGAAGTACGCCAACATCATCTGCGTCGCCAAGGGCAGCGAGGACAAGAAGGCCGTTCGCGCCCTCGTCGAGGTCCTCACTTCGGAGGACTTCAAGTCCTACCTCGAGGAGCACTACGGCGAGGATGTCCTGCCGGCGTTTTAAGCCGGGCTCGCCGACTGACGCCCTCATACACGTTCCCATCGCGACCGCCCATCACGGGCGGTCGTTTTTACATGTGCCGCCGGCGCGACGCGGCTGAGCTTTTCCCTTGCATCTGCCGCAAAGCGCGTTACCATCAGGGCGCAGGTCGTGTGCGAGAGCGGGGGAGCCGTGGAAGAGCAAAACGAGACTCCGGAAGTTCCGATGGCGGGAAGCCCCGGGACTCCGCCCGCGGGGGACCCCGAGGCGTGGGCAGTCAGGCACCACACGACCCCGGTGGAGCCGCTCGAGAACCTCGTGAGCGAAGAGGATATCCGCCGCGGCGAGCAGGTTGGCGCCAAGCGCAGCAAGGACCCGGGATTCGTCAGGTTCTTCGCCATCTTGAACGGGGGGCTCATCTTGACCGCCCTCGCCATCGTCCTGTTCAAGACGCCCAACCATTTCGCGTTCGGGGGCACCTCGGGCGTGTCCGTCATCCTGTCGACGTTGTTTCCGTCGTTGCCCGTGGGCGCCTTCATGTGGATCATCAACATCGTCCTGGTGGTGCTGGGGTTCATCTTCCTTGAGCGCAAGGCGATCCTGTGGAGCGTGTTCGCCTCGTTCGCCCTTTCCGGGTACGTCTCGCTGTTCGAGATGCTGTTCCCCGGGGCATCGAGCACCTCTATAACGGGGGATATGTGGCTCGATCTGTGCTTCGCGGTGATACTCCCCGCGATCGGCAGCGCCATGGTGTTCGATATCGGAGCGTCGACCGGCGGCACGGACATTCTGGCCATGATCCTCAAGCGCCACAGCACGCTCGAGATCGGTCGCGCGCTCCTGCTGGTGGACATCGGCATCGTGTGCATCGCGGCCGTGCTATACGGGCCCCGCGTCGGCCTGTATTGCGTGCTTGGCCTTTTTGCCAAGACACTGGTGGTGGACAAGGCCATCGAGAGCATCCACCTGCGGAAAGTGTGCACCATCATTTGCAAGGAGCCGCTCAAGGTCGAGACGTACATCGTCAAGGAGCTCAACCGCACGGCCACCATCAGCCGCGGGTACGGTGCGTTTTCCGGGCAACTGGTGACCGTCATCATGTGCGTGCTCAGCCGCCGCGAGGCGGTGAAGCTGCGCCGTTACGCGCGCGAGGTCGATCCCGGGTGCTTCATCACCATTGTCGACAGCTCCGAGATCGTCGGAAAGGGTTTCAGGGGTGTCAATTAATACGATGTGTGGGGTTATCCTCGTGATGCCAGAGTAGACGAGAGATTGAACGTTGCGTTATCAGGGGTTTTAATAATCGAAACGCGCTTCTGATGGTCGTGCGCTCAGCCAACCCCACACATCGTAAAATATAACCCCCTATGCATTCGAAATAAAGCGGTGGCAGGCGCTGAAATGCGCCGGCCACCGCCTTATGCAATGGGTCTCGTTGTTACTCAGGGCTACTCAGCGTCGCCTTCTTCTCCCTCGTCGAGGCAATGATCGACGATTGCCTGCTTGAGGCGATCGATGCCCAGGCCGGATTCGCTGCTGGTGACGATCATGCGCTCGGCGGGGACGCCGAGCTGCTTGCGGATGGCCGCCGCCTGCTTGCTCTGTTGCGATTTGGAGAGCTTATCCGCCTTGGTGAGGCACACGATGAAGTTGAAGCCGTTCTCGCGCAGGAAGTCGATCATCTGCAGGTCGAGCTTGCTCGGGTCGTGACGGATGTCGACGAGGGACACCACGAGGTTGAAGCTGCGCTCGGAATCGAAGAAGTCGCCGATGAGGCGCGCCCAGCGGTCACGCTCGGCCTTGCTGCGCTGCGCGAAGCCGTATCCGGGAAGGTCGACGAAGTGCACCCCGTCCGCCTCGAAGAAGTTGACGTTTGCCGTCTTGCCCGGGGTGGAGGACACCTTGACCAGGCCGCGTCGGTTGAAGAGCTTGTTCATGATGGAGGACTTGCCCACGTTGGAGCGTCCCACAAAACTGACCTCCGGGCAGGTCGACGGCGGGATCTGCGATGCCTTGCCGTAGCTGGCGACAAAGCGGACCTTGTTGTAGTTGATGGCCTCTGCCATGGGGAACCTTTCAATCGGACGATACGGCGGCGACTCGCGAGCGCGGAGGGGCGGCGCGGGCGCGGAGGGGCGGGGTCGCTAGTCGCGCGGTTCGACGCCGAGCTGCACGGCGAGGCGCCGCACGATGGAGAGCACCAGCCCGCTGGCGCTCTTGGCGTACTCCTCGAGGTCGAATTCTCGGGAGGAGAGGGCGTCGTAGCTCTCGTCGCAGTTGTCGGAGATGGCGCGCAGCACAAGGCAATCGACGCCGTTCTTGGCCGCGACGTGCGCGATGGCGGCACCCTCCATCTCCACGCAGTCGCCCTGGGTCGCCTCGATGGCCGCGCGCTTCGCCTCGGTGCCGCTCACAAAACGGTCGCCCGTCGCGATGGTACCGCGCAGGAAGCGCTGGGGCTCGGAATCGGGGTTGTTGCGGCGGAAGAGCGTGGCGTCCGCCTGGGCGCGCGCCTGCTCGGCGGCGGGGGAGTTCCCGAGGGAGGCATCCACGTATCCGTGTGCACACAGGGCCTCGACGGCGAGGTCGACGAGGAAGTCGCTGCTCGCGAACTCTTCGAGCCCGGGCGCGGATTCCGCCACGAGCGCCGTATCGGTGTCGAGGTAGCGCAGGCGCTCGCCGATCACGACGTCGCCGATGTGCAGCGCGGGGTTGAGCCCGCCGGCGATGCCGGAGAAGATGATCGCGTTGGCGCGATGCGCGCTGATAAGATGCTGGGCGGCCGCCGCGGCGTTGACGGTGCCCATGCCCGCGGTCGTGGCCACCACGGTGAAGCCGTGGTATTCGCCGCCCACCACGGTGAGACCCGCCTCATCGGCGACGGTCCCTTTCTCGACGGCGGCGTAGATCTGGCGGACTTCCTTCTCGAGTGCGCCGATGATGGCGATGACGGGTGCCATGCGACTCCAATCACAGTGGTTTATCGTTGCCCATTCTAGCAGCTGCCCGATGACAGCCTCTGCAGATGGTCGTACACAAAGCTCGCAATGGCGGCGGAGTCGTTGATGTCCAGGAAGGGCGGCAGCGCGACGTCGGCCTCGTCGAATGCTCGCCCGGCCTCCTCTGCGGCGGCGCGGGCGGCCCTGGTCGCGCGAGCGCGGAAGTCGCGGGCCACCACGTCGTTGCAGGCCACGGCGAGCGTGTTCTCGTCGATGAGCTCGAAGGAGTCGCGCCCGCGCAAACGGTCTATGCCCGAGCGGGCCACCACGATGCTCGGCAGCCCCGCCGCCTTGTAGCCCTCCACGATGACGGCATCCACGTCGGTATAGCGGCTGAGCATGTCGGTGATGGGGACCTCGTCCTTGGTGCGGGCGTATTCGGCGTAGGCGTCGGGGGAGATGAGCCCCACGTGGCGGCTGCCCGCCTGGGCGTGGCGCCAGGAGTCCTTGCCGGGCTGGTCGATCTCAAAGCCCTTGTGCCCGTGGTGCTTGACGGATCCGACGCGCACGCCGCGCTGCGACAGGCGGGAGATGACCTTCTCGACAAGCGTGGTCTTGCCGGAGTTCTGGTAGCCCATGAACGCGATGGCGGGTGCAGGGTCGCCGGTGTTGGGCCCGCCGGGCAGGGGCGAGGGGGCTGGGACGGGGGCCTCGTCGTCCGCGGCGTCAATCTCGGCATTCACCTGGGCGCCCCGCTCCCACAGGCCGGAGCGGCCCCCCTCCTTGCGGAGCAGGCGCACATCGGCGATCTCCATGCCGCGGTCGGCGGCCTTGCACATGTCATATATGGTGAGGCATGTGGTGGACGCCGCGGTGAGCGCCTCCATCTCGATGCCGGTAACGCCGGTCACGCCGCACGTCGCCAGCACGTGAAAGCCCACGCGCCCGTCATCGCGTGCGGGGGCCCAGCCGGCTCGCGCGCGATCGCCTGGGGCGGAGATGGGCTCGATCTCGACTTTCGCCTTGGTGATGTTGAGGGGGTGGCACATGGGGATGAGGTCGCTCGTGCGTTTGCTTGCCATGATCCCCGCCACGCGCGCGCATGCGAGGACATCGCCCTTCTTGGCGCGGTCCTCGAGCACCATGGCCTGGGTCTCGGGGTGCATGAGGATGGAGCCCTCCGCCAGGGCCAGGCGCTGGGTCACGGCCTTGCCCCCCACGTCGACCATGCGGACATCGCCGTGCTCATCGATGTGCGTGAGCTCGTCGCGGTAGGCATCGCGTGCGCCGGGCTCACATGCGGCGCCGTCGGGCTCGGGGCGAGCGTCGTCGGCGTGCGGAGCCCTACCCTCCACCAAGGTGAGGTCCGGGCTCTCGCCCACCACGGCCGCGGGGTACTTCTCATGCACCTCGCGGCCGAGCGTCTTTGGCCGTTCGGTCTTGTCAGGGGTATGGGCGGTCACGGGGATCAGCCTCCGATCTGCGACATGAAGCGCTGGGTTCCGTCTATCTGGTCGTGCTGTTGGGGTTTATGGGCTATGGCGTCGCGGTACAGGGCCGCGACGGCCTGGTCGTCGCCGGCCCGCAGGGCATCGCGCACGGGGTACTCGGCATCGGAGAACAGGCAGGGCCGCAACTGGCCATCGGCGGTGAGGCGCAGGCGGTTGCACGCGCCGCAAAAATGGTTGGACATCGCGGAGATGAACCCCACGGTGCCCGCCGCCCCCGGGAACGCCCAGTAGCGTGCGGGCCCCGCGCCGTAGGGGGTGGTGTTCCTCTCGACCGGCACGAGGGGCCCCAGCCCCGCGGTGCGGGCCTGTTCGGAGATGACGCCCCTGAGCTCATCGGAGGGGACCACGTCGCTCGCGTCCCAGAGCTCGGGGTCGATCGGCGTGCGCCCGGGGACGTTCGGCCCCGAGGCTCCATTGCGGCCCTGGCCCCCCGTTCCCGCTCCGCAATGGGGCGAGGTGTCGCCCGGGTTGTCGGACGGGCCGCCGCCGATGGGCATGTACTCGATAAAGCGCACGTGGACCGGCCGGTCCACGGAGAGGCGGGCGAGCTCGAGCACGTCCTGCTCCATGCGGCGGACCACGACGGTGTTTACCTTGACGGGGTGGAAGCCGTATTCGAGCGCGGCGTCGATGCCAGCGAGCGCCTGCTCGACGCGGCCCAGGCGCGTGATCTGCGAGAATCGCTCCGGGTCGAGCGTGTCGAGCGAGATGTTCACGCGGTCGAGCCCGGCATCGTGCAGGGCCGGTGCCATGCGGGGCAGCAGGGCCCCGTTGGTGGTGAGCGAGATGTCCTCGATCTGCGGGATGGCGCGGATCTCCTCGATGAGGGGGATGATCCGGTGCGAGACGAGCGGTTCTCCCCCGGTCAGGCGCACGCGCGTGATGCCCTCCTGCGCCACGATGCGCACGAAGCGGGCGATCTCCTCGGCGGTGAGGAGCTCGTCGTGGCCGCGTGCGGGCACGCCGTCTGCCGGCATGCAGTACACGCAGCGGAAGTTGCACTTGTCCGTGACGGATATGCGCAGGTAGTTGATGCTGCGGCCAAAGCCGTCCTGGAGTTCGCGGGACATGCGCGCCTTTCGGGATGGTCCGGCGAAGGCCGGTTGGATACAGATGTTGTCATGGTACCCCACGGCAAGCCGGGCCACCACGGAGGTTCGCCCCGATTTGGGATGGGTCGGTAAGCTCGCTGTGATACACTGCTACGCTAAAGCGAAGGAGCGTAAAGCATATGCACAAGGGGTTATGCGCCGGCATACGCGGCCAATTCACCTACTCAACACCGCAGCTCAGCAGGCAGGTGCGTCGTTTTATCTGGACGCGCCTGCTTTTGTATCTTGGCGCCATGTCGAGCTACTTCATCGGCGTCCTGGGCACGCTCACCTTCGCGATGGGCGCGGGCGTGGGGGACAACGCGATCGCGGTCGGCCTGCTCAACTTGTGCATCGTGCTCGGCCAGATCCGCGGGGGAGGCCTGCTCGACCGCATCGGCCCGCGCCTATACCTGCGCGTCGCCGTGGCGGTCCTCGTTGCGAGCGGTCTGCTATATCAGGTAGTGGGGACGAGCATCGTGGGCGTCTACGTGGGCGGCGCCGTGTTCGGCCTCGCGTGGGGCATGGCCGAGACCATCCCGCGCTCGTACCCCGCCTACCTCACGGACAACCTGGACGAACTCAAGCGCATCAACGCGCTCGTGACCCTCACGGGTAACATCGCCATCGTGGTGGGGCCTCTTGTGGGCGGGGCCATCGCGCTCGTCGCGCCCACCCAGGCGGTCTTCCTATTCATGGTGGCCTGCTCGGCACTCGCCCTTATCCCCGGATGGGGCATCGAGGCGCTCCGCTGCCCCGACGAGCTCGGTGGGGATGCCGAGCCCGTTGGGGAGACGACCGCGGTCGGGGCGCCCGCGGGCGATTCGGGGCCGCGGGGCAGCATCTCCGCGGGGTTCTCCGTCATCTCCGGAAGCAGCGTCCTCACGCTGCTGTTCTGGGCGACGCTCCTGTCCTTTATGGGGTACGGCGCGTTCGATCCGCTTGAGTCCCTGTTCTATCGCGATGTGCTCCACGTGGGCGCCGAATGGATGGGTTGGCTGTCGGCGTTGTCCGGCGTGGGCGGGCTTATCGGCGCCGCCCTCGCGGGCGTCATGCCCCCGCGCCTCATCAACGTGCGGGCTCTGCTCGTGGTTCTGTGCATCACGGGCCTCGGCAGTCTTCTGTACGTCGCCACCCCCTTCGTGCTCGTGGCGTGCATCGGGCAGTTCACGCTTGGCATCGCGTTCTCGGCGTTCGGCCCCATCAAGGACACCCTCGTTCAGATCCACACGCCGCTCGACCGCATCGGCCGGGTGAACGCCGCGATGGGCGCGGGCTACAACATGGCGGGCGCGATTCCGCTGCTGTGCGCGCCCAGCCTGGCGCATATGTTCGGCGTTCAGGGCACGCTCGTCGCCGCCGGCATCCTCGTGGCCGCGGTTCCGCTCGCGATCCTGGTGGTGCGCCGCCGCGAGCTCGCCCAGCTTGTGGAGCGTGAGCGCCGCGCCGAGGAGGGCCTCGGTTCCAAGTAGCGCTTTTGGAGACGGCGTGAACGCGGAATCACCCCCGAGAGGTCGGCTTGCCGCCGCGGAAATCCTCGGATAGGCTGGAAGTACACGAGATCACTTGGGAGACGTGATACCTATGCCGCGCGAGAACACGCAGCGCCAGAACCTGACATGCACCAATAGCGAAGACGCCACGACGGAGGGAGACAGTCCGAGCGCCCGTGTGGAGACGGGCGGCGAGGCCGTGCCGCAAGGCACCAGGGAGGGAGAGGTCCGTATCGCGGGGCTGAGCCTCCGCGAGTTCGCCAAGCGGGTCTTCCTTATCCTGCTGGGCGCCGCCATCGTAAGCTTCGGCGTGCACAACATCCACAACGTCACGGGCATCACCGAGGGTGGCATCATCGGCCTGGTCCTGTGCGTCGACCATTGGTTCGGCATCCCGCCCTCGATCGTCACGCCCATCCTCGACAGCTTGTCGTACCTCGTTGCGCTCAAGGTGCTCGGCGGTGGCTTTTTGGGATGGTCCGCCGTGGCGACGGTGTCGGTCGCGGGCTTCTACAAGCTTTGGGAGAGCCTGCCCTACATGCTGCCCGACCTTTCCAACCAGCCGCTCGCCGCCGCGGTGATCGGTGCCCTGTTCGTGGGCGTCGGCGTGGGCCTGGTCATTCGCCAGGGCGCCTCCGCCGGCGGCGATGACGCCCTGGCGCTCTCCATCTCGAAGGTCACCGGTTGGCGCGTGGGCCGTTGTTACCTGTTCACCGATCTGACGGTGCTCGCCCTTTCGCTCACGTACATCCCCGTCGTGAAGATCGCGTTCTCGCTCATCACCGTCACGATTTCCTCCGCGGTGATCGACGTGGTGAAGGACGCCTCCTGGGACCATATCGAGGAGTTTTCCGAATGGGTGCGCGAATGGCGCGAAGCCCGGCGCAAGGTAGGCCGCTAGCCACGCGCATCCCCTCGTCCCGCCTTACGCGCCCCGCCGGGCATCGGTATCCTGGCGCCGCCCTGCCGGGCTTCGGTATCCTGCTTGCTTTCGGTACCTGCGTCTGCTGCTCATGTGCATGGAGGGTTGAATTGTCGAAAATACCGACGCAACAGAATCGGTTTTCGACATTTTTGCCCTCGTTCGATACTTGAAGGCGTGTGCCACCGCAGGTGGCTCGAACCCTTTTTACGCGCGCTACCGCAGGCGGTTGAGCATCACGCTGGCGTATTCGGTGGGGCTGAGTTCGGTTTTGCGGAGCGCGGGCAGGCTCGTGACGGGCAGCGAGCGCTCAAGGAATGCGCGGCTGGCGTCGTAATCGCGGGCGAACAGGCACCCGTAGAGCGAGTCGAGCACGTACTGGACGGCGATGTGGCTGGCGAACTGCGTGATGCGGTTCTGGAGGCTCTCACGGTCGCTTACGTGCAGGTAGATGTCGAGGCCGGGATTGATGCGGCAGCCGTTTGGCGTGCTCACCAAGATGACGGGGACACTGCGCTCGTGCAGGATAGGCAGGAGCGTGGCGAGGTTCGGTCCGAGCCCCGAGTACGAAATCGCGATGGCGACGTGGGTGCGGTCGGATGCGAGCGCGGCGCGGGTTTGGCGCTCTATGTTCTCGAAACAGGTGGCACACCGCCCGATGGAGAGCAGACGGTCGCAAAACATCTGCGCGGGGTAGAGATTGTGCGACTGGGTGTAGATATCGATGCTGGCCACGCGGTCGAGTAGATTGGCGGCATGGTCGAGGGAATCGACGTCGATGAGGGAGCGCGTGTCGTCTACGGTCGTCTGATAGACGGAGGCCATCTGCGCGAGGATCTTGTCGGGCGCATCGAGGGCGGAAAACGGGAAGTTGATGTCGACCTTTCCCCGACCGTTTGTCCGCCGCGCGTCCGAGCGCGCCATCTCAACCTTGAGCTCCTTAAACCCCTCGAGCCCGAGCTTCTTGCAGAAGCGGTGCACGCTGGGAATCGAGACGCTCGCCGTACGGGCAAACTCCTTGATGGTGAGCCCCTGCAGGCGATTTCCGAGGTTGGCGAGCGTATTCGCGAGTTGTTGCTCGGTGGGAGTGAGATCGGTGCAGCCCTCGATGCGCCGCTTGATGTCCATCCTGCCCTCCTGTTGCCATGTGCTGCAAGGTATCAGATAATGATATCAAAACGTGTCAGATTTCGGCGCGGGGCGGGCGATGTCGATGAGGCTCTGGTGTCGAGACGTGTCGGCGCGCTTGCGGAGAGGTGCCGGCATGCCGTAATCGCGGCGAGGCTTCAGCCATGTGCCCGCGCCGTGTTCATCTCGACCGTTTACGGAATACTCAGCACATAATTCGACGATTTGCTGTATCTATACATGTAGAAAAACATTTGTTTATTTGTTTAGGAGCTCTATATGGCAAAGGTCAGCGTGCGCGAGATCAGCCGCGCGACGGGATTCTCGCCCGCCACCGTATCCAACGCACTCAACGGTAAACGCAGCGTGAGCGAGGAGACGGCCCGGATCATCCGCGAGGCTGCCCAAACCATGGGCTACCAGCAGACCGCGCAGCTGGACGCCATCACGTTCGTGCTGGCGCGCAAGACCGGCAAGATCGTCGATGAGAGCACGTTCCATCCCTCCGTCATCGAGGGGGTGGAGCGCCAGGCGCGCCGCCACGGCATGAGCACGTCGTTCGTCTCCATCGACTTTTCCGATCTCGACCGGGCGCGTCCTCAGGTCGATGCCATCGTGAACGACCCCTCCGCCGCCATCGTGCTGCTTGGCACGGAGCTCGGCGAAGAGGATTACGAGCTGTTCCATGGTACCGCCGCCCATATTATCGTGCTCGACAGCTGGAGCGATCGCTACGATTTCGACGCGGTCGTGATGTCCAACGAGGACTCGACGCTGCGCGCCGTGAACCATTTGATCGAAAACGGGCATCGTAAGATCGGCTATCTGGCCGGTGATTTCCGCATCCAAAACTTCAACGCGCGCGAGCGGGGTTTCGAGCGCGCTCTCGCCGAGGTGGGCATCGCGCCCGATCCCACCTGGCGCGTTCCGTTGGGCACCACGCTGGAGACGGCGTATGAGGACATGGCCGCATGGCTTGCGAAGACGCCGCGCGAGGACCTCCCGACGGCGTATTTCGCCGACAACGACGTGCTCGCGGTGGGTGCCCTGAGGGCGCTGTCCGAGGCGGGAATCGATGTCCCGAACGACATCTCGATCATCGGGTTTGACGACTTGTCTGTGGGCGCGTTCTCCAATCCGCCGCTCACCACAGTGCACGTTCTTAAGCACGAGGTGGGCGAGATCGCCGTGCGCCGCTTGGTGGGCAATATCCGCAATCCCAAGAAATACACGTGCAAAACACAGGTGAGCACGTATTTTGTCGAGCGCAAGAGCGTGCGCGAGCTCTAGGCAGAACGGCGCTTGATGAGCGATGTCCCCAGCTCGATCTTGAGCGGGTGGTGTTCGGCCTCGTCGATAATCTCGACGAGGCGCCGTGCGGCGATGGAGCCCATATATTGCGAAGGAACATTGAGCGTGGTCAGTTGAGGCTGCACGTAGGTTCCGCCGGCGTTGTTGTCGAAGCCGACGATGCGTACGTCATCAGGCACGCGATAACCACGCTCGATAAAGGCTTTCATGGCCCCAATAGCTATATCGTCAAAGACAGCGACGTAGTTTTGGGCGAGGGGTTCGCCCGAATCAATAATGTCGAGCATGCCGGCGTATGCCTCATCTGGAGCGGCGGCGAGCTCGTGGATGGTGCCGAACTTTTCCGAGCCCGATAGCTGACCGATGGCGTGCTCGTAGGCGAAGCGTCGTTCGGTGAAGTTGCCCACGGTAACGGTCGTCGTTAACAGCCCGGGGACAGATCCATACTTCGAATACAGGTACTGCATGGCCAGCATCATGCTGGCGGCGTTGTCGATCTTGACCGTATCGACCCCAGCGCTCATGCATGAGTCTAACAGCAGCAGAGGACAGTCCAGCGATGCAAACGGCATAAAATCCGAATCGAGCATCTCGGTTGCAAGGATGATGACACCATCGTATTGTGCTTCGGTGATGTCGGCGATCTGCTGCTGAGTGTTTTCGAACGGCGAGTAGTTCACCAGCGAAAACGAGAATCCCGCGTGTCTAAGGGTGCCCTCGACTCCGGCGAGCATATCGGCGAAGAAGGGGGTCGTAAAGATGCGGCGCCGGTTAAAGGCAACCAAGGCAACGGTTCCGCTCTTTTGGCGCTCGAACTTAATCTTGCTAAAGTCGTAACCTAGGGCTTCGGCGGTACTAAGTACCAGCTGCCGTGTTTTTTCGCTTACGCCGCGTCGATTGTTAAGTGCAAGGGAAACGGCCGCTGCCGAAATTCCCAGCTGGTCAGCGATCTGTTTTGCAGTAACGGCCATGGTGGTTCCTAACGTTTGTGAACTTACCATGAGCTTAACACCAGGCTGTTTATTAAGCTAATTATTTAGTAAATCAACTTAAGAATCAATAGAAGTTAAGTAGCGTCCCCAGTAGAGTCTGTCTCAGCAAAACAACGACAAGGGGGATGAGATGGTCAGCGGTATTTTTGAAATGCCCATTACGGATCAGAGCTATCCGTTTTCGAGCGCCGAACGCTACTGTCATCTGAGCACAAAGGATTACGTCGAGCGCGAGTATCGCGTTGACGGTACCGCCAACGTGTATCGCACCGCCGACGAAGACGGCGGCGTGGAGGTCATGACTGCCGACGCCCCTTATTCCAATCGGATCGTTGTTCGTGCTCCGAAAGATCCGGCGCAAGCGAGTGGCAATGTGGTCGTGGAGATCATCAATCCCACATCGTTTATGGAAATCGAGCGCATGTGGATTTTGGGTCACGGCGAGTTTGTGCGCTCTGGCGATATCTATGTGGGCATTACCAGCAAGCCCAATACCATCGCCAAGCTCAAGGAATTCAATCCCGATCGCTATGCCTTCATGAGCTGGGCAAACCCAACTCCCGAGTGGCCCTTTGACTTTGATCCGGAACAGCTCGTACGCGACGGCGCGCTTCCCGACATGGACATCTCTTACGAGACTGGCCTGTTTTGGGACATGCTGACCGATCTTGCGTGGCTCTTGCGCGGAGACTCCGACCTTAACCCGATCCGCGACTATCCTCGCCAGGCAATTTGCCTTACAGGATGGTCTCAGTCCGGCGCCTACCTGTTCCGCTACCTTAACAGTTTTGCCTATCGCGAGGATGTGCGCCGTGACGGCCGCGTGTTTGACGGATACCTGTCTGGCGGTGGCATCCATTCGATGTGCATTCCCGTCAACCAGTATGAATGCAGCCGGGAATACGCACACCATCTACTGCGTGTGGAGCACGTCGAGGAGCCGTTTATCGCCCTTCAGACCGAAAGCGAGAACGGTCGCTTTGAGAGTTGGCGCACGCTTATGCCCGATAGCGACGATCCCGATTTTAAGTACCGGCTGTACGAGGTGACGGGTGCTTCCCACGATACGCAGTGGAGTTACGTCGACTATTACCAAGACGACGAGGATCTTAAGCGTATCGACCATCTGCCGGTGTATGTCGGTAAGCATGCCGAAGCAAACGCCTATCCGTCGCAGTATCTGTTCCATGCTGCATTCCGTAACCTGTTCCGCTGGGTCCGTACGGGTGCAGCTCCGGCAATCTGTCCACGCATTGAGCTGGACGCGAACGGCGAGAACGTAAAGGACGCCCTGGGAAATACCAAGGGCGGACTTCGCACCTGCCTGCTCGAGCATCCGTTTGCCCGCTACTCCAACACGAGCTTGGTGGAGCCGGGGCAGGGCACGGTCGATAAGACGAGCGATAAGGACGGGCTGTTTGGCCACATGGAGTCGTTCTCGGCATCGATGCTCAAAGAGCTGTACGGGTCGCTCGAAAACTATCGCGCTTTATGTGAGCGCGATACAGCGATCGGGGTGTCACAAGGCTTTATTTGTGCCGAGGATGCCCAGGCGATCGTTGATTTTGCCATGGCATCCGCCCGTGAGCGAGGACTGAACTAGCAAGACTAAGACCGGAGAGGGGTCTGCAATGGATATGACGTTGAATCAAGATGCCGTTGCCGAGATTTGGCGACCGGTTGTTCTGACGTTTGAGAGCGCCTGTTCGTTCGGTAACCCGTTTTTAGACGTTGAGATTTGGGCGGAGTTCACCGGCTCGAGTGGCAGGGTAATTCGCCGCGAGGCCTACTGGGATGGTGGGCGTACCTACTGCGTGTCGTTTGCCCCGACCGAGCTGGGTGTCTGGAACTATGTTATCGAGGCTCCCGAGCAGACCGGTCTTAATGGCTGCATGGGCCGTGTCGAGGCCGTGCCGTACGCGGGCGACCTCGATTTGTATCGCCATGGTTTTATCCGCGTTGCAGACAATCCGCACCTGTTTGCCTATTCAGATGGTACGCCGTTCTTTTGGCTGGGCGATACCCATTGGGAGTTTGCCTACCGCGAGAGCTGGGATGCGTCGAACCACCCCGGCATGACGAGCCAATTTCGCGGCATGGTCGACCTGCGTGCCGAGCAGGGCTTTACCGTCTATCAGACCAACCTGCGCTCTGACATGGGCGCAGGAGATCGCTATTGGATTGACGGTGGCATGGCCAAGGGCGTGGAAGATGTGCCTAATGTGGCCTTCTACCAGCGGGAGCTCGACCGCCGCATGGCCTATATCGCCGATGCGGGCTTAGTGAATGCGCTTGGGCAAGCGTGGGCGTTTGCCATTCTCGGCGAGCATGCCGTGGAACACCAAAAGCACCTCGCCCGCTACCTGGTGGCGCGCTACGGTGCATATCCGATGGTGTGGACGCTTGCCGGCGAGGTTGCCGGATACCGCAAAGAAGGTCGAGCCGCCATGCTTGACGGCTGGCGTGAGGTCGCCTTGGAGATTGAGGCACGCGACGGCTATGGTCATCTGGCGACGGCGCACTATACCAACGAGCGCCCCTTTGCCGATTACTACCAGGATGAACCCTGGATGGACTTTACGCTCAACCAGGCCGGTCACGGCGATTACCTCATCAAGACAAGCGACTACTTTGACTATCTGGCAGCTCATGACGACAAGCCCTTCGTTGAGGGCGAGGCGCTCTACGAGTTTTGCTCGACGCTCGAGGAGATGGGTACGCGCCTGTGCACCGCAGACATGCTGCGCCGCGTGGCGTATATCTGCATGCAGGCCGGCGGCGCCGGCTATACCTACGGAGCCCAGGGAATCTGGGACAACGTGTGGGAAAGCCCTGAGGAGCTCGACCCCTTTATGGCGATCTTCAACCGCTTTGGCATTACTTGGGCCCAGGCGGTAGACGGAGAAGGTGCGGTGCAGATGGGCTACATGCGTTCCTTCTACGAAGACAATCACTTCTGGGAGCTCGCTCCCTACGAAACGACCGATGCGGGCAACCTGTTTGCCAACAAGGCTCCGCTGGCAACCGCCGACCAGGACCTTTCGCGCATCGTCGCGTACTTTGGCGATACCGTGCGCCAAAAGCTTGCTATCGAGGGTGTGCCGACGGGCGCTGCCTATGCAAGCCGATGGTTTAACCCTCGCACGGGCGCATACCGTGACGGCGAGGACGCCCTTGCCGTCACGGGCAGCATCATTCTGCCTGACAAACCCGGGGTTGGGGATTGGCTCCTCGTCCTCGAGCTCAAGGCGTAACCATATTTCCATTGGTCATAGGCGGGAAAGAGTCGGCCGCAATTTCCCGTTTGACAGCTAGATGAATCGTTTAGAGAGGATCAGTGAACACAAAATGAGCGTTCTCGATTCGATGCAGGGCTTCCTCGAGAAGCACGTGGGCCCCATTGCCCACAAAGTGAGTAGCTTTAAGGTCGTAAAGGGCCTTATGTCCGGCATGATGGCGACCATGCCCGTTACGCTGGGCGTGGCGCTGCTCTCCATTATCAACGGGCTGCCGATCCCGCCGCTGCAGGCGTTCCTTGCCAGCACCGGCATGTCGGCGACGATTACCGACGTACTGGTCGTTACCATGAACCTCGGCGCCATCTACATGTGCGCCTCGGTCTCGTACTCCTACGGCAAGGTGCTCGGGAACAAAGGCCTTACGTCGACGGTTGCGGCTATTGGCGTTTTGCTCCTGCTGATTCCTCTTGGCCATGCCGAGGACGGCTCGACGTTTATCGTGACCCGTTATCTGGGCAGCTCGGGTCTGTTCGTTGCGCTGCTCGTGGCGTTGATCGTGCCGAAGGCGCTTAACTTCCTTATGAAGCATATCGCCATCCCCATGCCCGATTCCGTCCCTCAGTTCGTTACCGATTCGCTGTCTCCGATGTTCTGCGCCATCGTCATCTTCACCACGGCTGCTCTGGTTAAGTGGGGCATGGGCATGACGAGCTTCGGCGATGTCTTTAACCTCATCAACAGCACCATTGCCACTCCCGTTATGTTCCTGGGCTCCAGCCCCTGGGCCGTTGTCATTTACTTTACGCTGTGCAACCTGCTGTTCTTCTTTGGTATCCACCCCAGCGTCCTGATGGGCGTGTACATGCCGGTTATCCAAGCCTGCGCTCTTGCCAACACTGAGGCATTCGTTGCCGGCCAGCCACTGCCGTACCTGTCGTTCATCATCATGTTCTCTGTCGGTTCTGTTGACGCCCTTGGCATGGAGCTTGCGCTGCTCACGGCCAAGTCCGAGCGCTACAAGGCCCTCTCCAAGATTGCCCTGGTGCCCGCACTCTTCAACATCTCCGAGCCCATCATCTTCGGTACGCCCATTGCCATGAACCCTTATATGTTCATCCCCTACATCCTGCTCAAGCCCGTGGCCTGCATTGCTGCCGCCGTCGGCCTGATGCTCGGTCTGGGCAATGCATTTAACCCGACCATTTCCATGCCGTTTGTCGTGCCGCTGCCCATCAGCAACTTCTTTACGGGCGGCATTGGCTTGGTCGCAATCGTCCTCGCCGCAATCCTGCTGGTCGGACTGCTGTTTATCCCGTTCGTCAAGATGGCCGATAAGGAGGCACTGGCCGAGGAAGCTGCTGCAAAGGCTTCTGCCGAGTAGGTCATTGTCCACAAGTTCGAAGGTTCGGCCGATCGCGTTGATCGCCGAAACATATAAGTCCCTGTGAGGGGTTACAGGAAAGGAACTGCAATGAAAAACATCGTTCTAATGTGCGCCGGCGGCATGTCCACGAGCATCATCATGAAGAACATCAAGAAGGCTGCTGACGCCGAGGGTCTGGAGTGCGAGGTCTCCGCCCACGCCGTCAACGAGGCCGCGACCATTGGCCGCAATGCCGACTGCATCCTGCTTGGGCCGCAGGTTGGCTATGCCAAGGACGAGGTCTGCGCCGCATGTCCCGAGGTGCCGGTGGGCGTGATCCCCATGACCACCTACGGCATGATGGACGGCGTTAAGGCGCTAGCCCAAGCCAAGGAACTGATGAGGCTCTAAGCATGACGACAGAAGAGATTCAGCTTCAGAGCTTTCAGATCATTGCAGGCGTCGGCTGCGCGCGTAGCTGCTATATCGATGCGATTCACCTGGCCCGCGACGGTAAGTTCGAAGAGGCCGAGGCAAAGATCGCCGAGGGCCAGCAGCATTATGCCGAGGGTCACGCGGCTCACGGCGGCCTTGTCCAGCAGACGGCTGCCGGCGAGGACCTGAGCATCGACCTTTTGGTCGTCCATGCCGAGGACCAGCTTATGAGTGCCGAGGGCTTTGGCATCCTGGCCAAGGAGTTCGTGGACGTCTATCGCAAGATGGGCGCTTAGCCACGGACTTTGCCGCCAGGTTATCACCGTGCGCGGTGTACTCCCGGTAACAGGGCGGTGTTGATTCGTTTACATACATGTGCGGATAGGGAGGGCCCTTCGGGGCCCTCTTTTGTTCCCCTTGTATGTTCAGGTTGTTTACATACCGTTTAGGCTGATTTCTCTACCGTTTACGGGTATTTCGCGTTACACTTCTAAACAAAAGAGTAAAACATTTAGTAAACAGAACAAAACGAAACACGCGTCTGTTTACTGAACATACAGCTAGGGGAGGACGTACATGGATAAGATCAAGCTCGGTTTTGTGCCCACGCGCCGCAGCATCTTTAGCGCGCCGGACGCGCTTAAGTATCGCGGCCTGACG
Organism: uncultured Collinsella sp.; assembly: GCA_902470815.1. GTDB lineage: Bacteria > Actinomycetota > Coriobacteriia > Coriobacteriales > Coriobacteriaceae > Collinsella. Next base: position 151,795 of record CABRHS010000001.1, read on the forward strand.
GCTGACCGCCTGCGCGAGATCGGTGTCGACATCGTGGACATCGACGACATTAACGACGAGGGCCTGCTCTTTGACGACGGCCATATCGAGCCTATCGTCAAGAAGTTCCGCGCCGAAGGCGTCGACGGCATCATGCTGTGCCACGCTAACTTTGGCACCGAGTACGTTTGCGCCCGTCTTGCCCGCGAGCTCGGTCTGCCTGTGCTGCTGTGGGGTCCGCGTGACGAGCGTCCCGAGCCCGATGGCACCCGCCTGCGCGATAGCCAGTGCGGCCTGTTCGCCACCGGCAAGGTTCTGCGCCGCTTCCAGGTTCCCTTTACCTATATGACCAACTGCCGCCTGACCGACCCCGAGTTCGAGCGCGGCGTCTGGGACTTTTTGGCCGTATGCAATGTGGTCAAGACCTTCAAGCACACTCGCATCCTGCAGATGGCGACCCGTCCGTTCGACTTCTGGTCCACCATGTGCAACGAGGGCGAGCTGCTCGAGAAGTTCAATATTCAGCTTTCGCCCATCCCCATGACCGAACTCGTTCAGGCTGTGCGCGACGCTCAGGCCGACGAGCAGGCCATGGCCGCCATGCTCGACCACATTCGTCACAGCTTTGAGATCTGCATACCCGAGGACAAGGTCCCCGCGGTCGCAGGCCTCGCCATCGCTATGAAGCGCCTGGTCGAGAAGTACGGCTGCAACGCCGGCGCCATCCAGTGCTGGAACGCTCTGCAGGACGAGCTGGGCATTATGCCCTGCGCCGCCAACGCCATCCTCAACGAGATGGGCATCCCTATCGTATGCGAGACCGATATCCATGGCGCCATCACCGCGCTGATGGTCGAGGCTGCCGACCTGGGCCGTCACCGTGGCATGTTCGCCGACTGGACCGTGCGCCATCCCGATAACGAGAACGGCGAGCTGCTGCAGCATTGCGGCCCCTGGCCCTGCAGCTGCGCGGCCGTCAAGCCCAAGCTCACCTACCCGCTGGCTTTCGATCACCCCGGCGCGCTGACGGCCGAGGCTAAACACGGCGACCTCACCCTTGCCCGCTTTGACGGCGACAACGGCGAGTACTCGCTGCTGCTGGGCAACGCCCGCGGCATCGACGGCCCGGCCGGCATGGGCACCTACCTGTGGGTCGAGGTCGACAACCTCAAGCGCCTCGAGGCCAAGATTGTCGAGGGTCCCTACATCCACCACTGCGTCGCTATTCACGCCAACGTGGTGCCGGTGCTCTACGAGGCGTGCAAGTACATCGGCATTGCCCCCGATTTATACGACCCCATCGAAGAAGACGTTAAAGCCTACCTGCGAGGAGAGTAGAAATGGCAACTATCGAAGAGCTTGAGTCCCTGCGTTGGGACCTTCGCCGCGATTGCGTCGATATCATCATGGCTGGCGCCGGCGGCCACATCGGCGGCGACATGTCGGTGATCGACGCCCTCATGACCCTCTACGCCAACCACCTCAACATTTCGCCCGAGACCGTCGACGATCCCAACCGCGACCGCTTCGTGCTCTCCAAGGGCCACGCTATGGAAGCCTACTACGCGGTGCTCTGCCACGAGGGCTATCTTGACCTCGACGACGTCAAGGCCCGCTTCTCCAAGTTCGGCAGCCCCTACATCGGTCACCCCAACAACAAGCTCAAGGGCATCGAGATGAACTCGGGCTCGCTGGGTCACGGCCTGCCCGTGGCCGTGGGCATGGCGCTCGCCGGCAAGATGGACGGCCGCGACTACCGCGTCTACACCATCATGGGCGACGGCGAGCTTGCCGAGGGCTCGGTCTGGGAGGGCGCCATGAGTGGCGGTAACTACCAGCTCGATAACCTGTGCGCGCTCGTGGACCGCAACCGCCTGCAGATCAGCGGCAGCACCGAGGACGTTATGAAGCAGGACTCGCAGGAGGAGCGCTGGGCCGCCTTCGGCTGGAACGTGCTTTCCATTCCGGGCAACGACGTCCAGGCCATCGACGCCGCGCTGACGCTTGCGGCCGAGACCAGCGGAAAGCCCACGGTCATCATCCTCAACACGGTGAAGGGCTACGGCTCGCCCGTCATGGAGGACAAGGCCGCCTGGCATCATCACCTGCCCAACGATGAGGAATATGCCCAGATCATCGCCGATTTCGCTGCCCATAAGGAGGCCATCAATGGCTAACAAGATCGCCAACCGCAAGGTTATCTGCGACACGCTGCTCGAGGCCGCCGAGACCGATAAGGACATCGTCGTCCTGTGCTCCGACTCCCGCGGCTCCGCATCGCTCACGCCGTTCTTCAATCAGTATCCCCAGCAGTCCGTCGAGGTCGGCATCGCCGAGCAGGACCTGGTGAGTATCGCCGCCGGCATGGCTTCGTGCGGCAAGAAGGCCTGGGCCGCCTCGCCGGCGTCCTTTGTGACCACGCGCTCGTATGAGCAGTGCAAGGTCGACGTTTCGTACTCCAACACCAACGTCAAGCTCATCGGCATCTCGGGCGGCGTGTCCTACGGCGCTCTGGGCATGAGCCATCACTCCGCGCAGGATATCGCCGCCATGAGCGCTATCCCGAACATGCGCGTGTATCTGCCGAGCGATCGTTTTCAGACTGCCGAGCTCGTGCGCGCTCTGGTTGCCGACAACAAGCCGGCCTATATCCGCGTGGGTCGCAACCCGGTCGAGGACGTGTATACCGAGGACGAGTGCCCGTTCCAGATGGACCGTGCCACCTGGGTGCGTCGCGGCACCGATGTGACGATTGTCGCCACCGGCGAGATGGTCCGCCATGCCGTGGATGCCGCCGATCTGCTGGCCGAGCAGGGCATCTCCGCCACCGTGCTCGACATGTACTGCGTCAAGCCGCTCGACGCCGAGGCCGTGATCGAGGCCGCCGGTGCCGCGCGCGCCGTCGTGACCGTCGAGGAGCACAGCCCCTTTGGCGGCCTGGGATCCATGGTCGCGCAGGTCGTGGGCGAGCATTGCCCGCGTCCGGTTAAGTGCTTGAGCCTGCCCGACGCGCCGGTCATCACCGGCACGAGCCCCGAGGTCTTTGCGCACTACGGCCTCACCGGCGAAGGCATTGCCAAGACGGTCGCCGAGTTCCTTCCCGCAGAGTAACCGGAATGTGACAAAGGGACAGTCCCTTTGTCACATTCATTTTGAAAGGGGTGACTATGGGCCGCTACATCATCGGAATCGACCAGTCCACGCAGGGTACGAAGGCACTGCTGGTGGACGAGGGCGGCCATCTGATTCATCGTGCCGATCGCTCGCATCGCCAGATTGTCAACGAGGCCGGCTGGGTGAGCCATGATCCGGCCGAGATCGCCGCTAACGTGCTGGCCGCGGCGCGTGCCGTGGTGGAGGAGACCGGGGTCGACCCGGCCGATATTGCCGGTATCGGCATCTCCAACCAGCGCGAGACCACCGTGGCGTGGGACCGCGCAACCGGCCAGCCCGTGTGTGACGCCATCGTGTGGCAGTGCGCCCGCGCCCGCAGCGTGTGCGAGGCAGTCGCATCTGCTGATGGTGCCGCCGAGCTGGTACGCGGTGTGACCGGTCTGGCGCTTTCGCCCTATTATCCGGCGGCCAAGATGGCCTGGATTCTCGAGCATGTTCCCGGTGCCGCGGCGCTTGCCGCTCAGGGCGACCTGTGTCTGGGCACCATCGACTCGTGGGTTGTTTGGACCCTTACGGGTGGTCGCACATTCGCGTGCGACTACTCGAACGCAAGCCGTACGCAGCTCTTTGATCTGGAGAAACTCGCCTGGTCGGACGAGGTCTGCGCACTGTTCGGTGTCGACGCTGCCTGCCTGCCCGAGGTCCGTGATTCCGACGCCTGCTTTGGCGAAACTGACCTTGGGGGCTTCCTGCCCGCGCCCGTGCCGATACACGGCGCGCTTGGCGACTCCCACGCTGCCCTCTTTGGCCAGGGCTGCCTCTCACGCGGGATGGCAAAGGCGACGCTCGGCACCGGTTCGTCCGTGATGATGAACGTGGGTCCCGAGCTCGTGCGGAGTAGCTGCGGGCTGTCGAGCTCGCTGGCGTGGCGCATGAGCGGCGAGGCGTCCTACGTGCTCGAGGGCAATATTAACTACGCAGGTGCCGTTAAGACCTGGCTGCGCGACGACATGGGCCTCGTGGCTACGCCCGACGAGGTCACGGAGTTGTGCTATGCTGCGAATCCGGCGAGCCATGTGTACCTCGTACCGGCGTTCACCGGCCTTGGGGCGCCCCATTGGGCGAGCGACGCCGAGGCCGCCGTCTTCGGTATGACGCGCACCACGGGCCGTGCCGAGTTCGTGCGCGCCGCAGATGAAAGCATCGCCTACCAGATTTTCGACGTTGCCGACGCCATGCGTCGCGATTCGGGCCTTGCCTTGTCTGAGCTGCGCGTCGACGGTGGTCCCACGCGCGATGGCTACCTCATGCAGTTTCTCACCGACCTGCTGGAGACCCCATTGCGGGCTGCCGGCAACGACGAGATGAGCGGCCTGGGCGCCGCCTGGTGCTGCGGTATCGCGCTGGGCATGTACGGCCCCGAAGTCACCTCGGCAACGCCGCCGCGTGCGACCTGGGATTCCGCTATGGCGGCAGAGGAGCGCGCCGAGAAGGTCGCCGGCTGGCACCATGCCGTTGAGGTGGCGATTGCGTACGAGTGACGCCCTGGGGCGATGTCACGGAGTGCTATTCGGTCGATAGGTGAAGATGCGAACGAGAGGACGATGTGATGCGGCAGAATCTAGCGCGTCGAATGATGGTCTACGTCTGCGGGCTTCTATTCCTGAGCTGCGGCGTTGTAATGAATGCGCGCACGGGGCTTGGTGTTGCGCCCATCAGCACAGTGCCGTACGTGATGTACGCCATCGAGGGCCTGAGCCTCGGCACGGCGTCGTTTGCGGTGTACTGCGTGTTCGTGGTCGCCCAGCTTTGCATGGTGCGATATCCGGACGTCAAGATCCTCATGCAGATACCCGTCACCCTGCTGTTCGGTGCGCTTATCGACGTGCTGAATATCTGGCTGTTCCCGTTTACCGCGACAGGACTCGTCGACGGCCTGATCATGCTGGTTCTCGCCGTGTCGTTCACGACGCTCGGCGTGACGCTGATCGTCTCCGCGCGGCTCGTCCCCGTGGCACCCGACGGCATGGTGCAGACGCTCTCCCAGGCGCTTCACTGCGAGTTCGGCAAGGCGAAGTACCTCTTTGACGGTACCTGTCTGTGCATCGCGCTGGCCTACGGGCTTGTGCGTACGGGTGCTGTGGTGGGCATCGGTATCGGCACCGTAGTCGCCGTGTTTCTGTCGGGCGGCATCTGCACGTTTTGGGGTCGTCTGCTCAACCGCAGGCTCATGGCCTTTATGGAAGAGCCTGCGAACATGTAGACGCATTGAGCGAGACGGGAGCGGCCATGAGGCAGCTTTTTGGAATTGATATCGGCGGAACGAACGTCAAATGGGCGGTTGTGAGTGGGAACTACGAGTTTGGTGACCGTGGTTCGGTTCCGACGACGTTCGTTTCGGCCGATCAGCTGGTCGACACGCTCGTGGCGCTCGTAGAGCCGTATCGCGAACAGGTTGTAGGTGTGGGCATCTCGGCCCCGGGTGGCATCTTCGGTTACGAGGCCGATCCAGACGGGACGATCCATCGCGGTGGTGCGCTGCCGTACATGGACGGGTTTCCGCTTGGTCGAGTGCTGCGCGAGCGACTGGGGTTGCCCGTGACCGTTGTCAACGATGGCAAAAGCTGTGCGCTTGGCGAGTACGCTGCCGGTGCGTTGCGCGGCGTGGACGTGGGTTGCGTGGCGGTAATCGGTACGGGCATCGGCGGAGGCATCGTGGTTGACGGCCGGGTGCTGATGGGTGCGGGCGGTTTCGCGGGCGAGTTCAGCTTCCTGTCCAACAACGTAAACGAACCGCTTGATCATTGCGATACATTCGCGACTTCGAGCGGATGGCACGGCCTGCAGAATCTCGTGGCAGTCGAACTTGGCATTTCGGATGAAGCTGAACTGGAGGCCCTCGATGGCCGACGGATCTTCGAGCTATTGGAGCGCGGGGGCGCGTCCGAAGTCGCCGCCGTGCAGCGCGGATTGGATGCCTATGCTGAGCTGTTTGATCGTGTGCTTGTGAATCTGCAGTGCGTTATCGACCCGGCGGTCTTCGCGATTGGTGGTGGCATCAGCTGCCATCCCGCGCTGTTCGAGGCGCTCGACCGTAAGATGGATGACGTCATGGCGCACTACACTGGTTTTCTGAAAGATATGCCTCGTCCGCACGTGGTCCCGGCACAGCTGGGTAACGACGCCAATATCTACGGTGCCGTTGCAACTTGTTTGCGAGTGCTGTAAGTGCAGACCATCGATTGGTCTGGTGGCGATTATTGCGATTGGCCCGGTGGCGATTATAGTCGCTGCCGGGTTAGAAAACTAGATGCTGAACGCTCGATATTATCGGCTGCGCGGCGCCCCGTCCCAAAGTAGTCATTTGGGACGGGGCTTTTTTGACTGCTATCATGGGTGGGATTGTTGCGACCAGCTAAAAGAGCCCTGTCCCAAATTGACTACCGAGAGGATCTGCCATGGAGCGCATCGCGAGTTTTTCCGTTGACCATCTGCTGCTTGAGCCCGGCGTATACGTGAGCCGCATCGACCGCGACCCGGCGACCGGTGCTGCCGTCACCACCTTTGACCTGCGCCTGACCACGCCCAACAAAGAGCCGGTCATGAACACGGCCGAGTGCCATACCATCGAGCACCTTGGTGCGACCTTCCTGCGCAATCATGCCGAGTGGTCGAGCCGTATCGTCTACTTTGGGCCCATGGGCTGCAGAACGGGGTTTTACCTCGTCGTGTTCGGCGAGGTCGCGAGTGCAGAGATCCTGCCGCTCGTGCGCGAGCTCTTCGGGTTCGTCGCCGAATTCGAGGGGGAGATCCCCGGTGCGGCGCCTGAGGAGTGCGGCAACTACCTCGACCAAAACCTTCCCATGGCGAAATGGCTTGCGCATCGGTATCTCGAGCGCGATCTCACCGACATCGACGAAAAGCACCTGAATTACCAAGGCTAGCGCGTCCGATCGCATCGCCATCGGAGTCGCGTAAATGACGAAAAGCGCTTGGATTGCCAAAATCGGCTGGGCCTTTGCAGCCCGCAGGGGCAAAAAGTACATTTTGGGGGGAGGTTTACCGAGTTTTCAAGCGCTTGTTCGTTCTTCAGATATGCGCAACCTGCGGTTTTACCAACCACATCAGAAGCACAGTGCCTCAAAGAGGTTAAAACCTCCCCCAAAATTTGCACTTTACTCTATACGGGACGATGTGTGAGCAAAGTGGGCGCCCGTTCGCATGCTGGCAGGAACGGTGAAATGTACATTCGCCCTATGCGCGCGCCACGCGATGGTGGGTGGCGCGCAGCGCTGTCGTTGGGCGGCGGGAGGCAAAGCCAATCACTTTTCACAGCGCTCGGATGCAAGGTCGATGCTATCGGATTGGAAGATCGTGACGCGTGCACCGCGGCGATGATTGGCGCCGTGGCGTGTTTGAAGCCCTATCGAACCGTCACGGCGACCTGCGAATAGCGCGTGCAGGGGCGTTTGCCGCGGGTCCTCGTCGAGAGGGTGAGGACGAATCGGTCGCCTGTTTGGGCGTCGGCGGGTACGGTGAACGTGCCCTGGACTGTGCGGGCGCACCAGCTTGCGAGGTCCTCGACCCCTCGATAGCTGCTGGAGTGAGGCGAAACAGTCCATGTTGCATCGAAGCCGGCGCCATCGGGGTCGATCACCTGTGCCTTGAGCTCGACGCCCTCGCCTGTGCCCGCCGTGCAGTCTGCGGTGGCGTTTTCGATGCGAACGGGGTGCGAGCATTCCTCGGGTTTGTGCGCGCACCATTGCGCCCGTGCGGCAAAATCCTCTTGGTAGGCGCGGAGGAACGGGTTGACGTTATGATTTGCCGGTTTGCCTAAGGAGTCGAATCCCATCGCTGCGCCACCGACGCGGGGAATGTCGCCATCGCGGAACATCGGCCCGAGAACCGTATCGAAGGAAGGGTCGCCGGCGCCGCGCAGTCCAAAGTCGAGCAGCGGGATGTAGGTCATCGAGTCGCCCTCGGCCATGAAGTCGCCCCTCTCGAAGTGCAGCGGCTCCATGCCGGGCCATCCCCAGTCCAGGGTCGCGTGCGTGCCGAATTGGAAGCGTTCGGGTTCGTTCTCGTAGACCTTGCCGTCCCCGTAGAGCATGTAGCGCCCCATGAGGGAGCCGTTACCCTCGATCAGGTTTTGCTCCGGCCATGGTGCGCGGAAGAGATCGATGGAGTCGGGCTGCGCGCACTTGGCATCGACGTATCCGCCGTAGGGGAAGGGCGTCCTCCAGAACGTGAGGCCGGGGAACAGGCTTCTGCCGTAGTCGCGCCACGAGTTGTCCTGGCCCACTCCGTTCACGACGCCGGCGACGCGAACCTTGCGGTAGACGTGCTCGCGAACGGCGTCCCAATCGGGTGAGGCGGCATAATCATCGGCGATGCTCATGAGCGCCCGCACGATGGTGTTCATGCCGCCCCAGCTGAGCAGCCACAGCGTGCGTGGGTCGTCGTCCATGATCGCGTGTTTGATGACGTCGGATCCAGGTGTGTCTTTCCGGACGTCACCCTCAAAGGCGACGTTTCCCACGTATGTGCGCGCGACGAGTTCCTCAGGTGAGGGGAAATCGGGCTCGCTTGCTGCCCGGGCGTTCGCCTGCAGGGATGGCCAAGCGGCGGCGTATTCGTGCTCCCAGAGGTTTTCGATCCAACGCCCGGGGAACGGGCGGTACTCGGTGAGATCGCCCGCCTCGGGATCGGGCTCGGGCGGCACGGCCTTCCATTCGTAAGAGCGCTTGCCCTTGGTCCGCCAATGCGGATTGACCTCGCCCAGCGTGTGGAGGCCGTCGCCCTGGAAGTGGTACTGCGAGGCCGTGTAGACGATCGCCTCGAGGTCGATATGGTTGAGGTACAGCGCGAGATGGATGGTCGAGTTCATGTCATCGACTTCCATGTCCGTCGTGATGATGACGCGTGGCTTAGCTTGCACGGTGCTCCTTTCGTCTTGCGAGGACCTGTTCCCGTTCTGTCGATTCGGGCTAGCGCCGCTGCGCCGCCGCCCATTCCCAGCAGCTCACGGGCTCTCCGTCGACGAGCACGTTGCAGCCGTCAAGATCGGTGCGGCAGAAGTCGTTGAACTGATGGATCCACACGCCGTGGTTGAACGTCTTCTTGGGCGTCCCGTCGGCCTCGCGATACCGGCCGGTGAGATCCTCCACGTGGTCGAAGTACGTCATGTGCGCCTCAGCTCCGGCGTTCACGAGCTTGTGGTAGAGCGGCAGCGCGGTGTCAAGCGGGTCGACAAGCTCGTCGCCCTTTGAGTGGATGAACCACAGCGGCGTTTGGCCGAGGGCCTCGATCGCCTCGGGCGTCTGGTTCTCGGTGAAGAACGGCGCGCAGCAGGGAAGTCCCGCGGCGAAGAAGTCGGGGTAGTCAAGGCACATGCGCACTGTCATGAAGCCGCCGTTGGACAGTCCGGCGATGATGATGCGGCTCGTGTCGATTCGGTCTGCGTGCTCGGCGATGAACTCATCGACGAGCGCCTTGAGGGGCGCGGTGTAGATGCTCCTGTTGGAATGACCGAGCTGCTCCACGCCGTCATCCATCCAGAACGTGGGGCACTGCGGCACGAGCACCCAGGCGGCGCCGTCGAAGTAGCCCTGGATGGGGTTCTGGGAAAGGGCGGTCACGCGGTTGCCGGTGTAGGCGCGCTCGGGTCCCTCCCAAGTCGCCTCGCCCACGCCCTCGCCGGCGCCGTGCAGGTAGACGATGAGGGCGGCCTTCTCGGGCTTCTCCACGGGGGGAGTGTCGGGTTTGGCGAAAGGCGGCATGACGGGTGCGAAGTCGGGTTCGAAATAGCCGTACTTGAGACTGATGCCGTCGACCGACGCGCTCATCTCGGAGGTGCGCCAACGGTCGAGCGCAGGGCAGAGTGTTGCCCGCAGTTGGTCGAATACCAGGCCGGCGAGGGGCTCGGCTCCGGTCGCCGCGGGGATCGCGCGCGTCTGCGTCACCGTGATGTCGTTGTCGATATATTGAGAGCCCATGACGCCACCCTCGATGCGTTTGGTGAGGCGTTCCTCGCCGACCTCGAGTGCGACATGGGTCCCCGTGGAAAGGCGATTGCCACGATCGTCGCAGGTATAGGCTGCGGCGACGGAGATATAGCCCTGCGAGGGGAGCGCTTCGCTCGCGCCGCGTTCCTTGCGCATGAGAATGCTGCCGTCGTGCTTGCGCCGCGCGCAAAAGACACTGAACGCGCCGGGGTCGATGTCGCTGGTGCGCACCTCTCGCGGCAGGTCGAGGATGATCTTGGAGATCCAGGGACCGAAATCACCGAGCGTGGTGACTGTTGCATAGCTATGTGAGTACATACACGCCTCTTCTCGATAGACAGTATCTAAACATGTTTAGTATATAGGGTTCAACATGAGACAGGGTCCGGTTCTTGCCGAATGGTCGAAAAACAGAGGTGTAAGGCTACAATCGATATAAACTAGCAGGTAAACAATAATATCTGAGCACTGTCTAGAAATTGATATTCTATATAGAGTATAACGTTCATCCCATGTTTACTACCGTTCACCGGAAAAGCAGTGATAAATGGCGAGAATATGCATAATGGATAACGTAAACGTTCAGTAAACAAAACGTTTAGCAAAGCCATCGAGCTTCAACGTTGTTTACTGTTCAAGGAAGGCCTTGTCCGGGCATAAGGGGTTATAACCGGCGGGGCGACGCGCGGCAGGATAGCCGCATAGATCAAGGGGAGGGGTCCCATGGCAGACAATAAGCAGATTGCCACCGACGTCCTCGCGCTCGTTGGAGGAGCCGAGAACGTGCAGGTCGCGACCAACTGCATGACGCGTCTGCGTCTCACGCTCGTCGACAACGCCAAGGCCGACGTCGAGAAGATCAAGAAGGTCAAGGGTGTGCTCGGTTGCCAGTTCTCCGGCAGTCAGCTTCAGGTCATCATCGGCCAGAATGTGCCCAAGGTGCTCGATGAGTTCGTTGCCATCTCCGGTGTCAAGCAGGGTGCCGCGGTGAACGAGAACCTCGATGCACCCAAGCAGAAGTTCGAGCTCAAGCAGCTTCCGAACATCATCCTCGACTACCTGTCCGGCTCTATGACCCAGCTCATTCCGCTGCTCATGGCCGGCGGTCTGTTCCGTACTTTCGCGGTCATCATCGGCCCCATGATGCTCAACCTGGTGCCCGAGACCGACCCGACGTACACGTTCTTCTACACCACGCTGTATGAGGCGACCTTCACGTTCCTGCCCATCTACCTGGGTTATGCCGCCGCTAAGAAGATCGGCGCCACCCCAGTCCTCGGCATGCTGCTCGGTGGCGTCTTCATGGCGCCTTCGATTGTTGCTGCCGCGGCTCAGGAGGGCGGCGGAATCATCAGCGTCTACGGTATCCACATTGCCGCAGCCAATTACCAGCAGTCCGTGCTGCCCATCATTCTGAGCGTGCCCGTGCTGTACTTCGTGGAGAAGTTCTTCAAGAAGATCATGCCCGATGTGCTCTCCACCGTGTTCACTCCGTTCTGCACCATGATCGTGACCGTGCCGATCGCCCTGATTGCCCTTGGTCCTGTTGGCAACATGCTCGGTAACGTCATCGCCAACGCCCTGTTCGCGGTGTCCGACGCCGGTCAGATTGGTGTCCTGCTGGTCATGGCCATCCTCGGTGCCTTCTGGCAGCTCTTCGTCGTTGCCGGTATGCACATGCCCGTCATCCTGCTCGCTCAGGTCCAGATTATCGCCATGGGCTTCGACCCGTTCGTCTTCGTTTCCACCAACTGCGCCATGACCGCCGTGTGGGGCTGCGCGTTCGGTGCCTTCCTCAAGCTCAAGAACAAGGATGAGAAGGGCATGGCTCTCGGCTACGTCATCTCCGCCATCGCCGGCGGCGTGACCGAGCCTGCGCTCTTCGGCGTGCTCATGCGCTTCCGTCGCACCATGCTCGGCATGTTCATCGGTGGCGCCATCGGTGCCGTGGCCTCCGGTCTCATGGGCGTCACCTACTATCTCGCCGGCGGTGCCGCCAACTTTATGGTCATCATGAACTACTTCCAGGGCGGCCAGTGGAACACTATCGCCGCAGTCATCGGCATGGCCATCTCCTTCGTGATCGCAGCGGCCGTGGTCTACATGACCGGCTTCTCCAAGGAGGAGCTCGCCGAGATGGAGGAGGAAGAGGCTCCTGCCCTCGCGTAATGCGACGTTGAGTGCCATTTCTGTAGGTTGAGCCCAAACCCCCACGACTCGCCTACGCAGATCCAGGGCCCCGCACGGCTTGTGTCCGGCGGGGCCTTTTCTCCAGGTGCTCCATTCACGGATGCATCATCATGGGTGGGAATGGGAAAGAAAGGAAACGTCATGACTCTTGGGAAGCTCGCCGTCAACGATCGTCGCGATGGGTTCACGCTCGACGGAAAGCCTTGGTTCTGGTTGGCGGACACGTGCTGGAGCGCGTTCACGAGCATCGAGCTCGCCGATTGGGACTATTATCTCGCCCGCCGTGCGGAGCAGGGCATCAACGTGCTGCAGATCAACACGCTTCCGCAGTGGGACCGCTGCCGCCCTGACTTGGGGCTCTACCCCTACGCCAGCGAGGACGGCACGGTGTTCGATTGGTCTACCCCCAATGAGGCCTACTGGCAGCGCGCCCGCGAGATGTGCCGCATGGCGGTCGAACGCGGCATTCGCCCGGCGCTCGTGCTGCTGTGGTGCAACTACATCCCCGGGACCTGGGGTGCCAACATCTCCGAGAAGCTTGGTGTGCCGCTGCTGCCCTTCGAGGAGGTTCGTCCGCATATCGAGCGCGTGGTGGAGCACCTGGGCGAGTTCGACCCCGTCTACGTGGTCGCGGGCGACACCGATTTCAAGGCCGACGAGGCCATCCGGTATTACGAGGAGGGCTTCTCCGCGATTTGCGAGCTGGCGCCCGACTCCCTGCGCTGTGTGCATATCAACCGCGGCAACCGCTCGATTCCGGAGCAGTTCGTCGACCGTGTGGACTTCTATATGTATCAGCCGGGTCACAACTACGAGGGCCAGGACGAGGCGTGGAGGCTTCCCGAGGACTTCTGTTCCCGGTATCCCAAGAAGCCCCTGCTGAACTCCGAGCCCTGTTACGAGCAGATGGGCGCGAGCCGCAACGTGTATTGGCGCTTCAGCGCTCAAGACTGCCGCGCGAGCGCGTGGTCGGGCATCCTCTCGGGCGCCACTGCCGGGCTCACCTACGGAGCCCATGGTGTGTGGAATTGGCAGACCGCCGCGAGCAGGGGGTCGGTCCTCGGCGAGGGCTTCGACATGCCCTTCCGCTGGCAGGAGTGCCTGCAGTTCCCCGGCGTGTGGGATTTCGGCTTGGTGCCCCATGTGCTCGACGCCCTCACCGAGGGCGGGAAGCTCGCAATCGAGCCCGCCCAGGAGTTGCTCGACGACGCCCGCGAGGCCATTCGCGTGGCGCGTGTAGGGGAGCGCATCGTGGCGTACCTGCCGCGCGTGACCGCGCTCAAGCTGCGCGGCGACCTCGACGGCATGCGCGCCATTGCCTTCGACCTGGAGGACAAGCGCCTGGCGCACCTGCCCATGCGCGTGGACACCCAGGCGGGGACGACCCGCGTGGAGCAGCATCCCTTCGGCCACGATGCGCTGGTGGTGCTCACGCCGACCGCGTAGGCCGTAAGAGACGCCGTTCGGTGGTAAAAGCGTTGACCTCACGTTCCAAGTGGGGGAACATTGCGACGGACGCAGGCACGTGCCCGCGTCCGTCTTTTTTTCGGGAGGAAGCCATGGCGCCTAAGGTAACGCTCAAGGAAATCGCTCAGGAAGTCGGCCTTTCGCCTTCCGCCGTGTCGCTCGTGCTCAACGACCGACCTTGCCGCATCTCCGAGGAGAACCGCCGGCGCATCAAGGAGGTCGCCGCGCGTAAGCGCTACGTGCCCAACCAAATCGCGCGCAGCCTGGTTATGCAACAATCGCGCACGTTCGGGTTGATCGTCCCCAATATCGAGAGCCGTTTCTTTTCATCGCTCGCGCGTAATCTCGAGATCAGGTGTCGCGAGCGCGGCTATGCCCTGTTCATCATGAACTCCGACGTATCCTCCGAGCATGAGGACGAGATTGTGCGCCTGTTGGTGAATCGCGGGGTCGATGGTTTAATTTTGGTGACCGCGCACGAACTCGATGCCGACGAGCAGCTTGTCGAGAGTCTCTCCACGTTGCCCGTGCCCTTGGTGATGGTCGACCGTTTCATTGACGGCGTGGCGTGCGACCGCGTGCGCTTCGACAGCGAGTTGGGCGGTTTCTTGGCCACGGACTGCCTGCTGCAACATGGGCACACGCGCATCGCGTGCCTGGTCAACACGTCGTCGCATACCGGGCGCGCACGCCTCACGGGGTATCGCCGGGCGCTCGAGTCGCATGGAGTCGCGGCCGATGACGCCCTTGTGTTCGAGAGCGACTATTACATTGCCGACGGCGCCGCGGCCACGGAGCGCGTGCTCGAGAGCGATGCGACCGCAATCTTTGCGAGTTCCGATAACATCGCCTTGGGGGCGCTCAAGTGTCTCTTCGCGCACGGCAAGCGCGTCCCGCGCGACTATTCGCTCGTGAGCTACGACAACTCCGCTGCCGACGCGCTGTTCGAGCCCGCGCTGACCGCCATCGAGCAAAACGTCTCGAAGCTTGCGGACAATGCAATGGAATTGTTGCTCAAGCGTGTGGGTGAGCAGGACGGGCACGAGTTCGAGGACCGTGTCTTGGCCCCGCGCCTGGTGTGCCAGGCAAGTGTTGCGCCGCTCGATCGCTGAGCCGTTCCTGCAAGTCGCGTAGGAGAAGCTTCCCCGCACAGGCTGCCTGCCTCCTCCTGCTGTTCGCTCCTGGCGCCGATGGCAAAATCCATGCCAACGGCACCGGAAGAGAATTGCCGGTGGGCTGGGCGGCTGTTCGGCAGGCTGGCCGGGGTGTTAGTAATTAATATGTGTGGGCTTTAATGTGGCACGGTGAGTAGAGCGTCGATTCGACCGGATGCCAACTGGGGTTTTGTGCTCGGATGAGCCGCATTGCTGGATCGTTACGGATAAACCCCACACATGTTTGAGATTACTCGATTTGCATGGGCCGAACGCATGCCAAAGCTTTTTGCCCGATCGCGCGTGCCGCGCCCTGTGTTTAGAAGAGCTCAATTTCACTCAACAGCATAAACAGAAGTAAACATAATTGAAAAATTTTAGAAGAAACGTTTTATCATTAGCGATAAAACGTTTTAGCGTTTAGACTCGGAGTGACGAGATAAGGGGTTGGGAGGCAATGTCCCGTCCCCGTGTAGAAAGGGAAAGTCATGACGCAGCCCGTAATCGGCACTCCGTGGACCAAGCTCGAGACCTCGGTGAGCGCAGACGCGCTCGCCGGCGTGGACAAGTACTGGCGTTGCGCCAATTACCTGTCCGTCGGACAGATTTATCTGCGCTCCAACCCGCTCATGCGCGAAGACTGGATTGACGCCAAGACTGGTGAGCGGCGCGACTTCGGCCGCGTGGACGTCAAGCACCGCCTGGTGGGCCATTGGGGCACCACGCCGGGAATCAACTTCTTGTTCGGACATGTCAATCGCTTGATCGCCGATCACGGCCAGAATGCCATCTTCCTCATGGGCCCGGGTCACGGCGGTCCCGCGGGCACCGCCCAGTCCCTGCTCGACGGTACGTACCGCGAGATTCGCCCCGACATCACGGACGACGAGGCGGGCCTCGAGAAGTTCTTCCGCCAGTTCTCCTACCCGGGTGGCATCCCGAGCCACTTCGCGCCCGAGACGCCGGGCTCCATCCATGAGGGAGGCGAGCTGGGCTATACCCTCAGCCACGCGTACGGCGCCGTTATGGACAACCCGAGCCTGCTGGCCGTGGCCGTGGTGGGCGATGGAGAGGCGGAGACCGCGGCGCTCGCCACCTCCTGGCAGTCCAACAAGCTGGTCAACCCCAAGACCGACGGCATCGTGTTGCCGATCCTGCACCTCAACGGCTACAAGATCGCGAACCCCACCATCCTGGCGCGCATCTCGGACGAGGAGCTCACCAAGTTCTTCGAGGGCATGGGTTACAAGCCGCACTTCTTCGTGGCGGGCTTTGACAATGAATCGCACGCCTCCATCCACGCGCGTTTCGCCGCGCAGCTCGAGGAGGTCTTCGGCGAGATCTGCGACATCAAGGCACGTGCCGAGATGGGCGACGAGACCCGCCCGGTGTATCCCATGATCGTGTTCCGCACGCCCAAGGGCTGGACGTGCCCCAAGCACATCGACGGCAAGAAGACCGAGGACTCCTGGCGTGCGCATCAGGTGCCGCTTGCCAACGCGCGCGACACCCATGAGCATTTCCGCGTGCTCCGTTCATGGCTTCGCTCGTACGGCCCCGAGGAGCTCTTCACCCCGGAGGGCCAAATCCGCGCGGACGTGACCGCCTTTATGCCCACGGGCGACCTGCGCATCGGCGCCAACCCCAACGCCAACGGCGGCAAGGTCCGCCGCGAGCTCAAGCTGCCGGATATCCACGATCACGAGATTCCCGTGGCGGAGAAGGGCCACGGGTGGGGCGCCACCGAGGCGGCGCGCGTGTTCGGCGCCTACACTGCCGACGTCCTGGCGAAAAACGACGATTTTCGCATCTTCGGACCGGACGAGACCGCATCCAACCGCCTGCAGGATTGCTACGCCGCGACGAGCAAGCAATGGCTCGCCGGGCACTATGCCGACGCCGACAACGACGACCTGCTC
Source organism: uncultured Collinsella sp. (assembly GCA_902470815.1). Lineage (GTDB taxonomy): Bacteria > Actinomycetota > Coriobacteriia > Coriobacteriales > Coriobacteriaceae > Collinsella. The sequence continues at coordinate 168,622 of CABRHS010000001.1, forward strand.
GCCCCGAGCGGCCGTGTGATCGAGCAGCTCTCCGAGCACCAGTGCGAGGGCTTCCTCGAGGCATACGTGCTCACCGGCCGTCATGGCGTGTGGTCGAGCTACGAGAGCTTCGTGCACGTGGTCGACTCCATGGTGAACCAGCACTGCAAGTGGCTTGAGGCAACTAAGCGCGAGATCCCGTGGCGAGCCCCCATTTCCGGCCTGAACATCCTGCTTTCCAGCCATGTGTGGCGTCAGGATCACAACGGCTTTTCCCACCAGGACCCGGGATTCATCGACGTCCTGCTCAACAAGGCCAACGACACGCATGTCGTGAACGCGTATTACCCGTGCGACGCGAACATGGCGCTCGCGGTGGCGGAGCGCGTGTATCAGTCCACGGACTGCGTGAACGCGATCTTCTGCGGCAAGCAGCCGGCGCCGACGTTCGTGACGGTGGACGACGCCCGCGCCGAGCTCGCCGAGGGCCTGGCCGCATGGGAGTGGGCGAGTACCGCCGCGAGCCTTGAGGACGCCGATCTGGTGATCGCGACGTGCGGTGACGTTCCCACCCTTGAGGCGCTTGCCGCCGTGGACCTGCTGCGCGGTCATGACGTCAAGGTATGGTTCGTGAACGTGGTTGACCTGCTCAAGATCCAGAACGCCTGTGAGAACGACCAGGCGATCTCCGACGAGCGCTTTGCTGAGTTCTTTGGCGCGGGCGAGAAGCCCGTCCTCTTCTGCTTCCACGCTTATGCGGGCACGATACGTCGCCTGATGTGGGCGCGTCCCGGCCACGACGCCTGGTGCGTCCACGGTTATGAGGAGAAGGGTTCCACCACCACGCCGTTCGACATGCTGCGCTTGAACAACATGGATCGCTGGGCGCTCGCTGCCGAGGCCTTGCGCCTGGCCGATGCCGCTCGTGGCGACGCCGCGCACGCCGCGCAGATTGAGGCTTGGGAGGCATTCCGCCTCGAGGCGTTCGAGTTCGCCGTCGAGGAGGGCTACGACCATCCCGCCTTCACCGAGTGGGTCTGGCCCGATGCCGCCGCCAACATGGAGGGCGGTCTGAGCGCCACGCAGATGACGGCGGGCGATAACGAGTAGCCGGCTTTCCCGAACGGTCATATATGAAAACGGTGCATCGCCTGTATGGGTGATGCACCGTTTGACGTTCGGTCGAGTCTTGAGTTCTCGTGAAGTATGGAGCGAACGACCGGGATGGGTATTTCTTGGGCAAACATTCCGCAGGAAAGCCACCCGAAGGTGGCTTTCCGAGGGCGTTTGCGATGGGATTGCCCATCCCGGACGATGGGGAGCGACTACTTCACGACCAGGATGTCGCAATCGGTGTTGCGCAGCAGGAACGTTGAGATCGAGCCGAGCAGGGCGTACTTGATGGAGGAGAGCCCGCGCGCGCCGCAGAGCACCAGGTCGGGCTGGACGACGTCGAGCATCTCATCCTTGAGCGTCTCGCGGATGCGGCCGGCGCGGATCATGACCTCGACGGAGGGGATGGCCTCGTTGGCCTTGGCCTCCTCGACCTGCGCGGCTATGGAGTTGGTGAACGCGTCCTGCAGCCCTTGGACCAGATCCGCCGGGTAGGAACCTGCGGATTCGAGCGCTGTGGAGTCGATGACGTGACCGATCACGAGCGCGGCGCCGTTGTTGGCAGCGACCTTGATGGCGCGGGCGAGCACGAAATCCTGCTGCTCGGTGCCGTCGAGTGCGACGAAAACCTTGGAATAACCCTCGTGCATGGTAGCCTCCTTGGCCGATGGCGGCCCCTTGTTGGCCCGCCGTTTGGTGCTTTACCATGCCACAGTTATACCCATATGCCATGGTGTGCGTCGGGTTATGCCGCGAACGGCGCGCTTTTTCGGTGCAGCGCGCCGGTGGGAGTGATAATGGACCGGTACGCGACGCGCCCGCGCGGTCTGAACCCGCCGGACCCGCGCCCGCGCATCCGAGCCCGCGCCGCATCGCGGCCGGGCCCGCGCCCGCACTTTACATCTGGGAGGTCCGTGTGGACATCATCGAACTGCTCAAATCCGCCTTCCTCGGCCTGGTCGAGGGCATTACGGAGTGGCTGCCCATCTCGTCGACCGGTCACATGATCTTGGTTGACGAGTTCATCAAGCTGAACGTGACCGAGGAATTCTGGAACATGTTCCTCGTGGTCATCCAGCTCGGCGCCATTCTGGCCGTATGCGTGCTGTTCATTCGCGAGCTGCTGCCGTTCGGCTTTGGCAAGACGCGTGAGGAGTGCCGCTCCACGTGGAGCCTGTGGGGCAAGATCATCGTCGGCTGCCTGCCCGCTGCCATCATCGGCATCCCGCTCGACGACTTCATGGAGGAGCACCTCTACAGCGCCGGGGTCGTCGCCACCGCGCTCATCGTCTACGGCATCGCCTTCATCGTGATCGAGCGCTGGCGCGCCAAGAAGCTCGCCGCCCGCGTCGCGGCCGAGGGCGTGACGCCGTCCTCGCGCGCGCACGGCGCCCACTTCGCCGCGCCCGCGGCGGCTGCCGAGCCCACCGACGGCGGGGACTTCGGCGCCATCGCCACGCTCGACGACCTTTCGTACAAGACCGCCCTGGGCATCGGCTGCTTCCAGGTGCTCTCGCTGATCCCCGGCACGTCCCGTTCCGGTTCGACCATCATCGGCGGCCTGTTGCTGGGCACCACGCGCTCCGTCGCCGCCAAGTTCACGTTCTTCCTGGCGATCCCCGTCATGTTCGGCGCGAGCTTCCTCAAGCTCGTCAAGTTCTTCCTCAAGGGCGGTGTGTTCGACGCGAGCGGCATCGCCATTCTCGCGGTCGGCTGCATCGTCGCATTCGTCGTGTCGCTCGTCGCCATCAAATGGCTCATGGCGTTCGTCCGTCGCCACGATTTCACGGCGTTCGGCATCTACCGCATCGTGCTCGGCGTCGCGGTGCTGGCGTACTTCATGCTCGTCTAGCCGACTTGCAACGCGGTGCGACGTGCACCATGCCTGTCCTTTGCATGTACATGGCGCGCACTCTGGCATACTGGGTGCGTGCCATTTTCTTCTGAAAGGTCTCGTATGACGAATGTGTATTTCAACCATGACGGCGGCGTAGACGACCTGGTGAGCCTGCTGCTGTTGCTGCAGATGCCCGAGGCCCGCGTGACGGGCGTCTCGGTTGTGGACGGCGATTGCCAGATCGAGGCGGCTCTCGAGGCCTCCCGCAAGATCATCGACCTCTTTGGGGGCAAGCAGGCGGCCCTCGAGGTTGCGGCGTCGGACTCTCGCCCACATCATCAATTCCCCTCGGAGTGGAGGGGCTCCGCCTTCACCTTCGATGCGCTGCCCATGCTGAACGAGCACGGCGCGCCGCGCACGCCGATCGCCTCGCGCCCGGCCCATCTCGATCTGGTGGACAAGGTCATGGCCGAGGAGGGCAAGACGACCCTGCTGTTCACCGGCCCCCTGACCGACCTCGCCCGCGCGCTGGACGCTGAGCCCGCCATCGAGGAGAAGATCGAGACGCTCTTTTGGATGGGCGGCTCGCTTGACGGCCACGGCAACGTGGTGGACCCGTGCTTTGACGGCACCGCCGAGTGGAACGCCTTTTGGGACCCCGAGGCGGTCAAGCGCGTGTGGGACTCGTCGCTCGAGATCCACATGGTGGGTCTGGAGAGCACCGAGGAGCTGCCGCTCACGCGCGACCTCTGCCAGCACTGGGCCGAGCTGCGCCGTTACCCGGCCATCGACCTGATCGGCCAGGGATATGCGCTGGTCCTGAATGTGGCGGCGAACAACGTGTACTACCTGTGGGATGTGCTCACCACCGTCTACTGCCTGCACCCCGAGATTGCCGAGGTTGAGCGCGTGCGCTGCGATGTCCGCGTGGACGGCGCCGCGGCCGGCCGGACCTTCCGCTGCGACGAGGGTCGCGAGGTGACGCTCGTGACGCACGCCGACCCCAAGCGCTTCTACGCGCTCGTCGACGAGCTGGCGATGTCGGCCGCTCCGGCCCTGTACTGAGACCCATCGACCCTTCGACCCCACGGAGCCGACATGAACATCCAGATCTTCGGAACCAAGAAGAGCTTTGACACCAAGAAGGCCCAGCGCTATTTCAAGGAGCGTCGCATCAAGTTCCAGTTCATCGATCTCAAGGAAAAGGAGATGAGCAAGGGCGAGTTGCAGAGTGTGATGCGGGCCGTGGGCGGCATCGACGCCGTGATCGACCCTGATGCGAAGGATCAGGACGCCGTGGCCCTCATTACCTATCTCGCTGAGAGCCAGAAGTTCGACAAGCTGCTCGAGAACCAGCAGGTCCTGCGCGAGCCCATTGTGCGGAACGGCGCCAAGGCCACCGTGGGGTATTGCCCCGATACCTGGAAGGGTTGGGAGTAGGCCTGCCGGCGCATCTGCGCGAGAGCGATTTTGCCAAATCCAAAAGAAATGTGACCGGCGCCCCTTGCTAGGGGCGCCTTTTTGCCGAATGGGGATGAGAAAAGAAAAAAGTGCGACCGTGCGACGAATGGCTGGGGTGCCTGGCGCGCTATTGGAGCTTGCTGAGGAAGCTCGTGCCCTCGCCATTGCCGGGAACGTCAAAGTTCTCCAGGATCGTCGCGCCTATGTCCGAGCCGGTCGGGCGCAGGCCCAGGTTCACGCCGCCCCGCATGGACGGGCTCCATGCGAGCAGCGGCACGAGCTCGCGGGTGTGGTCGGTGCCACGGTAGGTTGGGTCGTTGCCATGGTCGGCGGTGATGATGACCAGGTCGTCGTCGCGCATGGCCCCCATCACGCCGCCGAGGCGCCGATCGAAGTCCTCGAGCGCGAGGCCGTCGCCCAGCGGGTCGCGGCGGTGTCCGTACACGGCGTCGAAATCCACCAGGTTGGTGAAGCACAGGCCGTGCCAATCGCGGGCCATGACCTCGTCCACGTGGTCCATGCCGTCTGAGTTGCTCAGGTTGTGATGGTGCTCGCCAAAGCCGTTACCGCAGAGCAGGTCGTAGGTCTTGCCCACCGCGATGGTGTCGAGGCCGGCGTCGTGCAGGAAGTCCACGACCGTGGGGCCGGTCGGCGTCAGCCCATAGTCATGGCGGTTGGCGGTGCGGGTGAAGTCCGCGGCGCAGGTGCCCACATACGGGCGCGCGATGACGCGCCCCATGGTGATCTCGGGTCCGTTGATGAGGGTGCGCGCGTACTCGCAGATGCGGTAGAGCTCGTCGAGCGGGATCACGTCCTCATGCGCGGCGATCTGCAAGACCGAGTCGCCCGACGTGTACACGATCAGGTCACCCGTCTCCAGCTGATGCTCGCCGTAATCCTTGAGCACCTCGGTGCCCGAGTAGGGCTTGTTGCACACGATGTCGCGGCCGCTGAAGGCGCGCAGCTTGTCGAGCAGTTCGTCGGGGAAGCCCTGGGGGAAGTAGTCGACCTCGAAGCGCGTGGGCAGGCACATCATCTCCCAGTGGCCGTCGAGGGAGTCGTTACCCAGGCTGACGATGCGCGCGCGGCCGCAGGCGCCCGCCGGCTCGATGTCGGCGCTCACGCCCGCGAACGGCTTGCCGGGCCGCACGCGGCCGAGACCGAGCCGCTCCATGTTGGGGAGCGCGAGTGGCCGGCCTTGGTTGTCGATCCACCATTGGGCCATGTGGCCGAGGGTGTCCGCGCCGTCCGAGTTGTACTTGTCGGCGTCGGGCGCGTCGCCCACGCCGATCGAGTCGATGACGATGGTCAGGATGCGGCGATACTTCTGAGTTGCCATGAAAGGTCCTTTGAGAACGATGAAAGCCCCGAGCGCGCGATTGCGGTGCTCGGGGCGACGGTGCATGTGCGGTGCTTAGGCGTCGAGCTCGCTCAGGATGGCGATGCTCGCGGAGACGCCCAGGCGGTTGGCGCCGGCCTCGATCATGGCCTCGGCGTCGGCGAGGGTGCGGATGCCGCCTGCGGCCTTTACGCCGAAGTCGGGCCCAACGGTCTCGCGCATGAGGCGCACGTCCTCGACGGTGGCGCCGCCGGTGGAGAAGCCGGTGGAGGTCTTCACGAAGTCCGCGCCACCCTCGACGGTGAGGCGGCTCGCGCGGACCTTCTCCTCCTCGGTGAGCAGGCAGCATTCGATGATGACCTTGAGGTGCGCGCCGCCGGCGTGAGCGGCCTCGGCCACGGCGGCGATGTCGGCGCGGACGATGTCGTCGTTACCGGCCTTGAGCTCGCCGATGTTGATGACCATGTCGACCTCGCGAGCACCGGCGGTCACCACGTCGGCGGTCTCGGCGGCCTTGGCGGCGGTGGACATGGCGCCCAGCGGGAAGCCGATGACCGCGCAGGTCATGACATCGGTGCCCTCGAGGGCGGCGGCGACGCGCGGGACCCAATAGCCGTTCACGCATACGGAGGCGGTGTTCAGCTCGCGCGCCTCAGCGGCGACGCGGTCGATCTGCTCGGCGGTGGCGTCCGCCTTGAGCAGGGTGTGGTCCATGTACTTGGCGAGTTCGGATTTGGTGAGGGACATGGCGGTTCCTTTCGCTTGGCGCCCCGGTGGGGCGATGAGTGCAATGTGCCATGTGGGGCGTATACCCCATGGGCGGGTCTGATTATGCGTACGTCGCGCCGGACGCCGTGACGCTTGCGTAGAGCAGGGGCTCGACGGGCGGCTCTTGCGGTCCGTACGTGTACGCGCTGGAGAGCGTGGTCAGGCCGGTGGCGAGCTTCCCCGCATCGTTGGCGTGGACGATGGCGACGGGCTCCCCGTCTTCCACGGGGTCGCCGTAGTTCTTGAGCAGCGTGATGCCGCAGCTGTGGTCAATCTGGTCATCCATGGTGACGCGTCCGCCGCCGAGCTCGGCGGACGCCACGCCCACGCGCTCGGTGTCGATTCGCGTGACGAAGCCCGCGCACGGTGCGCATAGAGTTTCGTGCAGGCTTGCCTGCGGGAGCAGCGAGGGGTCGTCTATGACGCGCACGTCTCCGCCCTGTGCGGCGACGATCTCCTTGAGCTTTGCGAGGGCCGAGCCGTCCTCGATCACACGGTGGGCCCGTGCTTCGGCCTCATCGTGATCAAAGCGGCCCGTGAGCTCGAGCAGGTCGCTGGCGAGCATGATCGCCTCGTGCTCGAGATCTGCCGGCCCGCGTCCGCGCAGGGTCTCTATGACCTCGGCGACCTCGAGCGCGTTGCCGATGTTGTGGCCCAGCGGGCGGTCCATGTTGGTGATGAGCGCTTTTACGCGGCGCCCCATGCCCTCGCCGATGTCGACCATGGCGCGTGCGAGCTCGACGGCATCGGGCACGGTCTTCATGAAGGCGCCCGAGCCGACCTTGACGTCGAGCAGGATGCAGCCCGACCCCGCGGCGAGCTTCTTGCTCATGATCGAGCTGGCGATGAGCGGGATGCAGCTCACCGTGGCGGTGACGTCGCGCAGGGCGTAGATGAGCTTGTCGGCTGGTACGAGGTTGCCCGTCTGGCCGATGATGGAGGCTCCGTGTTCTCGCACGCAGGAGAGGAACGCCTCGTCGGTGAGGGCGGTGTCGAAGCCGGGAATGCTCTCGAGCTTGTCCACGGTGCCCCCGGTGTGGCCGAGCCCGCGCCCGGTCATCTTGGCGACGAAGGTGCGCCCCGGGTCCATGGCGGCGAGCATGGGCACCACGGCGAGCGAGGTCTTATCGCCCACGCCGCCGGTGGAGTGCTTGTCCACGGTGGCGCCCGGTATGCTGGAGAGGTCCATGACGTCGCCGGAGTTCATCATGTGCAGGGTGAGCAGGCGCGTCTCCTCCGCCGTCATGCCGCGCAGGTAGATGGCCATGAGCAGGGCGCTCGCCTGGTAGTCGGGGATGTCTCCGGCGGTGTAGCCGTTCACGAAGAAGGCGATCTCCGCGTCGCTGAGCGCGCCGCCGTCGCGCTTCTTCTCGATGATGTCGTACATGCGCATGGCGCGCTCCAATCTGACGGGGTCCGCGGCCCTAGCGCCCGAGGTTCTCCGGCCCAAAGCCGTAGGGGAGAAGCTCTTCGAGGGCGGCCTCGACAAACTCATCGGGGCTCGTCCCCATGAGGATGCGGAAGGTGGCCGGGTCGCAGAACTCGCGCATCACCTGACGGCAGACGCCGCATGGCGCGCACAGCTCGCGTATGGGCTCGCCTGCGGGTCCCCCCACAACCGCGATCGCCGTGAAGTCGCGGTGGCCATCGAAGATGGCGCGGAAGAACGCCGTGCGCTCAGCGCAATTTCCCGGCGAATAGGCCGCGTTCTCGATGTTGCAGCCGCCGTACACGGTCCCGTCGGCGCACAGCAGCGCCGCCCCGACGGCGAAGTTCGAGTACGGGGAGTACGAGTTCTCCCGAGCCGCGATGGCAGCCCGCACAAGTTCAAGGTCGCTTATCATTTCGCTCCTCTTCGATATTGGATGGCTGGCCCCTGGTAAACGCAGGGTGCCCAGGGCGCATATCGTCCGATGCGAGTTCCGCACGAGCCGGAGGGTCCAGTGGACCCTCCGTGCGAGCAGGACTGTCCGAGCAGCGGATGATATGCACCCCGGGCACCCGGAGGGCTACGTGGCCCGGTGCGAGCAGGACTGCCTGAGCGCAGGACATAAAGGGCGGGCCTCCCGTTGGGATCAATTACCCGCGCGAGCCCTTCTCGTAGGGGACGCCGTCCGCCTTGGGCGCCACGGAGCGGCCCACGAACAGCACGAGCACCACGAGGGTGAGGATGTAGGGCATGATGGCGAGGATCTCGCTGGGGATCGGCACAACGCCGCCGCCGAGGATGATCACAAGCGCCTGGGCCATGCCGAACAGCAGGCACGCGCCGAACGCCCCGTGGGGCGTCCACTTGCCGAAGATCACCGCGGCCAGCGCGATGAAGCCCTGACCCGCCACGGCCGTCTGCGTGAACTGGGAGATGATCGCCAGGGTGATGGACGCGCCGCCAAAGCCCGCCATGACGCCGGAGAGAACGACGCAGACGAAGCGCGTGCGGCTCACGTTGATGCCGAGGGTGTCTGCCGCGGCGGGGTGCTCGCCCACGGCGCGGACGCGCAGGCCCCACTTGGTCTTGTAGAGCACGAACCAGACCACCACGGCGGCGATGACGCCGAACACGACGGTGACGTCGACGTTCAGGTTGGCCCAGGGTGTCCCGGCGAAGGCACCGCGGCCGAAGACCTTGGGCAGCGTCTCGATGGAGGGGCTCTGAGTGCCGCCGTCCCACATGAGGCGCGCGAGGAAGAGCGCGAGGCCGGGTCCCAGCATGTTGAGCGCGATGCCCGAGACGTTTTGGTCGGCGCGGAAGGTCACCGCGGCGACGGCGTGCAGCAGGGCGAACGCGCCGCCCGCGAGACCGGCGCACAGGAACGCGATCCAGGGGTTGCCGGTGTAGAACGAGACGGCGGCGCCGGCGAGGGCGCCGATGGTCATCATGCCCTCGATGCCGATGTTGACGACGCCGGAGCGCTCGGAGATAACGCCGCCCAGGGCGCCGAAGACGAGCGGGGTCGCATACATGAGGGTGATGCCGATGAGCAGCATGACGTTGTTAAGCATGGTTGGCCTCCTGCGCGTCGGGAGTGGCCGCTGCGATTTGGGCCCTCTCGGCAGAGCGCTTCTCCAGGCGCTCGGCGATGAGGGTGACCACGCGGGCGAGCGCGACGAAGAACACGATCGTGCCGATCATGATGTTGATGATGTCGGTGGGGGCGCCCACGGCCATCTGCACGGAGGTGCCGCCGTAGAGCAGGCCGCCGAACAGCAGGCCGGCGAAGATGCACCCGATGGGGGAGGAACCGGCGATGAGCGCGACGGAGAAACCGTTGAAGCCGTAGTTCTCGAACGCGGCGAGCGTCGAGATGCAGTGCGGCTGGATGCCGGTGATCATGAGGGCGCCGGCCAGGCCCGAGATGCCGCCCGCGATGACCATGGCGAGCACGGTGTTGCGCTCCACGGGCATGCCCGCGAACTCGGCTGCGTCACGGTTGAAGCCCACCGCACGCAGCTCGAAGCCGAGCTTGGAGCGGTAGAGGACGAACCAGATCGCGATGGCGACGATGATGGCCACAACAAAGGCGATGTTGACGTCGGTCTTGACGAGGAAGTCGTAGAGCCACGGCACGTTCCTGAGCGTCTCGAGGCCCTGGTCGGAGAGCTTCCATTCGGGCAGGATCATGGTGTAGCTGGAGGGGTTCACCGGGATCGAGGAGGTGGAGCTCGGGCGGTGGAACATCTCGGAGTTCACCACGAAGTTGTTGAGGTACAACATCGTCCAGTTGAGCATGATGGCCGTGATGACCTCATGGATGCCGAAGCGCGCCTTGAGGAAGCCCGTGATGGCGCCGATGGCGGCGCCGCCCGCGATGCCGGCGAGGATCACGACGGGCACCTGCAGCACCATGGGCAGGTCGAGCGTGGAGCCGACGAGCACGGCGCACACGGCGCCGGCCACGTACTGGCCCTCGGCGCCGATGTTGAACATGCCTGTCTTGAAGGCGAACGCCACCGAGATGCCCGTCAGAATGATGGGCGAGGCCTTGATGATGGTGTTGGAGATGTATTTGGGCTTGGAGAACACGCCCTCGAACAGCGCGGCGAACGACGCGACGGGGTCGTAGCCGGCCACGGCGAGAAGGGCAGCCGCGACGAGAAACCCGAGCGCGATGGCGATGAACGTCGCGGTGATGGGGCGCTTGAGAATGCGCTGGAGCAGGCTCTCCTGCGGCTTGCCCGCCTGTGCGGTCACGGTGGATGCCATGCTACTCACCTCCTGCCATGAGCAGGCCGATCTTGTTCTCGTCGACCTCGCCCTGCTTGAACGAACCGGTGATGCGGCCATCGTAGATGACGTCGATGGTGTCGGAGACGCTCATGACCTCGTCGAGCTCGAGGGAGATGAGCAGGATCGCCGTGCCGCGGTCGCGCTCGGCCACAAGGGCCTTGTGCACGTACTCGATGGCGCCCACGTCTAGGCCGCGCGTGGGTTGGACGGCGATGAGCACGTCGGGGTCGTTGGAGACCTCGCGGGCGATGATGACCTTCTGCTGGTTGCCGCCGGAAAGCCCGCCGGCCGTCTTGTCCGCGCAGTCCGCGGGGCGTATGTCGTAGTCGGCGATGAGCTGTTCGGCGAACTCGTGCATCTTGGCGCGATCCAGCATGCCGCGCGAGCCGAACTCGGGCGTGCGGTACTTCTCGAGCACGGAGTTCTCCGCCACGGTGAAGGGCAGGACCAGACCGCGCTTCTGACGGTCCTCGTGGATGGTCGAGACCTTGTGGTCGAGCACGTTGCGCGTCGAGGTGTTCTGGATCTCCTCGCCGCGCACGATGATCTTGCCCGAGGTGGCCTTGGTGAGGCAGGTGATGGCCTCGACGAGCTCCTTCTGGCCGTTGCCGTCGATGCCCGCCAGCCCCACGATCTCGCCGGCGCGCACCGTGAGGTCGAGCCCCTTGACGGTCTCGATCCCGCGCTCGTCGTTCACGTGCAGGCCGCGGATCTCGAACAGCACCTCGCCGGGCGCGGCGGGCGTCTTGTCAACCTGCAGGTTCACGTGGTGGCCCACCATCATGTCGGCAAGGTCCTCCTCCGTGACGTCGGCCACGGCGACCTCGTCCACGTAGCAGCCGCGGCGGATGATCGTGCAGGTATCCGACGACGCCTTGATCTCCTTGAGCTTGTGGGTGATGACGATGATCGTTTTGCCCGCGGCGGTGAGGTCGCGCATGATCTTGATCAGGCGATCGATCTCCTGCGGGGTGAGCACGGCGGTGGGCTCGTCCAGGATCAGGATGTCGGCGCCGCGGTAGAGCGCCTTCAGGATCTCGACGCGCTGCTGCGTGCCCACCGAGATGTCCTCGATTTTGGCGTCCGGGTCCACCTCCAGGCCGTACTGCTCGATGATCTGGCAGACCTTCTCGCGGGCCTTCTTCATATCGAGGACGCCCGCGCCGCTGCAGACCTCGCTGCCCAGCACGATGTTCTGCGTCACGGTGAAGTTGTCCACGAGCATGAAGTGCTGGTGCACCATGCCGATGCCGTGTGCGATGGCGTCGTTGGGCGTGTTGATCTCAACGGGCTCGCCGCTCAGAAAGATCTGTCCCTCGTCGGCCTGGTACAGGCCGTAGAGCACGTTCATGAGCGTGCTCTTGCCGGCGCCGTTCTCACCCAAGACCGCGTGGATCGTGCCCTTCCGCACGGTGAGGTCCACATGATCGAGCGCGGTGAACGTGCCGAACGTCTTTACGATGCCGCTCATCTGCACGGCGTAGCGCGCATCTGGCTTCATAGGCGTTCGCTCCTTCCATTTCTCCCTCGGGATCGGAGCCGTGCGGCTCCTCTTCGTCCCGCGCGGGGAGCACCATGGACGGCGCTCCCCGCGCGGGACGGCTCGTCTGCTCACACGAGCCGTGAATGGCGCGGGCCGGCGATGGCGCCGCGGGCGCATCGCCGGCCTGGTTAGTCGCTAGACGTTAGAGCGCGGCGACGTAGTCGTTGTACGCATCCTCGGTCGCGGGGGGCTCGATCTCGCCGTTCTTGATCTTCTCGAACAGCTCGACGGCGGTGTCGTACACGCCGGGCTCCATGAGGTCATGGTGCTCGGAGATGCCCACGGCGCCGTCCTTGGCGGAGAGCTCGATGTTCTTGCAGCCGATCTCCTCGCCCTCGGAGGCCATGGTGGAGACCTCGATGACGGCCTGGTCGACGTTCTTCATGACGGAGGTCAGCATGTTCTCGGGAGCGAGATCGTACTGGTCCTTGTCGACGCCGATGATCATCTTGTCGGCGTCCTGGGCGGCCTCGATGACGCCGTTGCCGGCGTTGCCGGCGCAGGCGAAGACGATGTCGCAGCCGTCGGAGTACATCTTCTGGCCCGCGGCCTTGCCCTTGGCGGCGTCGGTGAAGGTCTCGATGTACTGGGAGACGACCTGGACGTTCTTGCCCTCGGTGGCGTTGGCGTAGGCGACGCCGGCCTGGTAGCCCCAGTTGAAGGTCTCGAGCACGTCGGACTTCATGCCGCCGACGAAGCCGACCTTGCCGGTCTGGGTGGTCATGGCGGCGATGTAGCCGGCCACGAAGGAAGGCTCCTGGGTCTTGAAGGTCACGCCGGTGAGGTTATCGAGGAGGCCGTCCTCGTTGCCCTTGTCGTCCTTGTGGCCCTTCTCGGGGTAGGCGTTGTCGATGATCGCGAAGTGCACGTCGGGGTTGACCGCGGCGGCGTCGCGGATGGCACCGGCCATGGCGAAGCCGATGCCCCAGACGGTCTGGGCGCCGTCGTCAACGGCCTTGTCCAGGTTGGTGGCGTAGTCGGCCTCCTGCTTGGACTCGGTGTAGCCGACCTCGATGCCGGTGTCCTTGTTGAGCTTCTGCAGGCCCTCCCAGGCGAGCTGGTTGAAGGACTGGTCGTTCACGCCGCCCATGTCGGTGACCATCTGGACCTTGTAGTCGGCGGAAGCCTCGGCGGGAGCGGAGCCCTCGGGCTTGGCGTCGCCACCGCCGCCGCAACCGGCGACGGAGAGGGCGAGGACGCCGGCAAGGGCGAGACCCATGAGACGATTCTTCTTCATGTTCTTCCTTTCTTGCGTACGGTTGTCGCTTGCAAAACGGGCGCATCGCTGCGCCGTATCTTCTGCCGTGCCTGAGCAAGGGCGCGGCGAAAGACCGTGGGGGGGGGTGCGGGAGCGTCGGCGCTCGCTGCGCCGTGCGCTCCGGACCGAAAGGCGTCCGCCCGGCCTTCGCGATGCGCGGACCGGGCGGACGAGGGACTTTACGCGGGGAGGGCGAGGGAGAGCGCGATCTCCATCATCTGGGTGAAGCTCGTTTGGCGCTCATCGGCCGGGAGGGACTCACCCGTGAGGGGCAGGTCGGAGACGGTGAGCAGGCACAGCGCCTTCTTGCCCAGCCTGGCGGCGTTCATGTAGAGCGCGGCCGCCTCCATCTCGACGGCGAGGACGCCCATCTTCTGCCAGGTGGCGGTGGAGGAGGGGTCGTCGAGGTAGAAATGGTCGGAGGACAGGACGTTGCCCACTTTGACGTCGACGCCCTGTGCGCGGCCGGCGGCCACGGCGCGCTCGAGCAGCTCGTAGCTGGCGATGGGGGAGAAGGTGCCGGGCAGGCCGTACTGGGCGGCATAGTTGGAGTCGGTGCAGGCGCCCATGCCGGCCACGACGTCGCGGACCTTGATGGACGGGTCGATGCCGCCGGCGGAGCCCACGCGGATGATGGACTCGACGCCGTAGAACTCGTAGAGCTCATGGGAGTAGATGCCGATCGAGGGCATGCCCATGCCGCCTCCCATCACGGAGACGGGCTGGCCCTTGTAGGTGCCGGTGAAGCCGAGCATGTTGCGCACCTCGTTGAAGAGGTGGACATCTTCGAGGTAGTTGTCGGCGATATACTTGGCTCGGAGCGGGTCTCCGGGCATGAGGACGGTTTTGGCGATGTCGCCGGAGCGGGCCCCGTTGTGGGGCGTCGGGGTGAATTCCATGGTGGACGGACCTCCTAAAATCGAGAGAACCATAGACTACACCTTCTCACCCACAAATTCGCTTGACTATTGATATTCGGTGGGAGGGTGCCAGGGTCTGCGAACGGTTCCGCAGGTCAAGGGCTTTATTGCAATAAAGTGCCGCTGGTTTTCCGCGTGGGATCGCAGGCGCTTGCGCCGTTGTGGGGCGACGGGCGGAGGGTCGGTTTCCGCGCGCATATGAATGAGAAAATGTCCCAATTACGATAGGTTGATGGACCTGCGGATATGGTATCCTTGCAAATGTGAATAAATCTTCGGTCAACGGCTGTTTTTTTCACACAAGCGCACGCGTTTCATCGGCGAGTGGCTGTTCGGGAGAAGGCGGGCCGGCGTCCGGAGATGCCAAATATCGGGGCGGGTGACGCCCCGGCAACACGACGAGGAGCGTGGTCAGGTAATGCAGGAGGCATGGGAAGGCTTCGAGGGCGGCAATTGGCTCAACGAGATTGACGTCCGCGACTTCATCCAGAAGAACTACACCCCGTACGAGGGCGACGAGTCGTTCCTCGTGGGCCCCACGGAGCGCACCGTCAAGCTGTGGGACGACGTCATGTCCCTCCTTCTGAAGGAGCGCGAGCAGGGCGGCGTGCTGGATATGGACACCAAGGTCGTGACCGGTATCCTGTCCCACCCGGCCGGCTACATCGACGCCGAGCACCCTGAGCGCGAGACGATCGTCGGCCTTCAGACCGACGCCCCGCTCAAGCGCGCCCTGCACGTCAACGGCGGCATCCGCATCGCCTGCCAGGCCGCTGCCCAGCACGGCTATGAGGTCGACCCCGAGATCGTCGACTTCTACACCAACAAGCGCAAGACGCACAACGCCGGCGTGTTCGACGCCTACACCCCCGAGATGCGCGCCTGCCGCTCCGCCCACATCATCACTGGCCTGCCCGACGGCTACGGCCGCGGCCGCATCATCGGCGATTACCGCCGCGTCGCCCTCTACGGCGTCGACGCCCTGATCGCCGACAAGGAGGCCCAGAAGGCCTCTACGCCCTCCGTCATGACCGAGGAGACCATCCGCGACCGCGAGGAGCTCTCCGAGCAGATCCGCTCCCTCAAGCAGCTCATCGAGCTCGGCAAGCTGTACGGCTTCGACATCGCCCGTCCGGCCGCCAACACCCAGGAGGCCATCCAGTGGATGTACCTCGCCTACCTGGCTTCCGTGAAGGACCAGAACGGCGCCGCCATGTCCATCGGCCGCACCTCCACCTTCATCGACATCTACGCTGAGCGCGACCTCAAGAACGGCACCTTCACCGAGGAGCAGATCCAGGAGTTCGTGGATCACTTCATCATGAAGCTGCGCATGGTCAAGTTCGCCCGTACCCCGGAGTACCAGAACCTGTTCTCCGGCGACCCGCAGTGGGTCACCGAGTCCATCGGCGGCATGGGTGTCGACGGCCGTACCCTCGTCACCAAGATGAGCTACCGCTACCTGCACACCCTCGAGAACATGGGCACCTCCCCGGAGCCCAACCTGACCGTCCTGTGGTCCACTCACCTGCCCCAGGCCTTCAAGGAGTTCTGCGCCAAGACCTCCATCGCCTCGTCCTCCATCCAGTACGAGAACGACGACGTCATGCGCGTCTACCACGGCGACGACTACGCCATCGCCTGCTGCGTGTCCTCCATGCGCGTCGGCAAGGAGATGCAGTTCTTCGGCGCCCGCGCCAACCTGGCCAAGTGCCTCCTGTACGCACTCAACGGCGGTGTGGACGAGGTCTCCAAGAAGCAGGTCGGCCCCAAGTTCCGTCCGGTTGAGGGCGACACGCTCGACTTCGACGACGTCATGGACAAGTACAGCGACATGATGAAGTGGCTTGCCGGCGTGTACGTGAACACGCTGAACGTCATCCACTACATGCATGACAAGTACTGCTACGAGTCCATCCAGATGGCCCTGCACGACAAGGACGTCCACCGCTGGTTCGCCACCGGCATCGCCGGCCTCTCCGTCGTGGCTGACTCCCTGTCCGCCATCAAGTACGCCAAGGTTCACCCGATCCGCGATGAGCAGGGCGTCATCGTCGACTTCGACATCGAGGGCGACTTCCCCAAGTACGGCAACGACGACGACCGCGTCGACGTCCTCGCCCACGACATCGTGCACCAGTTCATGGAGTACATCCGCATGAACGACACGTACCGCAACTCGGTGCCCACCACGTCCGTCCTGACCATCACCTCCAACGTGGTGTACGGCCAGAAGACCGGTGCCACCCCCGACGGCCGTAAGGCCGGCGTGCCGTTCGCCCCGGGTGCCAACCCCATGCACCAGCGCGACACCCATGGTGCCATCGCCTCGCTGTCCTCCGTGTCCAAGCTTCCGTTCCGCGACGCCCAGGACGGCATCTCCAACACCTTCTCCATCGTGCCGGGCGCGCTCGGCAAGGAGGACCAGGTCATGTTCGGCGATCTCGACCTCGGTGACATTGAGTTCGAGAACCCCGTCGCCTGCTGCGACTGCACCGACTCCTCCGCCCCCGAGGGTGCCGAGGACCGCTAAGGTCGAGGCGGCATTTGGCTGCATGTAATGTTTCCGTGCCGGTCGTATTTTTAACGCACCGGCACGGTATCCACTGTTATACTATCGGTAACAATTCCTACTCTGGCGCGCAGGTCGCACCAATGGTTTAGAAGGAGAGCACCATGAAGGTCGCTGACATCCCGCAGTCCCAGGCCGACAATCTCGTGAGCATGATCGACGCTTACGCTGAGAAGGGTGGCCACCACCTGAACGTCAACGTGTTCAACCGCGACACGCTGCTCGACGCCCAGGCTCACCCTGAGAAGTACCCCCAGCTCACCGTTCGCGTTTCCGGCTACGCCGTGAACTTCCACAACCTCACCAAGGCTCAGCAGGACGAGGTCATCTCCCGTACCTTCCACGAGGGCTTCTAAGCTTTCCCAGGCACCTCGCCTTGGTGTTCAATCGTCGGACGTCGCATGCTAGGCGTGCGCCCTCCTCTCTCACACCAATCCGAGGCACTTGGAAAACCTAAAACAACCTAAAGCAGCCGTCAGTTGGATAACCAGCTGGCGGTTTTCTTGTATTGTGCCGTGGATATACAAGAAAAGCTGAAAAACCTGTACAAACGAACAGCTAATCCTGCGTAGCTCCGGCTTGGCAAAGCACGTGGTTCCGCCTGTCTCGCTCATTTTGGCTACCGAAAAAGACCGCTATATCTCTCATCTTGCGGCGTTTCGGCATGACGAGGACGATGCCACTTCAACTTGGTTGACGTGCACGAACGATTGGATTTAGTACTTCTCAAATGCGATGATCGAGGCTGCGGATCGTGCCGCATGTTTGAAGAGCTGATGCACGATAAGGTTCGCAGCACTCACCGGGTTCATGTAAGTGGCGATGGGGAAGCGCTCCATTTGGCTATAACCGGAATTGCAGGCCTGTGTTGCGGTATGCTTTACTTTCATGAAAACGGATGACATGCAGATGGGGGAGGGCTCTATGGTTCGCGAGGCTGCACGTTCGAAGGATGCCGGAAAGCCGGGCATCAAGGAGGTCGCAGCTGCGGCGGGGGTTTCTCCAACGACGGTTTCTCGTGTTCTTAACAATCGTGGGTACATTAGTCAAGAGACTCGCGACAAGGTCCATGCGGCAATGGAGCGCATCAATTATGCGCCCAACGATATAGCGCGCGCTATGCTCAACGGTCGTCTGAACCTCGTGGGCATGATCGTTCCCTTTGTCAGCAGTCCCTTTCATGGCGAGGTCGTACAGGTCGTTGAGCGCACATTGGCAGAAAACGGTTTCAAGATGCTTCTCTGTAACAGCGCATGCCGTCCCGACCTTGAACGTTCCTATATCGACATGCTTCGGCGTAACATGGTGGACGGCGTTATCGTCAACTCGCTCAACATCGGTGCAGGGGCATATGCCGAGATGGGTTTGAGCTTGGTTGGCATCGATTGTGATTTGGGCGAGGGTTCGGTCCAAATCGCTAGCGATAGCTACAGTATCGGCGAGATCGCCACGCGACGTCTGATTGATGGCGGTTGCTCACGTATCCTGTGCCTGCGTAACAACAGTCGCATGAGAATGCCCGGCAACAAGCGCTCCGAGGCATACCGCGATGTTGTTGGCGAAGCTGGATTGCCCGCTCTTGTTCGCGAGGTTGAGTTTGTAAAGCCCGATGATGAGAAGGGCGCTGCTGTCGCAGAGATTCTAGATGAGAACCCTGATGTTGATGGCATCTTTGCCGGTGACGATACGATGGCCGCGATTTGTCTTAACGTCATGAAGCAGCGTGGTCTGAGCGCGCCGGATGACATCAAGGTCATTGGGGCGGATGGCGCTCGTCGCACGATGACCTTTATGCCCGAGCTTACAACCGTGCGGCAAGACATTGATCGGATCGGCGGGCTTGCAGCAGAATCGATCATAGCTCTCATTAACGGCGAGAAGCCCAAATCGGATATACAGCTTCCCGTTGAGCTCATTGAGGGCAAGACCGCCTAGCTCGCTCTTCGTAAAAACCTTCACATGCCGCAGACAGCCGCTCACCGGTATATGCCAACCGTTTGCCGACAAGTTGAACTGCAGAAAGATGTCCTGATATGAAAACGTTTGACACATGAAAACGATTGACATATCTTTCGCTCGTGCCGAGTTCGTATTTTGTGGGAAGGAAGCATCGGATGCACAAGGTGTACTATCAGCCTGAGGGAGTTTGGGTGGGCGACATCATGCCGTACGGCGAGGATGGCACGTTCTATCTCTATCACCAGCGCGATACGCGCAACCCCGGCCCCTTTGGCGAGCCCTTTGGCTGGTCGCTTGCCACGACCAAAGACTTCATCAACTAC
This sequence comes from uncultured Collinsella sp., assembly GCA_902470815.1. Lineage (GTDB taxonomy): Bacteria > Actinomycetota > Coriobacteriia > Coriobacteriales > Coriobacteriaceae > Collinsella. Next base: position 187,922 of record CABRHS010000001.1, read on the forward strand.
AAAGACTTTGGCGAGAGCCTCGAGCGCGGTGGCGACGAGGAAGTTGACCAGTACGTTTATGCCGGCACGGTGTTCAAGGTGGGCGACGAGTACCATGCTCTCTACACCGGCTGCAACCGCGATAAGGTTAGCGCTCGCTTGATGAAGCAGGTTCTTCTTCATGCCACGAGCGACGACGCCGTTACGTGGGAGAAGAACATTGCAGAGACCCTGCTTCCTCCCCAAGAGGGCTACGACGATCGTAATTGGCGCGATCCCTTTGTTCTTTGGGATGAGGAGAACGAGGAGTACATGCTCATCCTTGGCACGCGCGTTGGCGAGGACAAGCACCTTATGACTGGCCGACTGGTCAAGTTCACCTCCAAGGATCTCACCAACTGGGAGTTCCAGGGCGACTGGTGGAATCCGGGCCTGTACACCATGTTTGAGATGCCTGATCTCTTTAAGATGGGCGACTGGTGGTATCTGGTGTTCTCTGAGTACAGTGATGGCAACAAGACCCGTTACCGCATGTCTCGCTCTATCAACGGTCCTTGGATCACTCCTGCGGACGATTCCTTCGATGGCCGTGCGTATTATGCCGCACGTACCGCATTTGACGGCGAGCGTCGCGTTCTCTTTGGTTGGGTTCCTACGCGTGACGAGGGCGGCGACCCCAGCTCTTACCTGTGGGGTGGCACCTTTATGCCCCTCGAGATTGTTCAGCGTGCCGACGGAACGCTCGGCACCAAGCTCCCCGACAGCATGCTTGGCGCCTTTGGCGAGGCTAAGGCAGTCGAGGCCTTTGAGCTTTCCTGCGAGTCGGGAAAGGTCGAGCAGGTGCTCGCTGCGGATGCCGGTTCCACCTATATGCTCGACGCCGACATCGAGCTCGCCGGTGACGCTGCTGGCTTCTCGGTGAAGTTTGCCGAGGACGCCGAGTCCGGTCTTGCCTATGAGTTCCGCGCCAACCTGCGTGAGGGCAAGCTCGAGTTTACGGCTGCCCCCCAGTATCCATGGTTCCAGGTCAACAACATGGGCCTCGAGCGTCCGTTGTTCTTTAAGGGCGAGGGCGCTCACCATGTGCGCCTGGTCGTTGACGACGATATCGCGACCATCTTCGTCGATGATGTCGCGCTTAACGCGCGCTTCTGCAACAAGCAGGGCCAGGGCGTGGCATTTACCGTTACCGATGGTACGTTGAGTTGCTCGTCGGCAACGATTGCAAGGCTCTAGCAGGGCATTAATCTAGTCGTATCGTAATCAAGATTGGAATGGGGCATGGATTACAAAGAGATATCTCAATCGGTCGTTGATAACATCGGCGGTCTGGAGAACATCGAGGGTGCCACGCACTGCGTCACGCGTCTTCGCTTGGTGCTCAAAGATACGAGCAAATATAACAAGGCTGCGCTCGAGAATATCGATGGGGTCAAAGGTGTGCTCTACAACAGCGGTCAGCTCATGATCATCTTTGGCACCGGTACCGTTAACAAGGTCTACGACGCCTTTATGGAGTTGACCGGCGTTAAGGAGATAAGCGCTTCCGAGGTCAAGGGCACCGAAGCGGACAAGAAGGGCAAGTTCTTCTCGATTCTCAAGGTGTTCTCCGACATCTTCATTCCCATTATTCCGGCTTTCGTTGGCGCTGCCATCATCATCGGTCTCAAGTCACTGATTGTGGCCAATGGGCTCTTCGGCATGGAGGGCAGCCTCGCCGATCACAGCGAGCTCCTCAAGAATGTTGCGAGCTTCTTCGGCATTATCGCTACCACCTTCGATTATCTGCCCGTCCTGGTCATGTACAGCGCAGTTAAGCGGTTTGGCGGTAACCCGATCCTGGGCATCCTCGTAGGTATCGTCATGGTTCACCCGAGCCTTATGAACCGCAACACGTTCGTTCTGGATCCGTCGGGCGCCGAGTACTGGAACTTCGGTCCGCTCTCTATTCCTATGGTCGCCTTCCAGGGTGGCGTGTTCCCCGCGATTCTGACCGCTTGGTTCATGGCTAAGGTCGAGAAGCTTGCCCAGAAGTACATTCCCGAGGTTGTCTCGTTCGTGTTCGTTCCGACCGTTACCCTTATCCTTGCCAACGTTGCCCTATTCACCGTGTTTGGGCCGCTTGGCAACTTGATTGGTGACGTGCTCGCCGGCGTGATTGATGTGCTGTATAACAGGATGGGTGTATTTGGAGCCTTTGTCTTCGCTACATTCCTGCAGCCGCTTGTTGTGACCGGTACGCATCAGTTCATCCAAGGCATCGAGGCCAACCTCGTCGCCACGACTGGCTTCAACTATATTCAGGCCATCTGGTCCGTCTCCATCATCGCTCAGGGCGGCGGTGCCATCGGCATGTACCTCATCCATAAGAAGCAGTCCAAAGAGCGCAGCATCTGCATGTCTTCCTTTATCCCGACGTTGGTCGGCATCTCGGAGCCCGCAATCTTTGCCGCCAACATGCGTTATTCGATCATTCCGTTCATCTGCTCGTGCATCGGTGCAGGATGCGGCGGTGCTTTCGTCAAGCTTTTCGAGGTTCGCGCTATCGGCCAAGGATTGACCGGGGTGCTCGGCCTGCTGATCGTCACCCCCGAGACGCTCGTGTGGTATGTGGTCGGTAACCTTATCGCCTTCTTTGTGCCGATCATTTTGATTCTCGCTTATAACAAGGCCAAGGGTGTTCCGACCACCGATGAAGAGGGCGCAGGCGCCGGTTTCGATGTCAGTTTCTAGCTCGAGTCGGTCTGGTAATTGATGGGTTTGCCCGTCTGGGAGGGCGCTCGGTTCATACGAGCCGAGCGCCCTTTCTCGCACATGAGAAGGTGATGAAATGTTCGATCAGAAAAAAAGAGTGACACGTTCGGATTATGAGCTGTGGCGCACGGGAGAAGATGAGGCGGCGGCTCGTATCGCGGCAGACCCGGATAGACTCGCCTTTCATATCGAACCCGAGCTCGGCTGGCTCAACGACCCCAATGGTCTGGTTCAGGTCGGCGACACCTACCACATCTATCATCAGTACGATCCGTTTGATGCTGTGCACAATGGCTCGGTTCTTTGGAATCATCTCGCGACAAAGGATTTTGTGGAGTACGAGAATTGCGGTCCTGCACTTTTCCCCGATTCCGATTTGGATGCGAGCGGTGTGTATTCAGGCTCTGCGTTCATACATGATGGTAAGATTCACTTCTTTTATACCGGCAATGTGAAGCATTTTGATCGCGATGACTATGACTATGTACTAACGGGACGCGATCAGAACCAAATACATATGGTTGCCGACAGTCCCGATGAGCTGGGCGAGAAGCGAGTTGCAGTAGCTCCGTGCGATTATCCAGATGATATCGGCACTCATGTGCGCGACCCAAAGATTCTTGAGCACGATGGGACCTATTACATGGTTCTAGGTGCTCGAACAAAAGAGGATCGCGGCTGTGTGCTGGTGTACACCTCGAGAGACCTCGAGGCATGGCAGTACGCAACGCGAATTGAGATGGCCGAATCGTTTGGCTATATGTGGGAGTGTCCCGATCTATTTGAGCTTGATGGCGAGCTTGTATTGGTGTGCTGTCCGCAGGGGGTTCCCGCCGATGGATGGCGATACCACAACGCGCACCAGTGCGTCTGGTTCCGTGTTGAGGCAGATTGGGGTGCCCCAAGCTTCAAACTTGTGGAGGCGGTTATGCCGCCGATGGTTGATGCGGGTTTTGATTTCTATGCTCCGCAAACCTTCGTGGATGGCGAGGGCCGCCGTTTGATGATCGGTTGGGCGGGCTGTCCCGATTCGACGTCAGAGAACCCCACTGTTGCGCGCGGATGGCAGTGCGCGCTGACGGCTCCACGTGCTCTGACCATGCGAGACGGCAGGCTCTGCCAGTGGCCAGCGCGTGAGCTTGAAAAGCTTCGCAGCGCATGCGTGAGCATTGATGCCGGAAAGTGTGTCGAGAATCCGGGTCGTCTGTTTGACGCTGTGGTTTCCTGCCAGGGGACAAAGGCACTTCAACTTGCTATTCGAGAGGGCGTGTTCGTGCGTTATGCAGACGGCATGCTCACGCTCGACATGGGCAAGGAAGGTTACGGACGAGATATGAGGTCGGTTGAGGTCGATAGGCTTCACAATCTGCGTGTGTTGTCGGATACGACTTTGGTTGAGGTATTTGCCAACGATGGAGAGGTGACGCTTACGAGCCGAACGTATTCGCCTGAGGTGCCCGCGATGGAGCTTCAGGTTGAGGGTGCGGCCTCGATGGAGTTTTTCTGGCTCTCGCGATAGGCGACAGCCCAAAGCGGTGAATGATTAAGCGCACGTCCGCACACAATTGCACGAAATTGATGATCTGCCTGCCGGCCGTCCATCGCGGCTGAACTGCGTCCCAAATCTTGGACGGGTCAATAGATACGGTCTAAGCCGCTAGGGACTGACCCC
>CABRHS010000002.1 GCA_902470815.1 uncultured Collinsella sp.
TGGGGGTGGTCATCGGGTTGTAACGACCGACCTCCTCGATGGGGCGACCATCGCGGCGGGTGCGGGAATCGGCGACGACGACGCGGTAGTACGGACGCTTCTTGGAACCATGACGAGCGAGGCGGATCTTGACAGCCATGCTAACTCCTTCTTTTCGCAGCCTCTTGCTGCTTTCCTGATCAGGACAGATACCGTGTGCGACGACTCGACGGGAAGCGTTTGAGACCGGCTTCATATAGAAAGTCGCAAGCAAATCCATATCTTATCCGAGATTCGCGCGAATGCAAGTATGTCCACGCAGCGTACATGTGCAGAAATCAGTATACTGACAGCATGAACACAAGCGAACATACATACGGTGTGGATGGCGGCCTTCTCGGCGTATGGGAGGGACCCGCAATCGGCCTGCTCGACCTGGACGCGTTCTTCGCCAGCGTGGAGCAGCTCGACCATCCGGAGTGGCGGGGCAAGCCCGTGATAGTGGGGGGCTCACCCGATCGACGAGGGGTCGTCTCCACGGCATCATACGAGGCTCGGGCCTTCGGCGTGCACTCCGCCATGTCGTCGGCGCAGGCGCAGCGCCTGTGCCCGCAGGCGATTTGGACCGGGGTTCGCTTCGACCGCTACCGTGAGCTCAGCTCGCGCGTCATGGCCATCCTGGAGGATGAGACGCCGTTCGTGGACCAGGTCTCGATCGACGAGGCGTTCTTCGACATCACCCCGGGAAGGTTCTGCCGCGAGAGTCCCATCCGGATCGCCCAGCGCATTGCGGGTCGCGTGGCCGAGCTCGGCGTCACCTGCTCGATAGGCCTGGGGTGCAACAAGACCGTTGCGAAAATCGCGAGCGAGCGGGATAAGCCGCGCGGGTTGACGGCGGTCCTGCCCGGGACGGAGCGAGGGTTCCTCGGCCCGCTGCCCGTGCGCGCCATGAGCGGCGTGGGCGCCTCGACGGACGCCGCGCTGCGCCGCGTCGGCATACGGACGCTCGGCCAACTGGCGCAAGCGCCCAACAGCCTGCTCTCCCCCATCTTCGGCGTTCAAGCGGACATGATGCGCCGGCGGGCCGCGGGCATCGAGGTGAGCCGCGTGAGCCCCATCGACGCACCAGAAGAGGTCAAATCGGTGAGCAACGAGCGGACCTTTGCCCGCGATCTAACCGATATCGCCGACGCCCGCGCCGCCGTGCGACTCCTTGCTGAATCCGTGGGGGCAAGGTTGCGGAGAAAAGGCCTCGCCGGACGCACCGTCACCCTCAAGCTCAAATTCTCCTTCGGCGAGGGAAGGACGATCCAACGCAAGCTCGCGCACGCGACGGACGATGAGAACGTCTTCGGAGAGGTTGCGTGCGAGCTGCTCGATTCCATATGGACGGAGGGCACTCACGTCAGGCTCGCAGGTGTGGGCCTGAGCGACTTCGGACCGGATCCTTGCGGAGTCCAGACTGACCTGTTTTGCGATGTTGACGAACGCGGGGCGGTCTCGAGCGATAAGCGGGACCTTGCCGTGGCGATTGACGCCCTTAGAGAGAAGTTCGGCAGCGACTCGGTGGCCTTCGGCCGTATGTCGCGCTTCGACACGTGATGTGAAATTGGGGTCGGGTGCGTATTACACATGGGCCCGCGAGGTGTAATTAGGGTCGGGTGCAAATCGCACATCCAAATTACTCATCGGGTCCTTGAAGCGAAATCGAGTCGGCGCGTCCTCAGCGTGGGTTCGAAATCCCCCCTGGAATCACCGGACCATTTTCATAGCTCGAGAATTATAGGGAGTCGGTTCGCGGGTACAAGTGCGAAAGCGGAAACGCACCGCATACCGCCCGTTGCCTCGACACATCGCAAAGGAGCAACATGACGCGCCGCACCATGGAAATCATCGTCACGTGCGATGAGGGCTACCTCGGCCCGCTCCGCACTATGCTGCTGTCCCTGCAGACGAACAACGAGGGTGAACGGGTCAGGGTCTGGCTCCTTCATCGCGGGATACCTCAGGCTCCCCTCGATGCAACGAGGGCTTTCTGCGATCGAATCGGCTTTGAACTCGAAGACCGCATTGTCGATCAATCGCTGTTCGCGCACGCCCGGTCCAGCGACCGGTACCCGCAGGAGATGTACTACCGCATACTGGCACCGCATATCATCGACGAACCCGTCGAGCGCGCCCTGTACCTCGACCCCGACATCCTGGTAATCAATCCGCTCGCCCCGCTCTACGACATCGACCTTGGCGGATGCGCATTTGCGGCGGCGTCACACACCGACCCCGTGCATCCCGCCACGGCGCTCAACAACGTGCGCCTCAAGACGAGCGAGGTGTACTTCAACACCGGCGTGATACTCATGGACATCCCCCGTGCCAAGGAAATCATCGAGCCCAACGCCCTCTTTGAATTCGCCGAGGAACATGAGCAGTGGTTGCTGTTCCCCGATCAGGACATCTTCAACGCCCTCTACGGCGCCCGCACCCTGCGCGTTCCCGATCAGGTATGGAACTACGATGCGCGCAAATACCCCGACAACATCATCCGCACCGGCGGCGAGGCGAGGCTCGACTGGGTCATGTCGAACACGGCGATCCTGCATTTCTGCGGGCGCGACAAACCCTGGAACCCCAAATATCGCGGGCAGTTCGCCTCACTGTACAAGCACTATGCCTCCCGCGCCAGCCGCGTGTGTTCATGAGCGACCCCGGATGTGCAATCGGGATGTGTAATGTGCACCCGACCCCGATTGCACATCGGGATGTGTAATGTGCACCCAACCCCGATTACACATCCACCCGACCCCGATTACACATCATTACTCATCGCCCCGTTACACATCTGCATCCCAAATGCACATCAGCAATGTGTGGTTCGGTAAATGATCCCGCGGCCTATCCCCGTGCAGCGCTGTATCTGCTTCATGGTGAGGCCCGCATCCCGTAAGGACTGAAGCCCACGGGTTCGACTCTCTGGAACCTCGCCTTTCAGGTCGCAAAGCCTCGTCGGGCCCAAGATCCGCTTCGCAACGCCAAGGGCCTCGGAATCACTCAAGCGCATGCGCACGACCGGGACGTAATCGCCGTATGCCTCGTCGCAGCTGAATTCCGCGAAATGCCCGGCACCTCCGATCGCATCGAGAACGGGACGTGGGTCGACGACAGACTCGTCTACCTGCTCGTATGCATGATAACTACTCCAAGGATATGTCCGAGCAGGACATATCCCGCCTTTTACCGGATTGTCGTGGACGTAGCGAACCGCGCTCAAAAGCTGACCCTCAGATGTGATGGCGACGCTTTGAAACCGACCATTGAACAGCGGGCCGGTCCGCTGATGCCGGCGATTGAACTTGCAGGCGTAAGCAGAGGTGAGTGAATGCATGAAATCGGAGAGGGCATCGGCTTCGTCAGAGATGATCAAATGCACGTGGTTGCTCATCAGGCACCAAGCGATGATGCGCACGTCGAAGGCACGCCGGTACGTGTCGAGATACGAGAGAAACGAGCGACGATCGGAATCGTCCTCGAAAATAATCTGGCTGCCAGATCCTTTCAAGATCACGTGATAGAAACCTGATTCCGCATGCGCACGCGGCCTTCTCGCCATATGGACTCCTCCCCCACCATATTGTCGACGCGAGAAGACGCCTGCAACGAAAAACTCCCTCGCGCGATGATGCTCCTCATACCCAAAAGAATGAAAAGCAACCACGCGCGAGGGAATCACGGATTATATATTTTACCTGCGGTTTCTCTGTCAGGAATCGAACACGGGGGCACGCAGCGAACCCGCATGGGGCATACAGGCTCCGAACACGAACGGGATGTGGTCATGCGCAAAGCGCACCCTATGCAAAACGCACCCGACCCCAATTACACATTCGATGTGCAAAACGCACCCGACCCCAAATACACATCGGTAGCAAACCCCGATTACGCATCAAGGCGGGGGGCGTCACCCCAGAGCTTCTCCAGGCGGTAGTACTCGCGAGCCTCGGGGGTGAAGGAGTGGACGATGACCGAGCCGTAGTCCATGAGAATCCAGGAGCGCTCCTCGCGGCCCTCGATGGAGAACGGGTGCTCTCCACAGCTCTTGGCAACCTGCTCCTCGACCTCGTCGACGATGGCGTCGACCATGCGCGTGTTGCTGCCGGTTGCGATGACGAAGTAGTCGCACACATCGGAGAGCTCGGTGAGGTCGACGATGGTGATGTCCTCGGCGCCCTTGAACGAGGCGGCATCTGCAGCAGCGCGGGCAACCTCGAGGGCGGGAACGCCGGCGGAGGAAAGGGACGCGGAGGTGCGCTCAACGGAGGCGGACTCCTCGTCGCCCTCGGCATGGGCGGAGGGCTTTGCGTTCAAACCAGCGGCGTAATCGAGCAGCTGGGTGTCGGTCATATCAGACATGGAAAACCTTTCTGGAAGATACGTCAGCGCGAACGGCGCGCTGCGTACGCATTATAAATGTCAATCGCCGTGGGGTACAGGTAGCGCCCTCCGGAGATCACGTACATGAGGCCCTGGGAGAACGTCTGGAAGAACAGTTCCTCGAGCGGCTCCTCCCCCACCATTGCACGCAGGCGCTCGGCGTAATCGCCGCGACGGCCGGGCTCGATGGCGTCGGCGGTGAACACGACCATGTCGAGCGGGGTCATGTCGCAGGCGCCGACCGTATGGCGCGCCACGGCCTGGCAGACCTCGGGGGCGATCCCCTCGAAGATGTGCGGGAGCTCATGGGCTGCCACGGGCCCGTGTAGAAGACCGACCGCGAGCGTGGGAGACCCGCTCACCATCACCCCGTATTGCGCCGCCCGGACGAGCAGCTCATGGTCGTCGAGCACCTTGTCCCAATCGTGCGTGAGCCCCGCGAGGGCCGCGAGGTACTCATCGACCCCGTACGCCCGCGCGAGCTCGACGGCGGTGCGGGCCACGCCGAGCGAATGCTGGTAACGGCGGGGCTTCTCCCTCATCCGGACCTCGAGCATCTCGCGGACGCGCTCGAGCTCGGCCACCTGGTCATCAGACAGCGCCATGTGCGCCCCCTTCCTGTGCATACAAATCGTTCTTGCGTATGTACCCCATCACAGACTCACTCGTCAGATACCTCACGCTCTTGCCCGCGGCGACGAGCTCGCGGATGTTGGACGAGCTGATGGCGAGCGCCGGGATCTCGATGTAGCGGACGTCGAAGTCGATGCCGGAGGCGGCGATGCGCGCCTTGGCCGTCCCGATATCGTAACCGGGTCGCGTGGCCGCGATGAGGGTGGCGAGCGATGCCAGGCGCTCCGCGTCGTGCCAGGCGAGGATGTCGATGATGGCATCCGCGCCCGTTATGAAATACAGCTCGACGTTCTCGGGATAGTGTCGGCGCAACTCGCTCAACGTATCCACGGTATAGGTGACGCCCGGGCGGTCGATCTCGAACCGGCTCGCGTAGAAGGCCGCGTTGGCTGCCGTTGCGAGAACAGTCATGGCGTACCGGTCCTCAGGGTCGCTCACGCGCTTGTCCTGCTTGAACGCGGGGGAGCCAGCCGGCATGAACAGCACGAGGTCCAAGTCGAGCGCCTCGCGCGCCTGCTCGGCAGTGACCAGGTGCCCATAGTGGATGGGGTCGAACGTGCCGCCCATGATGCCCAGGCGGTAAACGCGCCCGTGATCCGAGCCGAGCGCGGGCAGAAGGCGGCTTGGAGCGGGCATCCTACTCGTCATCTCCCGCGACGTCCGTCTCTTCGGCGTCTTCGGACTCGGCGGCATCATCGAGGTCGAAGACCTCGATGATGTCCTCGAAATCGAGGGCCTCATCTTCATCATCGTCCTCGACGCCCTCGAAATCGAAGGCGTAGCCCAGGATGCGGACCTCGTCGCCATTGCGGCACCCGGCCTTGATGAGCGCGTCGTCCACGCCCATGCGCGCCATGCGGTGCTGCAGGTAGATGATGGCCTCCTCGTTCTCCCAGTCGGTCTGGACGACCATGCGCTCCACGTTCGTGCCGCTGACGCGCCAAGCGCCCGGCTCCTCCTCCTGAACGTGGAACCGCTTGTCGCGGGCCTTGCGGGCGCGCTCCCACTTCTCCTCGTCGAAGGCGGGGGCGGCGGCCTGCTCCTCGGCGATGGCGCGGCGGAGCTCGCTCACGCGCTCACCGCAGGCGAGCATGAGGGTCTGCAGGCCCGCACCCGTGAGGGCGGAGACGGCGAAGAACTCGTGGCCGTCCTCGAGGGCCGCCATCTTGAGCGCCTGGACGCGGTCGGCCACGCCGGAGGCATCGCACTTGTTGGCGACGACGATCTGCGGACGGTCGGCGAGTTCGGAGGCGTAGCGGCGAAGCTCGTCGTTGATGATGCGGTAATCCTCGAGCGGGTCGCGGCCCTCGTAGCTGCCGGTGATATCGACGACATGCAGGATGAGCGCGGTCCGCTCGACGTGGCGCAGGAACTGGTGGCCCAGCCCCTTGCCCTCTGCAGCGCCCTCGATCAGCCCCGGGACGTCGGCGACCACGTAGGAGTACTCGCCCGCTCGCACCATGCCCAGGTTGGGCACGAGCGTGGTGAACGGGTAGTCGGCGATCTTGGGGCGGGCGGCGCTCATGCGCGCGATGAGGGACGACTTGCCCACGCTGGGGAAGCCGACGAGCGCGGCATCCGCCATGAGCTTCATCTCGAGCTCGATCCAGTGCTCGATTGCGGGCTCGCCCTTCTGGGCGAACGCGGGGGCGCGGCGCGTGGACGTGACGAAGTGCGGGTTACCCAGGCCGCCCGTGCCACCGGGCGCGACCACGACGCGCTCGCCGTCGTGCGTGAGATCGGCGATCTCATAACGCGGCTCCATGGTGGAGGCGTCGAGCTCGCGAATGACGGTGCCCATGGGGACCTTCAAAACAAGGTCCTTGCCGTCGGCGCCATCCTTCTTGGAGCCCTTGCCATGCGTGCCGGCCTCGGCGCGGAAGTGATGCTTGAAGCGATAGTCGATGAGCGACGAGAGCTGGGCGTCGGCCTGGATGACGACGTCGCCGCCATGGCCGCCGTCGCCGCCGTCGGGTCCGCCCTTGGGAACGAAGGCCTCGCGACGGAACGACATGCAGCCCGCGCCGCCGTCGCCGCCCTTGACGTTGATGCGGCAGATATCGGTGAACTGGGACACGGTCCCTCCTCGGACGTCGTGTGTGCAAATGGGGTCGGGTGCGAATTACACATCCGCGGCGATGCGCACGCGAGTGCGGTCGCCGAAAACATGGAACTAGCTTACCAAATGCCCGTGCGCAATGAGCGATGTGTAATTCGCACCCGACCCCATTTACACACGAAAGAGACCCTCTGGGCGAAAGGCTCAGAGGGTCTCCTGAAGATGCAAATGCAAAAAGGGTGAGGATTACGCCTCGACGACCGGGTACACGTTCACGCGGTGCTTGAGACCCTTGGTGAACTTGACCTTGCCCTCGACGAGCGCGAAGAGGGTGTCGTCCTTGCCACGGCCGACGTTCTCGCCGGGGTGGATGTGGGTGCCGTTCTGGCGGACGAGAATCTCGCCGGCCTTCACGGTCTGACCGTCAAAACGCTTGGTGCCCAGACGCTGGCCGCGGGAGTCGCGACCATTGCGGGAGGAACCGAGACCTTTTTTGTGTGCCATGTCAGGTACCTGCTCTCTAACTAACTACAATTGGTCGACTACTCGGCGACGGGAGCCTCGGGCTCCTCGACCTTGGTGGTCTTCTTGGCGCGGGAAGTGGCCTGGACCTTGGTGATCTTCAGCTTGGTGAGCTGCTGACGGTGGCCCTTGAGGCGGTGATAGCGCTTACGCTTGTGGAACTTGTAGACGAGCTGCTTCTCGCCCTTGAACTGCTCCAGGATCTCAGCAGTGACCTTAGCCTTGGCGAGCTTGGCAGGATCCGTGACGATCTTCTTGCCATCGTTGAGGAAGATGACCTCGAGCTCGACCTTGGAACCGGCCTCGCCCTCGATCTTCTCGACGGTGATGACGTCATCGGTGGCGACTTTATACTGCTTGCCGCCAGTAGAAACGATTGCGTACATATTCTTGCCCTTCATGCATCAGTTGTGCAACAGTCGGATATGGTATCAGGTGCTTTGCGGTGCGTCAACGAGTTTCTAGCGCGTTTTCCCTGCATATTCACAGGTTCGACAAAGCCTATCGCATGGAACGCGCGAGAAGGCTCCCCTCAGGTGCCCCGAGCTCACGGCCCAATGGCTCGATGACAGTCGAGCCATCCACGCAAATGCTTTGGGAAATACGCTCGACATTATATCTATCGAACACCGTGAGCTGCTGAATTCCCGTGGACACGATCTCCTCGTCCACACCGGGATCGAGCCCTCGCAAGGCCTGGTCGAGGGCGGCCACGATGATCTCGGGGCGAAGCGACCCTTCATTGTCGCAACGCGTGCACAATTGGATTCTGACGCAGCCGTCTGCCAGTACTTCGTGGCCCTCGGCCTTAAGCAAGCGCCGCACATCGAGGGTTTTGGTCTTCTTGCCGCGATGGAACGGAATCTGCGCGCCCCGATCGTACCAGCCGAAGACAACCTGAGAAAGCGCCTCATCGGTAACGTCGAACTCGGGCCTGACGAACACCTCGAGCAGGTATCGCACCTTATTAATCTCTGCGGTGAGCGCCGGGCGGCGGAGCTCCACGTATGCGGCGTCGATAGGACGCAGGTCGACGGGAGCGGCGTCCTGCAGGCGCGCGAGCGCGTCCTCGGCGGGGATGAGCTCCGTCAGGTACACGTCGAAGTACTCCGCCGTGGAGGACGTCCCCACCGGCAGCGCGGAAGTGTAGGCGATGCGCATATGCGGAGAGAAACCCTGCGTGACCGCATAGGGCAGCTTCGCACGGCGCACGACCTGCTCGACAGTGTGAATCAGCTCGAGGTGGCCCAGGTACTTGAGACGCCCCAACTTGGGATAGGCCACGCGGAGGCGAAAGAGCGTGGGTTCGGATGCGTTCGTCATGCGCGCTCACCAACCAAGACGTTGTCGGCTTTCAGGGTCGGGCACACGCCGCAGCCCGTGCAGGACTCGCGCGTGCAGTCGGGCGTGGTGACGCCCTCGAGGGATCGGCGGTACTCGCGCAGGAGGAACCCACGGGACACGCCCGGGCTCACATGCTCCCAGGGCAGGCGCCAATCGAGCTCGAAAGACTCCTGCGCGAGCGCCCTCAAGTCCATGCCGAGCTCGGCGGCGGCCTCTTCCCAGCGACCGAGCTCGAACTGCTCAGTCCAGGCGTCGAAGCGCTGACCGCGCCTCCAGGCGCCCTCGATGAGAGGCGCGATGTCGCGGCCGCCGCGGCTCATGACCGCCTCGACGAGCGAGGTGGCGGCGTCGTGGCAGTGGACGCGCACGGCGCGGTTCTTCACCGAGTGGAAGAGCAGCTGCTGACGGCGCTTGACCTCGGCGTCGTCGAGCTGCGGGCACCACTGGAACGGGGTGTGCGCCTTGGGGATGAACACCGACACCGAGATGGAGACGGAGATGCCGCCGCGCTGCTCCTTGGGAACGACCTCGCGCGCGATCTCGAGCGTATGGTCGGCGAGCTGGGCGATGGCGACGATGTCCTCATCGGTCTCCCCCGGCAGGCCCATCATGAAGTACAGCTTGACGCGACGCCAACCGGCCTCAAAGGCGGCGCGCGTGGCGCGCTCGAGGTCCTCCTCGGTCACGTTCTTGTTGATGATGTCGCGCATGCGCTGGCTGCCGGCCTCGGGGGCGAAGGTGAGGCCGCCCTTCTTCTCCCCCGCCACGGCGGCGGCCATGTCCACGCCAAAGGAGTCGAGGCGCTGAGACGGAACGGAGATGGAGATGCCGGTATCGCCCAGGCGCTTGTTCAGGCGGTTGAGCATCTCCGCGCATTTGGAGTGATCGGTGGTGGAGAGCGAGTTGAGCGAGACCTCGTCGTAACCCATGTGGGCCAGGCCGCCCGTGACGGCGGAGACCACCTGGTCGGCGGAGCGCTCGCGCACCGGGCGGTACGTCATGCCGGCCTGGCAGAAGCGGCACCCGCGGGCGCAACCGCGCAGCACCTCGACGCACAGGCGGTCCTGGACGATCTGCATGTAGGGAACGACGGCCTGGGGCACCGGGTTGGTGGCGCCGAAGTCCTTGACCACGCGCTTGTAGACCACGGGCTGCACGTCCTCGCCCTCACGCGGGACTGTGTAGCCGTGCGGAGAGCAGGGCTCGTCATGACGAACCTCGTAGAGGGAGGGAACGTAGACGCCGCCGATCTTCGAGAGCTCGCGAAGCATCTGGGCTCGGGGCACGCCGGCGTCGCGCAGCTCGCGATGGCGCTGGCAGAACTCGACGATCTGCTCCTCGCCCTCGCCGATCATCATGCAGTCGAAGAACGGCGCGAGCGGCTCGGGGTTGTAGACGGAAGGACCGCCGCAGATGACGATGGGGTCGTCCTCACCGCGATCGGCCGCATGGAGCGGGATGCCGGCGAGGTCGAGGCCTTCGAGGTAGTTGGTGCACGCCATCTCGTGCGGCACATGGAAGCCGACGACGTCGAAGGACGCGATGGGCGCCGCGCCCTCGAGCGAGAGCAGCGGGATGTTCGCCGCGCGCATCTCGTCGGCCATGTCGACCCAGGGAATGTAGCCGCGCTCGCAGGAGAGACCGGGGGTCTCGTTGAGGTTGCGGTAGAGGATGGCGATGCCCTGGTTGGGCAGGCCCACCTCGTACACGTCGGGGTAGATGAGCACGCAGCGGTGCTCGGCCTCGGGCTTGTAGAGCGCACCCCACTCGTGGTCGATGTAGCGCGTGGGCTTCTCCACGCGCGCGAGCAGGGGCTCGAGCTCGGCGAATCTGTTCTCGTAGACGGCTCTCATGGTCGTCGGACTCCTATCGATATGCGATGGGCGTGCAATTGGGGTCGGGTGTGTGCAATTGGGGTCGGGTGCATTGTACACATGCGGCACCCGCGGCGCACGGGCGGCAAGAAGGACGGCGGATCAAACCGTGCCCGGGGGCGTCACGCGCGATGCGCGAGCGCGACCTGATCGCGGCCCTTTCTGCACACGCCCAAGATGGCGGTGTTCAGGCGCTCGTAACTCACGTCTCGCTCGTACCACAGCGCCAGACCGCGTCCCAGGGCGTACGTTCCCGCACCGGCGATCAGCGCCTTGGGAATCATCCCGAATTTGCCGGCGCGCTTGGCCACGGCGCGCGCACCCGCCCGCAGGGCCAAGGCGGAGACAAGGACGGCGGCCGCCTCATACCCGCGCTCGGGGCGCATGGGCTTGCCGAAGATCGCCGCCAACTGGAGCATCATCCCCATCTGCGCGATGGTCATGACGGGAAAGTCCGCACCCGGGATGAAGAACAGGGCTCCGGTGGCCGCGTTGCCCAGCGCGGCGGAGGCGATCACGCGGTTGGCCGCGGCGAGGCGCATGAACGGGAAGTTGGCGGCGAGCGCGGTCTGCTTGTCCGTGCGCTCGAGGATCCACCGCGCCAGCGTATCGAGCAAATAGGTCCTGTCGGTCGCCGCGATCAACCCAAGCATGCGGGTGTCCTCCTGGATGAACGGCACCTCGACGCTCGACTCGGCGAGCACCACCACGGGGGCCCCGCTCACCACGATCTCCTGGACACGGGCCTGCAGGTGAGCGCCCCCGCAAGAGATCACGATCGCGACGTCGGTGTCGGGCTTGACCGTGACGGGGCTCGACCCCAGGCGCTCGACGCGCACGAGCGCGGCGGTGGTCTGTGGGACGAACGCATCGCGCACCGTCTCGATGAGCAAGGGCGTGGCGGAGGCGTCAACGTACACGCCCACGCGCACCGGCGTGTCGGCCTCGCCGCGTACCGAGGCGCCCAGTTTTACCGTGTCGACGATCGACTCCAGGGGAACGCGCATGATGTCACCTTTCTATAACCGGATGCAGGACCTTGACATGGTGGTACCCGCAATGGGACGGGGCCGAGCGTACGACCTACGCCACCTTGCCGCGCGAGCGCCAGATGGACTGGACGATGCCGAACGCGGCGCACTGCATGAGCATGGACGAGGACCCGAAGCTGACGAAGGGCAACGGAATGCCGGTGATGGGCATGAGGCCGATGCACATGCCCACCTCCTCAAGTAGTTGGAAGGTCCACATGCCCACGATGCCGATGCAGGCGAGCTGCAGGAAGAGCGAGTCCGACTGATGCGCGACGCGGATGGTGGCGAAGATCAGCAGGGCGAACAGGGCCAGCAGCAGGAGCGCGCCGGCGAAGCCGAACTCCTCGGAGAGCAGCGCGAAGACGAAGTCGGTGTGCGCCTCGGGCAAGAAGCCCGCACCGGCCTGGGAGGCGTTGCCGATCCCCTTGCCGAAAAAGCCCCCGGATCCCACGGCGATCATTGATTGCAGCAGGTTGTACCCGGCGCCGGACGTGTCGGACTCCGGGTCGATGAACACGAGCAATCGGTTCATCTGGTACTGCTTGAGCAGCACGTCCTTGCCCAGCATTCCATCAAGCACGGAATCAAGCGCGAGCATGATGGACACGGCGCCGATGAGCAGGGCGACCGTGCACAGGACCCACTCCTTCTTGGGGCCGCTCATCATGATGATGCACGCGCCGGAGAAGAAGACGACCAGGCCACTGCCCAGGTCGCCGGCGATGACCGCGGCGCCGAACGGGATGGCGAGCATGCCGCACAGCTTGGCGTACTCGCGCACGTTGTCGATGCGCCCGTTGTACTGCGCGCCCAGCGACGCCATGAAGAAGATCGTAATGAGTTTGGCGAGCTCGACAGGCTGAAACGTGAGCCCGATGAGCGGGATCTTGATCCAGCCGGTCATGCCCTTGGCGTTGTACGAGAGGCCGGGTATGTAGGGGCTGAACAGCACCACCAGGTCAATGACGAGCAGGACCGTGGTCATGCCCGCCAGGCCGGAGAAGTCCGAGCGCCAGCACAGGAACGCGAGCACCGACCCCAGGCCGATGCCCACGAGCTGGCGCGTGAACGACGCCTCGGGGATGGTGAGCGAGGCGGTCCAGATCACCAGGGCGCCGTAGGCGATCAGGCACGCCCACGCGACGAAGACGGGGACGCTCACCTTCTGGCGAAATCCCCCCTTGTCGGAGCTCATGTGCTTGTTCACGCGTTTGAGCGAGTCTTGGGCCATCCGTATCACCTACCTCGTGCTGTCTCCGCCTGTGAAGGCCTTGTCGTCAGGCGCATCGTAGATCGCGCCGAGCACCGTGCGGACCGCCGGCATGGCGCAGGTTGATCCGTACCCGCCGCGCTCCAACATGGCGCACACGACGTACTTGGGGTCGTCGAACGGGGCGTACGCGATGAACCAGCCATACGGGTCCTCGTTGTTCTTCTCGCCCGTGCCGGACTTGCCCGCGACCTGGACGGGAAGATTGGTGAAGTGGGCCGCGGTGACCGGGGACTCCTCGTAGATCATCGAGTGCACGCCGCGGTAGACCACATCCATGGCACCAGGTGTCTTGATCTCGGCGTTCAGACGCTCCTTCTTTTCGTAAACATAGGCGTCGCCCTCGCCATCACGCGCCACGGCGGACAGAAGAACATGCGGGGTCCACTCCACGCCGCCCATGGCGAGGCCGCAATAGGCGGTGGCCATCTGCAGGGGCGTGACGAGAATGTCGCCCTGACCGATGGCGATGTTCGTCATGTCACCGGCGTTCCACGCGCGCTGCTCGGCGCTCCAATCCTTGAAGTACGACTCCTTCCACGCGGCGTCGGGTATGCGCCCGGACTCCTCTGAAGGCAGGTCGATCCCGGTCTTGGACCCCAGGCCCCACCTGCGGTACATCTCCTGCAGGCCCTCGGGGTGCTCCTTGTCGTAGAAGAAGTTCTTGCCGAGGTCGTAGAAGACCACGTCGCACGAGTCGCGGATGCCGGTCTCGAGGTTGCCCGCGCCGTGCCCGGAGAGCAGCCAGCATTTCTTGCCCCAGCCCTCGCCGAGGCCGGTCCACCAGCCGGTGCAGTTGGACGACATGTCCGCGGTGTACACGCCGTACTCCATGCCGGCCAGAGAGGTGAACGGCTTGATGGTCGAGGCCGACATGTACTGACCGCCGATCACGCGGTTGAGCAGCGGATGGCCGCCCTTGTCATCGTTGAGCTGGCTCCATGCGTCGGACGACACGCCGCCCACGAAGACCGACGGGTCGAACGAAGGCGCGGACGCCATGCCGAGCACCTCGCCGTTCGTGCAGTCGATGCACACGCAGGAGCCGCCGGAGGGCTCGTAGCCCGTGCGCTCCGCGACCTCGAAGCTCGTCTTGAGCCCCTCCTCGCACGCGCGCTGGATCTTGAGGTCGATGGTGAGCTTGATGTCGCTGCCGGGCTCGGCGGGAACCGCGCCGGCCTGACCCGTCACGTTGCCGCTCGCATCGACCTTGACCGTCTGCTCGCCACGGATGCCCTGAAGCAGGTTCTCGTAGTAGTACTCGACGCCAGACTGGCCCACGACGTCGCCCGATTGGTACATGATCTTGCCGGCGCGCTCCTCATCGGAAAGGTCCTTCTGCGCGTCGAGCTGCTCCTGCGTGACGGTGCCCGTGTAGCCCACCAGGTGGCAGGCGAGCGTGCCATGCGGATAGGACCGCTCGGTGCGCTCGGCGATGCTCACGCCGGGGAACGCGTCGATGTGCTCCTCTATGTAGGCCACCGTAGAGCGACGCACGTCGGTAGCGATGGTATGGGGGCTCTGCGCGCCCTCGGTGTTGTCCTGGATGTTCCTGAGCACGGCCATGTAGGGCATGCCGAGCACGTTGGCCAGGTGCCGGACAACCACCGGATTCTCGGCGAGGTCGCGGTAGGCGACCACGGCGAGCGAGGCGCGGTTGTCCACGATGGGCTCGCCGCTGCGGTCGAGGATGCGCCCGCGGGGAGCCGGCGTGGTGACCGTGCGGGTCTGGTTCTGCTCGGCGAGCTTGTCGTAATGGTCCGACGAGACCATCTGCATGCTCCAGAGCTTGGCGACGATGGCGGCGAAGACGGCGCCCACGCCGGCGGTGAGCAGCTTGAAGCGCCCGTTGGATTTGATGCCCTGGGTGCTGCCCTCCCCCTCCGACGCGCGGGGGCGCGTGCCGGTGTCGGTGTCAAAGGTGAACTTGCCCGAGTAGCCCTTGAGGAACAGCAGCGACCCGATGATCGCGATGAAGAGGATCGCGCCGGCTATGATGACGATGAGCTGAGCGTCCATACGCGAACTACCTCAGGCCCTTGTAGCGGTTGCCGCCGTATGCCAAGCCGCGACCGCGACCGGACAGGCCGCGCCCAGATCCGCCGGACCCGCCCATGAGCAGGAACGGGACGCAGGCGAGCATGGTGAGCACACTCGAGGCGAGACCGTGGATGCCAATGGACCTGAGCAGGTCGCCCTCCACGCCCATGAAAAACATCCCGACCGCGTACAGCACGTTGACCGCGAGGATCGCCACGGCGGCCACGCGCACCGTCTCCATGCCCAACCCCGAGGTGAGACCGCGGGACATGAGGGCGACCGTGTAGCCCGTGAGGGCGAGCAGCAGGGCCATGAAGCCGACGGGAGAGGCCGTGGTGAGGTCGAAGAACAGGCCCGAGAAGAAGCCTATGTACACAAGCGACCGCGAATCGCCGGAGATGGCCAGGGATACCGTGAGCACGAGCATGAAGTTGAAGCGGCCGCCGAACACGGAGACCTGCGGTGCGAGCGCCAGGTGCAGAACGACGCACACGACCGCCATGGTTATGAGAGCGGACCTGGAGCGCCCGGTGTTGTTCATCTCAAAGGCCATGTCACTCCCCCCGTCCGCTCGAAGCACCCGAATCGGAACCCGCGCCGTCGGCGTTCTCGCCCGCATCCTCGCCCGCAGGCGCCGCACCGCCCTGCGGCTCGGCGTTCGCGGCGGCGACGTCGTCGTCAGATGCGATCTGCTCCTCCCCGACGGACGTGATGACGAGAACCTCCTCGTTGTTCTCGGCGGAAGACGCAGCGCGGACCACGATGGTGTAGTACACCGCGTTGGGCGCGCGGTCGATCGAAGCGACCGTGCCCAAGGGGAGCCCCTTGGGGAAGGCGCCGCCTATGCCCGACGTGATGACGATATCGCCGGTGGACACCTCGGCATCGGCGACGACGTACTCCAGGCGGAGGGTGCCGTCGGCCTGGCCCTGGAGCATCCCCTGGGCGCGCGACCCCTGGATCATGGCCGAGACGCCGGACTGCTCATCGGTTATGAGCCTGACCACGGAGGTGTTGGCCGAGACCTCGATGATCTGACCGATCACGCCGCCCGAGCTGCAGACGGGCATGCCTACCTCGAAGCCGGAGCTCGACCCCTTGTCGATGATCACGGCGTTGCTCCAGGCGTTGCCCGTGGAGCCGATGATGCGCGCCGCGGAGGACTTCAGGTTGTACGTGGACTTGAGCCCGACGAGCTTCTCGAGCCGCGCCGCGGTCTCCTTGGCCTCGGAGAGCTCCGCGACCTTGGCGGTAAGGCGCTCGTTCTCCTTCTCGAGCTCGCTGAGCGTGCCGGAGGATGAGGTTGCGTTGTGCATGACGTTGCCCAGCGCGTTGAACGGCGCCGCCACGGCGTTGCCGAGCATGCGCACGGGCGCGGTAACGGTCATCACTCCCCCACGCAGCGAGTGTATGGGGCCCATATCGCCCTCACGCAGGTAGAACGTGAGGAGCAACAGTGAGATGACGCATAAAACAATCAACGGGCGACCACCCGTTGACTGTCTAGCGCTATGCAGATTTGAGGAGTACTTGGGTTTTCCCGCCACAAGCCACCCTTTCGTCGCAGTTAGGCGTTGCTCTGTACAAACCCGCCGTCGAACGCGTTGGCCTCGAGGACGCGGGCGCAGCCGTTCACCACGTTGTCGAGCGCGGTGGGGCTCACGTTGACCGCCACGCCGGTCTCGTCGCGCAGGCGCACGTCCAGACCGCGGAGCATGGCGCCACCGCCGGTGAGGAGGATGCCGTAGTACATCAGGTCGGAGGCAAGATCCGGCGGCGTGGCGTCAAGGGCGTCCTTGACGGCCTTGGTCATCTCGTCGAGCGGCTTGTTGAGCGCCCGGCGGATCTCCTCGCTCTCGATGCGGACCGTCTTGGGAAGGCCGGAGATGACGTCGCGGCCGTTGACCTCGACGTCGAGCTCGTCCTTGAGCGGGACCGCGGAGCCGACCTTGATCTTGATGTCCTCGGCGGTGCGCTCGCCGATGGCGAGGTTGTACGCATCGCGCACGTGCTGGAGAATCGCCTGGTCGAACTCATCGCCGGCGATGCGGATGGACTGGGACACAACGATGCCGCCCATGGCGATGACGGCGACCTCGGTGGTGCCGCCGCCGATGTCGATGACCATGGAGCCCGTGGGCTCCTCGACCGGGAGGTCGGCGCCAATGGCGGCCGCCATGGGCTCCTCGATGAGGTACGCCTGGCGGGCGCCGGCCTGGATGGTGGCCTCGAAGACGGCGCGCTTCTCGACAGACGTGACGCCGGACGGCACGCACACCACAACGCGGGGGCGCGGGGTCCAGGGGTAGCGCTTCTCGCTGGCCTTGTCGATGAAGTACCGCAGCATCGCCTCGGTCACGTCGAAGTCGGCGATGACGCCGTCCTTGAGCGGGCGGACGGCGACGATGTTGCCGGGGGTACGGCCGAGCATGCGCTTGGCCTCGATGCCCACGGCGAGGATGCGCTCGTCGTTCTTATCGATGGCGACGACGGAGGGCTCGCGGATCACGATGCCCTTGCCGCGCACGGAGACGAGCGTGTTGGCCGTGCCGAGGTCGATCGCCAGATCGCCATCGTACTGGCCGAAGAACATGTCCATCAAAGAAAACAAGTCTGCTCCTACGTCAAACTCTTACGTGCATGTGTCTTGAAAGTGTACCGTGCGCCCGGGGACGGCGAGGGCCGTCCATGAGGAACGCACGGGTTGCACATCTTCTACTCGGCGGAGGTCTCCACGTTGAAGTTGGGGTCGATGCTCGCCACGGCCCAACCCAGGCCCTCGCGCACGAAGCTCACGTCGTAGGTCATCTCGCCGCCCTGCTTGAGGGCGACCTTGACCTGAGCGGTGGTCTCGCTCATGCCGGCGTCCATGCCCTCGATGGTCGCGGTGGCGTCGAGCGGGATGCTCGAGGCGATGACGGAGCGCTGGCTCTCATCGAGGCCGGATGCGAGGAACTCGCTCGTGTCGGAGCCGTCGGTCGTCGCCTGGAAGAGCCCGGTGAGGACGTCTTGCTGGGACGGGATGCCGAAGCCGCGGGTGAACGCGAACGCAGCGCCGCCGCCGGCGATCAGCAGCACGACAAGGATGGCCAGAAACACCTTGAGGCCGGTGTGACGACGCTTGCGGCGCACCTTGGTCTCGACGCGATCCTGCTGGACCATCTCCTGCTCGGAGAGCGTGAAGAAGCCGGTGTCGGACGGGTCGGGCATGAAGTTGCCGGACTGGCCGAGTGGGTCGAGCGGGTCGACGTCGGCGCCGTAGGCGCTGGTGTTGGCGAGCATGGCGGAAGACGCGGAGAGCGTTTCGCGAGCGCGGTCGAACGCCTCCTGCTGCTCGGGGCTGAGCTGGTAGATGCCGTCGGCCGTGGCGGTGGTGAAGGCATCCACCGCATCGGTAAAGCGGTTGCACGCGACGTAGGCCTGGGCCAGCCCGGCGCTGATGGCGCGCGAGTCGTCGCGCGGGCCCACGAAGTCGAGGGCGGTTCGATAGGACTCGATGGCGTCCTCGGGGCGCTGGAGCGCCACGAAGCAATCGCCCAGGCTCGCCAGGGCCCCGGCGGGAGCCGGATTGGTGCCGTCGATCGCGGCCTGACGGTACGCCACGCCGGCCTCGGTGAAGTTGCCGAGCTTCTTGAGGGCGTCGCCCAACCCGAGGTAGGCCTTGTAGGGCGTCGCATAGCTCGCGTCCTGGGTGGCGGCGGAGAAGGCGGACACGGCAGTCGACACGTCGCCCGCGGCCACGAGCGCCTTGCCCTGGTTGGTCAGCAGGGCGCCGCGCCTGCCGTAGGCACCGTCCTGCAGCGCGGAGCCGTAGGCCTCGACGGCGTCGGCATAGCGGCCCAGGCGCATGAGCGAGTTGCCGCGAAGGTGGTCGGCCTCGCCGGCGGGCTCTGAGGGATCTTTGGCGGCGGCGAACAGTTGGGCCGCCGCGGCGAAATCTCCCGTGCGGTACGCGTTGCGAGCCTGCTCAAGAACTTGGTTGTTCACGAATGCTCCTCTGATCGAACGGTCGGGTACGCGAATCCGGCGTTTACGCGCCGTGGACGATGTCCACGCTCACGATCTCGTCGCCGGCGCGCAGGGCGCCGATGACGTCTTTGCCCTCGACCGTGGAGCCGAAGACGGTGTAGCCGGAGTCGAGGTTGTGCTGCGGTCCCAGGCAGAAGTAGAACTGGGAGCCGGCGGAGTTGGGATCCATGGAGCGGGCCATGGCCAGCGCGCCGTCCTCATGGCTGTTGCGGGGGTTGGTGGAGAACTCCTCCTTGATGCACCAGCCGGGGCCGCCCGTGCCGGGCTGGCCGTCGGGACCGGGCTGCCTGGCGGCGACCTGCTCGCAGGTCATGTCGCGCGTGTTGGGGCAGCCGCCCTGGATCACGAAGCCGGGGACGTAGCGATGGAACTTGAGCCCATCGTAAAAGCCCATGGTGGCGAGCTCGCAGAAGTTGGCGACGTGGATGGGCGCGCCCTCGCAGTCGAGGGCGACGCGGATGACGCCCTTTGAGGTCTCGATGACGGCGCACTCGTCGCCAGCCAGCTCGTACTCGGGCGTACGGGTCTTCCTATTGAACATGGGCTTCCTCCCCTGTCATCGTTGCATACAGGGAATATCTTAGCACGCGCCCACGTCGCGGGAACCTGCGCTTTATTTCTCTACCGGCTTCCACGCGCCCACGTTGCGCTCGTACTCCACCACGTCGATCGACTTGCCGTCGACCATCTGGACATCGCGCAGCGGGGCCAAGATCTCGTCCTGGTGGTTGACCGGGATCTCGCCCTCGGGCAGGTCCAGGTTGATATCCCATGAGCGGCACAGCACGTCGACGCGGTTGAAGGTCCAAGTGGCCAGCTTGCGCAGGTGCTCCACATCCTCGGCGTACGCCGAACCCTCCGCGAGCTCCAACCCGTCGATCTCGTCGATCAGGTCGGAGAGCGAGTCGCGCAGGTCGTAGGCGCCCCGGGAGGCGTTCGCGCGCTGGTCGCGGTCCTTGACGAGATACTGGCCGTTATAGGTGTCCACCACGGGGCCGATATCGTCTTGCAGGGCGATGATGTCGCCGTAGATGGCGCTCAGGCGCTGGAACGCCTGGGCCTCGGAGAGCACGGAGTCACTCACATTTGAGTGCGCGTCGGAGCTGCCGGCGCCATCGGCGGACGCATCGCCCGCGGGAGACGCTTCGTCCGCGGCGGCGCCGTTCTCGGGCACCTGGCGGCTGGGGAACGTCTCCTTCGCGGCTCGGCCGAAGGCCTCGTAGAACCCCGGCATGACGCCCAGGGGGTCGGTTGCGACGAACCACGCGCCGCCACCCGCCAGCGTAAGGGCGAGGGCGAGGGCGATCCAGCGCCCGCGATGCGGGCGGGCATAGGGGTCGGCATCGCCCGTTGCGGCGGCGTCATCATGGGGCATGGCCTTGCGCACGGAGGAACGCGCGGACCCTCCCCTCGCGCCGCCGGCACCGACGGACGCCATCGCGCCCGCGTCGAGCACGCTCGTCGCGTCCTGGTCGAACGGCGCAGCAGAGGGATCCGGGGCGGACGCGCCGGTGGGCACGGGCAGGGACCCAGCGATCATCTCGGCGGTCAGGCGGGGGAAGCTCGCGGTCTTGCCCGCGGCCAGGTCGGACGAGGCGGAGTCCTCGGAGAGGATGCCGGGCGCCGGGCGGCCGCACTTGGGGCACGTGCGGTCCTGCGGGCTCAAGCGCGCGCCGCACCCCTCGCAGAAGATGAACTCGGATGCCACGTCGGCCCCCTGGGGAGCGAGGTCGGCGCCGCACGAGGGGCAGCTCGGCGAGCCGTCGCTCACCGTGGTGTTGCAGATGGGGCAGATCACTGGTCCTTCTTCCGGGTGGTCTTGGGCATCTTGACGCGGATGCCGCCGTTGGCCTGCTCAACACGATACCGCTTCTTGCGGACAGATGCCCTCTTCGCGCCGGACTGAGGGCGGTCCCCACGTGCCCCGGAGCCGGCGGTCGCGGCATCCGAAGCCGATGCGCCCGACGCGGCCACGCCGTCCTCGGCATGCTCCTGAGCGCGCAGGAGCTCACGCGCGGCGGCGCGCTTCTCCACGCGCGCGCGGATCCCGTCCACACCCCGGCGGACGGCGCTGCCGGTGGAGCTCACGCGGGAGCTCTTGGAACGGCCGCGACCGCGCACGCTGACGCGCACGCCGCGGCCGAACCCGGTGGCGAGCTTCGTGGTGCGCTCGGGTGACATCTCGAAGAAGTCCGCAAGACGGTAGAAGGCCAGGCAGCCCAAGGCGGAGAACGCGGCCGTGAGGATCGCGCTCCACACCGTGAGCCGGCCCACGGAGAAAAAGCCGGGCAGGAGCGTGATGGCGGCCACGAGCCCGCACACCACGAACACGAACACGGCGCGGCGAAGCGGCGTGAACGGCACCGAGATGCGCCAGATCAGGCACAGGCCGACTGCGCACGTGGTGATGAGGCACATGGTGGAGAGGAGGTCCTGCCCGAAGCCGAACACGCCGGCCGAGCAGATGCACAGAATCGCCGTTGCAAGAACGCCCAGAGCGGCGGGAATGGCCCTCTTGAGCACATTGGACAGGAAGCTCCCGCGCACCCTCGCGTTGTTGGGCTCGAGCGCCAGCACGAAGCTCGGGAACCCGATGCAGTAGAAGTTGATGAGCGTCATGGTGATGGGCTGGAACGGGTACGGGGGCGCCACGATGCAGATGGCGGCCAGGCCCATGGAGAACAGCGTCTTGGTGAGGAACAGCGCGGCGGATCGCTGCAGGTTGTTGATGGAGCGGCGGCCCTCGGCAACAACGGCGGGCATGGCGGCGAAGTCGTTCTCGACCAGGACTATCTCGGCCACGTTGCGCGCGGCGTCCGAGCCGGCGGCCATGGCCACGGAGCAGTCGGCCTCCTTCAGGGCGAGGACGTCGTTCACGCCGTCACCGGTCATGGCGACGGTGTGGCCCCGGCGCTGCAGGGCCACCACGAGCTCCCGCTTCTGCTGCGGGGTCACGCGACCGAACACGTGGTAGCGGTCCACGGCCGCGTCGAGCTTCGCGGGCGTGTCGAGCGTGGTGGCGTCCACGAACCTGTCGGCCCCGGGGACCCCCACCACGCGCGCGATGGAGGACACGGTGCGCGGGTCGTCGCCGGAGATAACGTTCAGGGTGACGCCCTGCTCGCAGAAGTAGCGGATGGTCTCGGCCGCGGAGGAGCGGATCTCATCGCGGATGGTCACGAAGCCCACGGGCGCCGCGCGCCCGATCATGTCGCCCTCGTCGGTGAATCCGTCAACGCGCGCGACCACCAGGACGCGGCAACTCGACGCGAGCTCGTTGACGGAACCCTCATACCGCGCGAAGTCCTCGGCTGACAGGACGAATTGGGCGGCGCCCATCACGTAGGAGCGCGCCTCTCCCCCGAACGCCGGGCACGCGGCCAGGGTCGCGCCGCTCCACTTCTTGGCGGACGAGAACGCAACGACGCGCGTGGATGCGGGGACGTCGGCGGCGCCGGCGTAGAAGTTGAGCAGCGCCGTGCAGGTCTCGTTCGCGTCGGCGGAGGTGGCGCGCGCTATACCCGCGAGGGCCCCATCGAGCTCGGCCGCCCCCTGCGCGGGGGCGACGCCGCCGTCCGCGAGCGCTTCGTACGTGCCCGCGACCTCCATGCGGCCCGAGGTGATGGTGCCGGTCTTGTCCAGGCACAGCACGTCCACGCGCGCGAGCGTCTCGATGCAGTAGAGCTGCTGAGCGAGGACCTTGCGCCGCGCCAGGCGGATAGTCGCGATGGCGAGAACCGACGAGGTGAGCAGCACCAGGCCCTGCGGGATCATGCCGAGCAGCGCACCCACGGTCGAGAGGGTCGCCGCGGAGATCTCGCCCCAGGCCTGACCGGAGAGCACCCACCCCAGGAACGTCGACGACGACTCGGGGCTCAGGGCGCACCACGCCTCATATGAGCTGTGGGCGCTCGAGTAGAACAGCGCCAGGCCGATGGGCACCATGAAGATGCTCGCGAACCGCACGATGGCGTTGAGCGCGTTCATGATCTCCGAGTTGACCTTCTTGACGTACTTGGCCTCGTTGTTGATGCGGGCAACGTAGTTGTCGGCGCCCACGTGGATAACGCGGGCCACGACCAGGCCCGCGTCGATGAAGCTGCCGCTCATGAGCTCGTCGCCCGGGCGCTTGTGAATGGGGTTGCTCTCGCCGGTGAGGAGGCTCTCGTTGACATGGCATTCGCCCTCGACAACGACGGCGTCGGCGGGGATCTGGTCGCCGCGCCCCAGGCGGATAGCGTCGTCGAGGACGATCTGGTCCAAGTCGAGCTCGACCGGCGCTCCGTCGCGGATGGCCACGGCCTTCTTGGAGGCGAGCAGGGTGAGCTTGTCCACCATGCGCTTGGACCGCAGCGACTGGATCACGCCGATAGCGGAGTTGAGGAAGACCACGCCCAGGAACGTGAGGTTCTTCCACGCGCCCGTCGCGATGACGAGCGCCGCGAGCAGGATGTTGATGAGGTTGAACAGCGTGCAGACGTTCTCCACGACGAGCTCCCTGACCGACTTGGTCTTGAGCTCCGTATTGACGTTCACCTTGCCGGCGGCGATGCGCTCCCCGACCTCGGCGGCCGTGAGCCCCTGCTCGCCAAATGGGTTGCCGGTGCGCTCGGTATCCATACGACCCTCTCGCTCGCACGCCAGCCGATGCGGTGCGCACCGGGCGGCGGTAAAACAAAGGTCACGAGCGCTCGGCGCCCGCGACCCCCGATGACCGAACCCGAGGGTTCGAGTGAAAATGCGTTGGTGCGCCATATAGGGTTCGAACCTACGGCCTTCTGCTCCGGAGGCAGACGCTCTAATCCACTGAGCTAATGGCGCGCAACGGATTGCATTATACCCAACTCCGCCGCCGCGCGGGGCGACGGAGCAAATCTATATGAATCGCATGACACCCGGCGCAAGAACGCGCGCATCCGCGCGCTCGGGGTACACTCGAAGAGTCAATTCTGAAACGAAAGGCCCCGCCCGCGCACCTCACCCGGGCGGGGCCGCGACAAGGGAGGCGTCGGCCATGGCGACTTCGGCTTATACCCTCGATATCGATACGGAGCGCCCGTACAAGGTACACATAGGGACCTTCCTGCTCGAGCAGGTCGGCCAGATCGCCCGCGAGGCCGTCCCCGGCGCCGGCCGGGCGCTCGTGGTGACCGACTCGAACGTGGGCCCGCTGTACGGGGCCCCCGTGATGGACGGCCTTGAAGCGGCGGGGTTCGCCGCCGAGCTCACCGCGTTCGAGGCGGGCGAGAAGAGCAAAACCGTGGAGACGCTCTCGATGGTGCTCGAGCGGGCCGCGAGCGCGGGGCTCACGCGCGGAGACGTCATCGTGGCCCTGGGCGGCGGCGTGGTGGGAGACGTGGCGGGGCTCGCCGCGGCGACCTACATGCGCGGCATCGCGCTCATACAGGTGCCCACCAGCCTGCTCGCCATGGTGGACTCCTCGGTTGGAGGAAAGACCGCCGTCAACCTCGGCGCGGGCAAGAACCTCGCCGGCGTATTCTGGCAGCCGAGCGCCGTCGTGGCCGATATCGGGTGCCTGGGCACGCTCGAAGACGCGCAGTTCGCCGATGGTTGCGCCGAGGTGGTCAAGCACGCCTTGATCGCCGACGCAGAGCTGTTCGATGAGCTCGAGCGCACCCCCCTCACGCCGAAGCTGCTCAAGACCGACCTCGCGCGCGTCGCGTGGCTCATCGTCCGCAACATCGACATCAAGCGCGCCGTGGTCGTCCAAGACGAGCGCGAGGCGGGCATCCGCAAGCTGCTCAACTTCGGCCACAGCATCGGCCATGGAGTCGAGGCCGCCGAGGGCTACCGCCTGGGCCACGGCGCGTGCGTGGGCATAGGCATGGTGGCCATCGCGAGCGCCAGCGTGACCGCCGAGCTCTGCCCCGATGACGTGCCCGAGCGCATCGCGAGGCTGCTCAAAGCCCACGGGCTCTCACTCGCCTTCGACGCCGAACCCGAGCGCGTGTACGAGGAGGCGCTCCACGACAAGAAGCGCTCCGGCGATCTGATCGAGCTGGTCGTGCCGCGCGGGGTGGGAGCCGCCGCGCTCGCGCCCACGCCCGTCGACGAGTTCCGTCGCATCCTCGAGGTGGGGCTGGCCTGCACCAGGGCCATCGGCGAGGAGCTCGACGAAGTCGCATCTGGACACGAGGAATAGGAGCGCGGATGCTCGCGACAATCAATCCCAAGCCGCTATCAGGCACCGTTCCCGCCATCCCGTCCAAATCGATGGCGCACCGCATCATCATCGCCGCGGCGCTCGCCAACGGCGTCACGCGCGTCGCGTGCGATTCCAGCTGCGAGGACATGAACGCCACCATCCGCTGCCTCGCGGCGCTGGGGGCGCGCATCACCCTCATCGAGGGCGGCCTCGAGATCCACCCCGCACCCAAGAGCATCGAGCACGGATTGCTGCGCGCGCTCGCTGGCGCCACGCTCGACTGCGGGGAGTCCGGCTCCACCCTGCGCTTCATGCTCCCCGTCGCCTGCGCGCTGGGCGCGGACGCCACGTTCACGGGCTCGCGCCGCCTGGGCGAGAGGCCCCTCTCGCCGCTCACCGACGAGCTCATGGCCGCGGGCTGCACGCTCGAGGGGCTGGGCGGGCTGCCGCTCAAGGCGACCGGCCGCATGAGGCCGGGAAGGTTCGAGCTGCCCGGCAACGTGAGCTCGCAATTCATCTCCGGCCTGTTGCTGGCCGCGCCCCTGCTCGACGGCGACACCGAGGTCGCGGTGACCGGTGAGCTCGAGAGCCGGCCCTATGTGGACCTGACCGTCCATGTGCTCGCAGCCTTCGGCGTGCACGTGGACATCGAGGAGGGAGCCACCCCGGGTGGCCTTCCGCTCACGGTGTTCCGCGTCGCGCGCCAGGGTTACCGCACGCCTGGCGCCGTCGCCGTCGAGGGCGACTGGTCAAACGCCGCCTTCTGGCTATGCGCCGGCGCGATGGGGCGCCACTCGGTGACCGTGCGCGGGGTCTCGCCCTCCTCCATCCAGGGCGACCGCGCCGTCAACGCGGCCCTCATGCTCTTCGGCGCGCGGGGGCAGCGCAACGCGCGCGCCGCGACCATCAGGCCCGACCGTCTGCGCGGCATCGAGCTCGATGCCCACGACGTGCCCGACCTGGTGCCCGCCCTGGCTGCGGTGGCCGCATGCGCCGAGGGCGCCACGCGGTTCACAGGCTGCTCGCGACTGCGGCTGAAGGAATCCGACCGGCTCGCCACGGTGGCGGAAGAGCTGTCGAACCTGGGTGCCTGCGCCCGCGTGGAGGGCGACGCGTTGGTCGTCGAAGGACACGAGCGCCTTGACGGCGGAACCGTGGACAGCCACGGCGACCACCGCATCGCCATGATGGCGGCGATAGCCGCCGTGCGCTGCGACGGGCCCGTGCAGATCCGGGGAGCGGAGGCCGTGGGCAAGAGCTACCCGGCGTTCTTCGAGCACTACCGGCTCCTCGGCGGCGACGTCGAGCTCTTCGAAGAGTAAGGGGCGGGCATGTCCTCAATGTACGGCACCGCGCTCAGGCTCTCAGTGTTCGGGCAGTCGCACTCCCCCGCCATCGGATGCGTCCTCGACGGCATGCCGGCCGGCATTGCTGTCGACGTCATTGAACTCCAGGCATTTCTCGACCGCCGAGCACCCGGGCGCGACCGGGCCGCGACCGCGCGGCGCGAGGGCGACGCCCCCGAGTTCATCGCCGGCATCACGGACGGGGCAACCAACGGGGCGCCGATCGCCGCGCTCATCCGCAACGGCGACGCACGGCCAGGCGACTACGATGACCTTCGCGACGTCCCGCGCCCCGGGCATGCCGATTGGACCGCGCAGGTCAAATATGGCGGGTTCCAGGACGCATCGGGCGGGGGGCACTTCTCGGGCAGGCTCACCGCGCCCCTCTGCGTCGCGGGCGGCATTGCGCTGCAGGCCCTCGCCTTGCACGGGATCCGCATCGCCGCACACGTGGCCAACCTGGGTCCGGAGCGCATAGAGGACGAGCCGCTCAACCCCATGACGCTCGAAGAAGACCAGCTAACACGCATCGCCGAGAATCCCCTGCCCTGCGTGAGCGCCGAAGCCGCACATGAGATGCGCGGGCGAATCCTCCGCGCGCGCAGCGAGGGAGACAGCGTGGGCGCTGTGATCGAATGCGCCGCATACGGCGTGCCGGCCGGCTTAGGCGACCCCATGTTCGACGGCATCGAGAACCGCATAGCGCGCATCGCGTTCGGCATACCGGGCGTGAAGGGAGTGGAGTTCGGGTCGGGCTTTGGCGCGACGGAGCGCTTGGGCAGCGAGAGCAACGACGAGTACCGCATGGCGGGAGGCTCCGTGGCGCCGCAGGCCAACAACGCCGGCGGCATCTTGGGCGGCATCACCACGGGCATGCCCGTGATCTGGCGGATGGCCGTAAAACCCACGCCGTCCATCGCGCGCCCGCAGCGGAGCGTGAACCTGCGGACCGGAGAGAACGTCGACCTTGAGGTCGCAGGGCGGCACGACCCCTGCATCGCGCCGCGCGCCGTCCCCGTGGCCGAGGCGGCCTGCGCGCTCGCGCTGCTGGACGCGCTCCTGGAACAGCATGCCGCATTCGACATAAATAGGCCGTAGCCCGGCCGATAGACGGGGCACCCGACCTCGGTGCCGCGCGATTATTGGGAGTTGACCATGGACCTCACAGATATCCGCGCTCAGATCGACGACGTGGACAACCAGATTATCGAGCTCTTCGCCCGCAGGATGGACCTCGCCGAAGATGTCGCCCGCCTCAAGATGGAATCCGGCGCCCCCATCCTCGACGAGGGCCGCGAGCGCAAGAAGCTCGAGCGGGTCGCCGCGAAAGCGCCCGCCGACCTCAAGGACCAGGCCGTCGAGCTCCTCCGCGTGCTCATGTCGATGAGCCGCGAGCGGCAGCGCGCCGTCATGGAGCACCCGGCCAAGCGACCGTACGGCGTGCTCGGACGCGTCCTGGGCCACAGTTACACCCCGGTGATCTACCGTGAGCTCGCAGGCCTCGATTACCGCACATTCGAACGGGAACCCGAGCAGATCGAGGAATTCGTGCGCACGAACGCGTGGGAGGGTTTCAACGTGACCATCCCGTACAAGCGCGATCTGGTTCCCTATATGGACGAGCTCTCCCCCGTCGCGCGCCGCATGGGAAACATTAACACTGTGACGCGCATGCCCGATGGGCGCCTGCGCGGCGACAACACCGACTACTACGGCTTCAAAGTTCTCATCGAGTCGTTGGGGCTCGAACTGGCGGGAAAGAAGGCCGTCGTGTTCGGCGGCACGGGCGGCGCGGGCTCCACAGCCATGATGGTCCTTGCGGACCTGGGGATGAACGCCGTCGCCATCGACCGGGTCGGCGAGAACACGTACGAGAATCTCGAACGTCACGCAGATGCGGCGCTCGCGGTCAACTGCACGCCCGTGGGGATGTTCCCCAACTGCCCTGCCGCGCCGTGCAGACTTGATGCGTTTCCGCGGCTCGAAGGGCTTGTCGACATCGTGTACAACCCCGCGCGCACGGCCCTCATGATGGAAGCGGAGCGGCGCGGCATCAAATGCGCGGGCGGTCTTCTCATGCTGGTGGCTCAAGCGGCCCAGGCCGTCGAGCGCTACACGGGCGAGGCGATCGGCATGGACCGCATAGCGGACGTGACCGAGCGGCTCTCCGCGACCGAGCAGAGCATCGCGCTCATAGGCATGCCGGGATGCGGAAAGACGCAGGTGGGGGAAGCGCTGGCGGCCATGCTAGGACGCGAGCACGTGGATATCGACCGCGAGCTTGAACTCGAGCTCGGCATGAGCTGCGCCGACTTCATACTGGCTGAGGGCGAGGAGGCCTTCCGCGATCGCGAGGCCGAGGTGCTCGGGCGCGTCGCCGCGAGGTCCGGCCTGGTCATCTCCTGCGGGGGCGGCGTGGTGGAGCGGGCGGGGAACCGCGACCTCGTCCGCCAGAACTGCATGGTCGTGCACATCGATCGGCCCCTCGACGAGCTCGCCGCAGACGGCAGGCCCATCAGCGAACGGGATGGGGTCGAAGCGGTCGCGGCACGTCGCGCACCGCTATATGCCGCATGGGCGGACATGACGGTGAGTTCGCGTGAATCCGCCAAGGCCACCGCCCGCGCCATCCGCGATACGCTGCCGGCCATGCTCTGATTCCGCCCGCATGGCACCTGCCCCCGACCGCATGTTCAACACGGGTTCCACCCACAAGCCGAAGAGAGGACGAGGCAATGAAAGCCCTGGTCATCAACGGGCCCAACCTCAATATGCTTGGTATCCGCGAGCCCGATATCTACGGGACGGACACCTACGAAGCGCTCGTCCAGGTGTGTCGCGACGCCGCGGAGTCCCTCGGGTTTGAGGACTTAGAGGTCTTCCAGTCGAACCATGAGGGGGCGATCGTCGACCGCATTCAGGAGGCCTACGGCAACGTTGACGGAATCGTGATCAACCCGGCGGCGTACACGCACACCAGCATCGCGATCCTCGATGCGCTCAAGGCCGTGGGCATACCCGCAGTCGAGGTACACATCTCCCCCGTCGGGGAGCGGGAGGAATTTCGCCGCATCTCATATGCCGGCATGGCGTGTTTTACGCATGTGAGCGGCGAGGGGATCCATGGATATGCGCATGCCCTCGAGATGCTCGCGAATCATCTAAGCGCTTAGCCTGAACAGCAACTCAGATGTCATTTTTCCAATTTCTGTAACCGTGGAAACGGCAGCGTTGCTCCAATTCGCCTCAATCGGTCCGCTTCGGGCCCTGCTGACATCATGAATAGCCTGTCTAGCGAACAATCTCTTCCGTTTTGTTCGATATGCACCAAATAGTTGCGGACATTTCGAGAGCAAAACGGCCCAGCGCAAGTTCAACGGTTACAGAAGTTGAAAAACTGACAATCAGCACTAAGGCTTGACGCAAAAAAGGTCCTCGGAAACCATTCCGAGGACCTTTTTCAAAAATCAACCGCAAGCGAGCGAGCTGTGACGCTACTCCGCCTCGTGGTGACGACGCGGGGCGCGGCCGCCGTTGTCGCCGGGGCGACGCGGACGGTCGCCGCGCTCGCGGCGCTCACGGTTGGGGCGCTCGAAACCGCGGGCACCGGTGTCGCGCGCACCACGGCCCGGACGATCGCCGCGCTCGCGGCGCTCGCCGCGAGCCTCGCCCTCGCCGCGACCGGAACCAGCCGGGGCCTCGGGCTTCTCAAGGCGATCGAGGGAGATCTTGCCGCGATCGTCGATCTCGATGACCTTGACCTTGACCTCGTCGCCGACGTTCAGGACATCCTCGACCTTGTCAACGCGACCCTGGGCAACACGGGAGATGTGAAGCAAGCCGTCCTTGCCGGGCAGCAGGTTCACGAACGCGCCGAAGGGCTGGATGGAGACAACGCGACCGGTGTACTCCTCGCCCACCTCGGGAACCTTGACGATGAGCTCGATGCGCGCGATGGCGGCGGCCACGGAATCGCCCACGCCGCCGACGTACACGGTGCCATCCTCATGGATATCGATGGAGGCGCCGGTCTCGTCCTGGATGCCGCGGATGGTCTCGCCACCCTTGCCGATGACGTCGCGGATGTTCTCCGTGGGGATCGTGATGGTCTGGATCTTGGGGGCGGAGGAGCGGGTGTCCTCACGCGGTCCGGGCACGACCTCGAGCATCTTATCGAGGATGTAGGCACGGCCCTCCTTGGCCTGCTCAAGGGCGGTGCGCAGGATGTCGAACGTCAGGCCGGTGGCCTTGTTGTCCATCTGCAGGGCGGTGATGCCCTTCTCGGTACCGGTGACCTTGAAGTCCATGTCGCCGAGGAAGTCCTCGAGGCCCTGGATGTCGGACAGGACCACGGTCTTGCCCTCCTCCTGGATCAGGCCCATGGCGATGCCGGACACGGGGCGCTTGATGGGCACGCCGCCGTCCATGAGGGCCAGGCAGCTGCCGCAGGTGGAGGCCATGGAAGAGGAGCCGTTGGACTCCATGACCTCGGAGACCACGCGGATGGCGTAGGGGAACTCGTTCTCATCGGGCAGCACGGGGATCAGAGCGCGCTCGGCGAGGTTGCCGTGGCCGATCTCGCGGCGCTTGGGGGTGCCCATGCGGCCGGTCTCGCCGGTGCAGTAGGGCGGGAAGTTGTAGTGGTGCATGTAGCGCTTGCCGTCGACGGGCTCGATGGTGTCCAGGCGCTGGGCCTCGTTGAGCATGCCGAGCGACAACACGGAGAGCACCTGGGTCTGGCCGCGCTGGAACAGGCCGGAGCCGTGCACCAGGGGCAGGTAATCGCCCTTGACCATGATGGGGCGGATCTCGTTGGCGGCGCGGCCGTCGACGCGCTCACCGGTCTCGACGACCATGCGGCGCATGGCGGTCTTCTCAAGCTTCTTGAGGTTCACCGGGATCTCGCGCTCCCAGGCGACGAGCTCCTCCTCGGTGAACTCGGCCTTGATGGCCTCCTTGAGCTCGGCGACCTTGTCCTGGCGGGACAGCTTGTCGGCGTCGCGCAGGGCGGCGGCCATCTCGTCGTAGTGGGCGAAGATGCGGTCGTGGACCTCCTCGACGGGCTCGTCGAGCGGGTATTCCTTCTTCACGATCGCGCCGTTGACGCGCTCCCACTCGGCCACGAACTCGAGCTGAGCGTCGCAGAAGGCGCCGATGGCCTCCTGGCCGAACTGCATGGCGGCGAGCATGTCCTCCTCGGAGACCTCCTCGGCGCCGGCCTCGACCATGGAGATGAAGTCGCGGGTGCCCGCGAGCTCGAGATCAAGGTCGGAGTTCTCACGCTCCTCATAGGTGGGGTTGACGATGAACTCCCCGGTCTCCTTGTCGCGGCCGATGCGCACGCAGGCCAGCGGGCCCTCGAACGGCACGCCGCCGAGCGTCATGGCCAGAGAGGCGCCCATGACGCAAATCACGTCGACGGGGTTCTTCTGGTCGGCCACGAGGGAGGTGGCGACAACCTGGACCTCGTTGCGGAAGCCGTCGGGGAAGGACGGGCGGATCGGGCGGTCGATCATGCGGGCGGTGAGGGTGGCCTTCTCGGACGGACGGCCCTCGCGCTTGAGGTAGCCACCGGGGATGCGGCCGGCGGCGTACATCTTCTCGTTGAAGTCGACGGTCAGCGGGAAGAAGTCGTAGTTCTTGCGCTCCTTGGAGACGACCACCGTGGTGAGGACGGTGGAATCGCCCTGCTTGACCAGCGCGGCGCCCGTGGCCTGCTTGGCGAGCTCGCCGGACTCGAGCACGTACGTCTTGCCGAACAGGTCAAAGGTCTTGCTTACGAGTGTCATTCTTACTCCTATCCCCACGCGCCCCTTGCGCGCGAGCTTCTCAAGGTCGGCGGGACCCTCCCGCCGATCGATTGCGGAGGGCCCTCGAATAAGGCCCCCCCCCTTTCGGATGGCACACGTACGCCACCCCGGAACCAAATCATGGAGATCTAGCCCCAACATGAAAAAGGGCGCCCAGTCGGACGCCCCTGCATGCACAAATCCGTTACTGGATGTTGTCGCGGATGCCGAGCTCCTTGATGAGCTCACGGTACTCGTTGATGTCGTTCTTCTTGATGTAGGAGAGGAGACGACGACGCTTACCGACGAGCATGAGCAGGCCGCGGCGGGTGTGGAAGTCCTTCTGGTGGGACTTCATGTGCTCGGTGAGCTCCTTGATGCGCTCGGACAGGATGGCGACCTGAACCTTGGAGTTACCGGTGTCCTGGGCGTTCTTGCCGAACTTGGCGGTGAGCTCCGCCTTGCGCTCCTTGGAAATCGTCATGATTTCACCTTTCTGTCTAACGGCCGCGGGATGCGCTCCCCATGGCCTCGATTCGCCCTCAACTGGGAAGCCGCCGGTGGAGCGAGCATCCAAGACGAGGGTACCAACAGGTCGGTATGTTACCACAGGCAAGCAGCACAATACCGCAATCGCACAACTTGCCCACGTTACACAAGACTGCACAAAGATACCCATCGGCGCCGACCGCATCAACTCAAAGCATCGCCGACATAATCCTGCGACTGGTGAAACACATGGAGGATTTTAAGACGATCATCGGCGACGGAATAGATCGCGACATATCTGCCCACACGAAAAGAACGATAACCCCTTTGCGCAAGCTCAGGGTGTGGGCACAGCGGATGGGAAAGGGGGAACGAGCTGGCGAGCTTGGCCTGATTCCTGAACTCTCGAATGAACGAGCTTGCAGCGTCTGGGGAGGCTAGCTCATGTTCGAGATATTGGGCAATGCCGCTTATCTCCAGCGCAGCGCTCCTTGAGATGACAAGCTTAACCATCGTAACGTTCCAGCAGCGCATCCATAAAGGCATCGCCATCAAGATACGCGCCGGAATCGAACTCAACCTCAGCGCGATCAAGGCGTCGCATGAGGCGCTCGTGGGCAAGTTCATTTTTAAGGCCGTCGTAAGCTTCGGGCGTCATGACGACGAGTGCATCGCGCCCATTGCGCGTCACCGTCACCGGCTCTTTTGAACCCTCGACAACTGAGAGAAATTTAGCGGTGTCCTTCATCTCGCGAACAGGAACACAGAGCGCCATAGCGACCTCCTAACATCGTGGCCATATTGTACCACGCAGCAATTGCTTCAAACGATTGGAGGCTACGACATACAGCCTGAAGTCGCGGCGCCACCCCAGGACAACGACCGATGGCAAGCTGTCGTACAATCCGGCATGAAAGTCAAAGCTTGAGGCAGACGAGACCCGACGGAAAGGTGCAGCAGATGGGCCTAGGGACCAGAAGGCAGGGGGCCGCACGCGCCACGAGCTTCATGCGGCGCGGCATCGCGTTCGCCATGGCGTCGGGCGCGTGCTACGGGCTGTACACCACGTTCCTCACGCTGGCCCAGACGCAGGGCGCATGGCCCCAGTGGCTCGCCAGCCTGCCATGGGGCGCAGCGGGGCCCCGCCCTCAGGAAATGCCGCGGTCGCGCTGCCGCCGGCAGGCGGCGTTTACCCCGGCCTCTCCCCCATCACCGCGACGTTCGCCATGGCGGCCCTCGCCGCCGGCCTGAACGACCTGCTCAGCGGCGTCTGGTCGCTTGCCGTGTGCGCGAAAAATCAGCAGCTGGATGACCTTGTGCGCACGGTACGCTCCCGACCGGGCGCGATCATGATGCTGAGCGCGGCCATAGGCGGACCGTTCGCGGCCACCTGCTACGTGGTGGCGCTGAACGCCGCCACGCGCGCCGGCAACCCGGGCGTGATCGTGCCCATAGCGGCCCTCAACGTGACCGTGGGGGCGATTTTGGGGCGGATCATGTTCGGGCAGCGACTGGGCGCCAAGACAGCCGCGGGCATTGCGGTGTGCCTTGGCGCGGGCGCCGTCATAGGCGGCGCGAGCCTCTCGACCATGGGAGCCGGCGCCGCCATGGGGTGCGCCTTCGCCCTGCTGGCCGCGATCGGCTGGGGCTTCGAGGGCTGCGTGGCGGGCTTTGGCACCGCGCTCATCGACTACCGAATAGGCATCGCCATCAGGCAGCTCACCGCGGGCATCCTGGAGGCCGCGGTGCTCTTTCCCGCCCTGGCGGCGATCGGTGGCGACGCAGCGAGCCTACCCGCCCTTTCCGCAGCGGCCCTTACCAGCCCCGCCATGCCGATATTCGCCCTGTCCGGCCTGTTCGCCATGCCGGCGTACTCGTTTTGGTACAAGGGCAATTCCATGTGCGGCGCGGCACTGGGCATGGCCTGCAACGGCATGTACGCGTTCTGGACGCCGTTGTTCATGTGGCTACTCCTGGGCGTTGCCGGCATAGGCGGGGCACCGCAGAACTACCCGCCGCTCTCCGCGGCCCAATGGGCGGGCGCCATCATAATGGTGGCGGGCATCTTCCTCATCGCAATGGGGCAGCGATCAGGGCAGAACGCGGGTAGCGAAGCCGATACCGATGCAAACGCGCAGGACAAGCGCGAGAAGAATCCCGAGGATGCGCGGGTGTCTTTCGCCGACCGCGGGCACATGCTCCGCAAGGCCCTCGACCACATGGACCCGCCGCTGAGCTACGTCGTCATCTTGCAGCTCGCCGACGGCACGCCCGCATCGGCGCGCGACGTGGTGCGCGCCCTCGAGCCGAGCTATGGAACGCGCAAGATGCTCAACGAGAGCGCCGTATGCGAGATGCTGGCCACCGCGCAGGAGAACGGCCTTGTGGAAGAGTTCGTGCAGGAGCCCCGACCGGCTAACGCCGAGGGCGAAGATGACCGCACCGATGGGCACACGGGCGAGCGCGACGATAATACGAGCAGCGGAGACTGCGGAGAGACGCTCTACCGCATGACGCCCTTCGGGCTCGAGACCCTTGAGAGGATGCTGGGGGCTTAACACGCTAAAGAGGCCACAGCGCCGAGAAGGCCACGAATAAGACCGGGAGAGAATAACGCGTCCGGGGCGGCATAACGCGCTCAGAACATCTGTGCACGAAACATGACTCACTCACCGCACGGTGCTCCTACTTGAAGCTCAGGCCGTCGATGAAGTCCACGATGTCGACCGCATCATCCTGGAACGTGACTACGTATGACGCCCTTGGAGCCGTCCTACGTGCGGATGTCGAACCCCACGCCAAAGACTCTCGCAACCTGCGGAATTAAGCTATTGGAGGAGTTGGCGGAGGCCCCGAAACCTCCCCTTCCACATGAATGCTGCAACCGTGCAGCGCCTTGAAGCCAAACAACAGGGCACACGCGCAGGCATCGACCGTGCCGCCGTCCACAAAGGAGAACGTCGTCCACATCCACATGCGCGAAGGAGCTGGAGATGCGCAATCCAGATCGCAGACGCCCGCCGCCAGGTCGGCCGAGCTCACGCACAAGACCCCGAACACGGAATCCGCAGTATCGACGTACGCGCTCACAGCGCGCACTGAACCCACATCCACCTTGATGTCGTCGCAGCCGAACCCGTCGCGCGAAAGCGGCGATTCCGTGAGCGCGCCGGCGGCGAGAACGTGCGAAGTGCATGCAGGCTCGCTGGAGCCGATCATCCCCGCACCCGTTACCGAAAGATGGCACATGATGGAGCTGGAATTCTCTAAGGAGACGTCTGAAACGAGGCACACAAGATGAAGCCGAGGATGTCGCCCCTTACGTAGATGTCCAAGTCGCTGATTGCCGCACCCTCGAGGACATCGAACAGCGACATGAGCGGGCCGACATCAGGGGCGGCATGTTCCAGCATGATCGAGTACGGCCTATCAGCGTTATCCAGGTTCTCGCCACCGTCGAGCGCCCCGCAGAACGAACGCGCAAAATGGTCTGGATCAACCTCAAAACTCCTGGAAAGCCGCACAGTGTCGATGGCGACATCCGACAAGAGCTCGTACAACCCACCATCGCCAGAGCCAATGAGGACGCTTATGAGCTCATCAGCGATGCGGATGGGAACGGGCTCCCCTCTCGCCGCGAATACCGACATAGGAAGGAACAGGGCGCAGGCAAATACGGAGATGGGAGTGAATACCAGAGCAGCAATCGAGCCGATGCCGCCAAGCATTTTCGATAATCGCAGGCGAAAGAAAAAACGAACGCATATCGAACCTCCGAAAGAATGCCTGAGAAAACACGGTAGCGGCATTTAGAGCATTTCACTCAAGCTTATATTCATGCAAGTGAACATTTCAGGGAAGGAAACTGTCCTATTCCGAAGCGAACAAAAGATGCGGCTGTAGCAGGGTACCGATTCTCACGTCGCAAATTCAGAATCAGCGCCAATGGCCCAGCCCATCATAAGCACGGCACCCCTTATGCACAGAGGGCTCAAGATGGAAAGAATATCTTGCCTAGATACCGCGACGCATCGAGCAACAACTCATTGTATGATGACATCAGCAAAAGTCCCCGTGTATCTACGTGAAGCGAGGACGCAGAAAAGTCGTTGCCTGATTCAATCGGGCAACGGCTTTTTGATACTTCCAGGGAGTTACAAGGTGAATCAGAAAGCATATAGGACTCCAGAACAGCTTGTTTCCCTATTGGAAGCACGTGGAATGGAAATAGATATAGACCCATTCCCAATCATCAGACGCGAAGGCTATTATCGAGT
Source organism: uncultured Collinsella sp. (assembly GCA_902470815.1). GTDB lineage: Bacteria > Actinomycetota > Coriobacteriia > Coriobacteriales > Coriobacteriaceae > Collinsella. The sequence continues at coordinate 37,280 of CABRHS010000002.1, forward strand.
CATCAATGGCTACAAAGGGCCCTTCCTCGACCGCAAGAGAATGCAGACCAGCCCAGATGATATCTACATCAAGGGAACAACCCTGAGCGATGTATACGACTTGTTCCTATTTGACAGGCAATTGCGCGATACCGTGTTTCCATACCTCACGTCAGCTGAGTCCGTGGTCCGCTCAACATCAGTCGACGCATTTTGTAATGCACATCAAGAGATAACGGCATACCAGGACAGGCAGTGCTACACCGACTCGCAATGGATGCTATTCCCCAAATCATTTAAAGGGAACAAAGAGCGCGAATATCAAAAAAGAATCGGCGGGCTCCTGAAAGTGTTTAAAGACAAGCTGGAGATCAAATCGCAAACGCCTGATTATGTAGTTCACTACCTCGATCGATACGGAAATGTCCCCCTATGGGTCCTGCAATACAATCTCACTTTTGGAAACGTAAAATACTTCTTTCAGCTCCAACGACGCAATGAGCAAGTTAGAACTTGCAAAACCATTCAGGAGCTCACGGGCAACACGGAAAGACTTGAGCCCCAAGGGCTGCTCAAGGCAATTACCGTACTCGTTAACTATCGTAATATATGCGCACACAACGAACGACTATACTGTGCGAGTCCACAGGGAAGCAGATTCTCAGATATGGTACGCGCTCTTCATCAGGTTCTACCCCATGAAGAAGTCGCAGCAATGGTCGCCAACATCAATGGAGTCATTGCAAATCACCCAAAATGCCAGTCACCGAATCTTGCGGCCAATCTGATAAATGGGATGAAGGTAAAGGTCAAACATCCGCAGAGCAATTAAATCAATGCTGAATCCAGGAATAGGGCATCTCCGCCAACAGAAACGATATCATACTTATAGCACATTGGCAGCGTCTGGACTTCAAGAGATTTGCATAACGAATAAGGTTCTCAATTTCACACAAAATAGCGGCATGAAAGCGAATCAATGAAAGGCGCATGTTCGCGTAGCGAATAGTGGAGTAAGAGCGCTTTGAAAAAGCGTGGCACACGTCTCAGAATCTAATTCGACCAAGAAAAGGATTCGACGGAAACAGAGACCGCAATGAGTATATCAGCGATAGAATTTAAACTCCTTTGAATCCATTGAGGTGACCGAATCCGTCGTTCGCGACAACCAATAAGGCCATTGCAGCGCATTAAATCTCGTCAATATAGTGTTTCAGGTGCTTGAGTGAACACAAAGCAGAATCGCCAAAATCGAACGATCCGTAGATCGCGTCGAGAGCTATGTATGAAGTATTTACATCGCATCCCACAGGCCGCTCCAGTTCATGTAATAGCCCCCGTTTCCATCTGGACCACAGCAAGGGCGACCCGTTAACCGACCCGCTTCCTTCATGGGGCAAGTGAAGCAGAAAAATGCAACCAGCCCCCAGAGGAACCCGAGAGACAGGGCAAAACCGGGAACAACTGAGCAAATGAAGCAGCAAGCGTAATGTACCGCTCGCAGCGGCAGGGCCGCATCGCCCCCGTACAGAACCCCTCAGACCGTGAAAGCAGCAGAGACAAATTCATGAATCACGCGCCCGCACCGGAATGACGGCACACCCGCATCAATAAGCGGTGCTGCGAGACAGCCACTTCGGCCAACCCAAGGCACGACAATTGCAATCAACATTAAATGTCGGTACGGCCTCCTCCAAGAACCCTACGGCTGTCGCTATCAATCTATTAGCAAGCAAAAACTAGAAGCACACACAAAACATTGCGCACATCGGCCAGGTGGACATGAACCATACACGATATCGCCTATACTCGAAATTGCCCAGTAGTCCGACTAATTTAGGAGCAGAAGCTGTGCCGCTCTTTTTGCTCCATTAAAGTTCATCTCCAACGCAAGAGCGAGGCAGCACCATAACCAGCGCCTATAATCCCTAGATCTAAGCGCCGTCTCCAGATTTTGCCAATGACCCTTATCCCTGCAAATCGGCTCAAACCTATCAATAATCTCAGAACACAACAAGAACAAGGCCTTCATCTGGTCCCCGTCAAGGACCTCAGAGCAGAACAGCATCGTAGGGCCCATACGCTTCAGTGTAAGAGTGGCCAAGACATCAATCGAAACGCCTCGAACGACACCCTCTTCAATTACTGTCTCAGTTAACCAAAAAAAGTCCAAGCCCTTCGGATTGCCTTCTGTTGTTGAAACGATCGAGCCGCTCCGTTGCCTGTACTGATATGTCGACCCGGGAAAAGACATTCCGGAGAATAACGGCCAAACAAGATACGAAATAATCGTATCCTCATACCAACACCCTTCCGGAAATCTCAGAGTTTTCCAAACTTCGCTTTTATAGATGGCACCCCATGCAACGGACAAGTCGCTCTTCAATATTTCGCGAGCTTCCCCGATCGACAAGCCTGAATCATCGATTGTCTTATAGGACACAACAGCGTATTCGGCACCCGCATCGACAACGGCATTTAGTGCCCTATTTAAATCGCGTATCGGCATAATATCATCAGGATCAACAAAAGAAAGCCACTTACCACGTGATAGTTCTATACCGCGATTTCTCGCAGCCGCCACTCCAGAATTTGCGAAATGAAATACGCGCAGATTGTCGTGCAGTCTTGCATAAGTATCCAAAATGTCACCGGAGGAATCAGTTGATCCATCGTCTATTGCAACGACTTCAAATGTGATTCTTGCTTCCTCAGAAAATAGAGCGTCCAGACACTGCTCTAAGTATGCCTCCACGTTATACACGGGAATGATGACGGAAAGATCTACCGAACGAAACTCATTATAAGAAATTAAAGGAAATACGTCCGAAGGCCGATCTCTCACCTTGGATAACATCGCCCGCAAATCGTCAAATGACTTCTCCCGACGCAAGGACATGGTTGAGTTGATGCTGCGACGGTTCTTCATTTCAGTCATTCTGCAAATGAATCTGCTTTGCGCAAGTAGCGCCTTAACATTTTTATTCATAAGACCCCTCAAAGAGACACAACTATCTAATCTGCTTCGAGAGTTGTTTTTTTAAAACTCCAAGCATGGTTGTACAAGCAGCAACAACCTCTCTTCTCAAAAGCATGAGAGCGCAAACCTCCAACAAGAAGGCCAGATAACTGGCAACCCCTTCAAATGGAAGCAGCAAAGATGCAAACGAGAGCAGCAGAATGACGAGGCTAGATCTGGCATCGCCTAGAGGAACGCTCGAAGTCGACCGATAGTATTTCTCCCTTATCGCTAATACCACTCCATACCCAATCAACGTTGCAAGCCCACAACCATAGGCTCCAAGCATACCAATAAGGGGCACTGAGAGCAGAACCGTGGTTATGGCCCCCACAATAGTTGTTCGAGCAATAACACTCGTTTCCTTACGCGCATTAAAAATTGATTCCAAAAAAGAATTGAGAGCCGTAATGAATGCGCAACAAGTTAGCATAGGGACATAATGCCATGCTATAAAGAAATCATTTGCAAAAAGCATAGATGCCAAGGGAATATTGCAGATAAAAATCAGAACAGTCGCCAGCGTCAAAGCCGTCAAGTACATCATATAAGAACGGTGATAATATTCTTCCGATCCGTCCTTTCCATCCTCCTCCAGTGCGCTCAAAAGCCAAGCTTGAGAAAAGATCGACTGAAGGGAGCCAAGAATGTTGGGGATCTTGTAAGCAACCGCATAGATACCGCTTACCGCAGTCCCACACATCAAAGCGAGGATGTATCTGCTCGAACTCGAATTGAACCACCATGCAATTCCTGAAAAAATGAGCGGGATCGCGAAAGAACGCATATCCCTTGCAAGCAATGGGGCAACCGACCTCTTGACAAGGCTGGACACGTTGCATTTCATGTCGCCCACAAAGAAAGCCACAGCAAAGGAAAAACCGAGCGATAATATTTGGGCAGCGATATAACCATCGATGCCGAAACCAAATACAGCAAGAAACAGAAAACTCAGTGTTACCGTGAGGACTGAACTTAAAGCGCCAACAAAAGCGATTAGCTTAATTTGCTCAGTACCCCTGAGATAGGAGATTGCAAGCGCATACAAAGAGTTTGCTGCGATCAGGGAGAATAGATAGAAGGCGTTGCGCGCAGAAAGCACTCCTGGGAGCACCAGCGAGAACCCCAACAGAATAAAACCAGAAACAATACATCCACTTAGAGTATGTCGATACCCAACGAGAAGCGGCAACTTGTCATCATGGTCGAAGCTGTATCTCATGGTCGCGGAATTAATCTGCAGAGTACAGATTGGATATAGCAGTGTTGCAGTGGAAAAGAGCAAGTCAGCAGCTCCGAAATCTGCCGTTGACATTGTCGACGTATACAACGGAACAAGTAAAAAGCTAAGCACCTTTGGTGCGAAAGTACCGATTGCAAAAATAGCAGAATTCTTAAATAGCCTGCCTGCTCTACTTGCCATGTATCACCACCTCGCATATTTCAGCCATAACCTTCTTGTACTCCTCCTGATAATCGACGGACGAATAGAAATTCCTTGAATTCTCTGCAAATACCCCATAATTGTCTGATATAAGATCCAGCGCAGCCACAACGTTCTCAACGGAATCCATTGAAGCACAGGCCCCAATTGAATTCTTTTCAACCGTCATGGTAAGACCGGGGACATCATTAGCGAGCATGGGAAGCCCGTAGTATGAATACTCCCATATCTTATTAGGCGCACAGAATAGTGCGTTGAGCGATGGTTCAGTGGGGACATACGAAAGTACCCCAACATCCGCATATCTCAAGGCGACCAAATGGGCCGGAGGCTCAACAAAGCCCAAGTAATCAAATCCACCAGGATACTTTTCCGTAAGAGCATCCAAATACGCGCTGGGCTTACCCATAAACACCAGGGAATACTCACCCGACCTCCGAGCAACAGCCTCAATCACCGTATCGAGCTTACGCTCCGGGATAAAGATTCCGCTATAAATTATCAACTTCCTATTTCCAGACTTCAGTTCGCGAAGTCTCGACTCAACATTTGCGGGAAGACTTAACTCAATATTCCCATAGTTGGGTTTGTTGGGAAGAACAGACGGATCGGAGTCCAGTCCGCAATAGGCACGCATGATCTTAGCCCGCACTGCCTCCGGAACGATAACTTTAACAGCCGACTTTGCAACTTCCTTCAAATGGGTACGTCCTACACAGATAAAGTCACGATCTAGCTCATAGGCCGACAGAACATGGGGTAGCTCAACCGCAACTTTACCCAACCGTTTTGCGGTGCTCTCATGCAGCACCCACAAGAGATCATAATTGCCAGAACCCCACAGACGCTTGACCTCCGAGCGCAACATCCCTGGCTTCACGAACTTGAACAATAGATTCCAGTAGACAAATCGCCTAATCCTTCCAAGCAGCCCCCCTTCATTCTCAGCCTTTAATGAAGGACAAACATCAAGCTTGGTCAACCCCATAGATGCATAATCTTCAGAAAGGCCAGCATCTCCAAACTCACATACCAGATGGAGAATATGCCCACTCCCGGAAATTGCCCTAATTAGAGATATTGCAGGAGGCAACTCCGCAATTTCCATCGAGCTCGCCATCAAAATTCTCATTAGTGCCCCTCTATCTTGGCAACAATCTGACGCTCATATTCATCCGTTGAATATGAGTCATCAACATAGCCACCGGTACCAGCCTCATTAACAGAACGACCGGGAACCGGTTGCTTATCCCTTGCTCCCTGCTGCATCCATTCGTATTCAACATCCAAATGACCAATATCAATAGCCTGAATGCCTAGCTGGGAAAACTCAACTGCTAGCACCGAAGCGGTCGGACCAAGGCACAACAGAACCAAGTCCCCAGATTTTACATTCTGAACAACAGCAGTCCTAATTTGATCAATTGATTCGAACGCATTCGTGCATGGGCACAGAATTCTCCTGACCGTTCGACAACGATCCAAAAGGCCGTTCCCAACTCCAAATCTAGTCCCAGCACCCTCAACGATTAAAACATCCCTTTTACGCCAAATCGACTCAATCAACTTAAAGCGCTCGCCGCAACGACTCTTATCTTTAAAATCTAAGTAGGGCCTGGTCAGATTGCAATCCGCGTATGACCGTTTGTCATCAATGAGATTAAATAGCTCACTCCCCATAGATGCGACTGTGTGACGCCAGAAAGCCCTAGCCTTAAAGCAAAGATCACCGTCGCTAATAATCGCCCGCGGAAGCGCAATCAGCAGTCGGCTTGACTCAACGTTAAATGCTTGGAGCAACGCGGCAGAGAGAGCAGGCGAGCCATCCTGAAACGACGGCACGCTGTTATCCCCCAACATCCATCTCAGTTCGCCATCCCCAAACCTGGCAAGAGAGTAACCTTCATCACGCAAGCGGCTACACACCAGCTCATTGCTCAGGAACTGAATATCTCGGCGAAACTTCTTTACTCGCCACGAGTCAATCGGATAGCTAACCAGCTGACGCAGCGTCGCACGAATACCCTTAAACAAACTCAATTCCATCCTTCCTATCAACGTTCCCAGGTGATCCAGGGACGCAGCATCCTAGAAGCGCTAAAACGAATGCCAATTCCATTCCGCTTGGATTAGTGAGTGTCGTTTCCACCGTAAGCGCCAAAAGAATGTAACCGAATAGAATCAAAATGGAATATCGCCCGCGAGACCCAAGTGGCTGTTCGGAAACCAAATACCGATACAACAGGTAAAGCACAACGAAAAACAAAAGTAGCCCAATGAGGCCGAAGACGCCAAGATAATAAGCGTAACCGGCATCGCCCATGGCCGAAAAATTATCCGGAGTCATATCCGGGATTTTATCTATGCCGTAATCAAAATATGCCTGAGAGTAATACTCGCCAGACACCGATGATGCGATAGAAGCAAAACCGGCCCCTAATGGAAAAAATTTTATAGAGAGGTCAAGAGCTGCCGAGTACATCGCCTCTCTCGGAGAATTGGGATAGGAAATATACAGGGAAATCTTTGGCCATGCAACAACCATGGCCCCTACAGCGGCGACTGTAAGATATAAAAGTAGATTATTCCTTTTCTCTATTCCGACAATCGAGAAAAACACAGCAAGAGCGATAAAGCCGAAGGCCTTGTCGCGCATAGTTAATATCAAAATTGCAAAACAGGCAAGTTCATATAATCCAAGTCTTTCATGCTCTCGTGATATCAAAGAGAAGCACAGAACTATCGAGAATACTAGATAAGTTGGATGAGAATAGAAAAATGTAAAAGATTGAACCCCGTGTCTCAAATCATGAGAAAAAAAATCCACTGGATATATCAAATTAATAATGGCGCAAAACAGACTGAGTAAGATGAAGACCCTACTTATCTTCGCACAGTCTTTAAGTACGATTTCATCGACATTATCTAACAACAACACTAAGGCCGTGAGCCCAATTGGGAACTTAGCAAAAGCAATCATATCCTTAAAGGCTGCAACTATACTTTCCTGCAATCCCGAAGCGACCCAACCAGCCAACCCTATAGAACCCATTACCAGACACAACGTTGAAACAATGACTGAAAGTCTCAACCAATCCCTAGAGACACCTTTTCTGCATTTAAGTAAGGCCCCAAAAGCGACCACAATAAAAAAGACCTCATCAAAATAGGAAAGGAAAGGAAAGACACGCGTGAGGGGGTTCTCTACTAATATAAATACATACAACAGAGCAAGGAGACGGCGCGTCCATTTTCCGCCACGGACTCGACCGTCCAAAACAGCAGATCCTGTCATCTTATAGACCATCAAATTAACCAACTTTCCTTTGAATGCTCTGTTTTATTCTCTGCACGCGATCAACGCCGATAGCACGAATCAGCTTTCGCCTCAATACATCCTTTTTCGATCCCCAAGAGTTTGAATACTGATGAATTGAGTAGGTATCCGAACACATCAAATTCTTGGTACTACTTCCTGGGGCTATCGGATCAAAAAATTTTGGTGGAAAGATCAATGTACCCCCCAAATTAACAACGTCATCGCAGTATAAATAACCCATGCTCTGCAATGCCTTTGTGTTCAGAATGGGGCAAGCTATTTCAGAGAGCCTCTCTGTTGAAAATACCACATGGTCATACTCAGACATCAGTTTCAAAATTGTGTCGTTTTGAGCAACAGCGCCAAAACCCAACCCAGTAGCGCATAATTTGTTAGATTGCTCGATTCCAAGCCAGCATTCTGAATCCAACAGACCGTCCAAGTTGCGGAGCAACCTTACATCGGTATCAAGATAGACCCCCCCATGCTCATAGACGATCTTTAGCCTGGCGTAATCAGATACAAAAGCCCATTTCTGATTAGCATACGCCGCACGGCAAAAAGGGTGACAGTCAACATCGAAACTGTCTTCATCCCATCGAACAATCTCATAATCCGGGCAGCAGGTCCTCCAGCTATCAATGCAACTCCGGACCTCACGCGGCAACGGCTTACCGCCAAACCAAGTATAATGAATAACCTTTGGAATCACTTCTTGACCACCAACGCCTTTCTCAAATTCAACAGGTAAAATAAACCCCTCGCCCCAAATAACAAGAATGATTCCATATGTGCTTTAAGAAGGCGGAAGGGAATAGACCGAACCCCCCATCCTGATGGGCTGAACTCTTGAACAGAGTTCATAACCGGATCCTCTTTCAAAAAAAGTTTTATGCACCTCCGAGCATCAAGCAATGAAACATCAGATGCCTTAGCAAAGGATACAATCAACTGCAACGCAGAAAGGACATTGGTTCCGCGCCACAAGGGCCACAGATCTACGTGGCATCGCTCATCAGCTATTTGTTCAAGCTCCTGACGTGCGTGAATCACTTTGATTTTATTTTTAGCATTAAAAAAGGGTCATCATTATTTGTGGCATTCAAACTACCAGAACGCTGGCGTAAATAGTACAAACATTCATCAAGCACTGCAACTGAATTTGAATTAAGGAAATACTCGTTAATAAATTTAGTATCCTCGCCCAGCGACATCGACTCGTCAAATCTCAACTTACAAGACCTAATAACAGCCGAATCAAGCATTATGCGCCATAATGCAGTATGTTCCTTACCGTCCCGAAGACTTCTCCGGCCTTCAATCCAATCATAAAGATCTTGAAATGAATGGCCGAAAAAATGAGGCAAAAGTCCGCTTACAATCTCCTCGCCGCAATAAGTCTCATTTAACTTAGATGCGGCACGGACGTTATGGGAATCGATTGTTCCATCTGCGTGTCCATACAGCACAGATTCAGCATGCGAAATTGAAATTATACTGATGCATTTTTCTATTAAATTGAGTTCGAACGTATCATCGGAGTCAAGAAATAATACCTTGTCCCCAATGTGCTCTGCGAGCCCTCGGTTGCGCGCTGAAGAAACGCCGCTGTTGCTCTGTCGAATTACACGAATGCGCTTATCGCAATTCGCATACTGTTGCGCAATTTCTGCCGTATCATCCTCAGATCCGTCATCAATAACAATAATTTCTAAATTGGCATATGTTTGCCTAATGCAACACTCCAACATTTCACCGATATAGCAGCCCGTATTGAAAGCTGGAACTATTATCGTAACCAAAGGATTGCTGTTACTCATTATCAAGCCTTAGGCGTAGAAAGAATATCCGCGATTCGCTCGCTAGCATGGCCGTCACCATACGGGTTCGAGGCACGGGCCATAGCGCCATAGGCACTAGAATCATCAAGAAGGGAACTAAACTCCCGATAGATAACTTCCTCAACGGTTCCAACAAGTTTTAAAGTACCAGCCTCTACGCCCTCGGGCCGCTCTGTTGTATCTCGCATCACAAGCACCGGCTTGCCCAAGCCCGGAGCCTCCTCCTGAATACCACCGGAATCGGTAAGAATAATATGTGAACGAGCCATGAGATTGTGGAAGTCGAGTACTTCAAGTGGATCGATAATTCTCAGCCGATCGAAACCATCCAATTCGGCATGTGCAGCCTCGCGCACAAGTGGGTTCATATGGATGGGATAAACAGCTTTCACATCCGGTCTCTCCTCGAGCACGCGGCGGATGGCGCGAAACATACGATGCATAGGGTCGCCAAGGTTCTCACGTCGATGGGCGGTGACGAGCACCAATCGATCATCCCCAACCCAATCCATAACAGGATGATCCCAAATCTCCTGTACGGTAGTATTTAAAGCATCAATACCAGTGTTACCTGTCACCCAAATTCGATCGACAGGCTTCCCCTCAGCTAGAAGATTGTCCTTAGATGTCTCTGTCGGCGCAAAGTACCATTGCGAGACAATATCGACCGCTTGGCGATTAAACTCCTCAGGCCAAGGACTATATATATCATTGGTGCGCAGGCCAGCTTCAACATGCCCAACAGGCACCTGAAGATAGAAGCATGCAAGCGCGGCGGCAAAACTCGTGGTAGTGTCACCGTGAACGAGCACACAATCAGGACTCACCTCCTCAAGTATGGGCTTAAGGCGAGTAAGCACGTCGCATGTAACATCGAACAGTGTCTGCCCCGGACGCATGACGGCAAGATCGAAATCAGGCCTAACATTAAATACACGGAGAACCTGCTCGAGCATCTCTCGATGCTGGCCAGTGACGCAAACAGTAACCTCAAACTGATCAGCCCTAGAAGTGAGCTCGTTCACCAATGGACACATCTTGATTGCCTCGGGTCTAGTCCCAAAGACAAGCATGACACGTTTTTTAGTCATAATTCCACCTGTTCATATTTTGCCGAAATCCTTACAAGCATATCCTTGCGATTAAATCCCTTGCCACATACCACCGATACGGGAAGGGAGCCAAAGCAACGCCTTGCCGCTATCAGAGCTGCCACCCATTCGTCATCGGGAGCAGAAAGGGGCAGGAACTGAAAGTTATCCATTAAAGCAACTTCTTGCGTAACACTATCAGAACAGACGATAGGCAAACCGTTACATTGAGCCTCTACCAAGGAGATTGGAAGACCTTCATATAGCGATGGAAACAACATGACATCGGATGCGCTTAACCATAATTCAGCGTCATCCAAAAACCCAGGCATAAAAACCTTATGCGAGATACCCAAAATCTCAATCTCGACTTTGAGTCGCTCGCGCAGGGGACCGTCACCGAGTATAACAAGAAGGGAATCCGGTACCGCTGCTGTATATTTGCTGAAAATCTCAATTGCTTTAAAGTGATTCTTGGCCTCAATTAAAGAACCAACACATAGGATAATTGTTGTATTCTCATTTACTCCAAGCTTTGAACGAATCTTTGAGCGCGCCTGCTGATTGAATGCAAAGCGATCAGTGTCAATCCCGTTAGGCATAATCTCAAAATCTCTATTTTTAAAAAGATGCCTACCAGCCTCCGTTGAACAAGCTAGCCGAACCGATTCATTGCCCGCGAAAAGATAAATTAACAGCTTATTGGCGAGCTTCTTGATAATACCGGAGCCAGCTTGCATTGAAGAATTGTGAGAATGCACAATTCGAGTAGCAACGCCATGCAAACGAGCAATTCGGGCCAAGAGGAAGCAGGAGCCATTCGAGGCATGAATATGAACAACGTCAAAGCGATGTGCATCTAGAAACGCACCAAAGCGTAGCGACGCTCTGAGAATCGCGTAAAGTCCATCACCAGAATACAATGGACCAAATTTGCCTTGAAAGTGAGCGCCGCTATCGATGTGAGTACAAAGCGAAAGAACCGTATGACATAACGAGCTGTCCGCACTGGCCTCAGTCAAACCTTCTATATAACGTTCAACGCCCCCATGGTCCCATTTATTAACAACATGAAGAACACTGATCTTATCTGATGACACAATAAATCCTCATAAATCATACAATCCAGCAGAAGGCGAAATCGACACTTCGATAAGAGAGATGTCGCCTATATCAGACACACCCTCTTTCCTTAATCCTCTTTTCCTCTTCATGCAGCATGCGTAGAAAACGCGCATTTCCAACCAAATATCTTCTAACAAGTCGCCTTGGCTCCTGCAGCATGCGAAAAGCCCACTCAAGATTCATCTTCTGCATCCACATGGGTGCACGAGGAATGTTCCCGGAGACAACATCGAACGAACCTCCGACCCCAACGAAAGCCCCCCTGAGACCGAGCTCTCGAAAATGCTCAATAAGCAATTCCTTCTTGGGTGAAGTAATACCAACGAACGTGATGGCCGCAGCTGATTCCCGAACATTTTCAGCAACGGCATCCCACTCAGACTCGGAGAAATAGCCGTCATGAATCCCAGCCAGCTTCATACCGGGGAACTCGGAGACCAAAACTTCGGCAGTCTTGGACACAACTTCAGGCTTTGCTCCAAGAAGATAGACAGGATAACCGCGCCTCTCGGCGAGGGCGCACAACTCCCGCATCAAATCAATGCCCGCCACACGGCAGGGCAGTGGATTACCCAATCTTTCTGCAGCCATCACCATCGATGCGCCATCAGCATTGACGATCTCACAGCCCCTCACGCAGCTATCCATCCAGGGGTCATCCCGCATCTGAAGCAGCTTATCGGCGTTGACTCCCATCAGATGAGCAAAGGATCCCGCCGAAACGAGCTTATCGGTTGCCTCAACCGTCTGCGCCATATTCCACGGGTCAATAGGCGTGTCCATAACGTCAACACGACCGGGTAGCCCGGCCAATAACTCATCCCGACCAGGCATCTATGCAGCCCCTTTACCAGTAAAAACAACAATTACAGTTTGAGCGATCAACTTCAGATCTGCCGCTATAGAACGCCTTGCGATGTACCCAAGATCGAGGCGTACCATATCGTCAAAGTCGACGTCGGAACGGCCGCCGACCTGCCAAGGGCCAGTAAGTCCAGGCTTGACGGCAAGACGCTGCATGGCCCACTCGTCGTATTGCGCAACCTCCTCGGGCAGCGGAGGACGAGGGCCGACCACGGACATGTCACCAATGAACACATTCAAGAACTGCGGCAGCTCATCGATGCTGTGCTTGCGGATGAACTTGCCGATCTTGGTCACACGAGGGTCGTCCTTCATCTTGAACATGGGGCCCTCGACCTCATTCTCAGCCATGAGGTCGGCCTTCATTTTGTCGGCGTCCTTCACCATGGAGCGGAACTTCCACATGGTGAACTCACGTGGACGCCCATCAGCTCCAATACGCCCGACGCGCTTCTGCTTGTAGAGCGGACAACCAGGACTCTCGATGGCGATGGCGGCACATAAGATGATGCCGGGAATGAGACCAACCGCGATAACGGCAGCGGAAAACACGATGTCAAACACGCGCTTGACCATGCGGTAGCCCAGGCGTTCGCGGTCGAACGCCTCCACATTACGCATGAGAGAGAGGTTACGGACCTTACGCTCCTCATCGCGCGCAACCTGACGCGTGCCGGCTATAGGCACACGAACGCTCGCAGGCACAATGCGCTCATCAGGCTGTCGCGAGTCCATGCTCTCCCCCGTCTTTGGATCCGCCGTCTTTGGGGCTGACAATTCCCAGTCCTACCTTCGTTGTAACAATACGTCCGCATATCCGGAGCTCCACGTAGGCTATGCTACGGTGGCGATTCACGCTCTTGAAGAGCGCCTCGCGGCCCTTGAGCGGACCGGAGACCACGACCACGCGGTCGCCTTCCATCACGCCCATGGACATGGGGACGCACCTGTCGCCCTCATGCGTGAAGGCCTCAATCCAGGCACGCTCCGCACTCGCCAGGGGAACGAACGACTCTCCCATGCTAAGCACACGTGCATACTCGGGCACCTTGCGCAGGTATCGCTTGACGGCGCCGATCTGCCTTGTAGCGACCACAACGTAGCCGGGCAGCAACGTCTTCTGCACGTCCAGCCACTCCCCCGCCCGCTTGATCTGCGTTGCGTAACGGGGGCTGAAGCACTCAATCACCGTACCCTCAGGTACGATGCGCTCTATGACTTGACACATCTTGGATTCCTTGCCCGTGGGCACGTTAACCACGTACCACGGGACCTCAGCTTTGGCTCGCGTCTGCTTGCGCTCCATGTGGTTACCTCCTGTCGCGAGGTGAAGGCTTGGCATCGCGTATCGAATAGATACGGCTTCGCCATAGGCCCTCGCCACGCGGGATAGTCGTATTCGCTCTCCTGACACCGCCGGGCCCTGCACGTGGCACGATCCCCCTTGGAGCAAGATATGTGTTCAACGAGCCCGGCGAACCGGACCCACGCGTACATCCTTACTGTATTGTGAGAAAACACGCGCACGTTAATCTTAATGCTCATATGAGATAATGTCACTGCTTGCATGATGGCAAAAGTTACGTACGCGCCCGCGTTTTACCGGTTTCTTTCACGCTACGTACGGACCCCCGGGTAGAAAGCCAAGCTAATCCATACCGAACTGGTCACGCATGCAATGTTCTCGGCAAATCTGTAGTTTTTGGACGATATTTCTCCGCCTGAAACTAATTTAGAAACCACACGCAAACCGAGGAATTGATCCTGATAATCCACGAAAAGATCAACCCCTCGACCGCAAAGCTAGGCCGGCGCCGGAACGGTAACCGACGCCGGCCTGGACTGCTCGCTAGATGCAGATCCCCTATGCGCAACGTTCAAAAGCGCAGGACGCAGTCTAACGACGCTTGCGCAAACGGTCGACAAAGGCCGCGGCGAGCACCGCAATCCCTGTTGCCCCCGCCGTTGCGGCCGCAAGCGCTGCGAGGTCTCCCGTAGTGGGAAGTTCCTGTTCGACGGAACCATTCCCGCCATTAGTCGGTTCCCGATTGCTGTCGCCAGACGCATCGCCATCGTTAGGTATTGCGATTCCACCGTTCTGACCAATGTTACCGCCAGAAGGCGCCTGGGAGCTTCCATCGCTAGGTTCGCTGGAGTCGGAACCCTCGGTCATGTCGCCGCCGGGCGTTTGGCTACCATCACCGGGTTTTTCGGCCCCGCCGCCAGGATTACCAGGCTGGGGATCCGGCTGGGGCTGCGGTTGAGGATCCGGCTGGGGCTGCGGTTGAGGATCAGGCTGGGGCTGAGGATCCGGCTTGGGAGCTTCGCCCTTCACCACCACCTTGAGCTCGGCCTTAGCATCCGGGTTTGCAACGCTCGCTACACAAATCGTCGCCTCTCCAGCACCAACGGCGGTGAGCATGCCGTTGCCGCTCACCACAACGACCTTCTCGTCCGTTGAAGACCAGGTCACATTTGAGTTGGCGCCCTCCGGCGCAACGGTGAAGCTGAGCTTGAGCTCGTCACCCGGCCTCATGGTCACAGAACCGTTGGCGATACCCTCGCCGGAGATGATGATGCCAGACGCTGGCACGCGTCCCGTCACCATGACCTTGAGCTCGACCTTCATGCCATTTGATGTAACACCCGCAACGACCTGCTCGCTGCCGGCCTTACCCAGAGCGCGAGGAGCATCCCACGTGACATCGAACTCGCGCTTGTCGCCATTCTTCATCTCGACAAAGACCTTGGCCGGGAGCTTCTTAACAAGAGCCGAAAGCTTAGAGCCCTCGCGCACCTCGATCGGCTTAGGAGCCACCACGCGAACCGGCACCTTGGCGGGATCTGCCACCACGTGCACGATGGCAGATGCCTTCATCTTTGACCCCACAAGGCGACCCTCGATTTTAATGTCACCCTCGGACTTGAGCGCATCATCGGTGATGGGCGTCATATCCCACGCCTCAACCTTGACAATACCCGTCGATCCATCTTCATACTCGACCTTGACCTCTCGAAGCAGTGCGACATCGACATCTGCGGCAAGGGAGCCCTGGGTTACGGTCAGCTCAAGGGGCTCGACGGATTTGACCGTGCGAGGTCTAGGCAACACGTTGACATAAGCGACCGCCTGAATGTCATCAAACCCATCGATGGCTCCCGTGATACGGTAGCTGCCGGGCACGTCGAGCTTGAGTCCCGTGACGTCCCAGCTGACGGTATGCCAGGCGTCCAGCGGAGGCGTTGCCATGTTGCCAACATTTGACATGAGCACAGGCACATGAGTGGGAAGGGTAAAGTCTTCCGTGGAGCCCTGAACGACGGATGTGGCGAGCACCTCGGGCTGCAGCGGAACGGGCTTGGATTCCTCAGGTTTGACAGTTACGGTGGCTTTCACCGTACCGTCGGGTGCAACGTTAATGTCATTGCCGCCGATGTGGAAGAACCTCGCACGGCTGGGAGAGTACCCCTCGATGCGGCCGGTGGCCTCGAACATACCGGGCTGCCTGTAGCACTCAGCAGGAATGGGATCCCACGTGATTGAGGAGATGGAGACCGTGTCGTCGCTCATGCGCGCCGCGACGTGACCTGGCAGGAACGGTTTGATGCCCGCCTGGGTGGTCACATCGAGCTCACCGTTGTCGTAGGCTACCGTCGGCGCCACAATGACGACCTTAGTGGAGACCTGGTGCAACGGCTCGCCCTGCGCACCGCAGATGGAGCCGTACACCGTCGTGGTCTTACCAGGCTCACCCTTATAAGCGCTGCCGGGAACGTTATCCCAGTTCACGTACTCCATGGTAGTACCGCCATCGGACCAATGGACTGGGACTTCGTACGGCAGGTGGGGACGTTCGCCGCTGGGGGTCGAAACGGACTCGGGAACCTCGATGAACGTGACCTCGGCAACGTGAACGGTGGTCTCAACATCAAAGCCCATCTCCACAATTGTGCCCTTGACCGTAAATGTGGAACCAGGCTTGGAATACAGCGACGGGTCGACGTTGTCCCACTTGATCCAGGGGTTCGTCCAACCACCAGACTCCGGGTCGACCTGAATGCCAAAGTCATCGAGATTCGGCGCGACACCGGGCTCAGTCCAATGCTCCTGGCCGCGAACCACCTTGATGCTGTCAAGCACCTTGTAGTCAATGGTGACCGGCACGTCCTTGGCATAGCCGATCTCGGTGGCATGTGCAATGCCGGAGATGGTGCCAGATTCGCCCCAGTCTACCCCATCCGTGTTCCATGAGACGGAACACGGATCGCCGGTAGTGATTGAACCGGACTCGGTCGGGACTGTGACCTGGATATTCTGGGGCAGATGCTCTGCCGCGTTGAAGCCGCGCTTGATGAACATCGTGCTGATATCGAACTTAGGTTCCGTCACAACATGGACGGTCACGACGATCGGCTCGTCGTGACCGGCAACATGACCAGTCACTGTGATGTCGTGCTGCGGGTTCTTGTCGTGATGATCCCACGTGATGGGAATCTCGTTCACATAGTGTCCGCCATCGATCTCGCCGGAGACAGTCGCCGGAAGCACAAGCTCGGAACCGGCGGGGATGATGATGTCACCATTCGCCCATACACTTGATAACTTGCCTGTTGTGATGAGCGCCTTCACGCGGACGGGGCTCTCGGCGATGGTGCCGCCCACCTCGTAGGTGCCAGGCTCACCGCGGCGAAGGGCCTCGGGGAACGGGTCCCACACGATAGACGGAACGTAGATGGAATCCCCGTTCTCGAGTTCAAGCGAGCTGTTGATTTGAATTGTCTCGGGGGCGCCGGGGTAATACCCGCACTCTGCCACAACCTCGCTCTTGAGCCCAAGAGCACGCACGTGCGCCACGATCTCGATCTGGGAGCCGAGCAGGAAACCGTGCACATCGAAAGTGCCGGGCTGCGCGAACCCTTGCGGGTCGGGGTTTTCCCATTGCGCCTTCGCGAACACCACCGTGCCGTCCCACATGGTGACCTTCACCTGCTCGGGTAGCTCCGGCGCGCGACCCGCGAGGGTCACAGCGTCAATCGAAGCAGGGGCCTGCGCCTTCAGAACCTTGACTGGGCAGGTAATGGACTGAGGGGCAAGATTATCAAGGTTGTACGTGCCCGTGGCAACAAACTCACCCTCGTTGGCGTATTTGCTCGGCCGAATCGCATCCCAGTCGACCCAGGCGTCTAGCACCTTTCCGTCGGTGTAGACGACATCGACGGTTTGGGGAAGCTGCGGCATGACCCCCGTGAGGGTTTTGACCGTAGTGGGGGCGACGACATGGTCAATGCCGACAATGTTCAGCGACATCTGGACATGGATGTCGGTGTTTTGGATGACGCCGTCGATAAGGTGCGTGCCCGCCTGGTTGTAATCGATCTGGTCGAGCTGAGCGCGGTTCCAGTCGACGTCAAACCAGTTACTGTTATATTGTGCGAGCTCAAAGTTCTCGTTCGTGGTGGCGCTCAGCGAGTCCGCGCCCACAGTCAGGCGCTTCTCAACCACCGGGTTGAGCACCTTGTCATGCACGTGAATCCTAGAGGTGACCTCGTCGCTATACCCCTGGAGCTTGCCTTTAATCTCAATCACACCGGGCGCGGCAAAAACGGACTCATCGACGGGATCCCAGATGATGGGGACGCTGCCCGTAACCCCATCGGAATACGTCACATACGCATAATTCTGATACTCGTCAGGCCGTAGAGCATTCCCCACCAGTGCATGCCGGTCGCTCAGGGGCTCCATGCTCTTAATGGCCTGCACCTTGACCTTGACCTGAGGCCTGAACTTCGAACCGGGAATGGAGCCCTTGACGTACACCACGCCGGGCTTGGAAAAGACCTCTGCAGCAGGCATATCCCAGGTGACTTCGATATCCTGGGCCACCCCATTCGAGAAAGCGATGCCGACACAATCAGGCAGCGTGGGCAGGGTACCCGCTGGAGTGGAGACGTTCTCGGCCCAGCTCTGCTCGCGCGGCACCGCGACTATGACGGTGGCCTCCACAGGATAGTTGCCGTACTGCTCAATCACGCCCTTGACGGTGAACTCGCCGGCGTCCTCGTCTCCATCATAAAGCTCGCGTGGGATATCGTCCCAAATGGGCTCAAGGAGCTTCACTTCCCCATCTGCCATGGTCACATTAATCAAACCCGGGTCATACGCCTCAGAAGGATCGCCATAGTCGGTCGTGTACAAAATATTGACGACGGGCTCGACAGATTGGATGGCATCCTGCGTGTCCGTTGCAGTTCGCTCGTTGACCTGGACTGAATACTGGCATGGCTTACCCTTGATGGTGGTTGTGAAGACGTGATATCCCATCGTAAGCGACTTGGCCACGCCGTCCACGATGTCGACCTGCGGTCTCTCCATGCCAAGCGAATCATACGTCCAAGTCACAGGCACGCTTTCGCATCTTCCATCGTTGTATCGGATGCGCACATCCTTAGGCAGGGGCGCATCGATCGTCTGGCCCGGATCGATCCAACGATAGATCCACATTTCGGTCTCGACGTAGAACTCGTCCTCCTGCGGCTGCCCTGCACTGGCCTGTGGCGGCAGATCGACCGAATCAGCGCCCTGAACGGCGTCGGCGTTGGCCCGGCCATCGGGCTCGGTCGCAGGTGAATCCGCATCGGATGCAAGACCATCAGCCCCAGACGCGGATGCATCGTTCTGCTGAGCGGGTGCGCCGAGCTCGGGTGCCGCAGCAGCAGAGCCTCCCGATATAGGCAGATTTTCATTTTCTGGAGTGGAGGGGGCAGATGGCTGACTGCCCACCAGAGGCAACGAGGTGCCTTCCTGCCCAAACGAGGACTGGCCTACCTCGTCGCCCTGCTCCTCCCCCGCATCGGTCCGTTCGACCTCGTCCGCCGGAGTGGCCTCGATCCCAAGCGTTTGCGCGATGGCGGCCGTTGGAACTCCACTCGTCACCAAGGTGATGGCGAGACCGGCCGTGATCGCCGCATGAACGTGTTGCCTACCCATGTGTACCTCCCGAACGAAAAGTTCATGACGTCAGAAGCAACCGCGATGCGCACAACCCACCGATTTAATGTGTTACAGAGAGAGCAACATCTACGGTTGGCTCCATTATAGGGGGTGTTATGAAATATTTGTTGTGCAACAAAGGAGCAAGCAGCAAGGGTTCCTTACAGCCCCAGCAAGAACTCCAGCGCGCGAAGGCGGCACTCGAGGTGCGTGGCGGCCCACAGGTGCGCCATGCCCAACAGGCGCGTCGCCGTGTAGGGGTCGATAATCGCCTGATTGAGCTCGGGGAACCGCAGTGAGATGAGACTCGCGAGCCACCGGGCCTCGTTGCCGTCGAGCAGCTCGCAACCGGGAACGCCGGAGGCGCAACTAGCGCAGAGGAGCCCTCCCGCCTGAGCGGAGAAATACGACGGTACCTCATCCCCGCACGCGACGCACGCGGAGTAATCCGGGCGGTAGCCCACGTGGCTCAGCAGCTTGAAGATATAGGCCGCGACCAGCAAGTCCAGATGCGCTGCATCCGCGTGCGCGAGCTGCGCCAAAACCGCTGCCGTGATGGGATAGACGAACGGGTCCCGCGCGTCCTCGTACGTGCACTTGCCAGCCACCTCGGCAACAGCGCTCGCCGCGGCCAGAAGCTCGTAAGACGGCCGGGCGCCCAGAGGAGCCGCCACCAGGTCGGCCTGGGACACGATATCCAGGTTACGGCCATGCGCCAGGAGCAGGTCGACCTCGCAGCACAGCTCGCAGCGCGCCGCCAGCCGGCTCCCCGGCTTGCGGGCTCCCTTGGCGACGGCGCGAATCTGCCGCCCGTCCTCCCCCACCAGCGTGAGGATGAGGTCGGTCTCCTTGAGCTTGGTCTTATCGAGCACGATAGCCTTCGTGCGATACGTGCGACTACCGGCCATGAGGCGCTTGATACGGAAGCGGCACCTTGCTGCGGAAGCATATAACGTCGAATGCGAGTTCCGCACGAACAGAAGGCGCCAGTGGCGCCTTCGTCGTGAGCAGGACTGCCCGAGCAGGCGATGTTATATGCTTCCGTGCCACGGGTTGGTCACTCGTCATCAGCCGCGTACCCGAAGCGCCGGATCTCGCGCGCGTCATCGCGCCAATGCGGCTTGACCTTGACGTCCAGCCCCAGGAACACACGGCAGCCGAACATGCGCTCCAGGTCGCGGCGTGCCTCGATGCCGATGCGCTTGATCATCTCGCCGCCCTTGCCCACGAGAATGCCCTTCTGGCCCTCGCGCTCCACGTACACCGTGGCGTGCAGGCGCAGCAGATCGCGCTTGGGGCGCTCGAGCTCGTCGCAGATCACGCCGACGGCGTGCGGGATCTCCTCGCGGGTGCGCAGTAGGACCTTCTCGCGCACGAACTCGGCCACCAGGACCTCGTCAGCCTCGTCGGTGCCCATGCCCTCGGGGAACCAGCGCGGACCCTCGGGCAGGTAATTGGCCACCACGTCAACGAAGGCCTCCACGTTGAAGCCCTCGGTGGAGGAGACCACGACCTCGTCGTCGAAGTCCACCAGTTCGCGGGCGGCCTCGAGCTGCTTGAGCATCTGCTCGGGGCCTGCCAAATCGGCTTTGGTGAGCACCAGGACCTTGGGCGCCTTGGCGGCGGCCACGCGCTCGGCCACCCAGGCGTCACCGCGGCCGATGGGGGCGCTCGCGTCGATCACGAACGCAATCACGTCAACGTCGGAAAGCTCGCCCAGGGCGCTCTTGTTGAGCTCGGAGCCCAGGCCGTCCTTGGGCTTGTGGATGCCGGGGGTGTCCACGATCACGAGCTGGCAGTCCTCGCGGTTGACCACGGCGCGCAGGCGGCGGCGGGTGGTCTGGGCCACCGGCGAGGTGATGGCAACCTTCTCGCCGTAGCAGGCGTTGAGCAGCGTGGACTTGCCGGCGTTGGGACGGCCCACCAGAGCCACGAAGCCGGAGCGGAAGCCCTCCGGGACGTCGGCGCACAGCTCGGCGGGCTGCATGCCGCCGGCGAGCTCACCGGACTCGAGCATGGCGTCGAGCTCCTCGTCGGAGAGGTCCTCGAAGGGGTCGAAATCGGTCATATCGTCAGACATGGGTCCTCCTCGATGAAGGGGCGTGTAACAAGGATTGCGTGCGCTTAGGGTCGGGCGTGCGTGTAATTGGGGTCGGGTGCATTTTACACATCCGGGCGGAGCGCCCGGGTGCGGGGACCTCGACGCGATGTGTAAAATGCACCCGACCCCAATTACACATCGAGATCAGTGCCAGGAGGCGAAGAACCCGAAGGCATGGGCGAACACCAGGACGCCCACGATGGCGGCCGTGATGGACAATACGTACACGCTGGCGGCCGCGATGTCCTTGGCGCGCTTGGCGAGCGGGTGGAGCTCCTGCGTGGCCAGGTCCACGATCGCCTCCATGGCGGTGTTGCACAGCTCGGCAAAGATCACCAGCCCTATGCAGATCACGATGAGCGCCCAGCTGATGAGCTGGAGCTTGGCAACAAAGCCCATGATCACCGTGAGCACGCCCGCGGCGAGCATGACCTTGATGTTGCGCTCGGTCCTCACCGCGGTCACGAAGCCCTCTATGGCGTAGCCGAAGGACCTGAGGAACGACGGGTGGTCCTTGTTGGATCCGGGAATCATGGCGCCTCCTAGTCGTGCGCGTGGTTGGTGATGGGGCCCACCTGGACGGTGTCCGGGTCCTCGCCGCGCATGACGGCGAGCTCGCGCAGGAGCGCGTCCTCCCGCACCTCCATCTCCTCGGCCTCATCGTCCTCGATATGGTCGTAGCCCAGCAGGTGGAGCAGGCCGTGCACGAGCATGAGGCGGCACTCGTCCGCCGGCTCGTTGCCAAAGCCCGGCGCCTGCCGCGCGATGACCTGGGGCGCCAAGATGATGTCGCCCAGCTCCAGGATCTCATCCGCGGGGATGTCCTCGTCGAACGCGGAGTCGCATTCGAACGACAGGACGTCGGTGGTGCGGTCTATGCCGCGCCACTCGCGGTTGAGCCCGTGCATCTCCTCCTCATCCACGTAGGACACGGAGATCTCGACCTCGCGCGCGACACCCTCCGCCTGGAGCACGTACGCTGCGATCGCGTGGATCTCCTCCTGGGTGATGAGCATGGGGAGCTCGGCGTCGTTACTGATGAGCACGGCCATGACGCCCCTCCTTTCCCGCCTTGCGCGAACCCGCGGACCGACCGGCGGCCGCCTCGCGCTCGGCATCGAACGCCTCGTATGCCTCGACAATCTTACCAACCAGACGGTGGCGCACAACGTCGGTGCGCGAGAGCTCGACGAACGCGATGCCCTCCACGCCGCCCAGGATCTCCTGTGCGTCGGTGAGGCCGCCGCGCTTGCCGGGGAGGTCGCGCTGGGTGGCGTCTCCGGTTATGACGAACGTGGAGTTGAAGCCCAGGCGAGTGAGGAACATCTTCATCTGCTCAGGCGTGGTGTTCTGCGCCTCGTCCAAGATCACGAAGGCGTCGTTCAGCGTGCGGCCGCGCATGTAGGCGAGCGGCGCGAT
The DNA here is from genome assembly GCA_902470815.1 of uncultured Collinsella sp. Classification (GTDB taxonomy): domain Bacteria; phylum Actinomycetota; class Coriobacteriia; order Coriobacteriales; family Coriobacteriaceae; genus Collinsella. The sequence goes on from CABRHS010000002.1 coordinate 60,473, forward strand.
CTCGACCACGCCGCGCTCGACGAGCTCGTGGGCGCGCTCGGCGTCCATCATGTCGAAGAGCACGTCGTAGAGCGGGCGGACGTAGGGGTCTACCTTCTCCTCGAGCGTGCCGGGAAGGAAGCCCAGGTTCTCGCCGGCCTCAACCACGGGGCGGGTGAGCACGATACGGCCCACGTCGCGGCGCTGCAGGGCGGCCACGGCCATGGCCATGGCGAGGTAGGTCTTGCCGGTTCCCGCGGGGCCCGCGCAGAACGTGACCGTGTGCTCACGGATGGCGTCTATGTAGCGCTGCTGGCCGCGCGTCTTGGGGCGTATCACCTTGCCGCGGTAGCTCAGCAGCACGTCGTCGCGCGGGCCGGCGGCGCACAGGTCCTGGGCGCGCAGGCCGTCGATGGCGCGGTCCACGTCATCGGGCGCGAGCGCCACGCCCGTGCCGGCCACCTGGATGATGTGCGTGAACAGGCGCGTGAGCAGATCGACCTCCGGGGCGGGACCGGAGATGGAGATGGAGTCGCCGCGCACCGTGATGAGCGCCTCGCACCGACCCTCGGCCGCGCGCAAGAGCGCGTCGCCCGGGCCGGTCACGCGGGCGGGGTCGGTGCCCTGGGGGATGGTCAGGCGGACCGTGGCGATATCCGGCGACGGCTTGCTCACAGCGCGCCCTCCCCTGCCGGGACGGCGGACGCGGAGGCGGCGACCCCCTCGACCACATGGGCGTGGAGGTTGCCGCGCTCGTCCATAGAGTCGATCGCCACGCGCACGAGCGTGCCCGCGCGGTCGAGCGGGGCATCGTCCACGATCACGCGGTGGAAGCTCCCGAGCGTGCCGCGGTTGCCGTACTCGAGCACGGCGTTCTCGCACGTGCCCACGCGGGACGCGGCATCCGCCTGCGCGCATCGCTCGCCGGCGGCGCGCAGCATGGAGGCGCGCTCGGCCATGACCTCGGGCGCCACCTGATGGGGCGACTCCGCGGCGGGCGTGCCGGGACGCGCGCTGTAGCGGAACACGTGCATACGGCTGAAGCCCACGCGCTCGCACAGCGTGAGGCTCTGGGCGAACTCCTCGTCGGTCTCCCCGGGGAAGCCGGCGATGATGTCGCACGATATGGAGGCGGCGGGCAGCTTGGAGCGGATCATGGCGACGATCCGCTCGTACTCCTCCGCCGTGTAGGGACGGTTCATGCGCTCGAGCGTGGCGGTGCAGCCGGATTGCAGCGGCAGGTGCAGGAAGGGCGCCACGCGCTCACCGCCTGCCACCATGGCGTCGATCAGGCGCTCGTGCACGTCCATGGGCTCGAGGGACGACAGGCGCACCTGGGGGATGTCGGTCTCGCGCAGGATGATGTTCAGCAGCTCGTCAATCTCGACGTGCGAGTCGGCGGCGTCCACCCCGTCGTAGGCGCCCAGGTTGACGCCCGTGAGCACGACCTCGGGGATGCCCGCGCGCTCGGCCTCGCGCACCTGCTCCAGCACCACGTCGACGGGCACCGAGCGCTCGGGGCCGCGGGCCTTCCACACGATGCAGTACGAGCAGCGGTTGTTGCAGCCGTCCTGGACCTTGATGCCAAGGCGCGACCGGCCCAGCAGGTCGGACAGGTCGTGGTGCTCGCCCGCCACGGCGGGTGCGACCTCGGCCACGCCGGCCACCCGGGCCGCCGTGCGCGCGACGTCAATCTTGGAGGGCTCGGCAATCACGCGGGGCGAGAGATCCGTGAGCTCGCCCGGGTGCAGGTTCACCACGCAGCCGGTGACCACCACGATGGGCTCGCGGGGGCCCGCGAGCGCGTGGCGCACCGCCTTGCGGGTCTTGGCCTCGGCCTCGCCGGTGACGGCGCAGGTGTTGATCACGATGACGTCGGCCTCGTCGGGGTCAACGAGCGCGAAGCCCGCGGCGGCGAGGTCGGAGGTGATGCGGTCTGATTCAACGCGGTTCACCCGGCAGCCCAGGTTGACCACGCTCGCGAAGGGGCGCGTCATGCCAGTCCGTTCTAGTCGAGAATATCATCGATGGCGTCGCGGATGCGATCGCCCATGGAGCGCTTCTTGGTGGTTCCGGCGCCCTCCTCGCCCGCAGCCTCGGCGTAGCGCTCGAGGGCCGAGCGGGCCTCGCCGGAAAGGCGGGTGGGCACGTCCACGATGACCTGCGCGATGAAGCGGCCGCGCGCATCGCCGCCCAGGCGCGGCATGCCGTGGCCCTCGACGGTGATCAGGCTGCCGTACTGCGTGCCGGCGGGGATCTCGAGCTCGATCTCCTCATCGGGCAGGATGCCGTCGACCTCGACCGTGCAGCCCAGCGCGGCCTCGGCGATGCCCACGTGCACCTTGGAGACAAGGTCGTCACCGTGGCGCTCGAAGCGCTCGTGCTCTGCCACCTCGATGCTCACGATCAGGTCGCCGGACGCGGCGCCGCGGTACCCGGCCTCGCCGTACCCGCGTAGGCGCAGCTGGCGACCCGTGGCGACGCCCGCGGGGACCTCCACGTCGAGGCGCTCGTGCGTGCGCGTGCGGCCCTCGCCGGCGCAATGCGGGCAGGGCTTGTCGATAACGGTGCCCTCGCCGTTGCAGTCGGGGCACGGCGAGCTGGACTGCATCTGGCCGAAGATGGAGCGCTGCACGGTGGTCACGTAGCCGGAGCCGTTGCAGCGCGGGCAGGTGGTCTCCTGGCCGCCCTCGGCGCGGCCCGAGCCGCCGCAGTCCTCGCACGGGCCCTGGCGGTCGAAGGTGATGGTCTTCTTGCAGCCGGTCGCGGCCTCCTCGAGGGAGAGCGACAGCGAGATGGCCATGTCGCGGCCGGCCCTGCGGCGCGCGCGGCCGCGCGGGCCGTTGCCGCCCGACGCCCCGCCGCCGAAGATCGAGGAGAAGATGTCATCGACGCCCATGCCGCCGAAGATGTCGGAGAAGTCCACGTAACCGGAGCCGCCGGGCATGCCGTCCACGGTGCCGTAGCGGTCGTACATTGCGCGCTTCTGCTCGTCGGAGAGGACCGAGTAGGCCTCGTTCAGCTCGGCGAACTGCTCGTTGGCGTCAGGGGCGTCGTTGTGGTCGGGGTGGAGCTTGACCGCCTTCTTCCTGAACGCGCGCTTGACCTGGTCCGCTGTGGCGTCTCGGTCGACGCCCAGCACCTCGTAGTAATCCCTCTTGTCCGCCACCTTGTGGACCCTCCCCCAAATACAGTCAATCGTAACGGGCGGTCGCGCCGCCCCGCCGAGCATGCCCCGGCACTCGATCACGTTCCCGCCCCCGACCCTCGCCCCGCGCATGCACGAGGGTTCCGGTCAGGGCCGGGCGTCATTCGTTCTACCCAAAGAAGCGCGCGCTCACACGCGCGATGCGCAGACACCCCAGAGCGCGGACATATCCCGCACCCCGCGGGTGGGCGCGAGGCGCTACATGTAGCGGTACGGCGCCAGGAACATGGCCTGCGTGCAGCTGGAGAACGACACGGAGATCAAGGCGAAGAACAGGCCGTTCGCCGCGCCGTTGGCCATGACCTGCAGGCCGCGCTTCCACCACAGGCCACTGCGGTGGAGCACGTCGTCACTCACCACCATGAAGACGCCCATGATCAGCGGGATCATGGTAAGCATGAGGAACATGGAGAACGTGCCCGAGAACGCGGAGAACACCAAAAACGGGATGACCAGTCCGACCATGTAGAAGCCGCTGCGGGCGCGGCCCTCGAGCCGCTCCGCGGCCACGTGGGCGCGGCCGACCAGGTCGCCCGTCTCGCCGCCGTTGGTGCCGGCGTTGCCGCGCGCCTTCATACGGACCAGGTCGCCGTCGTGCGTGCCGGCCGGGAACTCCACGACCGCCTCCGCTTGGACGCGCGTGCGGCCCTCTCCCCCGCAGACGGGGCAGGGGTCGGCCACGACCTTGCCGGACCCGTTGCACTCGGGGCAGACCATGCGGGCCTGGCCCATGCCGAACATGCCCAGGTCAACCGCGATGGAGCCCGTGCCGCCGCAGGTGGGGCAGGCGCGGTGATGCTCGGAGGCGACGGAGCCTGAGCCGTGGCAGTTGTCACACGCCTCGTAGCGCGGGTACTTGACGGCCACCCGGGCGCCGTCCTTCGCCTGCTCGCGCGAGAGCTTGACCTCCACGACCACGTCCGCGCCCGTGGAGGGGTTGTAGGCCGACGCGTTGCGGCGGCGCTGCGTGGAGAACCCGCCCATGCCGCCGAACGGGAAGCCGAAGCCCCCGAAGCCGCCGGAGTATCCGCCCTGGTATCCGCCGGCGTACCCGCCCGCGGAGGGGGCGCCGGCGCCGAAGGGGCCGCCGGAGCGCATGGCGTCGTAGCGGGCGCGCTTCTGCTCGTCCGAGAGCACCGCGTAGGCCTCGGAGACCTCCTTGAAGCGCTCCTCGGCGTCGGGCTCCTTGTTCACATCGGGATGAAGCTTGCGCGCCTTCTGCTGGAAGGCCTTCTGGATGTCCTTGGCGGACGCGTCTTTATCGACACCCAGGATCGCGTAGTAGTCCTTGTCGTTCATTCCTGCCATCTGGCAAAAACTCCCCTGTTCATGGGTTGCATACAGTGGGAGACATTATAGCCCGACCACCCCGCGCGAACGGGCGCGCAATCGCGGCCCGGTGCGTTTTACACATCGCCCGTGCAAACGGGTCGCGTGGCCGGATGTGCAAAACGCACCCGATGTGTAAAACGCACCCGACCCCAAATGCACATGCCAAATGCGCATGGCCGGATGTGCAAAACGCACCCGGCCCCAAATGCGCATCCGCTACGCGTCTGCGAGGGTGACCTGCCGGTAGGTGATGCCGCAGCGGTCGAGGATGTTCTTGGAGATGAGGTTGTCCTGCGTGCCGAGGTACTTGTCGTCCAGGTACACGACCTCGCCGATGCCCGCCTGCACGAGCGTCTTGGCGCACTCGTGACAGGGGAAGAGCGTCACGTAGACCGTGGCGCCGGCCATATCCTTGAGGGAGCCGCGGTAGTTGAGGATGGCGTTCGCCTCCGCGTGGATGACGTAGTTGTGCTTGTCGTGTAGCGGGTCGTCGTCCGTGCCCCAGGGGAAGTCGTCGTCGTTCAGCGCAGAAGGCGTGCCGTTGTAGCCCACGGAGAGAATGCGGTTGTTCGTGTCAGCGATGCAGGCGCCCACCTGCGTGTTGGGGTCCTTGCTGCGCAGGCTCGCCGCGACGGCGGCCCGCATGAAGAACTCGTCCCAGCTGATCACATCTTCGCGTTTACCGGGCATGGTGCCCTCCTCTCAAGCTGTTTTGGACAGCATGGCGCAACCGTCGACGTTACGCAAGGGGCTTGAGTGGAAACACCTCAAGATACTCCGCGCACGTCATGGACCGGACCGTCGATCGCCGGTACGCCGCGGCGTCTCGGGTGAGTATGAAGTCGACATCGTTGAGCTCCGCGCACGCACGGATCATCCCGTCCTCGAAAGTTGGGCTCATCTGACGCGGCCGACATGAGGCACTCCTCGGCGCTCTGAGGCCGCTCAGGCGAGACCGCATCGAGAAGCACATTCGTGTCGAGCAGCGGGCGCGGCCCGCTTGCGTTACGCATGCTCGCCCGCCAGGACATCGCGCATCAGCCCGCAAGGGTCCAAAACAGGCCGAAGAGCTCGTTGCCCTCCAGCCAACCCAGGTGCGTGGGCGCCAGAACCCGGCCATCCCACGTGGCGAGGCCGGACCTCACCGCCGCCTCGCAGGCAGCCCGCAGCTCGCGCTCAGGGATGAGGACGGCAGCGCGCTTGAGCAGGTCGATCCCGATGCCGTCGGTCATGCGGCATGCGAGCATGAGGTCCTCGGCCATGGCCTCGCGGGGCGCGAGCAGCTCGCTCTCGAACCGCTCGCCCGCATCGTCAAGCTGCTTGAAGCGGACGCGGCCCGTGAAGCCCGCGGGCACGAGGCCCGCGAAGCCCTCCGGGGCGCAGGGCGAAGGCTCCGCAGCCCCCTGCCGCCCGCAACCCACGTCGAACATGCCCGCGGCGGAACGCCCGAGCCCCAGATAGGGCATACCGGTCCAGTAGGCGATGTTATGGCGGCACCTGTGCCCTGGTTGGGCGTAGCTCGCCACCTCGTAGCGCTCGAACCCGGCGGCCGAGAGCGCGTGGGCCGCAAGGTCCATGCACGCCGCCTGAAAATCCTCATCGGGAACTTGCACCAGGCCGTCTTCTTCCATGCGGGCGAGCGGCGTGCCCTCCTCGAGCTGCAGGGGGTACACCGAGACGTGGTCGGGGCGCAGCGCGAGCAGAGAATCGAGCGTGCGCTGGAACGATTCTGCCGTCTGCCCAGGGAGGCCGCACATCACATCGCACGAGGTGGAGAACCCCACCGCCTTGGCCTGCGCGATGGCAAGCATGGCCTGCTCGGCCGTGTGGATGCGACCGATCGCCCGCAGCTCACCCGCGTCGAGCGATTGCACGCCGAGCGAGACGCGGGTCACGCCCGCATCACACAGGGCCTGGGCCAGGTCCATGTCGAACGACTCGGGGTTGGCCTCGCACGTGAACTCGATGGGCGAGCAGTACGAGCGCACGCGTCGCACCACCTGGGGCAGGCGATCGCCCAGCAGCGAGGGCGTGCCGCCGCCGATGTAGACGGTCCGGACCCGGTCGAGCTCCCCCGCGACCCCATGCCGATCAACGAGGGTGAGCAGGCGCGCGCAGTAGGCGTCCATGGCGCGCTCGAGCTCGCACCCTCCCAGGGCCCGCGAGTCGAAGTCGCAGTAGGCGCACTTGGCCTTGCAAAACGGGATGTGCAGGTACAGGGCGCTATACGTCATGCTCACGGCATCTCTGGTATGGGAAGGCCCTGGGAGCGGAGCTCCTCGCAGGCGCGCATGTCGGCCTCGACCTGATCGAGCAGGGCCATGAACTCCTCGTACTCGGTGCACTGCACCACGCGGCCGCGCCAGGCGGCGGCATGCGGCAGCCCCTTGAGGTACCAACTGGAGAAGGCACGCGCACGCGCCATGAAGGGCTGGGTGGCGTGCAACAGCGTGAGATGCTCGCGCAGGGCGTCGATGCGAACGCTCGCACCGCGCTCGGGCACGCCCGCGCCGTCGAGCGCGAGGGCGCGGGCGTCGCCAAAGACCCACGGGTTCCCGTAGGTGCCGCGGGCGATGAACACGGCCTCGGCCGCCGTCGTGGCGAGCATGCGCGCGGCGTCCTCGGCCGAGAAAACATCGCCCGAGCCGACCACCGGCACGTCCACGCGTGCGGCGACCTCGTCGATGGTGGACCAGTCGGCCTGGCCGGTGTAGAGCTGGTTCGCGGTGCGGCCGTGCACGGCGACCGCCGCGGCGCCTGCCTGCTCCATGCGGGCGGCGAACTCTGCCGCCGTGTTCTCCCCCGCCGCGAAGCCGCGGCGGATCTTGACCGTGACGGGCACGCGCGCCTCACGAACGCACGCCTCAACTAGCGACGCCGCGAGCTCGGGCTCTTTCATGAGCGCGGAGCCCTCGCCCTTGGCGATGACCTTACGGGCCGGGCACGCCATGTTGATGTCGATGAGCGTGAGCTTGTCGCCCACGCGCTCCTGCACCGCGTTGACCGCGTAGGCGAACTGCTCTGGCTTGGTGCCGAACAGCTGCACGCAGATCTGCGGCTCCTCCGGCTCGGGCTCCACGAGCACCCAGGTCTTGGCGCTCTTGTACGAGAGGCCCGCCACGCTCACCATCTCGGTATACGCCATCTGGGCCCCGCGCCGACGGCACATGATGCGGTACGCCGCATCCGTCACGCCGGCCATGGGGGCCATCAGAAACGGCTGGAGCTTGAATTGTTCGCGCAGGTCGATCAATCTTCGACCTTGAGGATCGCCAGGAACGCCTCCTGCGGCACCTCGACGGAGCCGATGGCCTTCATGCGCTTCTTGCCCTCTTTCTGCTTCTCGAGCAGCTTGCGCTTACGCGAGATGTCGCCGCCGTAGCACTTGGCCAACACGTCCTTGCGACGCGCCTTTACGGTGGAGCGGGCGATGATCTTGTTGCCGATGGCGCCCTGGATGGGCACCTCGAACAGCTGACGGGGGATGATCTCCTTGAGCTTGTCGCACAGGCCGCGAGCCAAGCCGTAGGCCTTGTCCTTGTGGACGATGAACGACAGCGCGTCCACCTCGTCGCCGGACAAGAGGATGTCGAGCTTGACGAGCTCGCTCATGCGGTAGTCGGAGAACTCGTAGTCGAGCGACGCGTACCCCTTGGTGCGGCTCTTGAGCTGGTCGAAGAAGTCCAAGATGAGCTCGGCGAGCGGGATGTCGAAGTGCATCTCCACGGACTTCTGCGACAGGTGGATCATGTCGGTGGTGATGCCGCGGTGCTCGATGGCGAGCTGCATGACCGCGCCGGTGTACTCGGGCGGGGTGATGATCTTGGCCTTGAGGTAGGGTTCCTCGATATGGTCGATGCGCGTGACGTCCGGCAGGTCCTGCGGGCTGCGGACCTCGAGCATCTCGCCGTCGGTCTTGTACACGTGGTAGTCCACGCTGGGGCTCGTGGCGATGAGCGCCAGATCGAACTCGCGCTCCAGGCGCTCCTTGATGACCTCCATGTGCAGCAGGCCCAAAAAGCCCACGCGGAAGCCGAAGCCCAGCGCCGCCGACGTCTCAGGCTCCCAGATGAGCGACGGGTCGTTGACGTGAAGCTTCTCGAGCGCGTCGCGCAGGTTCTCGTAGTCCTTGTTGTCGATGGGGAACAGACCCGTGTAGACCATGGGCTTGGCCTCGCGGTAGCCCGCCAGCGGCGCGTCGCAGGGCTCGCCCACGAGCGTGAGGGTGTCGCCCACGTGCACGGCCTCCGGGTCCTTGAGACCGGTGACCACGAAGCCGACCTCGCCCACACCGAGCGCGTCGAGCGCGAACTCGGCCGGGCGGCGCACGCCGACGCCGTCGACGAGAAACTCCTCGCCACCCTGCATCATGCGCAGGTGATCGCCCTTCTTGACCTGACCGTCGAAGATGCGCACCGTGGCGACCACGCCCCGGTACTCGTCGAAGTAGGAATCGAGGATGAGGGCCTTGAGGGGCTTGTCGGCGTCGCCCTTGGGCGGGCTCACCAGGAACACGATGGCCTCGAGCAGGTCGTGGATGCCCTCGCCCGTCTTACCGGACACGCACACGGCGTCGTCCGCCGGAATGGCGAGCTCGTCCTCGATCTCAACCTTGACCTCCTCGGGGTGCGCGGAGGGAAGGTCGATCTTGTTGATGGCGGGCACGATGTCCAGGTCGGCATTCATGGCCAGGCTCGCGTTGGAGACCGTCTGCGCCTCGACGCCCTGCGTGGCGTCGACCACGAGGACGGCGCCCTCGCACGCGGCGAGGCTGCGGGAGACCTCGTAGGTGAAGTCGACGTGGCCCGGCGTGTCGATGAGGTTGAACTGGTAGGTCTCACCGTCGTCGGCGTCGTACATGACGCGCACGGCGTTCGACTTGATGGTGATGCCGCGCTCGCGCTCGATGTCCATGGTATCGAGCAGCTGTGACTCCATGTCGCGCTCCTCAACGGTGCGGGTGAGCTCGAGGATGCGGTCGGAGATCGTCGACTTGCCGTGGTCGATGTGCGCAACGATGGAGAAGTTGCGGATGTGGGAAGTATCAAAAGTATTCATGTTGACCATCTTACCTGAAAGAACGTCCGAACATCGCGAAGGAAGAGATTAGAGCCTTCCCGCCTCGGCGAGGAGCTGCCTGGCGTGGGCGAGGGACTCCTCGGACGCGTCTCCGGACAGGATTCGGGCGACCTCCGCGACGCGGTCGTCACCCTCGACGCGAACCAGGCGCGTCTCCGGGACGTCCGCGGTGTTGTCGCGGCGGACCACGTAGTGGACGGAGCCCTGCACGGCGACCTGCGCGAGATGCGTGACCACGATCACCTGGTGCGTGCGCGCGAGGTCCGCGAGAACCTGGGCGAGCGATCGGGCGGTCGCACCGCCCACGCCGGCGTCCACCTCGTCGAACACGAGGGTGTCCACGGCGTCGGCCTCGCCGAGCACCACCTTGGCGGCGAGCATCACGCGCGAGAGCTCGCCGCCGCTCGCGATGCGGCGAAGCGGGCGTGGGGTGAGCCCGGCGCCGCTGCGGTACAGCAGCTCGCAGGCGCACGGCCCCTGAGCGCCCCAGCGCTCGCGCGGCAGCTCCCGGCTCTCCCACACCAGCTCGGCCCTGCCCATCTCCAGGCGCGCCATCTGCTTGCCGACCTCGCGGCAGAACCTGGGGGCGGCGGCGTTTCGGCGCTTGGTGAGGGCGCGGGCGGCCAGCGCCAACTCGGCCTCGGCGGCGTCGCGGGCGTCACGGGCGCGGCGCACGCGGGCCTCGGCGTCGTCGACCAGGCTCAGGAGCTCGGCGGCCTCGGCCCGACGCGCGAAGACGTCCTCCATGCGAGGGCCCCATTGGCGCAGCAGCCCCCTGAACGACGAGAAGCGCTCTTGGGCAGCGGCGAGCTCGGCCGGGTCGTAATCGACCGAGTCGCGGTACCGGCGCAGTTCGGCCGCGGCGTCCTCGATGGTTATGGCGGCGCCGGTGAGCTCGTCGGCGAAGGATGCGAGCTTGGCGTCGACGCCGCCCATGCGCGACAGCTCGGCGATGGCGGTGTTGAGGGCGTCGAGCGCCCCGCCCTCGCCCGAGAGTGCCTGCGAGGCATCGTTGGCGCAGCCCGCAAGGGCCTCGGCATGCTCGGCGCGCGGCAGGCTCTCCTCCAGCTCCTCGTACTCACCTGGCTTGGGGTCGACCTCGTCGATGCGCTCCAGGGTGAAGCGGGCCTCCTCCAGGCGGCTCCCCTGCGTGCGGCTCGCCGCCTCCACGCGCTCGAGCTCGAGGGCGGCCTCGCCGGCGCGGGCGAGCGCGGCGCGGTACTCGGCGAGCGCCGAGGCGGCGCCGGCCCCGGCCCAGGCATCGACCATCCCCACGTGTGAGGACGCGTCGAGCAGGCGCTGGTGCTCGTGCTGGCCGCACAGGTCGATCAGAGGCCGCACGCGCTCGGAGAGCTCGCGCACGCTGGCCAGCGACCCGTCGACGCGGGCGCGGGAACGACCGTCGGGCCCCACGCGGCGCATGGCCACAAAGCCCTCCTCGTCGTGGGCGCCCGCGAACATGCGGCCCTCGACGAGGGCGCCCTCGCTCCCCTCGCGGACGGCCGATGCGTCGGCCCTCTCGCCCATGAGGAGCTTGAGGGCGGAGAGCAGGGCGGTCTTGCCCGCGCCCGTCTCGCCGGTGAGGACGGTCAGGCCGGCGCCGGGCACCAGGTCGGCCTCCCGGATCAGGGCGACGTTCTCGACATGGATCTCATCGATCATTGCGCACCCCGTAGAACACGCGGCTCACCGAGTTGTAGAAGCTCTCGGGGCCGTAATCGAGCAGGAGGATGTCGGCGTCGCCGCGGCGCACCTCGACGCGCTCGACCTCGCCCTCGAAGGGCAGGAACTGGCCGTCCACCGCGATGGCGGGAACGGAGGGGCGGTCCTTGGACACCATGATCTCGATGACGTCGGACGGCGAGGTGAGAAAGGCGCGCGCTTGGATGGTGTGCGGCGCGATGGGCACGCACACCATGCCGGTGTAGTCGGGGCTCACGATGGGGCCGCCGGCCGAGAGCGCATAGCCCGTCGAGCCCGTGGCCGTGGAGACCACCACGCCGTCGCCGCGCAGGCGGTCGATGCGATGGCCCGAAACGGTGATGTCGAACTCGACCATGTCCGAGAGTGGGCCGCGCGTGAGGGCGAGGTCGTTCAGGGCGAAGCTCGAGCACACGTCCTCGCAGCCATCTTCGCGCACGCTGTAGATGTCGCAGGCGAGCGTGGCGCGACGGCTCACGTGCAGCTCGCCGGCCAGGGCGTCGCCCACCACGGTGAGGACGTTGCGGTCCTCGGGGCTCGCCGCGGTGAGGAACCCCAGATGGCCGTAAGACAGGCCGAGGATGGGAACCTCGCTGTAGCCCACGATGCGCGCGGCGCGCAGGAGGGTCCCATCGCCGCCGAGCGAGATCACCAGGCCGCAGTCTGAGAGGTCGGGGGTCGACTCGATGCCGGAGCGCTGGTCGGGGGCCCAATCCACCTCGAACCCCTGGCGCGTGAGCCACAGCTCGAGCGCCAGGCCGCTCTCGACGGCCTCCTGCTTGTAGTAATTGGGAACGAGGAAGACCTTCATAGCGAAGCCACCTTACTCGCGAGCGCCGCGACGTGCGTGTCGAGGGCGCCGGGGTCGGAACACAGGCCATGGGCGTCGCGCGCGCCGCGGGCGCCCAACAGGAAGAACTCGCGGTTGCCCTTTGCGCCCTTGATGGGCGAGGAGCACACGTCGAGCGGGGTCAGGCCGCTCGCCGCGAAGAGCTCGACGGATTCGAGCAGAACGCGGCGATGGACGGCCGGGTCGCGCACGATGCCACCCTCCCCCACCTCGTCAGGAGCCGCCTCGAACTGCGGCTTGACCAGGGTGAGGAACGCGCCGTCTTCGGAGATGAGCTCGAGCACGGCGGGCAGGACCGTGCGGATGCTCGTGAACGAGACGTCGCACACGGCCAGGTCGATCGAGTGCGCATGGCCCTGGACGGGGACGTCCACTATGTTGGTGCGCTCGAGCAGGGTGACGCGCGGGTCGTTGCGCAGCGACCAGTCGAACTGGGCGCGCCCCACGTCCACGGACACCACGTGCCGAGCGCCGCGCTTGAGCAGGCAATCGGTGAAGCCGCCCGTGGAGCAACCCACATCCAGGCAGGAGAGCCCTGCGGGGTCGACCCCGAACGCGTCGAGGGCGCCGGCGAGCTTGAGGCCGCCGCGCCCCACGTACGGGATCCTGCCCTTGACGTGAAGCTCGATACCGGGCTTGACCATCTGGCCGGGCGAGCTCAGGCGCTCGCCGCCCGACGAGACCAGACCGGCCATCAATGTGCGCAGGGCATCTGCGCGGTTCTCGCAGATGCCCTGGGAAATCAATTCGTCATCAAGACGGACACGTGCCACGTTGCGCCTTCCTTACGCCCCGCTCGAATCGGGGTGGGTCTCGGTCTGTCCGGCGGGCTGCTCGGATGGGCCCTCGGCCACGGGCGCGGAGGTGCCCTCCGCGACGGAATCGGCGTCGAGCATATCGGCCTCGCGCGGCGAGAGCTCGAACGAGTCGACCATGTCAACGGCGCGCGAGCCGAGCTCGATGGCCTCGTCGAACAAGTCGAGGCTGCGCTCGAGCGAGGTGTCCTTGGAACGCACCTGGGCGATGATCTGGTCCAGGCGCTCGGTGATGTCGTCGAAGGTGCCCTCGGCCATGCCTACTCCCCGGGGGGCTCGTCGAACGGGTCGACGAACATCTGGTCCAGGTCCTCGGCCTCAAAGCCGTATGCCCCCGCCTCGAAGCGGGCGCGGGACTCCTCGGCGGCGCGGGCGGCCCCGCGCTCGGCCTCCAGGCGCCTGGGGTCGATCTCGAACCACAGCGCGGCGAGGCAGGCGGCCTCGCAGTCCTCGGCCGTGACCGTGCAGGCGGAATGCTGCAGGCTGGGCAGATGGCGCTCGCGCACGATGCGGCCGAGCACGCCGTTCACGAAGCCGGCCGAGTCGTCGGTGCCGTAGGCCTTGGCGATCTCGACCGCCTCATTGATGACCACGGCGGCGTCCAGCGTGTCGGCGACCTGGAAGTACAGCTCGTACACGGCTGCGCGCAGCAGGTTGCGGTCAGCACCGGGCATGCGCTCCAGGCTCCAGTTGGCGGAGACGGCGCGCAGGGCCGAGTCGATGCGCTCGCGGTTGGCGTCGACGCCGCGCGCGATCTCGATGGCGTAATCGGCCAACGGGCCCTTGGAGAGCGTGAAATCGCCGGCCAGGACGTCGGCCACGGACACGCCGCGGACCTCCGCCTGGAACAGGATCTGCAACGCTTGGCTGCGGGCGAGCGTGCGCCCGCGATTGACCTTGAGAGATGCCACGCGCTACTCCTTGGGGAAAACGAGGCTGTCGATGCAGATGTTCACGCTCTCGACCTCGACGCCGACCTGGGCGTCGATGGCGCTGACCACGGCCTCGCGCACGACCTCGGCGAGCTTCTTGAACGGATAGCCGAAGAAGACGGTGAGGTGCACGGTGAGACGGAGCTTGTCGTCGACGACCTCGGCCTCGACGTCCTCCCCCACCTGGGTGGACTTGGCGGAGAACATGGAGACGAGGTTGGTGGCGAGGTCCTTGACGCCCACGGAGGCGACACCCTCGACCTCCTCGACGGAACGGGAGACGATGGCGGCCAGGACCTCGGGCGCGATGCCGATGCCGGCGATGGTGATCTCTTGCGACATGCTCACTCCTTTACGTGTTGCGCGCAACCCAAAGCGGGCCGCGCGATTGCGTGATGCGAAAAGACGCGATTAGAGACGCTGGACGAACTCGCCGGTGCGGGTGTCGACCTTGATGCGCTCGCCCTCGTTGAGGTACATGGGGACCTGGACGACCGCGCCGGTGTCGATGGTGGCCGGCTTGGTGGCGCCCTGGACGGTGTTGCCCTTGGCGCCGGGCACGGTCTCGACGACCTCGGCCTCGATGAACATGGGCGGGTTCACGCCGAGCAGCTCGGTGTCGGCGTACAGGAGCTGGGCGTTGTCGTTCTCGCGCAGCCACTTGGAGTTCTCGCCGATGAAATCGGCCGGAACGGCGATCTGCTCGTAGGAGGTCATGTCCATGAAGTAGTAGTTGTCGCCGTCGTTGTAGAGGTACTGCATCTCGTTGGTGATGAGCTGCACGCTCTCGAACTTGGAGCCGGCGTTGCAGGTGTTCTCGACCACGCGGCCGGTCTTGAGGTCCTTGGTCTTGTAGCGGACGAAGGCACCGCCCTTGCCAGGCTTGACGTGCTGGAACTCGACGATGGTGTAGTACTTGTCCTTGATCTTGAGACCCATGCCGTTGCGGAAGTCGGCGGTGGTGATGGAAGCCATGGCTTGCCTTTCTGTAGAAGTGTCGAACCTAAAAATTATAAGCGCAAAACCCGTTAGCAGTCGATGACAACGAGGTCATGCGTAGAGGTCGTGAAGGGCTTGTACCCGTCCTTGGTGACCACGCCGTAGTCCTCCAGGCGCACGCCGCCCACGCCGGGCAGGTAGATGCCGGGCTCCACGGTGATGACGGCGCCCTCCTCCACGATGTTGCTCTTGCGGCCGAAGACCGGCAGCTCGTGGATGTCGATGCCCACGCCGTGGCCCAGGCCGTGGCCGTAGTACTCGCCGTATCCCGCGTCGCCGATGATCTTCTGGGAGAGCAGGTGGATGTCGTGGCCGTCCACGCCGGCGTGGATCGCGGCCACGCACTCCTCGTGCGTGCGGCGGACGATGTCGTAGATCTCGCGCTGCTTCTCGCTCGGCTCGCCCACCACGACGGTCCGGGTCATGTCGGACTTGTAGTCGCGGTAGCCCGCGCCGTAGTCCATCAGAACGAAGTCGCCCTTCTCGACCTTGCGGTCGCCGGGGATGGCGTGCGGGTTGGCGGTGTTGGGGCCGGAGGCGACGATGGAGCCGAAGGCGAGGTCGTCGGCGCCGTTGTCGAACATGAAGGTCTCGAGCTCGGTGCGGAGCTGCTTCTCGGTGAGACCGGGGCGGATCACCGTGCACATATGGGCGAACGCGGCGTCGGTGATGGACTGCGCGTGGCGCATGAGCTCGATCTCCTCGGCGTCCTTGACGGCGCGCATGAGCTGGAGGTCGCCGTGCATGAGCGGCAGGGCGGCGCACACGGAGCAGTCCTCAAGGCCGCGCTCGATGCCGCGGTAGAAGCCGATCTGCATGTCATCCTCGACGGCGACGGTGCGGCTCTTGGTGGCGCGGGCGCGCTCGGCCACCCAACGCGGGATGTCGATCACATCCATGTCGAGCTTCCACTCGACGCCTGCCGGGAGGTTCTCCTCGAACGTATTGAAATAACGCGAGTCCGTGTGCAGGAAGCAGTCCCCCATGGTGATGAAGGCGGCGTGCGGGTACTCGCCGGTGTAGTCGAACACGCGCATGGCGCCGGTGAGCCAGCGCAGGTTGGCCTCGTCGCGGACGACCACGGCGTCATAGCCGCGCTCATCCATCATGGCGCGGAGGCGGGCGATGCGACCGGCGGGTCCGTTCTGGATCTGAGTCATGAGAGGTTCCTTTCTCTAAGGCGAACAGGGTGATCACGCGGCGCTGTCTAGGGCGCCGGCGGAGTGAGGGCGCGTGAGGTCAGGGGCGACGAGACGCCAGGAAGGCGCGCGCGTGCCGTTCGAGCACGTCGTCGTCGACCGTGGCGAGACGGATGATGCCCGGGTTCTTGGGCAAGGCGAACTGGAAGCGGTTGGACCGGCGGAAGCGCTCGGCGCGGATCGCGCCGACGAACGCGTCGGGCTCGATGTCGAAGGAGAGCTCCTCGATGCCCAGGTCCTCCAGATGGTCGTCCTGCGCGAACATCTCGTCAACCGAGAACTCGCACACGTCGACCGCCAGCCTGGCCTCGAAGCGCATGCCCTCCGCGAACAGGCGGTAGGCGGGCGCCTTCGCGTCGCCCAGGCAGGCCGCCAGCGCCCGGGCCGTGGTCTGGCCGTACATGAACGCGCGGCGCGCCGAGGGGCTTGCGGACTTGACGGTGTTCAGGCGCGCGGTCTGCGCCGTGCAGATCGCGTCGACGAAGGCGATCTCGCCGCCCTCGCGCATTCCGAGGACCGCGTCGCCCAGGCCCTCCCAGCACCGGCGGCTCTCGGAGAGGTACGCCGCGCAGATGAGCGCGTAACCCATGCCGTTGGCGGAGGCGTCGCACCCGCGCACAAGGTCGAGGTCGCACACCATGAGGGAGACCTGGGGGGTGACGCTCACCGCGGCGGGGTCGCCGGGGACGGAGAGCGGGGCCATCTGGGTCGGGAACAGGACCATGGCGTCGAGCGTGGTGGGGATGAGCGCGCAGGAGGCGCCATCGCACCAGGTGCGGGCGGCGAAGCACGCGAGCGAGCAGACGCCCGCGGCGCCGACGCCCACGATGAGGTCCTCGGATGTGATACCCGCGGACGCGAGGTGCTCGAATAGGGAGGACGCCGACGAGAGCGAGCCCGCGGCATCCTCGTCGAAGGAGACCTCCTCGACCCGGTACCCGGCGTCTATGAGCGAGCGCCGGACCGTGATAAGCACGTCGCAATCAACATCTTTCCCCGTGACCGCTAGGGCGCGCCAGGGGCGCCCCACCGCACCGGCGAGCATCTTGGACAGGTCGTCAAAGGCGCCCGACCCGATGCGGTAATCGGTGCTGAAGGTTCCGAAGTTGAGCAATTTGCGACGTATCGTCATATGAGACCACGCTCCAAGAGCAACTCTGCGACGGTGTAAGACACGTCCGTGAACGACGTGCCCCGGATATCAACAGTAAGGTCGGCGGCCTGCATGTACAGGGGCCGCCGGTGCTCGAGCAGCCGGGCGGCGTGCTCGGCGCTGCGGAAATCGGGGCGCGTGTCGGAACGGCGGATCTGGCGGAGCGAGTCGTCGATGTCGCCGTCCAGGTAGACGCAGAACCCCATCTCATGCATGAGCTCGATGTTGCGGGGGGTCTCCACGATGCCCCCTCCGCACGAGACGAGCAGGCTGCGCTCCGAGCCGAGGCCCTCCAGGACCTCGGTCTCGAGCTCGCGGAAGCGGGACTCGCCGAACTCCTCGAACATCTGCGAGACGGTGCTGCCGCAGCGGCGCTCGACGAGCCGGTCGGTGTCGACGAACCGCCGGTGGAACATCTTGCCCAGGTTGCGGGCGAGCGTGGATTTGCCGGCGCCCAGAAAGCCCACGAAGAAGACGTGGTCGCACCCGTGTTTGACCGCAGACGCCATTGCGACCTACTCCTCGCAGGTCAGGTCGCGCAGGGCGCGGCGCTCGAAGATGCGGAAGATCTGCGTGTACCACAGGTCCACCGTGGTCTGGGGCTTGACCAGGATGGTCTGGACACCGGCGAAGTTGCCGCCCCAGACATCGGTGTAGAGCTGGTCGCCGATCATGACGGACTCGTCCTTGCGCGCACCCAGGCGGCGCATGCCCACCGTGATGGCGAACGGCAGGGGCTTGCACGCGAACGAGATGTAATCCATTCCGAGCTCGCCGGCCGAACGGGCGACTTGATCCTTGTGCCAGTTGTTGGACACCATGATGAGCTTGAAGCCGAGCTCATGGGCGTGCGACAGCCACTCGGCCACAGAGGCCGGGGCATCTTGACGGTCGCGCGGGACGAGCGTGTTGTCGCGGTCGAACAGGATCGCCCGCGTGCCGGACGCCCAGAGGGCATCCAGGTCGATGCGCTCGACGCGCGAGACGTACCGTGTGGGTGAAAGCAGGCTCATACGCTACTCCCAGGACTGCATGTGCTCGTCGTAGGTCTGGGAGAAATACTCCTCGTCCTGCGTGATGTAGAAGTACAGGTCATCCGAATCGGTGGGATCAAGCGTGGCGCGAATGGCCTCAGCGGACGGCGAGCAGATTGGCGTGGGCGGCAGCCCCCCGTTCTTGTACGAGTTGTACGGGCTGTCGATGTTCTTGATGTCCTCCGCAGTGACCGCGCCGCCCGTCTCGTACATGAGCGTGGCGTCGCTCTCCAGGTAGGGCCGCCCAGCGAAGTCGCCCTTGCCCGCAAGGCGGTTGAGGAAGACGGACGCCACGTGGGCGCGCTGCTCGGCGTGCAGTCCCTCGCGCTCGACGACCGAGGCGAGGATGAGCACGTCGTAGTCGGAGAGGTCGAGGCCGTAAGCCGCGTTGATAGCCGAGCGCCCGGAGCTGAAATCGAGCGCGTCGATCACGTCTGCGCGGTACTGGTCGAGCATGGCGCGGATGACCTGGTCGGAGGTGGGAGTGCCTGAGAAGGAATACGTCTTGGGATACAGGAAGCCCTCGAGCGAGTCGCCTGCGGCTTCGGAGAGGAAGGGGTAATCGGCGACGTAGGAGCTCGCCTTGGCCTGGGCGATGAAGTCAGCCGTGGGGATGCCGTAAACGTCCTCGACGATCTGCGCGGTCTGCGCGACCGTCTTGCCCTCGGGGACGGTGAGCCTGATACCCTGCACGTTGGGGCCGGCCACGAGCTGCTTGACCACCTGGACCGGGTCCTGAAACGTGGTGAACTGGTAGTCGCCCGGCTTGAGGGACATCTCGGCGTTGAGCTTCTTGACCGCGGCGTAGTACTCGGACGGGTCCTCGATGACGTGGTTCTCGGAGAGGATCGAGGCGATGGAATCGCCCGACGACCCCTCGGGGATCGTGAGGGTGACCTGCTGGCCCGCCTCAACCGTGGACGTAGGCCCCCCGAAGAGGCGCGGGAACACGAAGAACGCGGCGCCGGCGACGATGCCTATGGCGATGAGGACGCCGATGATCACCGGGATGGGAGAGGACTTCCTGGGAGGGCGAGCGCCCCCACGGGAATAGGGCGACCCGGAGCCGGAGCGGACGGGGCGCGCGGAGACGGGCTGCTGCGCCGCGCGCGAGAATCGCGCGCCGGCAGGACGGCCCTGCGCGCCTGCGGGAGTGGGGCGCGATGTGCCGGCGGCATCCGTGCGGAAGCGCGTGCCCGCTGGGCGCTGGGCCTGGTTGTGGCGAGGGGAGCCGGGTATGTTAGCCACGATCATCCTTTCGTCGCTGAGAGTCGAGCCAGGCCTGGAGAAACAGGGAGGCGGAGATCATATCGACCTTACCGCGCATCTGCTTCTCGCTCAAACCCTGCTCGCGAAGGATGCGCTTGGCCTCCGTGGAGGACAGGCGCTCGTCGATGAACTCGAGGGGGAGCCCGCATGAGCGCGCGACGCGCTCGGCGACCGCGCGGATGCGCTCGGCCTGCGGGCCCTCCTCCCCCGCCATCGTCTGCGGCAGCCCGCACACCAGGACATCGGGTTCATGGTCCTCCACGATCATGCGGAAGGTGCGGGACATGTTCTCGACCTCCGCTGCCGGGAGGACCTTGAGCGGCATGGCGACGCGCCCGGTGCGGTCCGAGACCGCGATCCCGGTGCGCGTGCCGCCGATATCGAGTGCGAGGGCCACCATGCGGTCTGCCTTAGGCGTCGAGCGCGGCGCGTGCGGCCTCGAGGGCCTTGGCCACACCCGCGGCGTCCTTGCCGCCGGCCTGGGCCATGGTGGGCTTGCCGCCGCCTCGGCCGTCGACGAGCGGGGCGATCTGCTTGATGACGTTGCCGGCGTGGAAGCCCGCGGCCGCGGCATCGTCGGTCGCGGCGGCCAGGAGCGCGGGGGCGCCCTTCTCGGTCACCGTGGCGAGCACGCAGGCGCACGGGCCGGCGACCTTGCCGCGCACCGTGTCCCACACGTTGCGCAGGTCGGCGGCCTCAAGGCCGGAGAGCTCGGCGGTCACGAGCTTGTAGGCGCCCATGTCGGCGGCGTTCTCGATGGCGGCGGCGACGGCGTCGGAGCCGCCACCGGTGAGGGCCTTCTTGAGCTTCTGGTTGACCTCGCGCAGCTCGCCCTGGAGCGCGGCGATGCGGGCGGGGACCTCCTCGACGCGGCACTTGAGACCCGCGGCGGCGGACTCGGCCAGGGCGGCGCGGCCCTCGAGATAGGCGATGGCGCCCGTGCTGGTCACGGCCTCGATGCGGCGGACATTGGAGCCGGTGGAGGATTCGGAGACGATCTTGAACAGGCCGAGCTCGGCGGTGTTCGCGGCATGGGTGCCGCCGCACAGCTCACGGGAGAACGGCTCGTCCTCCTCGCCCACGGACACGACGCGGACGACGTCGCCGTACTTCTCGCCGAAGAGGGCCACGGCGCCGGAGGCCTTGGCCTCCTCGATGCCCATGACACGCGTGACGACGGGCTTGGCGGCCAGGATCTGCTCGTTGACGAGCTCCTCGACGGCGCGGATCTGCTCGGAGGTCATGGCCTCGAAATGCGTGAAGTCGAAGCGCAGGCTCTCGGGCGAGACGAGGGAGCCGGCCTGGTTGACGTGGTCGCCCAGGACCTCCTTGAGCGCGGCGTCCAGCAGGTGGGTGGCGGTGTGGTTGCGGCGGAGCAGGCCGCGGCGGGTCAGGTCGTACCCGGCGAACACGGTGTCGCCCTCGGAAAGCGCGCCGATGAGCTTGCCCTCGTGCACGTACAGGCCGCCCTTGGAGACGGTGTTGGAGACGAAGAACTGGGCGTCGTCGGTGTCGATCAGGCCGTGGTCGCCCTGCTGGCCGCCCATCTCGGCGTACAGCGGGGTGCGGTCGAGCACCACGGAAGCGCACTCGACGTTCTCCGCGCGCTCGACGCGCTCGCCGTCGACGACGATGGCCAGGACACGGGCGCCCTCGATGCTCTCCTCGTCATACCCCGCGAACTCGGTGGCGGGAAGCTGGTCGGCGAGCTCGGTCCACACGTCGTTGAAGGAACCCCAGGCGTCGCCCTTGGCGGCGGCGCGGGCACGGGCCTTCTGCTCGGCCATCTCGGCGTCGAAGCCCTCGATGTCCACGGCATGGCCGGCGCCCTCGGCGATCTCGACGGTGAGATCGATGGGGAAACCGAAGGTGTCGTGCAACATGAACGCGGCGGAGCCGGGGAGCTGCTCGCCCTCGCCGAGCGCGGCTAGCTGCTCGTCAAGGTAGGCGCGGCCGTTGTTGAGCGTGGTGGAGAAGCGTTCCTCCTCGGCCTCGACGATGCCCTTGACCAGGCCGACGTTCTCGAGCAGGCTCGGGTACGCCTCGCCCATGACGTCGTTCACGGCGTCGATGAAGCGGCCCAAGAAGGCGTCCTCGATGCCCAGCAGGCGGCCGTGGAACACGGCGCGGCGCAGCAGGCGGCGCAGGACGTAGCCGCGGCCCTCGTTGCCGGGCAGGACGCCGTCGGAGATGAGGAAGTTCACCGAACGGGCGTGGTCGGCGATGATGCGCAGGGAGCGGGAGGCCCCGGTGTACTCGTTGTCCACGTAGGTCTTGCCGGAGATCTCCTCACCGAGCTTGATGAGGCTCTGCATGACGTCGCCGTCGAAGAAGGAGCTCTTGTGCTGCATGATGGCGGCCATGCGCTCGAGGCCCATGCCGGTATCGAGGTTGCGATGGGGCAGCTCGGGCATGGAGCCGTCCTCCTGGCGGTCGTACTGGGTGAAAACCAGGTTCCAGAACTCCAGGAAGCGGTCGCAGTCGCAGCCGGGCGCGCAGGTGTCGCAGCCGCAGCCGACCTCCTCGCCCAAGTCGAAGTAGATCTCGGAGCACGGGCCGCAGGGGCCGGTGGGGCCGGCGGCCCAGAAGTTGTCGTCCTCGCCCAGACGGGTGATGTGGTCGGCGGGGACGCCCAGCGCGCGCCAGACGGAATCGGTCTCGTCGTCCTCGGTGAAGACGGTGAAATACAGGCGGTCCTTGGGGAGCTTGAACACCTCGGTGATGAGCTCGTAGGCCCAAGCGCAGGCCTGCTCCTTGGTCACGCCACCAAAGGCGAAGTTGCCGAGCATCTCGAAGAAGGATGCGTGGCGGCCGTCGGCGCCGATGATGTCGATGTCGTTGGTGCGCACGCACTTCTGGCACGAGCAGGCACCGATCTCCTTCATGGTCTTCTTGCCCTGGTAGAACTCCTTAAACTGGTTCATGCCGGCGTTGGCGAGCAGCAGCGAGGGGTCGTCGGGGACGAGCGAGGAGCTCGGGTAGAGCTTGCAGCCCTTGCTCTCGAAGAAGTTGAGGTAGGCCGAGCGGATCTCGGCGGTCGTCATGGTGGGATAGTCAGCGGCCATGCGTAAACTCCCTGGGTCAAAGTAGCGTCCCCACAGTCGGGACAGTTCCAAAACCCCTAGATTATACGTTAACGGCCGTCATCAGTTGTGTCGGTTTCCTCGGGTTTCTTCGAGGCGTCACCGTGTTCGCGCGAGGTGAACGGGTTCTCGAAGTCGATGAGCTTCGCCCAGGGGTTCTCCAGCTCGGGCTTGGGCATTGCCTCGGCCTCGGGGACCGAGGTCTCGTCGATGATCTGGGAGTCGGCGACGAAGCTGTCATCGCCCAGCGCATCGAAGGCGGGGACGGGGTTGCCCTTCGCGTCGCGGAACGGCGCGCCGCGGAAGAGCGCGCCCTCGTACGATACGATCTGCTCCCCCGTGCGCGTCTCGAAGTAGAAGATGAACAGCGACTTGATGACGGCGACGAGCGGCAACGCCACGATCATGCCCACGGCACCACCGAAGGTGGAGCCGATGACGAGGGCGGTGAGCGACAGCACGGGGTGGACCTGCATGGTGGACTGGTTGATCTTGGGCGCGATGACGTTGTCGGTGACGTTTTGGGAGAGCATGGCCATGATCATGGTCCAGAAGGCCATGACCGGGCTGTACACGAGCGCGATGAGCGTGGCGATGATCGCCGAGATGGAGGGGCCCACGACGGGGATGATGTTGAGCACGCCGGAGAGCACGCCCATGGCGCCGGCGTACGGATGGCCGACGATGGCGAACCCGACGAACGCGAGGAAGCCCTGGATCACGGAGTTGATCACGGTCGAGCGGAGGTACCCGCCCACCGAGCGGCTCAGCACGGCCACCATGAGGCGATAGTCATCGGCCTTGTCCTCGGGCAGGACGCGACAGATCTCGTCATTGATGCGGGGGTAGTCGCAGGCCAGCCAGAACGCCAGGACAAAGCCGAGGAACACGATGAACACCGTGGAGGCGATGTTGTTGACCATGGGGACGATGCCGTCGCGGACGGCGGCGAGGAGGCCCGAAAGGGCCTGGTTCAAGATGTCCTGCGCGGCTGAGAAGATGGAGTCGAGCTGCACGACGTCGTTCAGGTGCTCGATGACCGCGTACTCGCTCTCCATGCGCACGACCCATGCACCCAGGGCGGACAACTTGGAGGGAGCGTCGCGCAGCAGGTCGATAAGCTGGCCCGTGACCATGGGGATCACGAGGGCGAACAGCAGGACGAGCCCCACGATGACCACGATGAGGCCAACGAGCGCGCCGGCCCCGCGCGGGACGCGGTGCCGCTCGAGCCAGTTGACGATGGGCGAGGCGACGAACGCCGAGATGGCGCCCACGGAGAGGAACAGCAGCACGCTCGAGAGCGAGCCGATGAGGTCGAGCACCACGCCGCCGATGATGATGACGCCGATGACGATCCAGATGTTCAGAAACGTGGTGCGCGCGATGCGCTCGGTATGTGATGTGTCGTGCCGCATAATCCCTCTCGCCGACCGGATCAGCCGGTCATGATCCCCTCGGGGTCTATCTTCTCCTGAATCTTCTTGAGCGTACGCCTGAGCAGACGGCTCACCTGCACTTGGGAGATGCCGAGCTTCTCGGCGATCTCAATCTGCGTCATGCCCTGCAGGAAGCGCATCTCGATGACCTCGCGCTCGCGGGGCGAGAAGCTGGCGAGGGCCTCCTCGATGATGATGCGATCGTCGGTGAAGGCGAGCTCCTGATCCTCGGTCGCGTAGCGGTCGATGACCGACGGCGTGTCGTCGTCGTCCATGCCGGAGGGCGCCTCGAGCGAGACCGAGCTGTACGCCGAGGAGGACTCCATGGCCTCGAGCACCTCATCGACCGAGGCGTCGAGGTACTCGGCGATCTCGGCGATGGTGGGCGAGCGCTGCAGCTGCGAGGTGAGCGCATCCGTGGCCTGATTGACCTTGGCGGAGAGCTCCTGAAGGCGCCGCGGCACGCGCACGCTCCAGCCCTTGTCGCGGAAGTGCCGCTTGATCTCGCCCATGATGGTGGGCGTGGCGAACGTGGTGAACTCCAGGCCGCGGCTCGGGTCGAACCGGTCGATGGCCTTGAGCAGGCCCAGGTAACCGACCTGCACCAGGTCGTCGATGGGCTCGCCGCGGTTCTTGAACTTGTTTGCGATGAAGCGCACCAGGTTGAGATGGGACATCACGAGCTTCTCACGGGCGTCCATGTCGCCCTCTTCCTTGAAGCGGCGGAAGAGCTCGCGCGTCTTCTCCTTATCCCAGGCGCTCTTACCCGAGGACTTAGATGGCATCGACATCCGCCTTCACGTCGAGCACGAGGCGCGCTGGGGCCTCGTGCTTCTCGTAGACGTCGCACACCGAGCCGAGGATGAGGTCCACGTACGCGGCAGTGGGGTCGTCCTCGGAGGGCTCGGCGAACGACGGCGCGGAGAGTTGGAACGTCATGGCCACGTGGTCGAGGTCGGCATCGAAGTCGACGACGACGTCCTCCCCCGGGGCCGTGCCGCACGCGTAGATGAAGGCCTCCTCGGCCGCCATGCGGATGTCCTCGACGCGCTCAACGGACATCGAGGAGAGCGCCGCGACGTTGGCGGCGGTCATGCGCACGATGCGGGCGAGGTGCGGCTCGCATGCCACGGTGAGCGCGACGTGCGTGGGATTACTCATGGTCGGTCTCCTCGGAGGTCGCGTAGGTGAAGTACTGGCGGTCGGCGTCGGCGACCTCATGATCGGCATCGTCACGCGCGGCCTCAGGGCCGGCGGGCTCAAGATCGAGGGACCGGTCGAGCGGCTCGGACGGGGCATCCGCGAACGCGGGCGCCGCGGGGACGTGCTCGGGCTTGCGGGGCTTGGCGAACAGCTTGTGCACCTTCTCGCTCGCCGCGTCAGCGAGGCCGGTGACCGCGTTGGAGGCGCTGCTGGCGGCGCCGCTCACGGCGGAGACGTCGCGCAGGACGCCGTTGACCTCGACGAGGTCGGCGGAAAGGGCCTCGACCGCCACGGTGGCCTGCTTGAGGAGCGGCTCGATCTGGGCCACGGCGGGCTGCAGCTCGTCCACCACGCCGTCGAGCTTGGCGACGACCGGGCGCGCCTCCTCGATGGTGCTGTTGACCTGCTCGACGGTCTTGTCGAGCGAGTCCACCACGCCGCGCGTGCGACGCAGCACGAGCGCGAGCTCTACGACGGCCCAGACGCCGGCCGCCGCGAGGACGATCAGAGCGATCTTCATGGGATCCATGGATGCCTCCGTTGCAATCTGAATAGACAGTCAGCGTTGATGATACCCCGTTCGAGCCCCGCTCAACCACGGCGCCCCGACGCGCGGACAGCAAGCGCTCATCGGGGGCGGCCAGTCACCCCCCCATGCGTCAGCGCGGGCGGTTCTCCGCCCGCCACTGCTCCCAGCCTCGGCCGCTCGGATGCCAGAACGCGCCCGGCTCGAGGCCCTCGGGAAGGTAGCGCTGGGGCACCCACCCTTCCGGGTAATCGTGCGGGTACCTGTACTCCCCGTACTCGTCCGAACCAGGGCGATGACGGTCGCGCAGGTAGCTGGGCACCTCGCGCTGGCCGCTGGTGCGCACGTCCGCCAGGGCGGCGTCGATGGCGGACTCGGCGGCGTTGCTCTTGGGGGCGAGAGCGTTGTAGATCGCGGCCTGCGCCAGGTTGATGCGGCATTCCGGGTACCCGATCACCTCGGCCGCCTTGAACGCGGCCTCGGCAACGAGCAGCGCGGTGGGGTCGGCGTTGCCTATGTCCTCGCTCGCCTGGATCATGATGCGCCTGGCGATGAACTTGGGGTCCTCCCCCGCGTCGATCATGCGCGCGAGCCAATAGACCGCCGCATCCGGATCGCTCCCGCGCATGGACTTGATGAACGCCGAGATGATGTCGTAATGCATGTCGCCGGACTTGTCGTAGCTCAGCCCGCGGCGAGGGTTCGCCTGCTTGACATCGTCGAGCGTGATGGTGATGGGTCCGCCCTGACCCGCGGAGGACGCGCCGGCGCCATCGGGACCGCTGCACTCCCCCGCCGCCGCGCCCGCATCCGCCGGACGCGTGAGCGCGATCTCGCTCGCGAGCTCGAGGGTGGTGAGCGAGCTGCGGCCATCGCCGGCCGCCAGCGTGCAGATGGCCTTGACCACCTCGTCGCTTGCGGAGAATCGACCGGCGAGGCCCTGCGGCGCAAAGAGCGCGCGGCGGATCAGGCGCTCGACGTCCGCATCGGCAAGGTGCTCGAGCTCCACCACGCGGCTTCGCGAGAGCAGCGCAGAGTTCACCTCGAAATACGGGTTCTCCGTGGTCGCGCCGACCATGACGACGGTGCGGTTCTCGACCGCGTGGAGCAGCGCGTCTTGCTGGGAGCGCGAGAAGCGATGGATCTCGTCGATGAACAGGATGGTGCGGCGGTCGAACATCATGAGGCGGTGCTTGGCCTCGTCGATCTCGCGCCGCAGGTCCTTGACCGTGCCGGTGACGGCCGAGACCTCGACGAACTCGCTTTTGGTGTGCGCCGCGATGATGTGCGCCAACGTGGTCTTTCCCGTGCCCGCCGGCCCGTATAGGATCACGCTGGAGAGCACATCGTGCTCGATGGCGCTCCTCAGCCATGATCCGGGTCCAACGGCCTTCTCCTGGCCCACGTAATCGTCAAGCGAGCTGGGGCGCATGCGCACCGCCAGTGGTGCGTTCTTGAGCTGCTTTTCGCGTTCGTTGCTGGAGAAAAGGTTATCCATGGGTCCGCTCCGTCGGTGGTTCACTCGTGTCGATTCTAGCAAACGGACCGGTTCGTTCAAACACCTGTTCGCATTGAGCCCTCGTTGATGTACGTGCGATGGGGAAACTCGAGCTCGGGGAAGAGCGTGCAGGCGAGCTCGGTGAAATACCCGTCCGTCATGCTCGCGATGTAGTCCACCACCGTCTGGTCAAGATCGGACTCCCAATCATAGGCGCGCCCGTAATGCGACAGGGCCCGGTCGATGCGCGCGATGTGGTGGCGGAAGATGCAGCTGCGTTCGTCACGCGCCCTGAGGTCGCCCAGGAAGTGCTCGTACATGAGCCCGAACGCGCGGGCCATCATCACCCGGTTCTCCTCCTCGATCCCGGTGGAGTGGTAGATCTTCTCGTAGTTCTCACGCTTGGCGCGGCTGATCTCGCGGAACAGCTCCTCGCTCATCTCGATGCGATCCTTGCCGTAGCTGTGCTCGACGATGTCGACGGAAGCGCGGGAGAGGATCCAGGAGTTGTACCCGCCGCCCAGGCCGTCATCGAACGCGTCCTCGGACAGCAGGCCGGCCTCGATGGCATCCTGACGGTCGCGGCCGACGTAGGCGATGATGTCAGAGATGCGCACGACGCACGCCTCGAGCGTCATGGGTCGAAGGGTCTTGACGTAATCGAAATCGCGCAGATAGCACTCCTCGACCACCTGGTCGAACTGCTCGAAAGAGCCCAGATCAGACAACTCGAACACACGCTGCTCGTATTCGCCGTTATGGCAGAGCACGCCGTCGAGGGCCTGCAGCGACAGGTTGCGGCCGTACAGGGTGTCGAGCACGCGAACCGAATGCACGTTGTGGAAGAAGGAACGCCCGGTGCGCGCCCGGTAGATGTCGTTGAGCAGGGCCTCCCCCACGTGGCCGAACGGCGTGTGGCCGAGGTCGTGCCCAAGGCCGATCGCCTCGATCAGGTCGCAGTTGAGGCCGAGCGCGCGCCCGATGTCGCGCGCGATCCGGGCGACGAGCTGCACGTGCAGGCCGCGGCGCGAAAGGTCGTCGTTGCTGCGAAAACTGAAGACCTGCGTCTTGCCGTTGTAGCGGCTGTAGGCGGGAAGGTGGAGGATCTTCTCGGTATCGCGCACGTAGGCCGGGCGCCAGATGCTCCCCGCGTCCCCCGCGCGGGGCTCCCTTCGGATGGCGCCCTCGTCCGAGGCGCGGCAGGGGTTGACCCACCCAGCCGCCCGATCAGCCTCCATGCGCTCGACAAGCCCGTCGCTCAGGCGGTCGGTCATGGCCAAGAGCCGGGTCTCAAGGTCTCCGGCGGTCGTCTGGGAAGTGATGTGCGCGGTCTCGCTCGTCATGTGCCGTCCTCTCAGTGTCACTTGATCTCACGCGCATCATCGCGCGCCGTGCGGACAAAACGCGTGCCGCGGCGGGGACGCGCGACCGGGGGCGCGGCCGCCCCGGCCCCTCGCGCCGGTCACATGGCGATGCCGAGGGCCCGCGCGATTTGCAGCGCGACGAACGCCGGAACCGCGAAAGGCAGGAGCGGCAGGGACCCGCGGCGCAGGACCGCTCCGGCGCACGCCAGGAAAAGCATGCCGAGGGCGAACGAGGCGAGCGCGTCGAAGGGCCGCCAGAGCGCCAGAGCCGCCAGGAACTTGACGTCGCCCATGCCCATGCCGGGGGCGCCTCCGTGCAACCGCCTCCACCCGAGCTCGAAGGCGGTGAGCGCGGCGCCCATCGCAAGGGACGCGGCGGTACATCCGGCAAGACGGGCCCAACCGCCGACGGCCCAGGACAGCGCGGCGCATGAACACGCGAGGCCCGCGAACAGCGCATTGGGAAATGCGCGCGAGCGGGCATCGATGACGGCGGACGCCAGGAGAAGGGCGCCCACGAGCGCGGCAAGCGCGGGAACCGGGCCCGCAGCCGCGAACGACGAGCGGGACACGGCCCCGGCATCGGAGAGCGCCCGCACCGAATATGCAACCCAGCCCATGCTCGACCGCCCCCTCTCGCGAACCGGACCCCATCACAGCGCAACCATACCACGCACCGCGGTGCGACGGGTATAATGACCGCACTGCAAACGCTCGACATCGGGGGAACTATGGACATGCCCACGTTCGATTACAGCACCGCGCCCGATGGGCCTCGGGCAGACGAGCACACGTCGATCGAGCCCGCCGAGCGCCCCGTCATCGAGAGCGCCAGCGCATCGACCGCGCCACAGGAGAACTCATCGAACTTCGCCTATATCCTCACGGGCGCCGTGCTCGGCGTGATCGCCTTGTTGCTGCTGGCGCTCACCCTCCTCATATTCGGGCTCTTCGACGCGGCCTACAGCTCCCCCGGCCACATGGGCGACGGCCTTTCAT
Source organism: uncultured Collinsella sp. (assembly GCA_902470815.1). Lineage (GTDB taxonomy): Bacteria > Actinomycetota > Coriobacteriia > Coriobacteriales > Coriobacteriaceae > Collinsella. The sequence goes on from CABRHS010000002.1 coordinate 90,135, forward strand.
ATTACGAGAGCCACACGCTCGACCGCGACGCCGAGCGTCCCGACGCGGACCTGGATGGCTTCGTGGACGCCTGACGCCGCGCGAAATCCCCGCATGCAAGAGACGGGCGGGCCCGAGGCATCACGTCGATGCCCGGGCCCGCCCACCATTCAGCAGATGATGCTCCGCCGCAGCTACTGCGCGCCGTCGAGAACCTGGTCGAGGGTCACGCTCACGTCGTGCGGCGTTGGCACCCAGTCGACTTTGAGGAAGAGCGCCGCGACGGTGAGCGGGATGTACGTGAACATGAAGAGGGGGAACGTGAACAGGTTGGCGATGACGCGCCACCTCTGCGGGCAGTGAATGTGCTTGCGCTCGGTGACGGTGGTGAAGAAGCCCATCGCGAAGAACGTGAGGTACATGTAGGCGAACATCATGATCACGGAGCCGAACGCCATCTCGATCTCGGCGTCCGTCGCGAGAAAGCCATGGCTGAGCGCGCCCACGACGATGAACGTCACGTTGACGAGCATGCACATGAGCGTGAGCAGCATGGCGGGGCCGATCACCATGAGCATGTCATAGGCGGCGAACCGGTGGAACTTGGCGATTGACGTGAGCATGTGGCGGCCATAGGTGAACAGCACCTGGTAGAACCCCTTGGTCCAACGCATGCGCTGCCTGATTGAGGCCTTGAGGGTCACGGGCTGCTCGTCAAAGAACTCGGCGGGCGCGTACCCGATGCGCACACCGTGGATGGCGCAGAACGTCGCGAACTGGATGTCCTCGGTGAGGGTGTGGAAATCCCAGCCGTGCATGCCCTGGATGATCTTGGACGAGACGAGGTAGCCCGAACCCGAGACGGCGCAGGACGTGCCGCAGATCATTCGGGAGTTGTTGAGGTAGCGCGCCTCGCGCATGAACCAGGTGGCGTATGCGGCGCTGATCCAGGAGCTGCCGAAATTCTTGGAGTTGCGGTAACTCGTGAGCGCAAGGAACCCCTGGTCGAAGGCATCGTTCATGACCGAGACGTAGTCGCGCGCGAGCAGGTTGTCCGCATCGAAGATGAAGAACGCCTCGTGCTTGCCGGGGTACTCCTTGAGGATGCGGTCGAACCCGTAGTCCATGACCCAGCTCTTGCCCTTGCGGGAGAGGTCGTTGCGCTCGTAGACGATGGCGCCGGCATCGCGGGCCGCCTGGGCGGTGTTGTCGGTGCAGGCGTCCGCGACCACGAAGATGTCGATGAGCTCAGAGGGGTAATCCTGGTCCTTGATCGACTTGACCAGGTTGGCAATGACCGCTTCCTCGTTATGCGCCGCGATGAAGAACGCGTAGCTGTGCTGCTTCTTCGCGGGGGCGATCTTGACCTCGCCGTGGAAGAGGCCGACAAAGAAATAGACAACCTGGTACAAGAAGCACAGGGTGAACACGACCCCGACTATGGTGTTGAAGGCGACGATGGGTGTCAAAGGGCCTCCCGGAACGCTTGGACAGATAGGTAGAGTCTACGCCACAACGGGCCGTCCGCCGGACGCGCGGTGCGCACCCGACCCGGATTACACATCGAGGAGGCCGAGCTGGGGCACGATCAGGTCGCCGGCCTCCGTGCGACCGAGGGAGCGGTCGTGCAGCTCGTCCAGCGCCGCTGCGAGGTCCCAGGGCAGCTCGTCACGGCAGCTCACGACCTCCCCGGTGACGGGGTGCTCGAACTGCACGCTCCAGGAATGGAGGAACTGCCGATCCAAGTCGAGGTTCATGCGCTCGTTTCCCTTGCCGTACAGCGGGTCGCCCACGAGCGGATGGTGGATGTGGCGCATGTGGACGCGTATCTGGTGCGTGCGCCCGGTGTAAAGATGGCACTCCACCAGGGTGTACCCCTCGTCGCCGCGCGCGGGCTCGAACCGCTCGAGCACCTTGAACGTGGTAATGGCCTGCCGGGCGAAGGGATCGTCGGAGACGGCCATCTTCACGCGGTCGCGCGTGGAGCGGGCGATGCCCGTGTTGATGGTGCCCTCGTCCATGACGATCTCACCGTGCACGAGCGTGATGTAGCGACGGTCGAGCGTGCGCGTGCGAATGAGGTTCTGCAGCGCGCGCTGGGTGTCGTCGTCCTTGGCGGCGAGCATGAGACCCGAGGTGTCGCGGTCGAGTCGGTGCACGATACCGGGGCGGTCCTCACCCTGGACCGTGCCCAGGTGGTCGAGGCCGCAGTGGTACGCGAGCGCGTTGGCGAGCGTGCCGTCCTCATGCCCGTGGGCGGGATGGCACACCAGGCCGCGCTGCTTGGACAGGACGATCAGGTAATCGTCCTCGTAGCGGATGTCGAGCGGGATGGCCTGCGGGACGATCACCCCGGGCTCGCGGACGTCGGGGAGCTCGACGGACACGCGATCGCCCTCTGACACGGGCTGTTTCTTGGACAGGCAGGTCTCGCCGTTGACGACGACCGCGCCGCCCTCGACGAGCTTGGCGCACGCCGAGCGCGAGGGGCAGGCGTCCTGAGCTCCCAGGTACGCGTCGAGTCGCTCGCCCGCGAACGAGGCGGGCACCACCAGGTGCAGATCGGTCGCCATTATCGCCCGTCCCTTCCATCGGAACCCCGCTCCTCGCGCTCGCGCCACGCGCGGGCGCGGTCCCCCCGGCGCTTGGCGCGTCGGGCGGCGGCGCGCTCCTCGCGCGCATCGAGCTCGGCCCCGGCATCGACCTTGGCCGCGGGGGAAAGGAACATGAACCCGATGAAGGAAAGCGCGACACCCGCGCAGATGGCGATATCGGCCACGTTGAACACCGGGAAGTCGATGAAATCGGTGGCGAAGAAGTCGACCACGTACCCCAGCGTCACGCGGTCGAGCGCGTTTCCGAGCGCACCGCCCGCCACGAGCGAGAGACCAAGGACCTCGAGCCTGGAGACCTGCGGCGAGCGCGCGAGGTACACGGCGATGGCAACGGTCACCACGAGCGCGAACAGGGCGAACATGAGGCCCATGCCCTCACCCAGGCTGAACGCCGCGCCCGTGTTCGCCACGAAGCGCAGGCTCAAGACGCCCGGGATGACCGGGACGCTCTCCCCCGTCACCATGAGGGTGTTCCTCACGAACACCTTGCTGATGTAATCGAGCGCGAACACCGTGACCGCCGTGATGAGGGCCACGCTCAAGCGCCACATGCGCGGGGGTTGGAACGCAACGCCCGTCTTCTTCTCAGCCAAGTAGACACCTCTCGTCGATCTGCGATGTGCAATCGGGGTGGATGTGCAATCGGGGTCGGGTGCGAATTGCACACGGGGAGCGAATTGCGCATCGATGCGCGCCTCGCGCAAGAACCCGATCGCACACCCCCGAGGCCCGGACGGGAGCGATATCCCGGCCCGGGCCTCGTCGTATTCAATCCGTATGCGCCGGCCGCATGCGCCGGCGATCAGCGCCTACGCGAGGGCGGCGGCGCAGCGGTCGCAGATGTGCGCGTGCTCGCCGTGGGCGCCCGTGGACTCGCGGAAGTTCCAGCAGCGGTCGCAGGCCTCGCCATGCGCGGCCTCGATCTCGGCGGTGAACTCCTCGCCCTGCTCGAGTTCGACCTCAGAGACGATGTAGAACTCGGCGAGGTCGACGGCCTTGTCGCCCGTGAGCAGAGCGTAGGCATCGGCCGGGGCGGTGGCCTTCACGCGGACCTGCTGGCTCTTGGTGAAGGTGCCCTCGGCGCGCGCGGCCTCGATGGCCTTGGTGACCACGCCGCGGAGCTCGAGCGACGCCTCGAGCACGCCGGCAAACTCGTTGGCCTGCTCGAGCGTGATGGGGCTCTTGTACCAATCGAGCAGGGCCGCGTACTCCTGGTTGTCACGGCAACCGGCGGGAGCGAACTCCATGGCCTCGTCGACCGTGTAGGACAGGATGGGCTGCAGATCGCGCATGAGCATGGAGAGCAGCTCGGCCACGACGGTCTGCGCGCTGCGCATCTCGTGGCTGCCGGGCTTCTCGCAGTACAGGCGGTCCTTCAGCGCGTCGAGGTAGACGTTGGAGAGCTCGGTGACCACGAAGTCGTACAGCGTGCGGTACGCGCGGTTGAACTCGAAGCCCTCGTACGCGGCGTCGACCTCGGCCTGCACCTGCGTGAGGCGGGCGAGCATGAGCTTGTCGAGCGGCATGAGCTCGTCGAAGGCCACGCCGTCGGTCGTGGGCTCGAACTGACCCTCGAGCACGGACAGCAGGAAGCGCAGCGTGTTGCGGAAGCGGCGGTACGCGTCGGACGTGCGGGCGAGGATCTCGGTGTCGCAGGCGACGTCGGTGGAGGTGTCCACGGAGGCTACCCACAGACGGATGATGTCGGCGCCCATCTCATCGCAGATCTTGTTGGGGTCGATCACGTTACCGAGCGACTTGGACATCTTGCGGCCCTGGCCGTCGAGGGTGAAGCCCTGGGAGATAACGGCCTTGTACGGAGCGATGCCGTTGGTGCCCACGGAGGTCAGCAGCGAGGACTGGAACCAGCCGCGGTGCTGGTCGGAGCCCTCGAGGTAGACGTCCGCCGGGTACTTGAGCTCGGGGCGGTACTCGCACACGGCCTTCCAGGACACACCGGAGTCCCACCACACGTCGAGGATGTCACGATCGGCCTTGAGGTGATGGCCGCCGCACTTGGGACACACGCAGGCGTCACCGAGGTAGGACTCGGGCGCATCGGTGAACCAAGCGTCGGAACCCTTCTCGTGGAACAGCGCGATGACGGCGTCGAGCGTGTCGTCGTTCATGATCTTCTCGCCGCAGTCGGCGCAGGTGAAGGACGGGATCGGCACGCCCCAGTTGCGCTGACGGGAGATGCACCAGTCGGGGCGCTGTTCCACCATGGCGCCGATGCGGTTGACGGCGTGCTCGGGATACCAGGACACGTGGTTACGAACCTGGTCGAGCGCCTGCTCGCGCAGGCCGGTCTTATCCATGGAGACGAACCACTGGTCGGTGGCGCGGAAAAGCACCGGGTTCTTGCAGCGCCAGCAGTGCGGGTAGCTGTGGGTGATCTTGACCTCGGCCACGAGCATGCCGCGGTCGCGCAGGAACTGGATGATGTGCGGGTTGGCCTCGTCGGTGTCCATGCCGGAGAACGGGCCGCCAGCACCGAACTCGTCGCCGTTGTAGAAGCGACCGTCGTCGTCGACGGGCATGCAGACGTCCATGCCCTCCTTCATGCAGACGTAGTAGTCGTCCACGCCGTGGCCGGGCGAGTTGTGGACGATACCGGTACCGTCCTCGGTGCCCACGTAGTCGGCCAGTAGGGCGACGCCCTCGACGCCGTCGAAGACGGGCTGCTTGTAATGCAAGTGATCGAGCACCTCAGCGGGCACCTCATAGGGCTTGCCGTCGACCATCACGGGGGTGACGTCCCAGCCGGCGATGCCGCAGACCTTCTCGGCCAGGTCCTTGAGCATGATCTCGGCGCGGCCGTCGTGCTCGATTGCGCAGTAAATCGCCTCGGGCTTGAGAGAGACCGCCTGGTCAGACGGGATGGTCCAGGGCGTGGTGGTCCAGATCACGAAGTCGACCGGGCCGTCAAAGGACTCGAGGCCGGCGGGCTTGCTCGTGAGCTCGAAGCGCACGTAGATGGACGGGCTCGTCTCGTCGGCGTACTCGATCTCGGCCTCCGCGAGCGCGGTGTGGCAGTGCTTGCACCAATGGACCGGCTTGTGACCGCGGTAGACCATGCCACGGTCGAACATGGCCTTGAACGCCTCGATGTCGGCGGCGTCGTGCTGGTGATAGAGCGTGAGGTAGGGGTTGTCCCAGTCGCCCAGGACGCCCAGGCGCTTGAAGCCCTCGCGCTGCAGGTCGATGTTCTCGACGGCGAACTTGTTACAGAGCTCGCGAATCTCGGCCGTGGAGGCCTGATTGAACTTCTCGGTGCCCATCTGGGTCTCGACCTTATGCTCAATGGGCTGGCCGTGGCAGTCCCAACCGGGCACGTACGGGGTCTCGTAGCCCTGCATGGCCTTGTAGCGGTTGATCATGTCCTTGGCGATCTTGTTCATCGCGTGGCCCAGGTGGATGGGGCCGTTGGCGTAGGGAGGACCGTCGTGCAGGACGAACTTCTCATGGCCCTCGTTCTTTTTGAGCATGAGTTCGTACACGTGGTTCTGCTGCCAGCGCTTGAGGCGCTCCGGCTCGCGCTGCGCCAGGGCCGCCCTCATGGGGAACTTGGTCTTGGGCAGGTTCATGGTCTGCTTGTACTCGTTCGCCACGAATACCCCTCTCTGTTGTGGGCGCATGAAAAAAGCGCCCGTCCTAGCTCAAGCTGGGACGAAGCGCGTATGGATGCGGGAAGCAGACCCGCGTGCGTTTCGCTATACCACCCAGCTCAAAGGTTCGCGCGTTCGCGCTCCCCTCGTACTCGGCTGGTCAGTCACGACGACCATCCCGGCGACGCCTACTGGGCGCGAACGCGCCGTTGGGGCCGCGGCTCCGGGGTGATATTCGGTTCGGCCGCACGCACCCGGATCGCAGCATCCCGGGCTCTCTTCGCCGTGCGGGTCCGACCTACTCGTCCCCATCAACGCCTGTGATTCAGCATGATAGCACGTAGAACTCGGCCAATTCCCGCAAAGTCTCGCACCGCGCCGTTTCAACACGCGCCTCAACGGCGTCTCTTGGCCCGAACGCCGACACGCAGCGACCCAAAAACGATACTTGCGATCAAGAGCACCAAGCCCGCCAGGTACACTTGCTCCCCCACGAGCTCTTGGCCTGTGATATTTCGCTCTGTATACAGCCCAACGACCATGAGCGCCAGTCCCACCGCGCACCCTAGTGTCAAACCGCCCATACCGCGGCACAGCTCGTGCTCGTCATAGCGCGACCGCTGACTGGACGAGGCGGTATTGAATCCAGCGACAAAGATCGATCCATGACCGCTCAAGAACAAAAGGCTTAATCCAAGAGACAGGGCAGCCAAAGACGCTGTCACCAGCACGTCCATGGTGGACCTCCCAACACAATGCACGTCGAAATCACCCTTGATGCAGCATATCATTGACTAAACAAGGGCGTCCTTAGACCATGCCTACGTGAGATGTGCTGCAAAAATCCCTTGCTGTAAGGCGATTTTCAATAAGCTCAGAATCAGGCGCTCGCACAAAACCTCGACCTGCCAAAGCAATGGCAGCATCGGCACCCAGAGATGATCTATTACTGATAGCGTTTTACTCAAGGGGAATAGTGCAGCAACTTCCGCGTCAGCTCTCACAGATCCGATGCATCGACCAGCTTGACGTCGGATTCTGCCAGTGCTCGGGCGAACAGGCCGCGTCCTTCGACGAGCCTTCCGGTGAACGTGCCGTCGTAAACCTGATGCACTCCGCAGCTCGGGCTGCGCGACTGCAGGACGGCGGCGGCCAACTCACCCGCCTCGATATACCGCTCGAGCCGCGACATCTCGGCCGCGACCCCCGCGCGATACTCGGCATCCACGCTGACGCCCAGGTCGTTCACGACCTTCCCGTCGACGATCTCCGCGGGAGGACGGGGCGTGGGAAGGCCGCCCGCAACCTCGGGACACACCGCAATGACCTCGACCTCGGGATGCTTCGCCAACTCGGAGAGCAGGCGCTCGCTGCGGTTATTGCCGCCGCTGTATTTGCAGTTCTCGCCCAACAGGCATGCGCTTACCGCGATCTTCATGGTACCTCCCATGCAAAACGGGCCCCGCAAGCGGGACCCGTCGAAGAACAAGCTATGTTGCGAAACCTTAGAGGGTGTTCACGAGCTTCTGGATGCCGGACTTGCGGTTGGCAGCCTGGTTCTTGTGGATGACGCCCTTGGCGACGGCCTTGTCCAGCTTGCGGTAGGCGGTGGTGGCAGCAGCCTGGGCAGCGGCCTTGTCGCCAGCCTCAACGGCGGCCTTGACGTGCTTGATAACGGTCTTGAGCTCGGAGCGGATCGCCTTGTTGCGGACGCGAGCAACCTCGCTGGTGCGGATGCGCTTCTTCTGAGACTTGATGTTTGCCATCGGGTTCGGTTCCTTTCGGGTACTTACAAGGTCTTACTATCCGGCCTCTGAGACACGGTTGTTGAGGTCATACGGGCGAGTATTTTACACGCGCCTTGGCGACGACGCAAGCCGTATCGCGCAATTGTGCAGGTTACTTGCGGAATACACAAGTTTGCCGCGAAATGCCGCACGCGACGCGCGCCGAGGAATCAACGAGCGGGGCGCGTCATGTCGATGACCCACATGCGGAGCGAGAGCTCGCTGTCGCGCGACCCCTTGAGCGCAAGCTCGACTTCGGCGGCCTGCGAGAGCGCCGCGACGAGCTCCTCCATGCGCCAGCGCCGCGCCCAGGAGAGATGATTCTTGACCTGCCACCCCTGGACGCCGAGCTCCGCGGCGAGCTGGGCCCCCTGCCCTCGCGCGTCGAGCGCCTTGGCGATGATAAGCTCGCGCAGCCGCGTGACCAAGAGCGACCAGAGCCTGACCTCGCTCTTGGCCGGCTGCAGGTCGAGGAGTTCCAGGGACTTCACCGCGTCGCGGGCGGCCACGGCGTTCAGGAACTCCCAGGGCTTGACCTCGGCCGTCCTCATCACGTGCCGCTCGACATCCGCCAACGTGATCTCGGTGCCGGACACGATGGCGGCGAGCTTCTTGACCTCGTTGTCCAGCATGCGGGTGTTCTCGCCGGCGCGGGCGACCAGCGCCTCCGCGACGGGGACGCCCATCGCCTTGCCGTGCGCGGCGGCCATCTTCACCACCTGCGGAGGCATCTCCCACGCCTTCTTCGGGGCGCAGTCGATGACCGCCTTGTCACCGAGCTTCTTGATCGCCTTGTACAGGCGGGTATTCTTGGCGAGCGACGTGGCCACGACCAGGCACACCGTCGTGGGCGAGGGATCGGAGAAGTACTCGACGAGCGGCTCGCTCACGGCCTTGGGGAGCTTGTCGCAGTTCGCGAGGATGACCAGCCTGAACTCACTGCCCATGGGGAACGTGTTGAGCGAGGCGATGATGTCGTCCATCTGCGGGTCCTTGGCCATGTCGCGCTCGTCGAGGTTGAACTCGGCCATACCCGACCGCTCAAGGCGGTCTCGCATGCGCTCGACGGCGCGGGAGCTCTTGAGCTCGTCGGAACCGACGATCAGATATCCGGGGAGCAACCCAGCCTCCGCCATATGCGCACCTCACTTGAATCGAACCCAAGCAACTACGTGAGAGAGTATAGCGAAGACGCCCGCCGGCGCGCCATGGGCACCGCCGCGGCGGCGGGCGACCCGCCGGTGCGCAGGACGTAGCCGCCGGGGCGAGGCGAGGCAAGACCTCATGAGTATGAGAGGCTCATGCGGGGGCCGCCCCGCCCGGGTACCACCGTGATATCGCCCGCGTCGATCGTGCACAGGAAGCGCGCGCCGCACCCGGACACCAGCCGCACGCACGATGGGTCCGGATGCCCATAGGCGTTGTCCTCACCGGCACTGGCGATCGCGACCTCGGGCCTCAATAGCGCGAGGGAATCGGCATCGACCGATACCCTGGAGCCGTGGTGCCCGATCTTGAGGACATCGACGTCGCCCACCTCGCCAGCGTACCGACCCAACTCTTCCCGCTCGGAATCTCCCGTGAGCAGCACGTCGAGAGCGCCCTCCTCACCGCCATACGAGACGTCAAGAACGAGCGAATCGGCGTTCTCCTCCCCTGTCACGGGGGCATCGGGCCACACCGCGCGGCAGGCGAACCCGCCGACGCGCAGGACATCGCCCTCCCCCATCTCGACGATCGGCAACCCGCACGCCTTGACATCGTCCGGCGCATGCGTCGCGGCGCCCCGGGCGACGACGAGCGCGTCCGTGGGCACATATGGAAGAAACTCGGGCAACCCTCCCCAATGGTCGCGATCCCAATGCGTCACCACCAGCGCGTCGAGCCTGAACACGCGGTTGCGGGCGAGGGCCTCTCGCGTCGCCTCGTCCACCCCGGCGTCGACGAGCACCGCATGGGACCCGTGTCGCAGCAAGATGGCATCCCCTTGGCCCACGTCGAGCACCGTGACGGAGGGCGGGGCGAACAGCGTCCATCGGGCGACGCCGAAAGCCGCCAGCGAGCAGACGACGCCCAGCAGCGCGGCCAGGCGCCGCGGAGAGACCCGTTCCCATCGCGCATACAGGACGCATGCGGCCCCATACAGGACGGGGCCCAACCACCATGTCGGCGCTACCGCGATCGCGGCGTGGGGTATGCCCGCGAACAGGCCCGCGAGGAACGTGGCGGACTTGGCGAGCGCCACGGGCACCCACACCAGGGCATCCGCGACCGCGCCGAGCGCGCCCGCAGGCACAAGCGGGCCGAGCATCGAGACGGCCCCGTTGAGGATGACCCCGGCCGAGACCGCACCGAGACCCGTCACCAGCAAGGCGCTCATCACTGGGCCGACCGCGATGTTGGCGAGCGGGGCGATGAGGGACATCTCGCCGAAGACCGGTATCGTGATGGGCAGCGTGGCCCACTGCGCCACGAGCGCCAGGGCGAGGGGCTCGGCGAGAGCAGATGGGAGCCCGAGCCGCCCGAGGATATGGGCCATTTGGCGCGAGAACACCGTTATGAAGAGGACGCTCGCGGCGGAGAGCTGAAAGCCGACGTCGAACACCACCCCGGGATCGAGCCACGACATGACCGAGACGGTCGCGAACAGCGATGACGGGGCATGCGCGCGACGGCCCCCAAGAACCGAGATCGACGCCATACCCACCATGCAGACGGAGCGCAACGCCGACGGGGAGCCGCCGGTGAACAGCACATACAAGCCCATCACCGCGAAGAGCAGGGTCTCCCGTAGGGCCCGCCCGAAGCGCGTCCGCCTCATGGCCCGGCTGAGCGAGGCTGCGATATAGGCAAGATGACCCCCGGACACCGCAACGAGATGGGTAAGCCCGCAGCGCGAGAAAGACTCATACCCCTCGGTGACTGAGAGCTCGCTCACGCGCCCGCAAACCGTGCCGGCGAGCAGCGAGCGCCCAGCGTCGCGGGCCGGGTCGATGACGTCGAGCGCCGAGGACCGCACCGCCCCCAGCGGCGAGCGACCCGCCGCCGGGTCGCAGCGCAGGACCGAGCTGACCTTGAGGGAGCCGGATTCGCCCTTCATGAAACGGCTCCGGTCCCATTCGCCGTCGCCAAGGGGCTCGAACCTCCCCACGGCGTGCAGCCGATCGCCATCGGAATATTCCCTCTGAACCGTCATGCGAGCCCGGCACGAACCCACAGCCCGACCGGAGCCCGAGACGTCGACCGTCGCGGAGTAGCCGCGCTCCCCGATATGCGGATCGCCCCTGACCGTGAGCGCGCACCGGCTCACAACGACCCCGTCCGCCCATGACGTCCGCTGCTGCCACCCCCACAGGGCCCGCGCCGACGCCGCGCCGCCCGCGAGGATGCCCAATCCCGCGAACATGACGGAGGCGACGGCGAACCCGCGGGCCCCCTGCGCCCTCAGCACGCGCAGCAGGGCATCCAGCCGCGCTCGGCGAGACGGCCTGAACATGATGCGTCCCGGGCCGCTCGACCGCGGGCAATGTGACGACAAGGCGATTGGTACTGCAAACGCGAATAGGCCCACGCTCATCGCGGTGAGAACGGCGATCCACGGAACGACTTCGCCGCGGCCGTGCCTCATCCACCCCATCTGCATGATCAAGGCAGCGGTCGCGCATGAAGCCAGGGCCATGAACGCGATGGGCGGGATATACGGGCGCGGCGGCGCCTCCGGAGCGGGGCCATTCATGGCCGTCATACGCAGATGGAGGACTTGAGCTTGGCGAACTTCTTCTCGCCGATGCCGCTCACGCGCATGAGGTCCTCCGGCATGGCGAAGGGGCCGTTCGCCTCCCGGTCCTCCACGATCGCGCGTGCGGTGGAAGGGCCGACGCCCGGCAGCGCGTCCAACTCATCGGCGCCCGCGCTGTTTATGTTCACCAACTGCGGGGCGTCAAGGGCAGAGCCGCCACCCGCGTCGAGACCCGAACCGGCGCCGCCGAATGGGTCGGAAATCGCGGGGGTCGCCTCCCCATCAAGGGGCACATACACGCGCTGTCCGTCCGAGAGGCGCGCGGCGCGATTGACGCCCCTCAGGTCCGCACCGTCGATGACGCCTCCGGCGGCCGCCAGGGCATCCTCTACGCGGGCCCCGTCATCGAGCGTCACGACGCCCGGGCGCGCGACGGCGCCGGCGACGTCCACGACGACCTGGGCGGCAGGCTCACCCGCATCGCCCCGACCGGACCGTGAAGACGCCTCATCCGGACTTGACGCCTTATCGCCGGCCGACGGTCCATCGTCATCCTCATCATCGGCGGCCCCGGCGCCCCCGGCTCCATCGGAACCCGACCCGTCGGCGGCATGGCGATCGATCTCGACGCCCACGCTCCCGCCCAGGGCCACCCCGCCATCAGGCTCAGCGCCCATCCGCCCGGCCATGAGCACACCGGTCGCCGCGGCGCCGAGCAGCAAGCCGGCGATGATCGCCACAACCACCCCCATGGCCGGTCTCTGCCGCACCACGAGCATCGCCCGCCTCCACAATGCGGGCTTGTCATCGATACCTTGCGCCATGAAAAACACCTCCCCCGGCAGCATCATCTGCCTGAGGGAGGTGCTTGACGACCTCGATTTGAAATAACGGCCGACCACCAGTTGAGGGCTCAGGCGCGCATCGGACGCACCATGCGCGAATCGCGCAAGACCGATGCGAGAACCGTGCGAGGCCCGGCGCGACGCCCGGGAGGCCTACGCCGTCTGCGTCCCCGCCCCGCCCTCAAGGGACGTTTGGGGCTCGCCACCCGCCTCGACCTCGCGGTCGGGACGGATATAGCGGAGCGCCAGCTCGTCATGGCGCTCGCGCATGGCGCGCGGGCGCTTGTAGACGGGGGCCGTGAAGTCTACGTACTCAACGTGCTCGACGAGGTAATCGATCATCGCGTCATGATCGAACATGTCCCACGCCTCGTGCACGGCGTCCATCTTGGCATGCGTCTCGGGACGTCGCGGCATGAACAGCGTGCAGCAGTCGGGCGCCGTCTGGCACGAGATCTCATACGTGCCGATCTGCTTGGCGCGCTCGATGATCTCCTGCTTATCGGAGCCGATGAGCGGGCGGAAGACGGGGATTTCCACGACCTCGTTGACGGCCATGATGTTCTCGAGCGTCTGCGACGCCACCTGTCCCAGGGACTCGCCGGTGACGAGAGCCTTGGCGCCCTCAATGCGGGCGATGCGCTCGGCGACGGAGTACATCACACGGCGATACATGATCACCCTCAGGTCGGACGGGGTCTTGAGCGAGATCTCGCGCTGGCAGTCGCCGAAGGGGACCACGTACATGCGCCCGATCTGAACCGCGGGAGCGAGCTGCTCGATGATGTCCTGACACAGGTACTCGCTCGTGTCGGCCGTCTGCGGCCGGCCCGAGAAATGAATCGGCACCACGACCGCGCCGCGGCGGGCGAGCTGCCAGGTCGCGACGGGCGAGTCGATTCCTGAGGAGAGCAGCGTGACCACCTTGCCGGCGCTGCCCTGGGGCAGGCCTCCGACGCCGCGCATGCTCTTGGCGTACACGTACACGCTTCCCTGGACCACGAGCACGTGCACCGTGGCGTCGGGCTCGCGCATCTTGACTTTCTTCTCGGGATAAGCGAGGCACAGGGCCTCGCCGACCTGCTGGTTGAGGTCCATGCTCGTGAGCTCGTAATCGGTGTTCGATCGGCGCGCGGCCACCTTGAAGGTCTCGAACGGCCCGAACTCGGCCAGGGCATCGATCGCGGCTCGACAGTACTCTGCGGGTTCGCGGTTGGTGTGGAACGCGCACGAGCAGCGGGCGACGCCGGGGACCTTGGCGATGAGCGGCATGGCGCGCTCGGCCTCTCCCTTGGCGGAGAAGGTGATGAGGATGTGCCCGGAGATGCGCGTTATGCATGAAACGGAAAAGGCGGCCAGGGCCGCCTTGCAGGAATCCATGAGGATGCGCTCGAACCGGGCTCGGTTCTTGCCCTTGAGTCCTATCTCGTGATAGTGAACCAGGCAGACGCGGCTGGCCATCTACGCTTCCGTCGGGTCGATGTGGCCCAGTGCGGCCTCATAGCGAGCGTGATCGTACGAGATGGTGCCGTCCACGATCTCCTCCATGGCCATGGAGATGGTGTCCTTGCCCGAGAGCATGACGGTGAGGTCATCGGTCTCCTGGACAGCGAGCACGCGGTTGTGCTGACCTCGCAGCATGTTGTTGATGTCGCAGGCGCGCTGGGACGCGAGCGAGGAGAGCAGGAAGCGGTTGTGGTCGGTCTTTTCCAGCAGGTCATCGATAGCGGGCTTCACAACAGACACGTCATCAGATCCTTTCGTGACGGTGCAGTACGGCAATGAGCTCCTCGGTGGCGCGATCGAGGTCGTCGTTGACCAGGACCTCGTCGTAACGGTCGCGCAGGCGCATCTCGCTCTCGGCGGTATGCAGGCGAAGCTCGAGGGACTCGGGGGTCTCGGAACCGCGGCCGATCAGTCGGTCGCGAAGGACCTCGAGCGACGGGGGCTCGATGAAGATGAGAACGGCATCCGGGAAGCGCTCCTTGACGGCGAGCGCGCCCTGCACGTCGATCTCCAGGATGAGGGACTGGCCGGTGGCCAGGTTGCGCTCCACCTCGCTGGCAAGCGTGCCATAGCGATGGTCGTGCACCTGGGCCCACTCGATGAACTCCCCCGCCTCGATCCGCGCGGTGAAATCATCATCGGTCAGGAAGTAGTAATTGACGCCGTCCACCTCGCCGGCGCGCGGGCCCCTCGTGGTAGCGGAAACCGTCAGGCCCAGGTTGGGCATCTGCTCGCGCACGCGCGAGACGAGAGTGCCCTTCCCTGCGCCTGACGGCCCGGAAATCACAAAGAGCTTTGACTCGCTCTTGCCCACTTACTTGGTGAGCTGCTCGAGGAGCTGCTCGCGCTGACGGACGCCGAGGCCCTGAACGCGGCGGGTGGCGGAGATGCCCAGCTCGTCCATGATCTTGGCGGCCTTGGCCTTGCCGTAACCAGGGAGGGACTCGATGAGGGTGGAGACCTTCATGCGGGAGGCGATGGGGTCATCGGAGTTGAGGACGGACTCGAGGGTCGTCTCGCCCTTCTTGATCTTCTCGCGAAGCTCGGCGCGAGCGTGACGGGCGGCAGCGGCCTTCTCGAGAGCGGCCTTGCGCTGCTCATCGGTGAGCTGAGGAAGCGCCATGTGTACCTCCAAAATCGGAATTCTCATACAAATACAGGTTCAGATACGGGCATTTACGTGCGTGTTTGAACCTTCAACAGTCCCATAGGGTAGTCGATGGGGCACCAAAGTGCAAGCTTATGGGCGAAAACATGCGCAAAAACGCCTGCGAGGCCGTCCTGGTGCGCAAATCAGGGGCCCCGCAGGCGCCACTTCATGATTACTCCACGCCTTTGACCAGCTCAGAGACGATGGACTCGTATGCCGCGACGGGGTCGTCGGCTCCCGTGATGGGACGTCCCACAACGATGTGGCTCGCGCCGCGCTGGATCGCCTGGGCCGGCGTGGCGACGCGCGTCTGGTCGCCGAGGTCGGCGCCCGCGGGGCGCACGCCGGGCGTGACGATGAGGGCGTCGGGCCCGAGAAGCTCGCGCATGGAGGCGGCCTCCATGGGCGAGCACACGATGCCGTCGATGCCGTTGGCGCGCGCGAGGGAGGCCAGGCGGGCCGCCTCGTCGGCAACCGGGGACTCGACGCCGATCTCAGAGAGTGAGTCCTGGCTCATGCTCGTGAGCACGGTGATGGCGACCAGGTTGGGGCGGTCGCCGCGCACCTCCGCAGCGGCCTCGGCCCCCTCGCGGCAGGCGGCGAGCATGGCGCCGGAGCCCATGCCGTGGACGGACAGCAGGTCCGCGCCGGCCAGGGCCGCGGAGCGGGCGGCACCGCGCACCTGGTGCGGGATGTCGTGGAACTTGAGGTCGAGGAAGACCTTGAAACCGCGCTCGTTGAACTCGCGGACGATCTGCGGGCCCTCAGCGTAGAAGAGCGTCATGCCCACCTTGAGCCACGCGGCGTGGCCCGAGAGGGAGTCGGCGAGCTCGAGGGCGCGCTCGCGGTCGCAGTCGATCGCGACGATGATGCGGTCGCGGGCATCGGTCTCTAGCATTCGAAGGCTCCGATCAGCTCGTTGATGTCCTTCACGCCCTGGCTCTCGGCCCACTCCTCCAGCTCATGCAGGATGCGCACGGAGGCGTCGGGCTCGATGAAGTTGGCCATGCCGACGGAAACACAGCAGGCGCCGGCAAGGATGAACTCCGCCGCGTCCTCACCCGTCATGACGCCGCCCACGCCGCACACCGGGATGTCGACGGCGTTTGCCGTCTCCCAGACCATGCGCACGGCGATGGGATGGCACAGCGGGCCGGAGAGGCCGCCCGTAGGCTTGGAGAGCTTGGAACGGCGGGTGCGCACGTCGATGGCCATGCCGGGGATGGAGTTGATGACCGTGAGGCCGTCGGCGCCCTCGGCCTCGAGCGCGCGGGCGATCTCAGGGATGCGGACCGGCGCCATCTTGACGAAGAGGGGTTTGTCGGTCACCTTGCGGCAGGCGCGCATGACCTCGGAGGCACCCTCGGGCGTGGAGCCGCAGGCCGCGCCGCCGGCGGCGATGTTGGGGCAGCTCACGTTGATCTCGTAGCCGGCGGCCCAAGGGCAGAGCTCCGCGAACATCTCCAGCGCGCGGACGTACTCCTCGGTTGAGTGGCCGGCGACCTGGCAGATCACCTGGGTGCCCTTAGCGGTGAGGTCGGCCAGCCACGGGCCGGACTGCTCGGCGAAGGCGGCGACGCCGGGGTTCTGCAGGCCCACGGAGTTCATCATGCCGCCGGGGACCTCGGCCATGCGGGGCGCGGGGTTGCCCGGCCAGGGCTCGGCCGCGCAGCCCTTGGTGGTGATGGCGCCCAGCTGGCTCACGTCCATGAGCTCGCTGAACTGCCATCCGTATCCGAAGGTGCCGGAGGCCGTGTTGATGGGGTTCTTCATCTTGACGCCGCCGAAATCGACGGCCATGCTCACCTGGCTCACCAGACCACCACCTTGGTCGCATCGAAGACCGGGCCGCACATGCAGGCGCCCTGCATGCCGTCGGTCGTCTCAACATTGCACGTGCTGCAGGCGCCGAATCCGCAGCTCATCATGCGCTCGAGGGAAGCCTCGCAGTACACGCCGGCCTCGGCCGCGGAGGCGGCGACCTTGCTCATCATGACACCGGGGCCGCAGGTGGCCACGTAGTCGTACTCGTGGGAGGAGAGCAGCTCGGCAGCGGACTCGGTGCAAAAACCGTTCAGGCCGGCCGTGCCGTCATCGGTGGCCACGCGGACCTCGCCGGCGCCCAGCGCCTCGAAGTCCTCGACGCCCACGAGCTTGGCGGCGGTGGCGGAGCCCACGCACGCGTCGACCGCGATGCCGGCGCGAGCGAGGTCACGCGCCAGGCAGAGCACCGGGGGCACGCCAATGCCGCCACCCACGACGAGCACGCGGCGGGCGCCCTCGGGCACGCGCCAGCCATGGCCGCCGGGACCCAGCAGGTCGCTGGTGAAGCCGCGCTTCCACTCGGACATGCGGCGGGTGCCGTTACCCACCACGGCGTACCAGATCTCGACGGTGCCGGCGGACGCGTCGGCCGCGACGTAGCTCAACGGGACACGCAGCAGCTCGCTGCTGTCGCCGGGCACGCGGATGTTCACGAACTGACCCGGCTTGAGCGCGGATGCGAGACGCGGGGCCAAAATGACGAGCGAGAAGATGCCATCGGCGATCTCCTCGTTCGAAATGACCTCGAAGTCATGCATGCGCGCCGGTGAAGGATTGGGCATATGTGCTCCCCTCCCCATGCGGTGCATGGTCAAGATGTGCGAACGGTCCCGCGCCACATGGCAGCGGGACCGCGCGATGCAGATAACGCTATCTTAGCAAACGACGCCGTCGGCGAGCGTGCGCTTGCCGCCCACGAACACGTCGGTGGCGCGACCGGTGAGCTCGACGCCCTTGAAGCCGGAGTTCTTGGCGTGGCTGGCGAAATCGTCCTCGGAGACGGCCCAGACCGCGTCCGCATCGAAGACGGTGAGGTCGGCGACGCTGCCCTCGGCGATCTTGACCTGCTCGAGGCCGAGGATCTTGCGGGGCTCGATGGCCATGAGCTCGACCATGCGGGCGAAGGTGATCTTGCCCGTCTTGACCAGGTTGGTGAGCACCAGGCCGAGCGCGGTCTCAAGGCCGGTCATGCCGAACGGGGCGAGCTCGAACTCGCGGGACTTCTCCCAGTCGGAGTGGGGCGCATGGTCGGTGGCGATGGCGTCGACCGTGCCGTCGATCACGCCGGCGATGAGGGCCTCGGCGTCGGCGGCGGTGCGCAGCGGCGGGTTGACCTTAAAGCAGGTGTTGTAGGTGCCGTCGATGGCATCCTCGGTGAGGAAGAGGTGGTGCGGCGTGGCCTCGCAGGTCACGGGCAGGCCCTTGGCCTTGGCGGCGCGGACCATCTCGAGGCCACGGGCGGTGGAGATGTGCTGGATGTGCAGCTTGGCACCGGTGAGCTCGGCGATCATGATGTCGCGCATGATCTGGAGCTCCTCGCCCTCCGCCGGCCAGCCGAGCAGGCCCAGGCGCGTGGAGACGGCACCCTCGTTGATCTGGCCGTCACCCACGAGGTCGTCATCCTGGCAGTGGCTCATGAACACCTTGCCGAACATCTGGCCGTAATCCATGGCGCGACGGAGCATGCCTGCACCCTGGACGCCGTGGCCGTCATCGGTGAAGGCTACGCAGCCGTGCTCGACCATGTTGCCCATCTCGGAGATGATCTCGCCCTTGAGGCCACGGGTCATGGCGCCGGAGGGGTACACGCGGCAATGGCCCTTGGCGGCGGCGACGGACTTGATGTACTCGACCACAACGCCGTTGTCGGTCACGGGGCTGGTGTTGGGCATGGAGCAGACGCCGGTGAAGCCGCCCTTCGCGGCAGCGGCGGTCTCGCTCTCGATGTCACCCTTGGCCTCAAAGCCAGGCTCGCGCAGGTGCACGTGCATGTCAACCAGGCCGGGAACGAGGTACTTGCCGGAAAGGTCGATGACCTCGGCGGTCTCGCAGGTGAGGTTCTCGCCGACGGCGGCGATCTTATCGTCCTCGACGAGGACGTCCATCACGCCATCGATCTCGACAGACGGGTCGACGACGTGGGCGTTCTTAAGAAGCAAGGCCATTATCGGCACCTCCAAGCAGCAGATACAGGGCAGCCATGCGCACGCAGATACCGGCGTACACCTGGTCGAGGATCACGGAGCGCTCCGGATGATCGGGCATGTAGGAGTCGAACTCCACGCCGCGGTTGATCGGGCCGGGGTGGCACACGATCGCGTCGGGCCTCATGAGACGCTCGCGGGCCTTGGTGAGACCGTAGAGCTGGTGGTACTCGCGCTCGCTCGGGAACGGCGCGCCCTCGAGACGCTCGCGCTGGATGCGCAGCATGTAGACAACGTCCAGGTCCGGCAAGACGTCGTCAAGGCTATTGGAGACGTGGTCGGCGCCCAGGATGTCGGGGCGGGGCGGCATGAGGGTGTTGGGGCCCACGGCGGTGACCTCGGCGCCCATGATCTTGAGCGCGGGGATGAGCGAACCGCACACGCGGGAGTGGCCGATGTCGCCCACGACGCCGACCTTCAGGCCGTCGAAGCTACCCTTGCGCTCCCAGATGGAGTACAGGTCGAGCAGGGCCTGGGTGGGATGGCCGTGCTTGCCGTCGCCGGCGTCGATGACGACGGCGGGGCTGGCCTGGGACACGATGTAAGGGGCGCCGGCGTGCTTGTCGCGCACGACGATGCAGTCGATCTTGTAGGCGTCGAGCGTCATGACGGTGTCGATGAGGCTCTCGCCCTTCACGGTGGAGGTGGAGGAGCCGCCGAAGTTCAGCGTGTCGGCCGAAAGGCGCTTCTCGGCGAGCTCGAAGGAGCTGCGGGTGCGCGTGGAGGGCTCGTTGAACATGTTGACGATGGTCTTGCCCTTGAGGGTCGGGACCTTCTTGATGGTGCGCTCGTTGACCTCGGAGAACGCCTTGGCGGTCTGGAGGATCGTCATGAGCTCGGAATCAGAGTACTCGGAGATGTCGATGAGGTGCTTATGGTTGTTGAACACGGATTACTCGCCTCCCAGCGGCGCGGAGCCCACATGGCCACCCGGCGCGACGTCGAAGATCTCGACGGTGCTGCGGCCGTCGACCTCCTCAAGATACAGACGGACGTTCTCCCCTTGCGAGGACGGGACGTTCTTGCCCACGAAATCGGGGCAGATCGGCAGCTCGCGATGGCCGCGGTCGACCAGCACGGCGAGTTCCACGCGGCTGGGGCGGCCGAGGTCCATGATCGCGTCGAGCGCGGCGCGGATGGTGCGGCCGGTGTAGAGGATGTCGTCCACGAGGACGACGCGCTTGGCGTCCATGTTGAACGGGATGTTCGTGGCGTGGACCGCGGGCGCGAAATTGGTGAGGTAATCGTCGCGGTAGAAGCTGATGTCGAGGCTTCCCAGGGGCACACGGACCCCCTCGATGCGCTCGATCTCGTCCACGAGTTTCTTTGCGAGCAAATCGCCGCGGGTCACGATTCCCACGAGCGCGAGGTTCTCGACGCCCTCGTTCTTCTCGACGATCTCATGCGCGATGCGGGTGATGGCGCGGTTGATCGCGGTCTCGTCCATGATGACGGCCTTGGGTGAAGACATGCTCAACGAACTCCTTCCTTGCTGCTCTCGGCAGGCGCCATGCGCGCGTGCCAAAAAAATAATGCCCGACCGCTTGGCGCGCGAGCATCACAGGAAGGCATATATGCGCGGCGCGAGAGCGCCCGCTTGATGGTCCTTGTGGTATCTCGTACGCACTTAAAGGTCATTGTGCATTGTACACGGACGACGACGCCGCGGGGAGATGAATATAAGTTCTCCTCGAACGCGGCCCCTACGGCTCAGCCGGGGCGGGGCCCGGGCACACGATGGTCCAACGCGAGGGGACGGACTCGTCGAGCGGGCATCCGTCGCAGTGGCTCCGCATGCAGGTGCGCAGGGCCCGTGGGGACTTCGCGATGGATGCCGGCGCTGCCTCGAAGTCCCCTCCCTCCATCTGGGCGATCGTCATGTCCGCGATCTGGCGCATGCCCGCGGCCGAGGGATGGCAGCCGTCCACCGCGTCGTATGCAACGCCGTACCCGCGGATATCGGCCACATGGGCGCCCGCATCGCGGGCCGCGACGCGGATGGCGTCGTTGTATTCGTCGAGGTCGAGGCCGCGGATCCTATACTTGTAGCATTGCCGCTCGGGGTCGGGCGAGGTGGCCGGGCTCAACGTGAGGCACCACACCTCCGCCGACGGCGCGACGGCGCGGATCTTTCCGAGCGTTCCGGCATAGGCGGATGCGAAGCGGGCAAGGGCGTCGCACCCCACCACCGGTTCGACCTCCACGGGCCCCTCCAGGTCGCCGGGACGGGCGGAGGCGGAGATGCTACCGCCCATGACCTGGTTGCGGCCGCCTCCCCACCCGTAATCGTTGATCCCCATATACACGAGCACGACGTCGGGCAACTCGCCGTCGGCTCCCACGAGCGCGCCGATGCGCTCATCGCTGCATCCCGCCGGAAACCCGAAGCCCTCGACGACGGATCCCGAAAACGAAGAATTGGCGACCAGGTGCCCGTCGAAATGCGCGATGACCCTGCCCCACCAGGTGTCCTCGGGCCGCGAGATTCCCGGGACGCTCACCTCGCCCTCGTAATGGACGCGCCAGCCATCGGGGACCCACCCCATGAGGGTGCAGATGGAGTCCCCCAAGATCGAGAATCCCCGCGAGCCGAGGGGCTCGCCGGCGGAACAAGGCGGTGCGCACTCGAGAAGGGCGGACGCCCCATCGACCCCGGCGAAATCGACGCACTGGTTCGTTATTTGAGCCATAGCCCCATCCTTCCCCCTGCAGCCGTCGCCCAGCCGAGAGCCAGCGCGACAGCACGATGCGAACGGTGATTCGGCGCGACCGCGGGCGCGCGCACCCATCATCGCACCGCGGGCGCGCGAGGAGTCGATGCGGTCGACAAACGGCTGCAAATTTTTTTAAATTGGGGCTTGCATCGCCTGAGACGTTCCGTATAATAAACTTCGTTGCTTGGGAGCACAGAGCAAACAAGTGACTTGACAATTCCTCGATAGCTCAATGGTAGAGCCCGCGGCTGTTAACCGCGTTGTTGTAGGTTCGAGTCCTACTCGAGGAGCCAGAATTTTCAAACCCGCTTTTGAGCGGGTTTTTTCTTGTATCTTCACTTCCCCATCGCCCAAGGCATCGGCCTTCGCATACCCCGACTGCGGAAACCGCGATAAGAAACGCCCCTTGGAGCAGATGGCTCGCAAGGGGCGCGAAAGTGCACGATGTCGGACGGCGCGAAGGCGCCTGACCTTTGCAGGTGCCGGGCCTTAGCAGTTCTCGAGGTAATCCTTGAGCTTGCTGGAGCGGCTGGGGTGACGCAGCTTGGCAAGCGTCTTGGACTCGATCTGGCGGATGCGCTCTCGGGTGACGCCGAACTCGCGACCGACCTCCTCGAGCGTGCGCGGA
The DNA here is from genome assembly GCA_902470815.1 of uncultured Collinsella sp. Taxonomy (GTDB): domain Bacteria; phylum Actinomycetota; class Coriobacteriia; order Coriobacteriales; family Coriobacteriaceae; genus Collinsella. The sequence goes on from CABRHS010000002.1 coordinate 112,734, forward strand.
TGCCCGTCGACAAGGCCGAAGCGCAGCTCGATGACCTTGCGCTCGCGCTCGGCAAGACCGTCGAGCACCTGCGTGAGCTGCTCTTGCAGCATGGAGAAGCTCGCGGCGTCCGCGGGAACGATGGCCTGGGAGTCCTCGATGAAGTCTCCCAGCTGGGAATCCTCCTCCTCACCGATGGGCGTCTCGAGGGAGACGGGCTCCTGGGAGATCTTCTGGATCTCTCGGACGCGGTCGGCGCTCATGTCCATCTCGGCGCCGATCTCCTCGGGGGTTGGGTCGCGGCCGAGGTCCTGCAGCAGCTGACGCTGGACGCGAACGAGCTTGTTGATGGTCTCGACCATGTGCACCGGGATGCGGATGGTGCGGGCCTGGTCGGCGATGGCGCGAGTGATGGCCTGTCGAATCCACCAGGTGGCATACGTGGAGAACTTGAAGCCCTTCTCATAGTCGAACTTCTCGACGGCGCGGATCAGGCCCAGGTTGCCCTCCTGGATGAGGTCGAGGAACAGCATGCCGCGACCGACATAGCGCTTGGCGATGGAGACGACCAGACGCAGGTTGGCGGAGATGAGCGCCTGCTTGGCGTCCAGACCCACCTGCTCGACGCGCATGAGGCGGCGCATCTCGGCGCGCGTGAGCTCGATCTCGCCGGCCTCCTGCTGCTCGAGCTTGTCCGCGGCGTCGAGGCCGGCCTCGATCTTCATCGCCAGGTCGACCTCCTCGGCGGCGGTCAGCAGATCGACCTTGCCGATCTCCTTGAGGTACATGCGGACGGGATCGCCCGTGAGCATGACCGTGGAGGCGTCGATGCCGCGCGCGCGGGAGCGGCTGCGGGTGGTGCGAACGGTGCGGGCCTTCTTCTTGGACTTGGTCGAGGCCATCTCGGCGTCGGCCTGCTTGGCCATCTTGAGATCGTGATCCTCATCGCTCTCGTCGCCGTCCATGGCGTCGTCGTCCATGACGTCCCTATCGTCATCGTCGACCACGAGCTCGGAGTCGTCATCCTCGGTTGCGGAGACGATCTCCACACCGCGATCGCGAAGGAATTGGTAGATAGAGGTCAGCTGTGCATCGGTAACGTCGACATCTTTAAGGACGATCTGAATCTCGTCCTCAGTGACGGAGCCGGCCTTCGATCCGAGGTCGAGAAGCTTCTCGATGGTCGTGTCCAGCGCGGATCCGGTGCTTTGAGTCTTTTTCGGCACAGATGCTCCCTTCTTAACACACAGGATTCATTACTTTACCACGGTTCTATACCCGATTGTGCACAGAAATTGCAGCACCCTGACAATTTGGCTACTGCCTGAAGGGATCCGCTATCCCCTCGACCGCACGCTCGAGCTCGCGGATGCGCGCCGCGTCCCTCGTGGCCTGGATGGCGAACTCGCGCCGCTCATCGCTGGAAAGGGAGCCGTCGGAGCGCAGGCGGGCCTGGGCGGCCCTCATGCGACGACGGGCCGTGTAGAGCTCGAGGGTATCGAGGAGGAACCCGATGTTGGTCTCGGTTGGGTGCCTGCTCGTGGAGGAGATCATTCCAGCGGAGACGAGCCGGGGGGCATCGGGGCACACGGCCCTGGCGGCCGCCATAACATCGGCCGCGCCCGTCCCCTCGGGGGTCGCGAGCACCGACCACGCGATCGCCTCGTTGCGCGAGTCGACCCATTCGACCTCGGTGATCCGGTCGGCGAACGGCCTGAACGAATCCGGGTAGGTGGTGAGCATGGTGAGGAGCTCGCGCTCGCAGGCGAGTTGCCGCCGCTCGAGGTCGGTGAGGACGCTGAGCCCCGCCGCCTCATCGGGGGACCCGGCCGCCATGTTGCCGCCGGATGCGTCGGGACCGCTCTGGGAGTCGTAGTCGACGACCGGGGCGTAGTCGTAGGGAACCTCCTCGTAGAAGGGCTCGTCATACGGGGGCATATCGCCCTCGGCCGCGCCGGCGGCGGGCACGGCCCCTCCCCCGCCGACTCCGGCACCGGGATGTCCCGCGCCGGCGCGATCTCCCTGCCGCCCGCGCTCGCGCTCAGCTTGGGCGCGCTCGCGCTGCTGCTCGCGCCGGCGGTTCGTCTCCTCGCGCTTCTGCACCTCGCGGAACACCTTGCCGGCGTTGGACCTGATCATCTCGACGTCCAAACCAAGGCGGTCGGCGATTTGCATGTAATAGCCGTCGATCATGTAGCTCGAGCGCAACGGGTAGATCAACTCAAGGGCTGAGCGCATGGCCTTCGCGCGACCGCCGGGCGTGGAGATGTCGCTCTCCTCCTCAAGCTTGCCGAAGACGAAATCCATGAGCGGGATGGACTCGTCGAGCAGGGCGCGCAGGGCCGCCCCGCCCCGGGCGCGCACGAAGTCGTCCGGATCCATGCCGTCGGGCAGGACCACGCACCTCAGGTCGATGTCGTCCTTCTCGATGAATTGGATGGCGCGGCGAGCCGCCTTCTGACCGGCCGCGTCGCCATCGAACATGTAGATGATCTTCTTGGTGAAGCGCGTGAGCGTCTTGACGTGCGACTCGGTCAGCGCGGTGCCCAGGACCGCGACGATGTTCTCGATCCCCGCCTTCCAGCAGCTCATCGCGCTGATGTACCCCTCGACCACGATGACCTCGTTAGCGTTCACGATATGGTCCTTGGCCCAATTGAAGCCGTACAGGTTCCTGCCCTTATGGAAAATGGAGGTCTCCGACGTGTTGAGGTACTTCGCGTTCGTCTTCTCCTTGTCGAGGGCGCGGCCGCCGAACGCGATGCAACGCCCCTGTTCGTCGTAGATGGGAAAGATCACGCGATCGAAGAAGCGGTCGACGAGGCCGCCGCTGCGGCTGCGGAACGCGACGTTCGCGTCGATCATCTCCTGCGGGGTGAAGCCCTTGGAGCCCAGGTGCCGCACGAGCGCACCGTGGCCGGGGGCGAATCCAAGGCTGTACTTGCGGCAGGTCGCGGCGTCGAGCTCGCGGCCCTTGCAGTACTCGCGACCGCGGGCGTCCTTGCCGCGCATCAGCAGCGTGTGGTAGAACTCAGCGGTCTCCTCGCACACCTCCACAAGGCGGTTGCGCTTGGTGCCGGCGCGTTTGAACGAGCGGTCTTCCTCGAGCTCGATGCCCGCTCGGTCCGCCAGATAGCGTATGGACTCGGGAAACGACAGGCTCTCGCGCATCATGACGTACGTGAAGGCGTCGCCGCCCTGATCGCACCCGAAGCAATGCCAGACCTGGGTGGACGGGATGACATGGAACGAGGGGGTCTTCTCGCCGTGGAAGGGGCAGCAGCCCCACAGGTCGTTGCCGCCGCGGGGCTTGAGCTCGACGGTCTCCTGGACGAGCGCCACCAGGTCGGTGGCGTCGCGCACCTTGTTCTTGTCTTCCTCAGATATCATCCGATCTCCACCGGTTCGTCGCCATACCAGGCCTGGACAGTAGCGATGTCGCGATTGACGGCGCAGATGAGGTCGTCAACCGAGTCGAAGGTGCGCGATGGGCGCAGAAGCCGGTCGAACGCGATTGCCACGCGCTCGCCGTACAGGTCGCCGCGGTACCCGACGAGGTTCGCCTCGAGTCGGGCGGAGGCGATGGAGTCCGCGAACATGGGCGGGACCCCGACGTTGATGGCGGAGGGCCACACCTTGCCCCCCACCTGGGCGAATCCCGTGTAGACGCCGTCTGCGGGCATCTGCATGCCGCCGGGGACCTCGATGTTCGCCGTGGGGAACCCCATGCCCGTGCCCTGCCCGCGGCCGGGCTTGACCACGCCGCGGACGAAGGGGCGGCGCCCAAGGTCGAGGGCCGCCTCTTCGACCCTCCCCCCGGCGATCATCGACCGGATCCGCGTGGCGGTGATGGGGCCCTGGGCGTCGCTGAGCAGCTCATGGCCCGTCACGTCAACACCCCGACGGCAGCCCCATGCGCTCATGACGTCCACCGTGGAGGCGCCACGGGCGCCCAGGCGGAAGTCCGCGCCCACGTGGATGGCGCGCATGTCCAGGTACGGGGCGAGCACCCCCTCGAAGAACCCGACATGGTCGAGGGCGGCAAGTTCACGCGTGAACGGCACGACCGCGACGCGTGCGCCGGAAAGCGCCAGTGCGCGCAGGCGGTCCTCCTTGACGGTGAGCTTGGGAGCGGGGCGGGCGCTCACCACCTCGTCTGGATCCGGGTCGAACGTCACGGCGACCAGCTCGACAGCGCGGCGGCCGGCGTCACGGGCGGCGCGGGCCAAAAGGTCCAGATGCCCGCGATGGACGCCGTCGAACGCCCCGATCGCGACCACGCACGGCAAGGGCTCGTTGGGCACGGGGTCCGATCCGACCTGAATGAGGTCCGCAGGGCGGGAAAGCCCCTCCTCGGAGAGGAAGTCATGGGCGAGCTCGGCGGCGGAGGGCATAATGGGGGCTCCCGGGTGCCCATCCCAGGCAGATGGGGACGCTCCAACCAGGCACGTCATCGGGCAACACCCTCGATGCCCTGGGGAAACACCGTCTCCATGCGCAGCAGGCCACCCTCCACACGGGCGACCGCGCGCAACAGGCCACCATGCGCGAGCGCGCACGGGCAGCCCTCGCGAAGCTCGGGCACGGATGCCCCGGCAGGGGGCACAGGGCGCGCGGAGATGGCGCGGCCGTTCAGGACGGCGTCAGCCTCGTCGTCGGACAGACCGCGGACAGGCAGGCCGAGGACGCTCGCGGGGTCGAGCGCCGATGCGCGCGCGCGCTCTGGGGAGAGGTCCTCTATGCGCAGGCACATGCCGGACGTGATCGGGCCGGAGGCGGTCCGGCGCAGGTCGGCCACATGGGCGGCGCTCCCCGCGGCCCGACCGATGTCACGGGCGAGAGAGCGGATGTAGGTGCCCTTGCTCACGTCGAAGGAGGCGGTCCACACGGCGTGGCCGTCCACCTCGTCCACCGCGACCAGGTCCGCCGCGTACACCTCCACGGCGCGCGCGGGAAGCTCGACGTCCTCGCCCGCGCGGGCGCGGCGGTAAGAGCGCACGCCGTTCACGGATATGGCCGAGTACGCGGGCGGGACCTGCTCCTGCTCACCCAGGAACTCGCGGAGGACCCCCGCCGCGAACATCGGGGAGAGCAGGTCGTCCTTCATGGGGGCGGTGCGCGTGGGTTCGCCCTCGGCGTCGTCCGTCGTGGTCTCGAAGCCGAACTTGATGCGGGCAAGATAGCGCTTGCGCTCAAGCGTGATGCGGCCGAGGAGGCGCGTGGCCTGCCCCACGCCGACGATCATCACGCCGGAGGCAAGCGGATCAAGGGTTCCGGCATGGCCCACGCGGCGCTCGTCGAGCGAGCGGCGCACCTTGGAGACGACGTCATGCGAGGTGATGCCCACCGGCTTGTCGACGGCGAGCAGGAGGTTGAGTTCACTGGGCTTGCGCTTGGCCATGCTGTCCTCTCGTGAATATGGGGCGCCGGGCGGCTCTCGCCGCCCGCACGCGAATGTCATTGCTGCCGAGGTGGGTTACAGGAGGGCCTCAAGCTTGGGAAGCGCAGCCGCGGCGGCCTGCGCGATCGTCCCGTGGAACGTGAACCCGGCAGCGGCGGCATGGCCGCCACCGCCCAACTCGACGGCGATGCCCGAGATGTCGAGCTTGCCCTTGGAGCGGAGGTTGCCGCGGATGACCCCGGGCTCGCTCTCGCGAAGGAACAGGCAGAGCTCGGTGCCGCCCACCTGACGGACTATGTCAACCAGGCCATCGCATTCCGCGGGCTTCACACCGCATTCATCGAGGTCGCTCGCATAGGCATAGCTGAACGCGACCCTACCGCCGGAGCGCGTCTCGATCCGGCTCATCACGATGGACTCGAGGCGCAGGTACTCCAAGCGCTGGCTCTGATACACCTCGAGGGCGATGCGGGCCGGTTCGGCACCGGCATCAACCAGGCGCGAGGCGCAGGCGAACGCAGATGGGTTGGCGTTTTGGTACTGGAAGCGACCGGTGTCGGTCATGAGGCCCGTGAGCAGGCATGTCGCGATCTGGGGAGTGCACGGCCACCCGGTGGCGTCGAGCAGCTCCTCCACGAGCACCGCCGTGGCGGCGGCGGAGGTCACGCGGACGGTCGCGTCGCCGAACTCCTCGCGCGTGGGGTGGTGGTCGATCACCACGCGGCCGAGCGCGCGCTTGGCCACCGCGGCGGAGTCCTCCAGGCGTTCAAGCGTGGGGACATCCACGGAGATGAACAGGTCGTAGACCTCCGTGTGGATAACGGCCGGCTCCAGGTCCCCGGCAAACGGCAGGAACCGATATACCCGCGGGATGGGGCCGTCGTCGGCGAGCAGGAAATCGACGCGCTTCTCGGGGAACTGCGCGCGGATGGAGGCGCCGAGGCCCAGAAGCGAGCCGAGGGCGTCACCGTCGGGATTGGTGTGACCGGAGATCGCGATGGTCTGGGCGCCCTCGATGCAGTCGATGACGCCCTCCCACATATCGGGCGTGGTGCTCCTCCCCAGGCAGGGGGACGTGCTACTCCTCATCGACACCTTCCCCATCGGGGCCCTCGGCGGGCGCGCCATCGGGCTCGTCGGCCTCGACGGGATAGCCGAACTCGTCCTTCTCGACCGCGAGCGTGGCGGGGACGTTCTCGAGGGCGCGGGTGATGGCCTCGGCCTCGTCGGTCGAACGGTCGATCTTGAAGGCGAGCTCGGGGGTGACGCGCCAGTCGAGCGAATGCGCCAGCAGGCTGCGGATGCGGCCCTTGGCGGCGTTCAGCGTGGCAAGGACCTCCTCGTAGCGATCGCCCTCGCAGCTCACGTACACGCGGGCGAAGGAGCGGTCCTGCGAGACCTCGACACCGGTGAGCGTCACGAGCTCAAGACGGGGGTCGGCGATCTCGAACAAGAGGATGTAGCCGAGCTTCTCGCGAAGCTGCTCACCGAGACGACGGGTCAACGGGGTCTGCTTCATGTGACACCAGCTTTCTGACTAGCGGGGCATGTAACGGAGGGACAACGCGCCTCCTCGCGCGTTGTCCCTTCCTGTGCCCGCATGTTGCCATTGATTGCACATCATGCGCCCTCGTCCGGACGGAATGCGGCCGGGGCGCGGTGCGGCGGGTTACTCGGTGCGGGCGACCTCGACGATCTTGTAGGCCTCGAGGATGTCGCCGACCTTGATGTCCTGGAACTTCTCGATGCCGAGACCGCACTCGTAGCCCCTCTTGACCACGTTGACGTCGTCCTTGAAGCGGCGCATGGAGCCGAAGGAGCCATCGAACACCACGACGCCGTCGCGAACGACGCGGACCTTGTCGTCGCGGCTGATCTCGCCCTCGGTGACCATGCAGCCGGCGATGAGACCCGCCTTGGGCACGCGGAAGGTGTCGCGGACCTCGGCGCAGCCGGTCTGGACCTCCTCCTCCGTGGGCGCGAGCATACCGATGCGGGCGGCGTCGATGTCCTCGATGGCCTTGTAGATGATGGAGTAGGTCTTGATCTGGATGTTCTCCTTCTCCGCGGCGTCGCGGGCCTTCGCCTGCGGGCGCACGCCGAAGCCGATGATGATGGCGTTGGACGCGGCGGCGAGGGTGACGTCGGTCTCGGAGATGGCGCCGACGGCGGAGTGGATGATGTTGATGCGGACCTCGGACTGGTCCATCTTGCCGATGGAGTCGGCGAGGGCCTCGATGGTGCCCTGGGCGTCGGCCTTGACGACCAGATTGAGCTCCTTGAGCTCGTTCTGGCTCATCTCGTCGAACAGGGTCTCGAGCGTGACGTGCTTGACCTTGTTCTGCTCCTCGATGCGGGCCTTGAGGGCGCGCTGCTCGGCGAGGTCGCGGGCGTCACGGGCGTCCTCGAAGACGCGGAACTCGTCACCGGCGGCCGGGACGGAGTTGAGGCCCAAGATCTCGACGGCGTCGGAAGGACGAGCCTCGTCCTTGTGGTTGCCGTGCTGGTCGAGCATGGCGCGGACGGAGCCGTAGCTCTGACCGGCCACAATGGTGTCGCCCACGTGCAGGGTGCCGCGGGTGACGAGCAGCGTGGCGACCGGGCCGCGGCCGCGGTCGAGCTTCGCCTCGATGATGTTGCCGGAGGCGAAGGTATCCGGGTTGGCCTTGAGCTCCAGGACGTCGGCCTGAAGCAGGATGGTCTCGAGCAGGTCGTCGATGCCCTGGCCCTTCTTGGCCGAGACGTTGACGAACATGTTCTGGCCGCCCCACTCCTCGGGGATGATGCCGTACTCGGTGAGCATCTGGCGCACCTTGTCGGGATTGGCCTCGGGCTTGTCGCACTTGTTCACCGCGACGATGATGGGCACGCCGGCGGCCTTGGAGTGGTTGATGGCCTCGATGGTCTGGGGCATGACGCCGTCATCGGCGGCGACGACGAGCACGACGACGTCGGTGATCTTGGCGCCGCGGGCGCGCATGGCGGTGAACGCCTCGTGGCCCGGGGTGTCGACGAAGGTGATCTGACGGCCGTTGATCTGGACCTCGGAAGCACCGATGTGCTGGGTGATGCCGCCGGCCTCGCCGCTCCAAACGTTGGTGTGGCGGATGGCGTCGAGCAGGCTCGTCTTGCCGTGGTCGACGTGGCCCATGACGGTGACCACGGGCGGGCGCGGCTTGAGGTCCTTCGGGTCGTCGTAGAAGCTGAAGGAGTTCTCCTCCTCGGGGGTGACGATGCGGACCTGGCGACCGAGGTCGTCAGCCACGAGCTCGACCAGGTCGTTGCTCATGGTCTGGGTCATGGTGAGCGGGGTGCCCAGCAGGAACAGGCGCTTGATGATGTCGTTGGCGGAGACGTCGAGGGCCTCGGCGAGCTCGGCGACGGTCACGCCCTCGGAGACCTTGACGGCATCGAGGTCCTCGGGGTTGATGCCCTGCGCCAGGGCCTCCTCGATCTTGCGCTCCTCGGCGGCGGCAGCGGCCTCTGCGGCGCGCTTCTCCTTGCGCTTCTTGCGGCGGCCGGTGGACTCGCGGGACGCCTCCTCCACGGCGGCGCGGGCGTCGGCCAGCACCTTCTCGCGGCTGTACTCCTCCGCCTCGCGGGCCATGCGGGCGTAACGGTCCTCGCCCTCATGGTTCTCGTGCGATGCGCCCTTGCGGCCCTTCTTGCCGCCCTTGCCGGCCTTGTCGGGCGACGGGGGGAAGTTGTCGGGCATGTTGGCGGCGGGGGCGGAGCTGCGACGGCGGCTGCGGGCCGGGGCCTCTGAGCCGTTATCGGAACCGGCGGCGGCGTTGCGGTTGCCGCCGCGACGGCCGCCGCGCTCGCCGCGGGGCTCACTCGCGGGCTTGGCGGCCTCAGCCGCCTTCTTCTCCTTGAGCACGACCTCCTGCTCGGCGATCTGGTCGAGCAGCGAGCGGAAGCGCATGCCGGAATCGGATGCGGGGACGGCGCGGCGCTTGGCCTCGAGCTCGGCCTCGCGGGCGGCCTTCTCGGCCTCCTCCCTGGCGCGGCGCTCGGCCTCCTCCTTGGCGGCGCGGGCGGCCTCGGCTGCGGCCTGGGCCTCCTGGGACAGGCGGCGCTCCTCCTCGCGGCGGGCCTCGGCGGCTAGGCGCTCGGCCTCCTCCTTGGCGGCTGCCGCGGCCTCGGCCTCGCGGGCGGCCTCCTCCTCGGCGCGCTTGGCGGCCTCGACCTCGGCGGCGCGGGCCTCGATCACGGGGGCGAGCTGCTTCTTGACCATGGACACGAAGGCGTCCTCAAGGGTCGAGGACGGCGACTTGGCCGGGATCTTCATCTCTTCAAGGTGGCCCATGAGTTCCTTGGACGTCATGCCGAACTCCTTGGCCAGGGTGGAAATACGGACTTTCGCCATATCCTTCACCTACCTCTCACGCACGTCGACGTGCGCATCTTCAATCAATCGGACTCGGGTGCGCGGCGCTCGGACTAGATGAGGTCCTCGGCGTCCGCGAAGGCGTCGGAGTCGGCGCCGTCGAGGGCGTCGACGTCGTGCACGCCGCAGAAGCGGGAGCCCGGACGGGCCTGGTTGCGGCAGCGGATGCCGTCCTCGCTCACATGGGCGCAGCGCTCGGGCTCGAGATCGGCGGGCTCATCGTCGATCAGGTCCTCGACGGCCGGCTCGGGCGCGAGCGGGACGTTCTTGAGGATGTCGGCGGCGAGCGTCTCGCTCTTGATGTCGATGCGCCAACCGGTCAGGCGGGCGGCGAGGCGGGCGTTCTGGCCCTCCTTGCCGATGGCGAGCGAGAGCTGGTCATCGGGGACGATGACGCCGGCGTAGTTCTGCTCGGGATCCGTGAGCACGCGGGTCACCTTGGCCGGGGACAGGGCGTTGGCCACGTAGACCGCCGGGTCCTCGTCCCACAGGATCACGTCGACGCGCTCACCGCGCAGCTCGCCCACGACGGCGCGCACGCGGCTGCCCTTGGGGCCCACGCAGGCGCCAACGGGGTCCAGGCGGTCGTCCAGGGAGTGGACGGCGACCTTGGAGCGCTGGCCGGGCTCGCGGGCGATGGATTTGAGCTCGACGGTGCCGTCGTAGACCTCGGGCACCTCCTGCTCGAACAGGCGACGCATGAGGTCGGCATGGGTGCGGGAGATGACGATCGACGGGCGGGAGTGCTCGCCGCGCACCGGGGGAAGCGTGGAGTTGGGGTCGCGGACGTCGACGATGACGGCCTTGAGGTGCTGGTTGTGCAGGTAGCGCTCGCCGTTGGGGCGCTCGTTGCGCTCCTCAGGGTACCGGCGCTGGTCGAAGTGCGGCAGCTCCGCCTCGACGCCCTCGCGGATCTTGACGATGGTGAAGTCGGGCGTGGACTGCAGGACGGTACCGTTGATGAGGTCGCCCTTGCGGCCGGAGAACTCCTCGTAGATCTGCTCGCGGGCGGCGTTGCGCACGATGGCGTTGATCTCGGCCTTGGCGGTCTGGGCGGCGAGGCGGCTCACGTCCTTGGGCGTGACGTCGATCTCCTCGTACTCGGTGAAGTTGCCCTCCTCGTCCATGGAGTCGTCGATGGGCTCAAGGCGATACACGTAGATCTTGCCCGTGGCGCGGTCGATGGTGACCTTAGCACCCCAATCGAGCTTGAGGACCTTGGCGTAGGTCTCGGCAAGCGCGGCCTCCAGACGGTCGAGCAGGTAGAGCTGGTCGACGTGCTTCTCCTGGCACAGAAGCATGAGAGCTTCCATCATGGTCATATCGGCGTCAGCCATGGTTACTTCCCTTCCTTCACGCCCTTGAAGTCGAAGACCGGCTTCAAGGTGCACTTCCTCACATCGTCATAGGAGATGGTGACGGCGTCCTCGCCCTCGGGCTGGATGGTCACCGCGGTCTCGTCGGCCTGGGCGATGACGCCCTTGTACGAACGGCGGCCCTCCATGGCCGTGGTGGTGAGCTCGACCTCCTCGCCCTGGAAGCGGGCGAAGTCGGATGGGCGGCGCAGGGGGCGCTTCATGCCCGGGGAGCTGACCTCGAGCGTGTAGGCGGTCGCGATGGGATCCAGGGCCTCGACGGTGTCGGACACCCAGGCGGTCTGGGCGGTGACCTCGTCGAGGTTGATGGGGTCGCCCTCGAGCTTGTCCAGGCGCACGCGGATGCACGGGGCCTTGGTGGCGCCGACGACCTCGACATCGACCACATCGATGCCGTGCAGGACCGCCTGCTCCTCCAGGGCGTCGATGATGTCCTGCTCCAGCTTGCTCTTGACCATGTGACACCTCTCTTTCATGAAAAGGGAGCGCGGGCGAACCCGCACTCCCTTCACGTGACAACTTCATTTAGGGTGACTATAGCACATCCCCAGTATATGGGGCAATTTTGATGCCCGGGCACCCTGTCCGCCGGCCTACTTCACCACAAGATTTACAAGTTTGCCGGGGATGCAGATGGCCTTGACGACCGTCTTTCCCTCGAGGTGCCTGGCCACGGCTGCCTCGGCGGCGGCCTGCATGGCCTGAGCGTCGGCGCCGGCGGGGACCATCACGCGCGCGCGCATCTTGCCGAGCACCTGGACGGCGATCTCAACCTCGTCGGCGGCCGCCTCGGACACGTCGAACTCGGGCCAGGGCGCGGTGTAGACGCTCCCCTCGCGGCCGAGCGCCGCGTGCCACAGCTCCTCGCAGGCGAACGGGCAGATCGGGGCCAGGACCGAGACGATGTCGCAGGCGACGAGCGCGGTCAGGGCGGCGTCGCGATCGGCCGCCGGCACGGCGTTGATGTAGGCGCTCGCGGCGTTCACAAGCTCCATCATCGCGGAGATGGCCGTGTTGAACTGGCCGCGGTCGAAATCCTCGGTGCACTTGGCGAGCGTGCGGTGGCGCTCGCGGTAGAGCTCGAGCGCGGGCTTGGACAGTGCCGCCTTGTCAAGGGCGGATGCGTCGCCGGCGGTCTCGGCGAGCTGCCAGACGATGCGCCAGGCGCGCTTGATGAAGCGGTTGGCACCCTCCACGGCGTTGGGGTCCCAGTCGAAGTCCTTCTCGGGTGGGGCGATGAACAGGATCGCCAGACGCATGGTGTCTGCGCCGAAGGGCTCGATGACCGAGCTCGGCGGGACCACGTTGCCCTTGGACTTGGACATGGTGTCGCCGTTCTCGTCCTTCACCATGCCCTGGCACAGCAGGTTGGTGAAGGGCTCGTCCACGTCGATCAGGCCCATGTCGCGCAGGGCCTTGGTGAAGAAGCGGCTGTAGAGCAGGTGCAGGATCGCGTGCTCGATGCCGCCGATGTAGTTGTCGACCGGCATGAAGCGGTTCGCGGCCTCGCGCGAGAACGGCAGCTCGGTGTTGTGCGGGTCCGTGTAGCGCAGGTAGTACCAGCTGGAGCACGTGAAGGTGTCCATGGTGTCCGTCTCGCGACGGGCGGGCGCGCCGCACACGGGGCAAGTGGTCTCGTAGAAGTCGCGACACTCGGCGAGCGTCTCGCCCGCGGTGAGGTCGAGGTTCTCGGGCAGCATGACCGGCAGCTGGTCCTCCGGCACGGGAACGATGCCGCAGTGCTCGCAATGGATGGCCGGGATGGGGTTGCCCCAGTAGCGCTGACGGGAGATGAGCCAGTCGCGCAGGCGGTACTGGACGGAGCGCCTGCCGGTGCCGGCGGCCTCGAGGTCGGCCACGATGGCGGCCTCGCCCTCGGAGTGCTTGCCGCCCGTCATGCCGGTGTACTTGCCGGACTGCACGAGCCTGCCCTCGCAGGTGAGCGCCTCGTCCCAATCGACGGAGGTCACGCGCGTGACGCGCTCGCGTTTAAGGTCCTCGTAGAGCGGATCGTCCTCGGAGAGGATGATGGGCACGATGGGCAGGTCGTACTTCTTGGCGAAGTCGAAGTCGCGCGCGTCGCCGCAGGGCACGGCCATGACGGCGCCGGTACCGTAGTCGGAGATGACGTAGTCGGCCACCCACACGGGCACCTTGGCGCCCGACACGGGGTTGACTACGTAGCGACCGGTGAATGCGCCGTGCTTCTCGAGCGTGCCCTGGGCGCGCTCGACGGCGGAGATGTGCTTGGCGCCCTCCACGACCTCGCGCACACCGGCCTCGTACTCGGTGCCTTCAACCAGGTCCATGAGGCCCTTGTACTCGGGGGCGAGCAGGAAGAACGTGTTGCCGAACAGCGTGTCGGCACGGGTGGTGAAGACGGTGATCTTGCCCTCGTCGCCCTCGATCGGGTTGCCGTCGACGTCGCACAGCGTGAAGTCGACCTCGGCGCCCTCGGAGCGGCCGATCCAGTTGGCCTGCATCTGCTTGACGCGCTCGGGCCAGCCCGGGAGCTTCTCGAGGTCGTCGAGCAGCTCCTGCGCATATGCGGTGATCTTGATGTACCACTGCTCCAGGTCGCGCTTCTCCACCTCGGAGTCGCAGCGCCAGCAGCGACCCTCGGTCACCTGCTCGTTGGCGAGCACGGTCTCGCACTTGGGGCACCAGTTGACCGGGTTCTTCTTGCGATAGACCAGGCCGCGCTCCCAGAGCTTCTCGAAGATCCACTGGCCCCAACGGTAGTAATCGGGGCTGCAGGTCTTGACCAGTCGGTCCATGTCATAGGAGAAGCCCATGCGCTTCATGGTGGCGAGCGCCTGGTCCATGTTCTTATACGTCCAGGCCGCCGCCTGGGTGTTGTGCTTGATGGCGGCGTTCTCGGCCGGCAGGCCGAAGGCGTCGAAGCCGATGGGATGCAGCACGTCGTAGCCGCGCATGCGCGCCTGGCGCGCCATGGCATCGCCGATGGTGTAGTTTCGGGCATGACCCATGTGCAGGTCGCCGGAGGGGTACGGGAACATCTCGAGGACGTACTTCTTGGGCTTGGTGGAGTCGGTGTCCACGGCGAAGAGGTTCTGCTCCTCCCAGGACTTCATCCACTTCTCCTCGATGGCCTGCGCATCATAGGCCGGGATCTCCCCCGCCGCGCGACCGGCGTGATCGTGCTCGTGGCAATCGCACATGGTTGGCTCCTATCGTTCAAGCGCCGGGGCCGCTCGGGACCCGCCGCGCCGCGTCGGTAACGCTCAAGAGTTTAGCAGGTCTGCTTATAGAGCAGGTGACTGATCTTGGGAGGGCGATATCCCCTCAGCAACTGAGGCGGGCATGAGGAGGCAGGGAATGCCGCGCGCTTCAGGAAGCATCAGGTGTTGGCGGCGGCGTCGTCCGTGAACAGGTGGGCCGCCACGCGCAAACGGGCGTCCCCATACGCAAGTCCGGGGTCGCTGCTGTTGGCGTGCGCTGCCGTTATTGGGCATGCATGGCCGCCATTGTGCAGGCGTCGCAATTATTGAGCGCGAGTCACCATCATTGGACGGGCGTAGACATGCGTGCTGGGGGCATAATCACGCGCAAAATCCCATTGGCTCAGCAACGACTGAACGAGATGCTGAAAAAATACCTTGCTGTAAATTACGACTGCTATATATGCATCTTCAAGCACGTGCTCAGTTTTCGCGACCTGCGCTTTTGGGAAACAGGCAATCGTGATGTTTTGCTATCGGCGTTACATCGTTTTATATCAAGGGAATTTTTCAACAACTCGCTTCAGAGTCGCATTTCGCATTCGAACATGCACGCATGGCGCAATTGCGAACGCCGCCCGATGCAACATGCCCTCCACTCCCCTCAAGGAAAACACAGCCGCTTGCTGCGCTGAGGACGGGAGCACCGCAACGTGACGTGCGCTGCGCACGAGTGCGCTGCAGCACGCAACCATCAACATAATATCAGATCATTTCGGAAATCACCGCGTCGAAAGACTTGACGACGAGCTGTGACCATAAGAGGTGCCTTTGCTCACGCGCCCGGCAAAGTATTTCCCTATTATGCGGGGAATCCTTTGACCCGCGAAGCAATGGACGAGCCCTCCTCCCCAACAACCTCCTTATCCGGTCGGCAAGCATTTCCAAATACTCGAAGCTTGCCGCATCGTCAGAGGTGATGGAAAAATGCGGCACGTCGCGAATAGTTGCGATATCATTCCTGCGCCGAGAATCGAGCAGGGCCTTCCCCTCACCCGCATGTGTGCTCACAGGATCGTAGTCGACAAACACCATGCGCCGCTCGTCTTCACGGATCTTAGATCGAATGGCAATGTCAGGGTAACGAGTTATATATTTTGACCTGCCCCATCGATCGTGTCCATCGTAGGCTCGCACTCTTTCGTTAAAAGAAAGCTGTCCCAAATCAAAACCGCCAAGCCTAGAGGGGAGACAAAGGAGCATCCCCAAGGCACATTCTTTTGGAGACCGCGCATGCTCGCGCACGTGTGCCAAGGCCATCCGCGCCCGCTTGATGCCCCTGACCCCCTTCGCGCTATCCAGAAATGCCTCCATTGAACGCACGCTCGCAATCGAATGAGAGCCCTCCGCTCTATACACGACGCCACCCTGGACTAAGGGGTCGAACCGAAATTCCGAACAAGCGCACATGCCAAAATAGATCGCCTCGCATGTATCGACAATCTGGCATATCTGCAAAAAGGCAAGTTCGGGACTGCACACAAACAGCTCCGCATCGCTGGCATGGCATGCAATGGGAATCAAGCTGCCGGGCGGCAAATCTTGCGTGCAGCTGTGAGGCCGAACGGCAGTGCTCCTTCGAAACGCGCCGTTTCCGAGAACTAAGAAATCTAGGGGACCTTCAATGCCAATGGTCCAACGCAACTGCTCAACCAACAGGGCATCGGGAGCATCAGCCGACGTTGGGATAGCAAGGTATGGGGCGTTGCTGTCCACATGAGGATCACGATGGCTCAAAAACCACCACAACGCTGAAAAATGAGAAAGAACAAAGGTCCCCATTCACCATCCCCCCTACCATGGATGTGAGTGCTGGCCATTGTTCCCAAGGAATGCTGCAATATTCCCTTTATGGTAGAGCGCTGTGTAAGAACCTGATAATTGCATCACCCCAACAGAGTGCACCTGCGGAAATGCCAGGATATTCAGTGCATGGATTGATACGCAGTTTCTGGTATTTTACGGCAAGGGATTTTTGCAGTAACTAGAGGCTACTCGAAATAGATTACGCACAACCCCAGCGCACAGCCAGCTCATGGAAGTAGTGATAGGCAAGACCGTTTGCCACATACGTCCTAATCCACGAGCCGTTGTCGAAGTGGTCGCTCCTGAACTGATAGCCCAAAATCGAGACCAATTGATAGTCGCTCAACTCCAAAAGCTCCTTCTTGGATGCCTTTCTGATCGCTATATCATCTTTTCCTATCGATTGATATACAACTCCGTAGTCGACTGGGACAAATCCTCCTTGGTAGGACAAATCTAGCAATTCATTCAAGCTGCTTTCAAGACCATAAGGATCATCCTGCTGTGAGTCATAGAAGTTGAAGTTGGAACACCACTCCCTCTTCCCCTCCGTTAACTCGATATCCTCGAGCACCCTGTGTATCTCCACGAGCGCCTTACGCGAGTAGGCGGCCCTCACATAGCGAATGGGATTTGCACTACCCGGCGCATACAACCCAGAAACGCCTTTTCCGACATAGCGATCTCTAGTACACCGATCGGCAACGCGCCCCACGAACTCCATGCGATGAGCCGACTCGGCTTGACTGACCGCACGTGTCGCGCACATACCCGATCCCGCCGGCAACCATGCCGCAATTTCATAGGCTTCAAGAACCATGCCGTCATAGACCGCCAACGCAAGATGAATTCCCTCGATCTTACTTTTGTCAACACGCCAAAACCCTCGCGTCACCTCATACAACTCGAAATCGGACATCCCGTTTCGATAGAGTTGGTTAACCTTGACCAAGACAGCGTCTTCGAAAAAATCCCGCTCGGTCAATTCGCCGTGATCAAACCTCGCGTCAAGATCAGAAACCTCTATCCGTCCGTATAGGCTTGATTCATGTCCCGCTTGTTTATTGGTTAGATTTTTCAGCCCAAGCAAGTCAATCGCCGCCGCCTCGACCTTATATGCCGTCCCCTCATCAAGACCGAAAGCCAAAATCTCAATCAGCGGCTGATTGCCACGCGCCTGTATCTCGGCGATTTTGCGCGTCTTCTCGCTTTTGGAACCGTCATGCAAATGCGCGAACGCCCTGTTGCCCTTCCCCTTACCGACATAAAAGGGAACCTTAGTCACGGGGTCTGAATACAGATATACGTAATAACCAAGAGCATCGATTGTTTTTGGAGAAAACTTATCCACCCTGAACTCAATCCATTCCGAAACGACACCCGGGCCAGCGGACCGCAGGCGGGCGTTTGCAAGTAGGGGCACGCCGCCAACGAAGTCACGGAAAGCAATTCTGAAATGCGCGCGATGCACCCTTGCTAATATGACAGACCCGCATTGTATGCGACCAATTGGAATGGCATGCAACTCCTTGGTACCAAAAATAGCGGACGGCTCGCATGCGGGCGCACGCGAGCCGTCCGAACATTAGCATGTGAGGCGATTTGAAACCACCTAGTTGTAGCTCACCGTCTGCTGGGAGTCCTTGACCACGACGTCGTGGGCGCCGCCCTCGACGATAGAGGTGGCGGAGACGAGGGTTAGACGGGCCTTATCCTGCAGCTCGGGAATGGAGAGCGCGCCGCAGTTGCACATGGTGGACTTGACCTTGTACAGGGTGCCGTTCACGCCGTCCTTAAGGGAGCCGGCGTAGGGCACGTAGGAGTCGACGCCCTCGACGAAGGAGAGCTTCTGGGCGCCGCCCAGGTCGTAGCGCTGCCAGTTGCGGGCGCGCGCCGAGCCCTCGCCCCAGTACTCCTTCATGTACTGGCCGTTGACGTTCACGCGGGAGGTCGGGGACTCGTCGAAACGGGCGAAGTAGCGGCCAAGCATGAGGAAGTCGGCGCCCATGGCGAGGGCCAGGGTCATGTGGTAGTCGTACACGATGCCGCCGTCGGAGCAGACGGGCACGTAGACGCCGGTCTCCTCGAAGTACTCATCGCGGGCGCGGCAGACGTCGATCAGCGCGGTGGCCTGACCGCGGCCGATGCCCTTGGTCTCGCGGGTGATGCAGATGGAGCCGCCGCCGATGCCGACCTTGATGAAGTCGGCGCCGCAGTCGGCGAGGAAGCGGAAGCCGTCGGCGTCGACCACATTGCCCGCGCCGACCTTGACGGAATCGCCGTAGTTCTCGCGGACCCACTCGATGGTGCGCTTCTGCCACTCGGAATAGCCCTCGGAGGAGTCGATGCACAGCACGTCGGCGCCGGCCTCGACGAGCAGCGGCACGCGCTCGGCGTAGTCGCGGGTGTTGATGCCCGCACCGACCATGTAGCGCTTGTTGGCGTCGAGCAGCTCGTTGGGGTTGGTCTTGTGGGAGTCGTAATCCTTGCGGAAGACGATGCCGACCAGGTGATCGTTCTCGTCGACGACGGGCAGGGCGTTGAGCTTCTTGTCCCAGATGAGGTCGTTGGCGTCCTTCAAGGTGATGTCCTTGTCGCCCACGATGAGCTCGGCGCGGGGCGTCATGAACTCGGAGACGAGCTTGGAGTGGTCGTCGCGACTGGGGCGGTAGTCGCGGCTGGTGACGATGCCCAGGAGCTTGCCCGTGGGGGTGCCGTCGTCGGTGACGGGCATGGTGGAGTGACCGGTGCGGTCCTTGAGCTCCATGACCTGCTCCATGGTCATGTCGGGGGTGAGGGTGGAGTCGGACTGCACGAAGCCGGCCTTGTGGTCCTTGACGGCCTTGACCATGGCGGCCTCGGACTCGGGCGTCTGGGAGCCGTAGATGAAGGAGATGCCGCCCTCGGTAGCGAGCGCGACGCCCATGTCCACACCGGAGACGGACTGCATGATGGCGGAGACCATGGGGATGTTCAGAGTGATCTCGGGCTCCTCGCCGCGCTTGAAACGCGTCAGAGGGGTCTTGAGGGAGACGTTGGTGGGGATGCACTCCGAGGAAGAGTACCCGGGGACGAGCAGATACTCAGAGAAAGTGTGGGACTCACCAGGGAAAAACGTTGCCATGTCGCTCCTTAGACTCTCTGCTGCCGACGAGGTAGGCTCACGAACCCCGCGGATGGCGCTCTATACAAGTGGAGGTATTGTAGCGCACCGGCACTGCTACAATGGCTGTCGTTGCCAGACTTCAAAGTGTCTGCCCATTCTCACCCCTCTGCTTGGAGCCCAGATGCCGCTGAAAGCACACGCCAGACTCACCATCTCCGATGACGACCGCGACCTGCCGGGCGCATTCGGGGGCGGCTGCGCCTCCCTCCTGCAGGGCGTCGCCGAGGAAGGCTCGCTCAACCGCGCGGCGAAGCGCATGGGCATGGCGTATTCCAAGGCATGGCGGATCGTCCGGGAGGCCGAGGGGCATCTGAACTGCGAGCTGCTCGCCCGAGACGGCGCGCGCGGCTCGGTGCTCACGCCGGAGGGCGAGCTCGCCCTCCGCGCCTACCGGACGCTCCAGACCGAGGTAGACGAGCTCATATCGAGGCGTTTGCCCGAGCTGTTCTAGGCGCAAGCGAACCACAGTCCCAATATGCAAGGCCACACAACCGCCGCCGCTCCCAATATGCGTCGTATAGCCCGCATGCAAATCGCAAAACGAGGAACCGATTGGGAATGAGAAGGGGTGCAAGGTCCCGGGCTACATCCCAAAGAAGACCTTGAGACCGATGAGGATGAGCACGACGCCGCCGACGATCTCCGCGCGGGCGCCGAAGCGCTCTCCGAGCTTTCGGCCGAGCGCCAGCACCAGCAGGCAGCACAGCAGTGTGGTGAGGCCGATCATCCCGCAATACAGGATGACGTCCTTGCCCTCGGCGGCAAAGCTAACGCCAACCACGAACGCGTCGATGGCAGTGGCGACGGCCTCCATGCCGATCGTCGCCCAGGTGAGGCGCGCCGAGGGACACGCCTCGGGCTCGCGCAGCTCGCGAACGGCCTCAACGACCATCTTGCCTCCCACAAAAGCGAGGATGGCGAGCGAGACGATGCCCGCATAACGCTCGATGTAACCCGCGATGAGCGTACCGCCCATGTAACCAAGGGCGGGCATGGCCATCTGGAAGAGCGCGAACGCGACGGGCATGCCGAGCTTCTTGGAAAGGGGCATATCGGGCTCGCACAGGCTGTTGGAAAGCGTGACGGCCATGGCGTCCATTGCGAGGGCGATGCCCAGAACGATGCTCTCGGCGAGTGCTGCGGAAGTGATGATGGGCATGAGCACTCCAGATTCGTCAGATTTCGATGTGGATCGACGGCGCCCTACGGCTGCGGAGGACTGCAGAACCAGCGCATGGCCTGGTCCAGGTCGTCGGCGATCTCCAGCGGATCATCGAGCCCGGCGAAGATGCGCACCGCGCTCCCCTCCCACCCGTCGCGGGCGTGCAGGCGCGTGCGACGGCCACCGGCCTTGCAGGCGCGGCCGTTGAGACGGCACCGATCGATGAAATCGCCCGCAGCGCGACCCGGAACGGCGGGGAGCTCGAAGTCGACGGCAGGGCCGAACCCATGCAGCAGGACGCGGGTGGCGAGCTCGTGATCGGGGTGCGAGGCGAGCCCGGGGTACCAGGCGGCGGCGAGACGCTCGCAGCAGGACAGGTACTCGGCGAGGGCGCGGGCGTGATCGCAGTGCCGCTGCATGCGAGATGGGAACGTGTCGAGGCCGCAGGCGATGGTCTCGAGGTCCCCCTGCGACAAAGCATGCGAAGGCGAAGCGCCCACATGGGCGATCAGGTCGGCATCGCGCACGGCGAGCGCGACCGCCTTGCGCTCGAGCCCACCCGCCGCGACGCGGTCGAGCGCCTCGCCCTGAACGTCCGCGCCAAGCTCAAAGGCACGGCAGCCGAACTGGGATGGGACGGTGATATCCACCCACAGGGAGCCGCAGGCGGCATGGACCTCTCGGGCGACGGCGCGCACGTCGGCGACGCGAAGGCCCGGACCGCCGACCATGTCGACCAGGCGGCTCCCCGGCGACACGGCGCCGAGTCGCCCGAACGCGTCATCGACGCGCTCGGCATACACGAAGAAGGCGGCCTCGGCACCGACGACCCGCGCATACCGAGCTTCGAGCTCCTGCTGGTCGATCATGCCGAGGCCACCTCTCCCCTCAATGAACGATTCGATTCGCCCCGAGCCCTACGCGCGGGTGCGGGTCTCCTCCACGACCTTGGCGATGAACTCGTCGACGGCCATGGGGACGGTCTCGTTGGAGCGATCGCGGACGGAGATGTTGCCGGCCTCGACCTCCTTCTCGCCCAGGATCAGCATATAGGGCACGCGGTCGACGCCGCGGGCCTCGCGGATCTTGTAGCCGATCTTCTCGTCGCGGTCGTCGCACACCACGCGGATGCCGGCGGCTTCGAGCTGCTCGGTGACCTTGTGCGCGTAATCGCGGCTCTTCTCGGAGACGGGCAGGACCTTGACCTGCATGGGCGCGAGCCACACGGGGAACTTGCCGGCGAAGTGCTCGATAAGGATGCCGATGAAGCGCTCGATGGAGCCGAAGCACACGCGATGCAGCATGATCGGGCGCTTCTTCTCGCCGTCGGCGTCCACGTAGGTGAGGTCGAAGTTCTGCGGCATCTGGAAGTCCAGCTGCACGGTGCCGCACTGCCAGGTGCGGCCGAGGGAGTCCTCCAGGTGGAAGTCGATCTTGGGGCCATAGAAGGCGCCGTCGCCCTCGTTGACCACGTACTCCATTCCGAGCTTGTCGAGCGCGACCTTGAGGCCCTCCTCGGCGGCGGCCCAATCCTCATCGGAGCCCATGGAGTCCTCGGGGCGCGTGGAGAGCTCGACATGGTACTTGAAGCCGAACTTCTGGTACACGGAGTCGATCAGGCGCACGACGCCCACGATCTCATCGGTGAGCTGCTCGGGCGTGACGAACAGGTGGGCGTCGTCCTGGTTGAAGCAGCGCACGCGGAACAGGCCGTGCAGGGCGCCCTTGAGCTCGTGGCGGTGCACCAGGCCGATCTCGCCGGCGCGGATGGGCAGCTCGCGGTAGCTGTGCGGCTTGGAGCTGTAGACGAGCACGCCGCCGGGGCAGTTCATCGGCTTGATGCAGTACTCCTCCTCGTCGATCATGGTGGAGTACATGTTGTCCTTGTAGTGGTCCCAGTGACCGGAGGTGAGCCACAGCTGCTTGTTCATGATCTGCGGCGTGGAGATCTCGACGTAGCCGGCCTCGTGGTGGATCTCGCGCCAGTAGTCGAGCAGCGTGTTCTTGAGGATCATGCCGTTGGGCAGGAAGAACGGGAAGCCCGGGGCCTCGTCGCGCATCATGAAGAGGTCCATCTCGCGGCCGATGCGGCGATGGTCGCGCTTCTTGGCCTCCTCGAGCATGGTGAGGTGCGCCTCGAGCTCGTCCTTGGTGGCAAACGCGGTGCCGTTGATGCGGGTGAGCATCTTGTTCTTGGCGTCGTTCTTCCAATAGGCGCCGGAGACGCCGGTGAGTTTGAAGGCCTTGAGGGCCTTGGTGTAGGTGAGGTGCGGGCCGACGCACATGTCGATGTAATCGCCCTGCTGGTAGAAGGTGATGCGGGCGTCGTCGTCAAGGTCGCCGATGTGCTCGACCTTGTACTTCTCGCCGCGCTCCTCCATGAGGGCGATGGCCTCAGCGCGAGGCAGCTCGAAGGCCTGGAACTTGAGGTTCTCCTTGGCGATCTTCCTCATCTCGGCCTCGATGGCGGGCAGGTCGTCCTCGGAGATGGTCTTGTCGCCCAGATCGACATCGTAATAGAAGCCGTTGTCGGTGGCGGGGCCGTAGGCGAAGTCGGCCTCCGGGTAGAGGCGCTTGATGGCCTGGGCCATGATGTGCGCAGCGGAATGGCGAATGACGTGCAGGGCCTCGTCGCCCTCGACCTCGGCCACGGAGCCGTCGTTGTACAGTGCCTTCATATGTATACCTTCCCTATGAGGTGTATTACCTGAGTAATCAACTTATCTTACCCGTTTTCCCCGGGGGCCGCCGCGCAGATCGCGCGACGGGCGTCCCGGACGGGCCGCGCGCGGGAATACGAACGCACCCGCCACCGGGGTGCGGTGACGGGTGCGTGGGGCGCGACGCGCAATGACCCGCATGCCCGCGGGGCGCACGCGCCTACTGGATGTGAGTTCGGCAGTAAGGGCACACCTTCCAATGGGCCTCGAGGGGCTTCTTGCAAGTGGGGCACACGTTGCGGACCTGCGTGTTGCAGACCGGGCAGACGATGAAGTCCTTCTCGATAGTGGTGCCGCAGTTGGGGCAGCTCCCGTACTGGGCCAGCTGGCGCTCGCGCAGCGCCATGTCGAGCTCCTGCTCCTCGCGGTCGACGGCATAGGCGCCGGGGCGCATGACGATGTACGCGATAAGGCCAACGATGGGAATGAGCGAGAGCAGGCCCCACGCCCAGAACGCCTGTGCGCCGCGGCGCTTGGCGTCGATGAAGACGTAGGCCACGGAGAGCAGGTAGAGGGCGATCACGCAGGCGATGATGCCGTACACGGCGACCATCAGCTGGGGAGACATGAGCTCCTCGATGTACTTGGACATACGGGCGAACCTTTCAGCCGGTTGCGTCGAGCGCAAAGCTGGTCATAATCGTTCAGCATTGTATACCCGCACCGGAAAACGCGCACGTTCGCGACGCGGAGGCTTTCCTGTTGCACCGTAACGACATAGGGGCGCCGGCGCCACCGGAGGGTTGCCCCCTGGTGACGCCGGCGATCACGCGGCGCACGCACCCATAGCGAGCGGGCGGATGAAGCGTCTCCCCGCTTGATGCTCGAGCAATACCCTAGTCCAAGTCCTCGCCGTTAGAGGCAATGACTTTCTTGTACCAGTAGAAGCTGTCCTTGCGAGAGCGATCAAAGGTGCCGTTGCCCTCGTCGTCGGCATCGACATAGATGAAGCCGTAGCGCTTCTTCATCTCGCCAGTCGAGACGCTCACGAGATCGATGCACCCCCACGGCGTATAGCCGATGAGGTCCACGCCGTCGTCAACCGCCTTCCTCATCTCCTCGATGTGGCGGCGCAGATAATCAATGCGATACGAGTCGTGGATGGAACCGTCCTCCTCGACCGCGTCGACCGCACCGAGACCGTTTTCGGTGATCATGACAGGAACACGATACCGGTCGTACACCTTATTCAAGGTGTATCGCAGACCGACGGGGTCAATGGGCCAATCCCAGTCCGTCAGCTCGAGATACGGGTTACGGACGCCACCCATGATGTTGCCGCTCGTCTGGTCGGTGAACTCGTCTTCGCGAGTGGTCTGGCAAATGCTCTGATAGTAGGAGAACGTGTAGAAGTCGCTTGTTCCGGCCTTGAGGTCGGCGCGCTCCTCATCAGAAAGTTCAAGCTCGATACCGTGACGGCGGAAATACGTCCACGCGTAGTACGGGTACTCGCCACGCAGCATCACATCGGAGCACATGCAGTTGCGGTACAGGTCGTCTGCCTGGACCAACAACTGGTCCTCGGGGCAGCACGTGCGTGGGTATTGCGTGATATGGCAGATCATTGTGCCAAAATGGAAATCGGGGCTGATATCCCTGCCGGCCTTAACCGCCCGAGCAGACGCGATCATGATGTTATTTAGGGCATTAAGCCTCTCGTTAGGATAATCGGGCTGCTCGGTAAAGAACTCGGTCCCCTCATGGAAGATTCCGCCCTGACCGAATGCGCTCATGGGGAGCAGCATGTCGTTGACCTCATTGAACGGAAGCCAGTATCTCACCGTATCGCGGTAGCGCCTAAAAACCGTGGTGGCATAGCGCACGTACAGCCAGATAACCTCCTTGTTTCTCCAACCGCTATATGACGTAACGAGATTCAAGGGCATCTCACTGTGGGACAAGGTCACAACCGGCTCGATTCCGTGGCCACGTAGCGCGCTGAGGAGCTTGTCATAGTAAGCAAGACCCGCCTCATTCGGCTCGTCATCGTCTCCGTTGGGGAAAATGCGGCTCCAGTCAATCGAGAAGCGGTACGCCTTGAAACCCATCTCGGAGAAAAGTTCGATATCCTCCTCGAATCGACGGTAGCAATCAGAGCCCCACTCAGAGGGATACACATACGCGCCATCTCGATTGAGGCATATGCGGCGCGGCTTTGTGTGGGAGCCGCTTGTCACGACATCGGAAACGCTGAGCCCTTTACCGTCAACATCAAACGAGCCTTCACACTGATTGGCGGAGGTTGCACCACCCCACAAAAATCCCTCTTTGAATCCCATCGCACTACTCCTCGTCATCAAACTTGAGCAGATGCATCACGATAATCGCAACGACCATGGCGAGGCATACGCCAATCATGTAATACGGGAACGTCTCGGTCATAGCGAGCGGCAGCGTTCCGAAAGGAACGAAGCCAAAAGACAGGTACTGAACCGTGAACATGCCCATAACAACGCCACCGGCCGCACCGCCTACCATAGTCGCGATCATCGCCTTGCGATATTTGGCAATTAAACCGAAGAACACAGGCTCGGTAACGCCAATGAGGGCAGTGACACCCGTGGACGAACCAATGGACTTGACGTTCTGGTTCTTGGCTTTGAAGAAAATATACAGGGCGACGGCCGCCATCGCGGCGTTGGATGCCGCAGTGCAGGGATAGATGAAATCGTATCCGAGAGTCGCCAGATTCTGAACGGTAATGGGTGACATAGCGACCTGCATGCCAGTTGCGAGCATGAAGGGGTACACTGCGGCGCAAAGCGCGCCACCAACAGGTCCGAGCGTGGTATACAACCACAGGATACCTTCGGCCACAAAGGTGCCGAGGAAATTGCCCGCAGGGGCAAGCAGAGCGAAGCCGATAATCGCCGCAACGAGGAAAGTAGCGAACGGAGTGACGATAATATCAACCATCGCGGGAACAACCTTCTTGCAGGCGCGCTCTATCCAAGACGCGACGTACACGGTAAGAATCGCGGGGACAACCGTGGAGGAGTAGTTCGCGAAAGTAATGGGGATCATGCCGAAAAGCTGAATCTCCTGTCCGGCCATTCCGACAAAAGTGGGATGAATCAACACGGCACCAAGAGCCGCCGCAACATACGGATTGCACTTGAAGCGCTTGCCCGCCGAGAAAGCGATGAGGACCGGCATGAAGTAAAACGCAGTGTTAGCGCACGTGTAGAAAAAGTTATATTCAACCGAGTCTGCGCTGATCAAGCCGAAGGTCTGAATTGAATACAAAACGCCCTGCAGCAAGCCGCACGAAACGATTGCCGGAATAAACGGGGCGAAGATTCCCGACAGCGTATCGAAGAACAGGTCGAAAAGATAACGAGGAGAGAAGTCCCTTTTCCCCGTCAAATGCGCGTCAAGATTCTCGTCGATCGCGTCTTCGCGAGAAAGACCCGAGCAATCGCAAATCGCAGCGTAGACCTCCCCCACCTGCTGCCCGATGATGACCTGGAGTTGATCACCCGACCACTGCGTGCCAATCACACCAGCAATCTGCTCGATCTCCTCCTTTTTCACCAGCCCCTTATCCTTGACGTTAAAACGCAGGCGCGTAACGCAATGAGTGAAGTAACTGATGTTGTCCTTGCCGCCGACGAGACCGACGATCTTGTCGGCAAGCTCGGCGTACTTGTCTTTCGAAGCCATGACGAGCTCCCTCGTTCGAAACCTCGGGTTCACGCCGCATGCAGCGGCGCGCCACGGGCCGCCATGGGGCAGCCCGCCGGACTGCCATCTAGCGGTCCGTCCCTTTGATGCAAATCCTGCTTACATGAATCACGAGATAGAGCTTCTCCTCATCGGTAAGCTCCGCTCCCCACGTCTCGCCAATATGAGTGGCGATTTTCTCCACGCATTTCACGCCCTCGGGAAACTGATCCCCTATTCCCTGGTAACCGTTCAGCCCTTCGGCAGGCAGCGCCTTGCCACCATGGATGCGCGCGAAGAGATAGTGCAGGTGCGTTGCATAACGCGAAAACGCGAACGAGGCACGATCCACCGACACGGCGAAGTGATTCTCCACGATCTCAGTGATGTCCTCGAGCATATCCTCGTCTCGCTGCGCCGCCGCAAGTTCCTCCTCCGTCGCTGCCCCCACGCGCGCATTCACGAAGCTCATGGCAATCCCAGCGGCCTCATCGTCATGCAGACCGACCTTGAACTCGCGACGGATCCGGCGTACGAGCTGGCGCCCCAGGCGATACTCATCCGGATAATTCTGCTCGACATCGTAGGCCAACGGCATGCGCACGCGGATGTGCTGCTCCGCACGTTTGATTGCAAATGCGATATGGTCCGCCAGAGTGAACGTGAAATTGGGGCTCATCTGGTATGAGAGCTGTCCGCGCGCCCTATCAGCCGCCGCAGCAGCAAAAACAAGCACGTCCTGTGGAATGTCCTTTACGCCCTCGAGCTGTCGCTCGTCCACACTGTAATACGTGTGCGAAACACTTGAGAGCTCGATCTCTCGCGGCATCTTGCCATAACCGATGCCCTTGCCCATGGCGATGCACTCGGCGCCGGTGCTGTCTATGCACACTGCGATGTTGTTATTGATGCTGCGAATGGCCCGCATACCAGCCTCCTTCCAATCCTCGGTTGCAATGAGCCGGCATCATTTCTACGTACGCTCAAAATGAAAAACCCTCCGAAGCCACCGCGCCGCGCTTTCGCTTGGCAAATACGGTGCACGCCTCGAAGAGTAACGTCCCGACCCCATATGCAACTGTAAGCAGGTGCTCGGTGCAGGCCCAATACAGGTAACCTCTCGAACTTATTCGATTATAGGACAGCCCCGCAAAGCGATGCCCCTCGTGTTTCACAATTTGATGAACGGTTGATTCTGCCCTGCGAGTGGGAGGCCGAATTAACGTCATCCCCCTAACTCGAAACAGGCGCCTCCGAAATTGAAACAACCGCCTTCGCGTCGACGCCCCTCGCCGTTGGCGGCGGCTTACCGGCATTCGGCCGATTGGATATGGCGCGGATAAACGACAGGCGTAGCATAGTTTGTTGACACTTCGTCTATAAGCATCGCCGTCGGATGAGCTTCTAACGAGCGCGCCCGATGGCGGCATCTGACAGGAGAGCACCGTCATGGCAGACAGCTACGATATCGCCATCGTGGGCGCGGGCATCACCGGTTGCGCCATCGCGCGCCAACTCGCGCGCTACGAGCAGTCGATTTGCGTCATCGAGGCGGACAACGACATCGCGCTCGGAGCGTCGAAGGCAAACGGCGGCCTGGTCCACGCAGGGTACGACCCGGCACCGGGAACGATGAAGGCCCGCGTGAACGCCCGCGGCTGCGAGCTCTACTCGCGCTGGTCGGACGAGCTCGGCTTCCTCTTCCGCCGGACTGGCTCGATGGTCCTCGGCTTCTCCGATGAAGAGCGGGCCACCCTCGAGAGGCTCATGGCCAACGGCTCCGTCAACGGCGTGCCCGAACTCGAGATCGTCGACGCCGGGCGCATACGCGAACTCGAGCCCCGCGCGAACGAGCAGGCAACCTGCGCGCTCTGGTGCCCCTCGACAGGCTACGTGGACCCATTCGAGGTCGCGATCGCGTGCGCCGAGAACGCCGCCGCCAACGGAGCGACGTTCCTGCGCGGCGCACCCGTCCAGGCCATCGACGTGCTGCTGTCAAACGCCCCCATGCAGGTGGGGCGCACCGGGATCTCGGAGCAGCCGGCGCGGTTCGCCATACACACGTCCAAGGGGACCGTCCGGTCCCGCGTGCTGATCAACGCCGCGGGCAACGGCGCGGCGGCGATCTCCCGCATGGCGGGCGCCGAGGAGTTCCGCATCGCCTGGCGCCAGGGCAACATCGCCGTGCTCGACAAGGAGCCCCGCGCGATCATGCCGCTCTACCCCGTCCCCACCCCTGTTTCCAAGGGCGTCATCGTGACAGGCACGGTGCACGACAACACGGTCATCACCGCCACGGCGGCGATGCGCGACCCGGACGACGTCGACACGTACGCCGCCGACGTCGACGCGCTGCTCACGGGCGCACGGAAACTCGTTCCCGACCTGGACACGCGCCGGATCGTGCGCACCTTCGCGGGCGGCAGGGCCGTCATCGAGGGCCTCAACGACTTCCTCATCGGCCCGTCGGCAAAAGTGCCCGGGCTGTTCCACGCCGCGGGCATCCAGTCTCCCGGCGTCGCGAGCGCGCCGGCCGTCGCCGAGCTCATGGACCGCATCTTGCTCCAGGCGGGCATCCCTCTGACCGAGCGCCCGGATTGGCAGCCCGTGCGCCACGCCCCCGCCGACTTCGACCGCTCCCCCATCGAGCAGCAGGAACGCCTCATCGAGGCGGACCCCGCCTGGGGACGCATCGTCTGCCGCTGCGAAACGGTCCCCGAGGCCGAGATCGTGGCCGCGATCCATCGGGTGCCAGGAGCCGTCTCGGTGGAGGGGGTCAAGCGCAGGTGCCGCGCGGGCATGGGCCGCTGCCAGAGCGGGTTCTGCCAGAGCCGCGTGGTGCGCATCCTCGCGCGCGAGCTCGGATGCGGCCCCGAGGACGTCTTGCTCGAGGACCGCGGCTCGTGGATTGTCGACGGCAGGCTCAAGGAGGGCCGATAACGATGAGGAACGATATTCCTACGCGCGAATTCGACGTCGTGGTGATCGGCGGCGGCCCCGCCGGCATGGGAGCCGCGCTCTCGGCGCGCGAGGCGGGTGCGACGGTCGCCATCGTCGAGCGCAATGAGCACCTGGGCGGCATCCTGCGCCAGTGCATCCATCCGGGCTTCGGCCTGACGCACTTCAAAGAGGAGCTCACCGGCCCAGAGTACGCGCAGCGCTTCATCGACCGGGTGGCGGAAACCGACATAGAGGTCATGCTCGGCTGCATGGTGCTCGCGATCGATGAGGAGCCCGGATCGGCCCCCTCGCGGGAAGATGCGCACGTCGCTCCCGCTCCGTGGACGCCCCACACGGTCACCGTCATGGGAGAATCCGGCATGGCCGTGCTCGCCTGCCGTTCCATCGTGCTCGCCATGGGCTGCCGCGAACGCACGCGCTCCGAGATCAAGATTCCCGGCAGCCGCCCCGCGGGCGTGTACACCGCGGGACTGGCGCAGCGCTACATCAACATCGAGAACCTGCGCCCTTGCAAGCGGGCCGTCATCCTCGGCTCCGGCGACATCGGCCTCATCATGGCCCGCCGCTGCGCGCTCGAGGGCATCGAAGTCGAGGGCGTCTACGAACTCATGCCGTACGCGAACGGCCTGCATCGCAACGTCAAGAACTGCCTCGAGGACTTCGGCATCCCGCTGCACCTGTCCACCACCGTCACCCGCGTGATCGGGCGCGATCGCGTGGAGGCCGTCGAGGTTTCCCGCGTCGACGAGCACCTCTCGCCCATCCCCGGCACGCAACGCATGGTCCCCTGCGATGCGCTCCTGCTGTCCGTGGGCCTGATCCCGGAGAACGAGATCGCCCGCGCGGCCGGAGTCGAGCTCGACCCGCGCACCCGAGGCGCACGCGTGGACCAGGACCTGCAAACGTCCGTCTCGGGCATCTTCTCGTGCGGCAACGTGCTGCACGTTCACGACCTCGCCGACAACGTGACGGCAGAGGCGGAGCGCGCCGGCGCGGCGGCGGCCGCACACGCCCTGAAGGGGCCGGCCTGTGGCGCGCGAGACGGGGGCGAAGCGGAGGCCGGGCACATGGAGCTCCCCGTGGCTGCGGGCGGCCTGGCGGGCTACGTGGTGCCGTCGCGGCTGACCCGAGCTGCGGGCACAAAGCTGTTCTTCCGCGTGCAGAGACCCGTCGACACCGCGCACCTCGTCATCACATGCGACGACGAGGTCCTGTTCACCGGTAAACCGCGCGCCTTCAAGCCGAGCATCATGGAGTCCGCACCGCTCACCACCAAGATGATCGAGCGGGCGCACGGCACGGTGACCCTTTCCGTCGAACCCGTCGAGGAGATGTAGACCATGGACGAGCCGAACAACGCCATGCAGGCACCCGTTACCGAGGTGAGGCACTTCCACTGCACCACCTGCCCCTCCGAATGCTCGCTGTCCGTCGAGGTCTCGATCGACGGCACGGGCGCGGCACGGGCGATCTCCGTGCAGGGCAACCGATGCAAGCGCGGCCGCATCTTCGCGGAGCAGGAGATCACCCGACCCATGCGCATCCTCGCCACGACGGTCGTGGTGGATGGTGGCGACGAGCGCCTGCTGCCCGTGCGCACCGCGCAGCCCATCCCCCGCGACCTCCACATGCGGGCCATGGAGGACATTCGCCATGCGCGCGTCACCGCCCCCGTCCGCATGGGCGATATCGTGATGAGCGACCTTTTGGGCACCGGCGTGGACCTGGTTGCCAGCATGGACGTCGCCGCCGTCTAGGGGGCCGTAGCCGCGGGACGCGCGCGACGCAGCGCGGCAAAGCGCGGCGCGCGGCTCGACGCGCCGGCATCCCCCCGGCCAGGCCATCTCGACGGCCGCACGCGAACGCGACGTGCGGCCGTTTTGCGTGTGCGAAAACCCTGAAGCTCAACTTTAAGGTGAGACTTGGACTATACTATGACGAGTTTGCTACCTAAGGCGGTTTGTACATGAGTCTGGATACGCGTCGCTCCCCTCGCATGCGCCCCGCGCGCATCGCGTGCACCATCGGCCTCGCCGGCGTCATCGCCCTGGGCGGGGCGGCACCCGTCCCCACCCTCTCCCTCGCGACCGCGCATGCCGCGACGCCCTCCACCCGCGCCGAGCTCAAGCGCCTCCAAAGCCGGGTTTCGAGCGCGGCGGCGACGTACGCCGAGGCGACCGCGAAGGCAGGTGAGCTCAACGCGCAGGTGGCAGCCATCGCCGACGAGATCATCCATATCGAGCAGGAGCTGCTCCCCGCCCGCCAGAGGCGTGCCGCAGAGGCGGCGAGCGACCTCTACAAGACCCATTCCTCGAACGGCGGCGCGATCAGCCTCCTGCTGAACGCCGGGTCATTCGCGGACTTCATCAACCTCACCAAGTACCTGGGCACCGTCCAGAGCGCGAACGTCTCGGCCCTCAACGAGCTCAACGACCTCGAGGACCAGCTGAACGGCAAGCTGGACGAGCTGGGGCGTGCGAAGGACCAGGCCGATGCCGAGCTCTCCCGCGCGGCCCAGGCGCTCGGCGACGCTCAAGGCGCCGCCGCGCAGATCCAGGCAAAGGCGAATGCCGAGGACGCTGCGGAGGCGGAGATCGCGCGGCAGGCCGCCGAGCAGGCGGCTCAGCTCCAAGCCCAGCAAAACGCGAACCAGGGCAACGGCGGCGCGACCCAGACGCCCCCCGAGGGCGGATCCCAAAACGCCGGCGACTCGAACCAGGGGCAACATGGCGGCTCCTCCAGCGGTGACTCCCATGCGGGCGGCGCAACGAGCGGCAACGGAAATGCAAGCGGCAACGCGGGCGGCGGGACGAGCAGCGGCACGGGCGGCGGCAATTCGAATAACGACGGCGGAGGCGACACCACGGGCAGCTGGAAGACGGGCGTCGCATCGTACTACGGTATCGGGGACGGCTTCATGGGGGGCACCACCGCCAACGGAGAGACCGTCACCGAGACCTCCATGGGCATCGCAATGCTGAACGTGCCCTTCGGGACGCGCGTCGAGATACGCTACGGCGGACGCTCGGTCATCGCCTACGTGAACGACCGCGGCCCCTACGCCCACGGCCGCGTCATCGACATGCAGCCCGCCGTCGCCCGAGCGCTCAACTTCCTGAGCGTGGGCGTTGGAACGGTGCAGTACCGGTTCCTGTAAATCAACGTCCCACGGCGTCACAGCCCTACGCGAGGTCCCATGAAGCACATATCGTTTCTCATCAAACCGGCAAGCTCCACATGCAACATGCGCTGCCGCTACTGCTTTTACGCCGACGTCGCGGAGCACCGTGAGACCGCCAACCACGGCATCATGGACGCCGCGACGATCCAGGCGGTGGTCGACCGCGCCTTCGCCCTCGGTCCGGACGCCGAGGTGACCTTCGCCTTCCAGGGCGGAGAGCCCACCTGCGCGGGCCTCGACTTCTTCCGCTCCTTCTGCGCCTACGTGGACGCGCATCGCGCGCAGCAGACGGTGCACCTGGCCATCCAGACCAACGGATACGTCATCGACGACACCTGGGCGACCTTCCTCGCCCAGCACGGCTTCCTCGTGGGCGTGTCCATCGACGGCTACCCTGAGATGCACGACTGGCTCCGCCCCGACGCCCGCGGCGCCGGCACCATGGACCGCGTTCTCGACGCGGTGGCGGCCCTGCGGCGGGCGGGCGCCGACTTCAACATCCTCACCGTCCTCACCGACCAACTCGCCCGTCACCCGCAGAAGCTCTACCGCTTCTACAGGCAGCACAAGTTCGACTTCGTCCAGCTCATCCCCTGCCTGCCGGGACTCGATGAGGCGAGCGACGAGTACTCCCTGGAGCCCGAGAGCTTCGTGAGCTTCTACAAGACGTTCTTCCGGCTGTGGCTCGAGGACTTCAAGCGCGGCGAGCGCATGAGCGTCACGCTCTTCGACAACGTGATCCCGCTGTTCGCCGGCATG
This sequence comes from uncultured Collinsella sp., assembly GCA_902470815.1. Taxonomy (GTDB): domain Bacteria; phylum Actinomycetota; class Coriobacteriia; order Coriobacteriales; family Coriobacteriaceae; genus Collinsella. The sequence goes on from CABRHS010000002.1 coordinate 146,540, forward strand.
TACCCGCAGCAATGCGGGATGCTCGGCGCCTGCGCGCCGCAGTTTGTGGTCGAGGGCAACGGCGACGTGTACCCCTGCGATTTCTACGTGCTCGACCGGTTCCGCCTTGGCAACATCCGCACGGACTCGCTGGAGGACATGGCCACATGTGACGCGCTGCGCGCCTTCCTCGACGAGCCCCGCCGCGCATGCTCCATGTGCGCGACCTGCCCCTTCGAGCGCATCTGCCACAAGAACTGCAAGCGCCTGAACACCTGCTACTACCGTGAGGACTACTGCGGATACCGCGATTTCCTCGAGTACGCGGCGCCCGACATGATATCCATCGCGCGAACGCTGAGGTAAGGCTACGCGAGCACGGTGTACTTCGCGATGTTGTAGACGTTGATGAGAATGATGACGACCATGAGGCCGATGAACAGCTTGTCGACGCGCTCGGAGTCGATGCGCTTGTTCACGGCCCGGCCCGCGACGCCGCCAAGTATGCCGCACACCACCATACCGGCGATCAATGCGATGCTGACGCTCGCGAGGTCCATGGTGAGGACGCTGCGAAGAGTGCTCGCGACCTGCGAGAACAAGATGATATACAGGGAGTTCTGCGCGGCCTCCTTGGTCTGCATGCTGAAGAAGTAATACAGCACCACCAGGTTGATGGGGCCGCCGCCGATGCCGAGGAAGCTCGACATGATGCCGAGGAACAAGCCGATCACCGCGCAGGCAAACGCGTTCGAGACCTGCTTGGTGGCGACCTTCTCCTTATTGATGGTGTAGACAAGCGTCCCGATGGTGATGATCATGAGCACTGCCGCCTGGACGGCACCGGCGGTATCGGGCGTGTCGAACAGGCCCTCAACCATGCTGAACAGGTCCTTGCCCACAAGACCGCCCACGGCGGCGCCCACGGCGAGCGGCGTGGCGGTCTTGAAATCGATCTGCGACGCGCCCGAGGCACGGGAGCGGAGGACGGAATAGGCCGTCATGGACAGCACCGTGCACCCCGACAGGAAGTTGATGGTTGAGACGGGAAACGCCCCGAGTGCATCGAGGACGGGCTTGATGATCACGCCGCCGCCGATGCCGCAGATGGCACCGATGACCGACGAGAAGAAGCAGACGGCGAACACCGCGATATACACGATCGACATGCAGGGCCTCCATAGCACATATACAAACATTTCGAACATTTTCGAACAGCTTAGTCGATAATAGCACGACTGAGGCTGAATGCGAAGGTGAGTGCGCCCCGCGGCGATTACCCGCGCAACAGCCCCGCGACCTCGCCGGCGAGCGTGATGGTGCCGGCGGCGATGAGAGGGCGATGGCCCTCCGTCGCGGCCACAAGCGCGGAGCCGACGGTGGCGTGCACTGAGACGAGGTCGCACTCGCATCGACCAAGTTCGAGCAACTTGGAGCGCACCAGGGACGCGAGCTCTTCTGCCGGCATGGCGCGGTCGCTCGCCGTCTGCGCGACCATGATGCGCGGGAACGCCGGCACGAGGACGTCTATGATGCCCGCGACGTCCTTGTCGGAGAGCGCGGCGATGAGAAGCGTGGGGCGCTCCGCAATGGAGGGCTCCACCTCATCCAGCGCCGCGATGAAATTCTCACAGCTCTGCGGATTGTGGCACGCGTCGACCAGCACGAGGGGATCCATGCGCACGATATCGAAACGGCCGGGCACCGGGCAGGAGTCCAAGCTGCGCTCAAGGGCGGACGCATCGAGAACGCGACCCAGATAGCCCTCCGCGAGGGCGATGGCGCACGCGGCGTTCTGCGGCTGGTACGCGGGCTTGTACATGTCCACGCGGTACTCGGAGCGAGACGTGCGGGTGACGAACGAGACGACGCCGCCTATGCGGTCCGGCTCGCGCAGCGTCTCGTGCGAGACCACCCAGGGCTTCACGCCGCACGCGGCGCAACGCTCGTCCATCACGCGCTGAACGGAGAGCTCATGCGTCCCCTCCCCCAGCACGACCAGGCGGCCGGGCTTGATGACGGCGGCCTTCTCACCGGCTATCGCCTCGAGCGTGTCACCGAGGATGCGGGTGTGGTCAAGGCCTATCCCCGTAATGGCGACCGCCACCGGGTCCGTGGCGCTCGTGGCGTCCCAGCGGCCGCCCATGCCCACCTCGAGAACCGCGACATCCACGCCGCGCTCGGCGAACACCACCATGGCGGCGGCCGTGAGCAGGTCGAACGGGGTGATCGTGTAAGCGGGCTCGCCGACGGCGGCACGGCGCGCGTTCACGCGACGACCGGCCTGAAGGGCGGAGGACACGCCGTGGGCGAACTCGCCGGGGCTCACCACGGCGCCGTCGATCTCCATGCGCTCCTCGTACCGCACCAATTGCGGCGAGGTGTACAGCGCGGTGCGCTTGCCCTCACCGCGCAGGATCGCCGCGGTGAAGCGCGTGGTTGATGTCTTGCCGTTGGTGCCCGCGACCTGAATGCAGTCGAAGTGCTCGTCGGGGCGGCCGAGCTCGTCGAGCATATCGACGACCGTCTCGAGCAGCGGGCCGGCGTCGCCGGCGATGACGCCGGTGTCGGCCGCGATCGACACGGCCTCGTCATAGCTCAGCTCATCAACCTCGAACGGCAGGACGTATGTCTCTCCACGCTTCATGGAGTCCTCCTAATCGCGGCCATCGCGGCCGTAGACGAACCAATAAGCGGCTGCCACGGCCACACCGCCCACGATGTTGCCGAGCGTGACGAACAGCAGGTTGGAAAGCACCCCCGAGAGCGCGATGGACGATGCTCCCCACATGGCCTCGATCGCCATGCCGAGCGGCAGGAAGAACATGTTCGCCACGGAGTGCTCGAACCCCAGCACGACGAACGCGACAACCGGCAGGATGGCGGCCGCGAGCTTGTCGCACACCGTCTTGCCGGCGCTGCCCATCCACACGGCGAGGCACACGAGGACGTTGCACAGGATGCCGCGCGAGAAGGCCACAAGAGGGCTCAGCGCCGCCTTGGATGACGCAACGGAGCATGCGAACTCCCCCACCAAGCCATCCTGCATCCCCGGGAATCCCGATGCGAGCAGAAGGACCGCGACCAGCAGGGCGCCCACGGCGTTGCCCGCGTAGACGATCGCCCATTTGCGCACCATGCGAATGAACGGGTACCTCCCGTCGAGGGCTCCGATCACCATGAGGCAGTTGCCCGTGAACAGCTCGGCTCCGGCGACGAGCACCAAAAACAGGCCCAGGCAAAACGCCAGGCCGCCCAAGATGAGCGAGATCGAGGGCGCAAGCGAGGTGTCCGATCGCACCATGAGCATGAACGACGCGCCGAGCGCGACGAACGCGCCGGCGAGGACCGCAAGGACGAACGCCCTGCCGCGCGTGAGCCCCGCCTTGGCGAACCCTATGTGGACGAACGCCTCCTGCGTCTTCGCCGGCGGCAGCATCACCGTTCCCGTCCCGTTATCTGCCATGTCTCCCTCTCCCCCACCTGTATGCTCAGCACGAACCCCGCCGCATCGACTGCGACGGGGTCCCAGATGTCGAAAACTCGATTACGCGAAATCCGCGAGCTGCGCCTTGAGCGCGGCGATGGTCTCGGCGAGCTCCGCGGCGCGATCGCGCTTCTTCGCCACGACCTCGGGTGCGGCCTTAGCGATAAAGCCCTCGTTGCCCAAGGTGCGCTCGGCGGCGGCGAGCTCCTTCTCGGCGGCGGCTAGCTCCTTCTCCATGCGAGCGCGCTCGGCGTCGAAATCGACGAGGTCGCCCATGACGACGTAGGCGTCGAAGTCCGGACCCGCGATGGCGATGGCCTTCTCGGGCTTCACGAACTCATCCGCCGTGAAGACGCCGAGCTCGCTGACGTTTGCCAGGTCGCGGATGAAGTCCGCCATGCCGCAGATGGCCTCGGCGATCTCGGGCGAGGTCGCCTTGATCTCGCAGCGAAGCTCCTGCTTGGGCGAGATGCGGTAGCGGGCGCGGCTCGAGCGGACATCGGTGACAACCGCCCGCATGAGCTCGAAGGACTTCTCGGAGGGCTCATCGATGAAGCGCTCGAAGGCCTCCGGCTCGGGCCACGTGGCGATCATGAGGGCCTCGGCGCGGTCGCACGTGCCGTCCTCGGTCATATCGAGCCAGCTGGAGGGCATGGTGTCCCAAATGGCCTCGGTGACGAACGGCATGAGCGGGTGCATGAGGCGCAGCGAGGTGTCGAGCACGAAGATCAGGTTGCGCTGGGCCTGCAGGCGGGCGTCATCGTCCTTGAGGCGGGTCTTGGTGACCTCGACGTACCAGTCGCAGACCTCGTTCCAGAAGAAGTTCTGCACGCCGCGGGCCATCTCGCCGAACGTGTACTGCTCGATGCCCTCGGTGACCATGCGAACGGCCTTGGCGAGACGGCTGAACATCCAGGCGTCTGCCGCGGTCTCGGCGACAGGCTCACCCGGGGTGTAGCCGTCCATATTCATGAGCAGGAAGCGGCTGGCGTTCCAGATCTTGGTGACGAACGCGCGGGCCTGCTCGGTGCGGGCGGACCCCTTGAGGGCCTTGGTCTTCTTGTCGATGTCGGCGTCGAACTTGACGTCCTGGTTGTTGGTGCACAGCGTGAGCAGGTTGAAGCGCATGGCGTCGGCACCGTACATGTCGATGAGGTCCATGGGGTTCACGCCGTTGCCCTTTGACTTGGACATGCGGCTGCCGTCCTTGGCAAGGATCGTGGGGTAGATCACCACGTCGCGGAAGGGGACCTCGTCAAGGAAGTACAGGGAGCTCATGACCATGCGCGCGACCCACAGCGCGATGATGTCGCGCGCGGTGACGAGGGCCGTGGTGGGGTGATGCCCCTCGAGCTGCTCGGGATGCTGCGGCCAACCCTGCGTGGCGAAGGTCCACAGCTGGGAGCTGAACCAGGTGTCCAGCACGTTCTCGTCCTGATGGACGTGGGCGCAGCCGCACTTGGGGCAGACGTGCACGTCCTCCATGCAGGCGTCCTCCCAGCCGCACTCCTCGCAATAGAACACGGGGATACGGTGGCCCCACCAGAGCTGGCGCGAGATGCACCAGTCCTTCAGGTTCTCCATCCAGGTGGTGTAGGTGTCGGTCCAGCGGGACGGGTGGAAGGTCACGCGGCCGTCGCGCACGGCGTCGAGCGCGGGCCCCTTGAGCTTGTCCACGGCGACGAACCACTGCTCGGAGAGCCAGGGCTCGAGCGTCTGGTCGCAGCGGTAGCAGTGCATGACGGAGTGGTCGTGCTCGTCCACGTGGTCAAGAAGGCCGTGTTCCTCGAACCAGGCGAGGACGGCCTCGCGGCACTCGTCGCGCGTCATGCCGGTGAACTCGCCATAGCCCTCCACAACGACGGCGTGCTCGTCGAAGATGTTAATCTGGGGCAGGTCGTGGGCCTGGCCCATGGCGTAGTCGTTGGGGTCGTGGGCCGGCGTGACCTTGACGAAGCCGGTGCCGAAGTCGGGATCGACGTGCCAGTCGTCGAAGATGGGGATCTCGCGGTCCACGATGGGCAGCTTGACGGTCTTGCCCACGAACGCGGCCTTCTCGGGGTCCTTGCTGGACACGGCGATGCCAGTGTCGCCCAGCATGGTCTCGGGGCGCGTGGTGGCCACGACGATGTACTCCTGGCCGTTGACGGGCTCGGTGAGCGGGTAGCGCAGGTGCCAGAGGTGACCCTTCTCGTCCTTGTACTCGGCCTCGTCGTCGGAGATGGCGGTGGTGCAGTCGGGGCACCAGTTTACGATGCGCTTGCCGCGGTAGATCAGGCCATCGTGGTACCAGTCGCAAAAGACCTTGCGCACGGCCTCGGCATACTCGTCATCCATGGTGAAGCGCTCGCCGTCGAAGTCGACGGAGCAGCCCATCCGCTTGATCTGCTCGACGATGGTGCCGCCGTACTCATACGTCCAGTCCCAGCAGGCGTCGAGGAACTTCTCACGGCCGATCTCCAGGCGGGAGACGCCCTCGCTCTTGAGCTTCTTGTCAACCTTGGTCTGCGTGGCGATACCCGCGTGGTCCGTGCCCAGGATCCAACGCGTGGAGCGGCCGCGCATGCGTGCCATGCGGACAATGGCGTCCTGAATGGAGTCGTCAGTGGCGTGGCCCATGTGCAGGATGCCCGTGACGTTGGGCGGCGGGATGGTGACGGTGCAGTCGCCCACTCCCTCGCGACGCTTGTAGTAACCGCCGTCGAGCCATTTTTGCAGGATGGCCGGCTCGTTGACCGCCGGATCGTAATTCTTGGGCATCTCTTCTGTCATGAAACGCTCCCGAAGAGTCGAAGTTTGCGTAGTTGTTCAACAGGATAGCACGTAGGACATGCCAGGGGCGCAATGAAAACGGCCGGCACGAGGCCGGCCGTTGGACGATATGCGATTCACGCCCACACCGATAGCGCGCCTGAGCGCGCGGAGATGCGGCGGGTTAATCCAGGTCGATGTCCGACCCCTCGTAGACGCGGCGGGGCTGCTCGGCCCCCTGAACCGCGGCGGCGGTCACCATAACCTGGCGCACGCCCTGTTCGCTGGGCAAATCGAACATGGTCTGCTGAAGAAGCTCCTCGCAGATGCTGCGCAGGCCGCGGGCGCCCGTCTTGCGGGCTAGGGCCTTCTTCGCGATCTCATGCAGGGCCTCGGACTCGAAGACCAGCTCCACGCCCTCCATGGCGAACATGCGGCGGTACTGCTTGACCACGGCGTTCCTGGGCTCGGTGAGAATGCAGACCAGGTCGTCCTCGGACAGGGCCTGCGTCTGGGTGATCACCGGGGTGCGGCCGATGAACTCGGGGATCATGCCGAAGTTGTTGAGGTCCTCGGGCAGCACCTGCTTGAGCAGGACGTTCTCATCCTTGGAGGTGGGGCCGGCGATCTCGGAATTGAAGCCGATGCCCTGGTTGCCCACGCGGTCGGAGATGATCTTGTCCAGGCCCACGAACGCGCCGCCACAGATGAACAGGATGTTCGTGGTGTCGATCTGCAGGAGCTCCTGCTGCGGGTGCT
>CABRHS010000003.1 GCA_902470815.1 uncultured Collinsella sp.
ATACGGACCTCCGTCCCGACGCCCCAAAGGCGTCCAACTTTATGTCCGCAGTCCCTTTCGCCAAGATTATGCCAAGGATTATTGCGGGCGGCGTATCGGTGAGTATAAAAGCGTGATGGTCGCAATCCCAGCAGGCACGGCGGCCTCATTGCGGATAAAAAATGGGTCCGCCGGTACTCGGCGGACCCATTTGAGGCAACGCGACTGTGGCCGCGATGCGGTGGGTGACTTGGCTTAGCGGACCTGAGCCACGTAGGCGAGGTTGGTGGAGGACACCTTGCCCTCGAGCTCGACGGAGAGGCGAGCATCGCCGGCGGTGGCAACGGTGAGGTCGCCCTTCTCGACAAAGCCGAGCTCCTTGGCCGTCTCGACGGCCTTCACGATAGTGCCGTTGACGGTGCCCTGAGTAATCTCGGCCTGGCGCGGAATGACGCCCCAGTACATGATCATCTGCTGGACAGCCCACTCGTGACGGGAGAACGCCAGGATGGGCATGTTCGGGCGGAAGTGGGAGATCAGGCGGGCGGTGCGGCCAGTGGTGGTGGGCACGGTGATGCACTTGGCGCCCACGGCGGTGGCCATCTGGACGGCGGACATGCCCACGACGTTGTTGACGACGCGAGTACCGGAAGCGCCCTCGGGCATGGCGAGCTCGGCGTGAACGGCCATGTGCTTCTCAGTCTCGATGGCGATGGAGGCCTGCATCTTGACGGCCTCGACCGGGTACTTACCGGCAGCGGACTCGCCGGACAGCATAACGGCGTCGGTACCGTCATAAATGGCGTTGGCGACGTCGGCAACTTCGGCGCGCGTCGGGCGCGGGTTCTGCTGCATGGAGTCGAGCATCTGCGTAGCGGTGATAACGGGCTTGTAGGCCGCGTTGCACTTGGCGATGATTTCCTTCTGGATGTGCGGAACGAGCTCGGGCTTAATCTCGATGCCCAGGTCGCCACGGGCGACCATGATGCCGTCGGAAGCCTCGAGAATCTCGTCAAAGTTCTCGACGCCCAGGGCGCACTCGATCTTCGGGAAGATCGTCACGTGCTCGCCGCCGTTCTCGCGGCACAGCTGGCGGATGTCCTCGACGGCCTTGCCGTTGCGGATGAAGGAGGCCGCGATGTAGTCGATGTTCTGGGTGAGGCCGAACAGGATGTCCTGACGGTCGCGCTCGGTGACGGCGGGCAGGGAGATGTCGACGTTGGGGATGTTGACGCCCTTGCGCTCGCCGATAAGGCCGTTGTTGAGGACGACGCAGTGCATGTCCTGGCCGTCGACGGACTCGACCTCGAGGCCGACCAGGCCGTCGTCGATCAGGATGATGGAGCCCTTCTCGGCCTCGGACGGGAGCTTCTCGTAGTCGAGGGAGATGTGGGAGGCGTTGCCGAGCCAGTCCTCGCTGGTGGGCTGGGCGGTGACGGTGATCTTGTCGCCGGCGTGGACCTCGACCTTGGCGTGGCCCTCGAGCAGGCCGGTGCGGACCTCGGGGCCCTTGGTGTCGAGCAGGATGCCGACGGGCTTGCCGACCTTGGCGGCGCAGCGGCGCACACGCTCGATGCGGCCCTGATGCTCCTCATAGGAGCCATGGGAGAAGTTGAAGCGGGCGACGTTCATGCCCGCCTTCAGCATCTCGCAGATAGTCTCGTCGTTGTCACAGGCAGGGCCCATGGTACAAACGATCTTGGTGCGCTTCAGTTTCTGCTGCATTCAGACCTCCATCTGATGTCAGTGATAGGCGTTGTGGGCGAATACGTATGCAAGAGTCATTATAGGAAAACCTACGCCGCTTATCGACATGAATCAACCGTGTGCCGATTCAATTCATATTGAACTTGCTTCGAGCACTGCCTATCGTTCCGGTATGTGTGCATTGCGCCGAATCGCGTCCCCAGCTGGCATAGGGCCCAAAAGCTTGGGTACCATATCGACCATTGACAAGCCCTTGCCCAGATTCCGGGAATTATAATCGGGTGTCAGACTGTTGGATTGGGGCGCAGCGCGCCTGCGTCCCGCTTGGCATACTCCGGGAGGGGTCAGATTGAAAGAATACTTGGCTTCGGCTGAGGAGGTCCTCGAGGCGCAGTCCACGAGTGCCGACCAGGGCCTGACGGTCGTCGAGGCGCAGTCACGCCTGGCGAGCGTCGGTCCGAACAAGCTTGACGAAGAAGAGAAGACGCCCATGTGGAAGCGCTTCTTCGAGCAGATGGCCGACCCCATGGTCATCATGCTGCTCGTGGCCGCCGCCATCTCCGTCATCACCGGCTTCATCCAGGGCGAGCCCGAGTGGGCCGACGCCGCCATCATCCTGTCCGTCGTCATCCTGAACTCCGTCCTCGGCGTGGTCCAGGAGGCCAAGTCGGAGCAGGCCCTCGAGGCCCTGCAGGAGATGTCCGCGGCTCAGTCCAAGGTCATCCGCAATGGCAAGCTCGTCCATATGGCCAGCTCCGAGCTCGTCCCCGGCGACGTGGTCCTGCTCGAGGCCGGCGATTCCGTGCCCGCCGACTGCCGCGTGATCGAGAGCGCCTCCATGAAGATCGAGGAGGCCGCCCTCACCGGCGAGTCCGTCCCGGTCGAGAAGCACGCCAACACGATCGAGCTCGGCGAGGGCATGGATGACGTGCCGCTGGGCGACCGCAAGAACATGTGCTACATGGGCTCCACCGTCGTGTACGGCCGCGGCCGCGCCGTCGTGGTGGGCACCGGCATGAACACCGAGATGGGCAAGATCGCCACGGCCCTCACCCAGGCCAAGAAGGAGCTCACCCCGCTCCAGATGAAGCTCAACGAGCTCTCCGGAATCCTGACCAAGCTCGTGCTCGCCATCTGCGTGATCATCTTCGCCGTCGACATCGTGCGCCACTTCGGCGAGCTGGGCTCCAACCCGGCCATGATGCTCGACACCTTCATGGTCGCCGTGTCCCTGGCCGTGGCCGCCATCCCCGAGGGCCTGGTCGCCGTCGTCACCATCGTCCTTTCCATGGGCGTCACCAAGATGTCCAAGCGTCAGGCCATCATCCGCAAGATGACCGCCGTCGAGACCCTCGGCTGCACCCAGATCATCTGCTCCGATAAGACCGGCACCCTCACCCAGAACAAGATGACCGTCGTCAAGCACGAGCTCGCCGCCGACGAGGACAAGTTCCTCGCGGGCATGGCCCTGTGCTCCGACGCCAAGTGGGATGCCGACAAGGGCGAGGCCGTGGGCGAGCCCACCGAGTGCGCCCTGGTCAACGACGCCGCCAAGGCCGGCATGACCGACCTCGACATCCAGCGCCCCCGCATCGGCGAGGCCCCGTTCGACTCCGGCCGCAAGATGATGTCCGTCGTGGTCGAGGACGTCGACGGCGACTTCGAGCAGTTCACCAAGGGCGCTCCCGACGTCGTTATCAGCCTGTGCACCCATGTGTACGAGAACGGACAGGTCGTCGAGCTCACCGACGCCTGTCGCGAGGAGATCCTCGCCGCCAACAAGGCCATGGCCGACCAGGCCCTGCGCGTTCTGGCGCTCGCCAACCGCACCTACACCGAGGCACCGACCGACTTCAGCCCTGAGGCCCTCGAGCACGACCTCGTGTTCTGCGGCCTCTCCGGCATGATCGACCCGGTCCGCCCCGAGGTCACCGCGGCCATCGTGGAGGCCAAGGAGGCCGGCATCCGTCCGGTCATGATCACCGGCGACCACATCGACACCGCCGTCGCCATCGCCAAGGACCTGGGCATCGTCGAGGACGCCTCCCAGGCCATCACCGGCGCCGAGCTCGACAAGATCTCCGACGAGGACTTCAAGACCCGCGTCACCGAGATCTCCGTCTACGCCCGCGTCCAGCCCGAGCACAAGGCCCGCATCGTCGACGCCTGGAAGAGCCTGGGCAACATCGTCGCCATGACCGGCGACGGCGTTAACGACGCCCCGTCCATCAAGCGCGCCGACATCGGCGTGGGCATGGGCATCACCGGCACCGACGTCACCAAGAACGTCGCCGACATGGTCCTCGCGGACGACAACTTCGCCACCATCATCAACGCGGTGGAGGAAGGCCGTCGTATCTACGACAACATCCGCAAGGTCATCCAGTTCCTGCTGTCCGCCAACATCGCCGAGGTCCTCTCGGTGTTCGTCTCCACGCTGATCGGCTTCACCATCTTCCAGCCGGTTCAGCTGCTGTGGATCAACCTCATCACCGACTCCCTGCCGGCGCTCGCGCTCGGTATGGAGGAGGCCGAGGGCGACGTCATGAAGCGCAAGCCGCGCAAGGCGACCGATGGCGTCTTCGCCGACGGCATGGGTCTCGACATCGCCTTCCAGGGCGTCATCATCACCCTGCTGGTGCTCGCCTCCTTCTTTGCGGGCATGTTCCTGCACAACGGCTACATCGACATGGGCATGCTGCTCGACGGCGTGCCGGATGCCGAGGGCGTGACCATGGCCTTCATCACCCTGTCCATGGTCGAGATCTTCCACTCCTTCAACATGCGCAGCCGCCGCGCGTCCATCTTCTCCATGAAGACGCAGAACAAGTGGCTGTGGGGCGCCGCCGCCCTCGCGCTCGTGCTGACAGTCATCCCGGTCGAGGTCGACTTCCTCGCCGAGGTCTTCGGCTTCATGACGCTCGACCCGATGGCGCTGCTTGCCGCTCTTGGCCTCGCCTTCCTGATCATCCCGATCATGGAGGTCTACAAGGCCGTCATGCGCAACATCGAGAAGAACAAGGCGTAACAGGAAAGGACCTAAGCGTAAGCGTGGCTGACGTTTTGGAACATATTCCGAGCTTTGGGGACCTGCGTGCTTCCGGCGCGCAGGTCTCTGCGTTTGAAGAGGCGCGCTCGGAGCTGGCGGCTGCCGGCGATATCCCCGCTGATCAGATCGAGCTTGGTGCCGTGGTGCGCCTGGACCGCGGGTTCCCCATGATCGCGACTGCGTCGGGCGACCTCTTACGGGCCGAGCACGCCGTGGATTTTGCCAAGGGCAAACGCGGCAAGCGGGGAAAACATGCGAGAAGGGGCACCGGCCAGACGATTGGCGCAGATGCGGGTGGCGATCGGCTGCTCCCCGGCGTCGGCGACTTCGTCGCGGTGCGGGTGACGCCCGGGCACGACATGGGCGTGATCTTGCGCGTGCTGCCCCGTCGCACGGCGTTTGAGCGTTGGCGAGGCAAGAACCGCGGCGACCGGCAGGTGCTGGCCGCGAACGTCGACGTGATCTTCATCGTGCAGCCGCTGGGAGCCGAGCGCGATACCCTGTCGCTCATCCGCGACCGCGTGGCGCGCTCCCTCGTCCTTGCGCGCGATTGCGGGGCCGAGCCCGTGGTGGTCCTCGCCAAGATCGACCGGTGCGATCGCGCCGAGGTCGACGCGGTCATCGAGGATCTTCACCGCCTTGCGGGCGAGGGGGTGCGCGTGATCGCGACCTCGTCGCGCACGGGTTTGGGTCTCGACGAGGTGCGGGCCTGCGTGCCCAAAGGCACCGTCGCGATGATCTTGGGCGAATCCGGCGCGGGCAAATCGACCCTGCTCAACTCCCTGCTGGGCGCCGACGCCCTCGAGACCAACGAGGTGCGCGAGCGCGACGACGCGGGCCGGCATACGACCGTGGCGCGCATCATGGTCTCGCTCCCGGATCCCTGCGGCGTGATCGCCGACTGCCCGGGTCTGAGGTCGTTGCCGCTTGTGGGGCATGAGCGCGGCCTTGCCCGGACGTTCCCCGAGGTGGTGGAGGCCTCCCGCGCCTGCCGATTCAACGATTGCTCGCATGTTCATGAGCCCGGGTGCGCGGTGCTGCAAGGTGTTGAGGACGGCGAGATCGAGCGTGTCCGCGTCGACGCCTTCCTCTCCCTGGCCGCCGAGATGCGCGTGAGCGCGCAGAGCTTGGACCCGGACATCCATTTGTGACCGGATCTTTCCGGTGGCCACCCGGGCCTCCGATCCGCTTCGGTTCCCAACTAAAACCCCATGTATGAGCCGCCTGGAAACGGGTGGCTCATTTTTTGTCGGCATTCGAAGGGTGGAGGAAGTCGGCGCGAGATGTCGCGGGAGGTCGACTTGGCGACCTTCGCACCGCGGGCGGACACGGGTCTGACCGGTGCGGTCAGGTGATGGCCTGAGCCCTCGACAGGCCGCGGGGGAGTTTCCCATTTAGCCGGATCCCGATGGGGCGCGGGCGTTGAGAATCGAGCTGAGGGGCGCACGCGATGAGAGGAGGAGCACATGGATCGAAGAAAGCGTCTTTTGATCAGCGCGATGGCGGGAATCATCGCGGCGGTCGTCTCGTATGCGGCGATATCCGACGCGCGGCGCGAGGCGGATCGGGTAAAGCGCGAGGCGATGGAGCAATATGGCGGGGATTTGACCGCCGTATGCGTTGCCAGCAGGGAGATCGAGCCGGGAGAGAAGATCGATGAGGGAAACACGACTGTAACGGAATGGGCGTCGACGCTTCTTCCGGCGGGGTCGATCGAGGGATTGTCGGATGCCGTGGGCAGGACGGCGACGGCTCGGATTCCCGCACATGCGCCCCTTGCCGAGGCGTATTTCAAGCACGAGGAGGGGGCGGTCGACGTGCCCCGCGGCATGGTCGCCGTATCCGTGGCGAGTGATTGCGAGCACGCGGTGGGCGGGGCGATCGAGCGCGGAGAGCGGGTCGACGTGTACGCGCAGGGAGATGCCCTCGCGGACAAACTCGCGAGCGCGAAGGTGATCGACTCGAACGTCCTCTCCGCAGGCGGGGGCGATGTCCAATGGGTGACCTTGGCGATCCGGCCTTCAGAGGTACGGGAGCTTTTGGCGGCGACGTCTCGAGGCATGGTGACGCTTGCGGTTCCGGGCGACGACTCCGATCAGGAGGATGAGCGGGAGGGCGAGCGGAAGCATGACGGCGACGCCGCCAGATAGGCCAAAGAAGGGAAGGCGGGGGCGCCCGCGGCGACGGGCCCCCGGTGATGCGAGGGTGGTATTCATGGGGCAGATTTGGCTTGCCTATTGCGAGGACGCGTATTACGGGCGCGTTCGCGAGGAGGTGCTGAGGCGCGGAGGGGATGCGCGAATCGCGCGCGTCAATTCCGCGGAGGGCGCGATTCAGCTGGGAAGGGCGTGCGCGACCGGAAGCGTGGGCGTGATCGTGGCATGCGGCGCATCCGCGATCGATGCGTATGCAAACGACGTGCTGCGCTTGAGAAGCGAGCTGGGCGGTTGCGAATTGCTGGCGCTGTCGATCGGGGGCGGGCCCGTGTGCGCGGCGCGTCTGCTCCAGGCGGGCGCAACCGAGGTAATCGCGGAGGACGGCGATGTGGATGGGGGGCATCGGTCGGTCGGCTCGGGTGCTGCCACGGACCGCCGGGGCGACGTCGACCGGACCGCGATGGGGTGCGGCGCGCTGCCATGCGAGGCGGATCTGGTGCCCGTGGAGGAGCTCTGGCCTCCGCTCGACGAGCCGGACGGCCAGGCGGCTCCCATGGCGCCGGTTGCGTCGTCAGGGGATGAGCCGATGGGCGGGGCGCCGTTCGGCGCCGCGCCGGAGACGGCGTGGGGAAATCGCCCCGACGGTCCGCGCTGCGAGCATGCCGCGGTCCCCGCTGCGGCGGGGAGCCTGCGTGAGATTGCGGCTCATGCGAACGCCATCGCCTCCATGGGGGAGGGGGCGTCCCGCGCCCCGCTCGTGACTGTCGTTTCGGGGCGAGGTGGCGTCGGCAAGACGACCCTCGTCGCCGCTCTCGCGGCGTGTTCCGCACACGCCGGGTTGCGGGCGGCGGTGCTCGATTTGGATCTCATGTGCGGGGACTTGCCGTCCGTGTTCGGGGTCGACGGGTTCAAGGGCATGGAGGGCCTGGTGACCCATGAGCGGGACGGGGTGCTCGCCGAATGCGATGTCGAGGCGACCGCCATGCGCATTGGTCCGGGCTTGACGCTGTGGGGGCCGTTGGCGGAAGGGGAGCGCGCCGAGCTGTTCGGCGGGCCCGTCGAGCAGCTCATAGGCGTTCTGCGCGGGGCGGCGGACATCATCTTCGCCGACACCTCGTGCTGCTGGGGGGATGCGGTCGCCGTCGCAGTGGCCGCGTGCGACCGCTGTCTGGTGGTGGGGAGCGGGGGCGAGACATCGGGCACCTCGGCGTCGAGGGTGGTCAACCTCGCCGCGCGATTGGGCGTGCCCGCAACGCGCCTGACGAGCGTGTTCAACAAGATGGGTGGGCGCGGATGCGGCGAAGACGAGGCCCTGCGTTTCGAGATGGGGGCCTCCCTGTGCTCTCGCGTGAGGATCGCCGCCGGTGGCGATGATGTGTCGGGCATGCTTTCCTTCGGGAAGCTCGATGCGCTTCTCGACGGCGATGGGGCCTTCGCTCGGGATATCCGGGCCTTCACGGCCTCTCTACTGGGCGAGCTGGGCTGTCCGGCGGCGGCACGCGTGGCGACGGATGCCCCCGAGCCCCGAAAGGCCAGATTCGGCCTGCCGTGGCGCAAGAGGGGTGGTGCGACTCGATGAGCTTGCTGCGACGTGTGGCGGCCGCCTCGAAGGGAGGCGGTCGAGAAGGGGCGCCGCCGGCGGTCCGATCCCCAATGGAGGGGCGGGTCGCGACCGCGCGCGCCCAGGCGTTGAGGTCCGAGCGGGTTCGCGTCACGCGCCTGATGATGGAGCGCGTGGGATTCACCGAGGTCGCCCGCATCGTCGCCATGGCAGATGCCGGGCGGGCCCGCCTTGAGCTCAGGCCGGCGCTCGAGGCCGTGATCAACGCCGACGGCAAGCTGGACGTGACGGGACCGGAGCGCGAGCTCGTCATCACGGACGTCTTGAACGACGTGGTGGGGTTGGGTCCGCTGCAGCCCCTGCTCGAGGATGACGAGATAACGGAGATCATGGTCAACGGTCGCGATCGGACGTTTGTCGAGCGCGGTGGCGTGCTGGTTCCCCTGGGCCGCCTCTTCGAGTCCGAGGAGCAGATCCGCATCCTCATCGACCGTGTCATCTCGCCGCTCGGCAGGCGCGTGGACGAGCGCAGCCCCATGGTGAACGCACGGTTGCCAAACGGCTATCGCGTGAACGCCGTCATACCGCCCATCGCGCTTGACGGCCCGACTATGACCATACGCAAGTTCTCCGACCGCATTAGCGCGCTGGACCATCTGGTCAGATTGGGGTCGATGCCCGCCTGGTACGCGGAGCTGCTGTCCCTCGCGGTGCGCTTGAGACAAGATCTGGCCATCGCCGGGGGCACCGGTTCAGGAAAGACGACGTTGCTCAATGCGCTCTCGTGCGAGATCCCGCACGGCGAGCGGATCGTGACCATCGAGGACTCCGCTGAGCTCAAGTTCACGCATCACCCGCATGTGGTGCGCTTGGAGGCGAGGGAGGCGTCCATCGAGGGGGAGGGGGAGGTGACCATACACGACTTGTTGGTGAACGCCCTGCGCATGAGACCGGACAGGATCGTGGTGGGTGAGGTGCGCAACCGCGAGGCGATAGACATGCTCGAGGCGATGAGCACCGGGCACGACGGGTCGCTCACGACCCTGCACGCCGGAAGCGCCGAGGAGGCGGTGGTCCGGTTGACGTTGCTCGCGCGATACGGGATCGACTTGTCGAGCGAGCTGATCGAGGAGCAGATAGCCATGGCCCTCGACGGGATCGTCATGTCCGTGCGCGCGCCTTCAGGGAAGAGGTATGTCTCCTCGTACACGGGGGTCTCGCGTGCGGAGGGCGGTGGCGTGCGGCTGACGGAGTACGTGCGATTCGACCCGTCTGCGCGCGCATGGACGTTGGCGCGGGAGCCCCCATTTATCGAGGATGCCCTGAGCGCGGGCGCGTTGAGTTGGGAGGAGGTCAATCGATGGAGAGGCTCGTGCCCATCTGCACCGGGCTGCTCGCGGCCATTAGCGTAGCGGGGCTGCAGCGGGTCGGGGGTCCTTGCGGCGCGCCGTGGCGCGCGCCCGTGGCGAGGTTGCGGGCATGTGCCGGCGAGGCTCTGGCGAGTGCGCGGGAGGCCCTGGCGTCGATGGAGGAGATGCTGGAGGCGCATGGAGTCTCTACGCCGCGAAGGCGCGCCGAGGTCGCCCGCGTGGAGCGCGCGATGCCTGACGTGTTCGGTGGCCTGGCGGTTTCGTTGGGCTCGGGGCTGTCGCTGGGTCAGGCCATGCAGTACGTGGGGAGCCGCGCCGAGGGACGGGTGCGAGAGGAGCTCCTGCATGCCTCGGCGCTGATGAGCTGCGGGGTTTCTTCCGCCGAGGCGCTCGACGAGCTGACTGACCGGCTGGGAGCGCCGGGGCTCGACTTGGTGACATTGGCCCTGAAAGTCTCGCGACGGACCGGCGCGCCGTTGGCCGGCTTGCTCGCCGAGGCCGCGCATCTAGTCGAGGCGCGCATCGAGCTGACGAGAAGGCTCGAGGTCAAGACGGCTCAAGTGCGGATGTCGGCACGCATGGTCGCGGGGATGCCGTTTGTGATGGTGGCGTTTCTCTCGGTTGTATCCGAGGATTTCCGCGCGGGGGTCATGACCGCACCGGGTTTGGGCTCGCTGGCTGCGGCCGCGCTGCTCAACGTGCTCGCATGGTCGATCATCCGGCGCGTGATGAAAGTCGAGGTGTGAGGCGCATGGCCATCCAAGAGACTGTGTCGCCCTTGATTGCGGGGGTGATGGCCTCGGGCTCGCTGTGGTTGCTGTCGGGCTGGGATCCGGTGGATCGCGGGGAGACGATCGGGAGGTTGTGGAGGCGCTGTGCCCGGACTGCCGCCGGGGCGCAGGGGGTGGTTGATCGCGTGTTGGCGAGTTTCCGGGCGCGCATGGGATCGCTCGGTCGCGCGGGCGCCGCGGTCGGTTCCGGGGAGGTGGCGGACATGATCGACATCGTCGGTTTGGGCTTGTCCGCAGGCCTCTCATTCGATGCCGCGCTGTCGTTGTACTGCGATGGGCGTCCCGGGGTGCTCGCGGGGCGGCTCGAGCGCGCGCTCCTCTCCTGGCAATCGGGAATCGCCTCGCGCGAGGAGGAGCTCGGTGCGACGGCCCGGGACTTGGGCGCGAGGGCGCTCGAGGTGTTCGCGGCCGCCGTTTCGCAGGCGCTTGAGCTTGGGGCGCCCTTGGCGGAGGCTCTTGCTGCCCAAGGTGTCGAGATCCGCGCGCAGCACCGCGCGGAGGTGGAGCGGGAGATCGAGCGAGCGCCCGTCAAGCTCTTGATCCCAACGGCCACGCTGATTTTGCCGGCCCTGCTTTTATCCATATTGGGCCCGCTGCTTGCCGCAGGCGGGATGATTTGAGGAGGTCGCAATGGTTGCACTGCATGAATG
The DNA here is from genome assembly GCA_902470815.1 of uncultured Collinsella sp. Lineage (GTDB taxonomy): Bacteria > Actinomycetota > Coriobacteriia > Coriobacteriales > Coriobacteriaceae > Collinsella. The sequence goes on from CABRHS010000003.1 coordinate 11,264, forward strand.
GCGTCGCAAGGCCGCGAAGGGGGCGCGCTCGGCGATCGCCGTCGCGCGCCGATCCGCCGGGCGAGCGGCGGGAGGGCTCTTGCGCGAGAAGGATGCCCAGGGAACGACGGAATACGCCATCCTGGTCGGGGTGCTAGTGGTCATCGCGATCGTGGCGATCGTCGCGTTCCGCGATCGCGTGAGCGAGTTGTGGGGCGCCATCTCGGATGGCATCAACGGCCTATGAGGTCCCTGTCGCGATGCTGGCGCGCCGCCGTGTATGCGCTTCCCCTCGCGTGCGCGACCTTTGGCCTGCTCACGGCGTTGCACGGTCGAGGTTTGGCGGACGGGGGCGATTGGCCCGATGGGGGCGAAGGCGCGGTGGGCCATGGGGAGACGGGGCGCGGGGAGGGGAGCGTTTCCGTCGAAAATCCCGCGCCCCTGCAGTCGGGCGCGGGGGAGCCGACGCTCGCCGGGATCGGTGAAGAGGTGCCCAGATTGACGGAGCGCCCCGCGAGCGAGAGCTCGCGCGAGAGATTCATGGCGGATCTCGATTTCGCCTCCAGACCGGATGGGGAATCTGGTGCCCATGCGGGTGAGGGTGGGCCGGGGAGCGCGGCGGTGACGTGGAGGGAGCGCTCGGACATCCCCGAGGCCGCCGAGGGGGTGCTTCGAGAGTATGTGAAGGTGGGTGGATCGACGGTCGCCATGAGCGGCTATCTGGACTTGAGGGGAAATGTATGGGGAGCCATCTTGCGGAACTCGGATGCGTGGTGCGACGTGGTCCTGGTGAGCACGGAGGACGGGAGCGAGAGCGCGGTGCGCGTGGTGAGGTTCCTCCCGGGGACGGCATGACGACCGAGGCGGACGCGCGGCGAGACCGTCGTGTTCGCGATGCGGGAGAGCCGGTACGGCATGAAGGGGTTTTCGATGCGTCGGGTTGGGGGTCGCCGTGTGGGTGGATGCGCGAGAGCCGGGCGCAAGCGATGCTCGAATACGCGCTGGTGCTCTTCGCGTTTTTGGCCATGGTCGCCGCGATCGCGGCTATGTGGCGTGCGGGCGCGGAGGGGGTGTTCACATCGCTGGCGGGTCGGGCCGCGTCGCATGCGCTCGACCTCGGCGGCGCCGTCGACATCTCGCTCTATTGAGTGGATGCGCGAAGTCCGGGCTCAGGCGACGGTCGAGGCGGCGCTGCTGCTTCCGTCGTTCCTGATCTTGTTGCTGCTCGCCCTGCAGCCCGTCTGCCTGCTGTACACGCGATCGGTCATGGAGGGCGCGGCCGCCGAGACCGCCCGGCTCATGACGACGGGCCGCCTGGGGGAGGATGACGCTTACATCGCATTCGCCTTGCGCAGATTGGCGGCCGTCCCCGACCTTGCGATCTTTCACGCGGGCGGGCCGATGGCTTGGGAAATCGAGTGCGAGCGCGCGACGGAGTCCGGCGGGCGGGTGCGCGTCTCGATCGAAGGTTCGGTTCGCCCGCTTCCCGTGATCGGCGCGTTCGCCCGGGCGTTCGGGGGCGAGGACGGCGATGGAGACGTCCTTCTGCGCGTCGATGTCGCATACGGGGGAAGGCCGGAATGGTTGGAGGGCGATTATGAGACATGGGTCTCGGCGTGGGATGGTTGAACGGGCGCGCCGGCCGGGCGCGGATGGCGCGGGGCATCGGTGGGGGATCGGTCTGTTCGTCGAGGACGGGGCGTACACGACCGTCGCATCGGCGGTCGCGATGCTCATGGCGTTGACGCTCGTGTTCTCGGCGACGTTCGCGGTATGGTCTGCCGGGCGATCGGCTGACGTGCAGGTTGCGGCCGATGCGACCGCTCTGTCCGGGGCGAACGCGGTCTCCTCGTATCATGCGGTCGCGACGGTCGTCGATGCGAGCATCTTGAGCTTGGGCCTCACGGGGTTCGCGATGACGGGGGTCGGCATGGTGGGGTCGTTCGTCCCGGGTGTCCGGACGGCGGCATCCAAGACGATGCAGACCGGTATCGAGATGCTGAAGATGAGAAACGAGTTCGCGGCTTCCGCCTCTAGGGGACTTCAAAGGCTCGAGGCGTCCCTGCCGTTTCTCGTTGCGGCAAACGCGACGCGCACGTGCTCGGCCCAGGGGGACGGCGCCATGCGCTATACCGGCAGCGCCCTTGCCGCCCCCTCGACCTCTGAGTCGGAGTTCCCGGCAATTGAGGGCGACCAGATCGACTTGGGCGATCTGGAGGGCGCTTCGAAGAACCTTGAGGAGGCGTCGGAGGACTTGTCCCGCGCATCGGAGAAGGCGTCCGCGGAAAAGCGCGCGGCATGGCTTGCCGACTGCGGGAGGGATGGGATGAACATGCAGGAGCGGGCGGCGCGGCTGTCCGGTATCGGGGCTGCCGAGAACCCCGATTTCGCGTCGAGCGCGACATGGGAGCCGGGCGTCGCGATCGACCGCGCCCGAGCGTACTACCGATGGCGCTATGAGCACGACGAGCCAACGGGCGGCGGGGTCGAGGGCGCCGCCGATGCGGCGGCGAGGCGAGCGTTTTACGGCTATGCCGTGCGGGTGCTCGAGAGCGCGACGTATGCCGAGACGGATGGCGGCGTGGTGTGCAAGGTCGAATTGTTGCCCAGGAACACGGAGGAGGTGCGGGCAACCGAGCTGTACACCGCCCCATCGTGGCCCACGAGCAGGGAGGAGGCCGGCCTTACGTTGCATTATGCGGAGGCGTGTCCGGGGGCACGGGGTCCAAAAGGCCCCGCCATCTCCCTGGCGGAGCTCGAGGGCGGTGGCGCACGGGAGTGCGGGGTCTGCCATTTCGGCGTTGGGGATGTCGGAAGGGCCCCTGCCGCCTCCACGAGCATCGACAACGGGTTCGAGTACCACTTGCGCGAGTTCACGCTCGCTTTGAGGGATTATGCCGAGGCCCGTCAGCGGGAGCTCGATGAACAGGCGCGCGCGATGGGTGAAGCCGAGGTCGCGAGCGGGGAGTTCGAGGAGGCGATCGCCGGGTTATCCGGCAAGCGCCCCCGCATCGCTCCCCCGGGCCGTGATGGGTGCGTTGCGGTAGTGGTGTCGGGAAAGGCGGAGGCGCCCTCGAGTTTGGATACCCCTTTTGCGTCGATTGGGACGGTGGCGGAGCGCGGCGCGATTTCCGCGGCATGCCTCGCGCCGGATGACTCGGCCGGCGGAGAGAGCGTCCTATCGGGGTTTTTCAGCTCCCTGGAGGCTCGGGTGGGCGACGGCGGGCCCATTGGGCTGATCGATTCCGTCATGGACGTGTGGGGTGACCTGCTCGGCTCTTATGCGGGGGTCTCCGAGGAGGTCGACGAGGTCTTCACCACGTTGACGGACAGGTTGGACGGAATCGGGGCGGGGCCGGTGGGGTCTTGGCTCAAGGAGAGGTTGCAGGGGGTGGTGCGAGCCCTGGGGATAGAACCGGTCGACATACGGCAGAGAAAGCCGGTCCTTGTTGACAGCGCCCTGGTTGCCGAGCGCTCGGGAATGGAGGGTCTGGCCCATCTCCAATCCGCCGTGCGCAAGATACCCATCGGGGCCTCGGATCCCAAGGCGATTTTGGCGGCGCTTGAGTATGAGGTCGGCGAGTACGTGGACTCGATCGAGTTCGTCCTGGCCGAGATCCCCCTACCGTGGGGAGGATCGTTTCCGCTCACCGTCCGGCTGCGCGACCTGATGGGCCCAGTTGGGGGAGGGGGACGATGAGGGCGATGTTGGCCGAGGACCGTGCGCAGGCGACGGTCGAGATGGCCGTCGTGACCCCGGTCATGATCGTTTTGGCGCTTATCGTGTACAACGTGATGGTCTTCGCATCTGCGAGCGCGCGTTTCGATCGCGTCGCCCCCGATATCGTCCTGGCCCATGGGGTCTCCGCCGGTGGGGACGGGGGCGCCCCAGGCGAGGCCGGCGACCCGACGGCGGCGATCAAAAGAGAGCTGACGGGCGCAATGGAAGGGTACGAGGTCTCCATCGAGGTCGAAGCCGCAGACGGAGATGCCGCGGATGCGGGGAAGGGAGACGGGGAGCCCGCCGGAGAGCGCGCGGGAGATGCGGCGCCGGGCGCAACGGGCGGCGCGGGCGGCTTGTTGTCGATGGTGGGCGCACTGCGCACGTACCGCTGCATTTTGAGGTATGAGCCATGGCCGCGAATCGGGTCTATAGCCGGGGTCGCGTTCGGCGCCCCTCCGCGGCTGACCCATGAGCGCCTCGTGACCGTGGACCCTTGGAGACCGGGGGTGGTGATGTGATGGGGGACTTTTCCGCGCTTTTCCCGCGGGTGCGTCCGCGCCGCGTGAGCGTCAGCTTGAACAGGCGGGCTGCCGTCATACGCGCATTGGGCGAGTTGGGATGGAGGGGGGACGTGATGTTCGCGAACCGTTTTCCCGAAAGGTTGCGAGGCCTTATTGGCCGCGCCCCGCGTCCCGGCCGCGATGGCGACGTCCTTGCCTTCTGCAGATGCGGCGCGGTGCACACGTGCTTCATGACGCGGGCGATCGACGTGGCCTTTGCAGATGAGGCGGGTCATGTGCTTCAATGCCACCGCTCGGTCCAGCCGTGGAGCTTCCTCTCGTGTCCGAGGGCGTTTTGCGTCCTGGAACGGTTTTCTCCGTAGCCCATGGACATTTTTGGGCAAAAGCGAAAAAAATCGCTTGACCGACCTAAAAGTTTTGGTATATTAATCACCGCTGTCAACGACAGCACGCATAGTGGCTGGGTAGCTCAGTTGGTAGAGCAGAGGACTGAAAATCCTCGTGTCAGGGGTTCGATTCCCTTCCCCGCCACCCTTTGAATGGTAAGGCCTCTCAGAAATGGGAGGCCTTTTTGGTCTCTCATCTCGCAGATGGAAAATGGCCGTATGGGGTTATCCTTATCAGATGGTAGCTAGTTCCGGCAGAGGGAGAGACACCGATGTTCGATAGGGTCCGCGGCGTGAATCTGTCTGGATGGTTCATCTTGGAGCCATGGGTCACGCCTTCGCTGTTCGCCGCGACCGGCGCGTCGAACGACGGCGAGCTTCAGCAGGTCTTGGGTTCCGCCGCATACAACGAGCGCATACGCGAGCATTATGAGACCTTCATCTCGGAGCTCGATTTCAAGCGCATGTCCGCGATGGGGCTCAACGCGGTGCGCATCCCGCTGCCCTGGTACGCGTTCGGTGTCCAAAACGATCATGAGTCGTACATCTCCTGCATCGATTACATCGACCGCGCCATGGAGTGGGCCAATAAGTACGGCATGAAGGTCCTTTTGGATCTCGCGACGGTCCCGGGCGGGCAGGGCGATTCCAATAGCTCCCCCACGACGTCCGACATCGTCGCGGATTGGCACTCGTCGGCGAACGGGCGCGATACCGCGCTCGAGGTGCTCGAGCGCCTGGCGGAGCGCTATGGCGAGCAGGACCCCCTGCTCGGGATCGAGTTGCTCGACTCTCCCGTCATGAGCGTCCGCACCGGCCTGTTCTCGTCGAGCGTCGGAATCCCCAGCCACTACCTGCGCAACTTCTATCGCGATGCGTATGAGGTCATCCGCCGGCATATGCCCACGCGCAAGATGATCGTCTTTTCCGATTCGGGCCATCCCGGCGCGTGGAAGCGCTTCATGGCGGGCGACCAGTACCAAAACGTGGTCATGGACCTGCATCTCTATCATTTCCGCGATGAGACCGCGCAGGATATCACCACGCCCAACGGCCTCACGTCGGCGCTCAAGCGCAACAGGGAGCTGATCCAGAAGGCCAAGAGCCTGCACTTCCCCGTCATCGTGGGAGAGTGGTCGGGCGCCGCGGTGCTCTCGGGCAGTTCCGTCACGCCGGAGGGGCGCCGCGCGTATGAACGCGTCTTCGTCTCCAACCAGCTCGCGACGTTCGACGCGGCGGACGGCTGGTTCTTCCAGACGTGGAAGACCGAGCGTCGCATCGCCGCCTGGGACGCCCGCGTCGCGCTCGCCCCGCTCGAGCGCGCGATGATGGAGTAGCCCATGGCAGGCACTTCGATTCCCGCATCCCCTTCCGCCTCGGGCGTTGGCGACGGCGCATCCGGTATGCCCGCGAACATGGGCGCATCGCATTCGGGCATGCTCTCGATGGTGGGCACGCCCATCGGCAACCTGGGCGACCTCACCGCCCGCGCCGCCGAGACCTTCCGCGCCGCTGACGTCATCTGCTGCGAGGACACGCGCGTCACCTCGAAGCTCCTGTCGCACTTGGGCATCTCCAAGCCGCTCCTGCGGTGCGATGACAACGTGATTGGGCGGCGTGCGCCCGAGCTGGTGGAACGCGTGCTCGCCGGCGAGCGCATCGCCTTCGCGTCCGACGCCGGCATGCCGAGCGTGTCCGATCCGGGTCAGGTGCTCGTGGAGCTCGCCCGCAACGAAGGCGCGCCCGTCGAGGTCATCCCCGGGCCCTCGGCTTGCGTGACGGCGCTCGTTCTCTCCGGCATACCGAGTGACCAGTTCTTCTTCGAGGGCTTTTTGCCGCGCAGGCACGGCGAGCGCGTGCGCAGGCTCCAGCGCCTCGCCGCGATCCCCGGTGCGCTCATCTTCTACGAGTCGCCCCATCGCTTCGTCGATTCGCTCGCCGCAATCGCTGAGGTGTTCCCGCAGCGTGTGGTCGCGCTCTGCCGCGAGCTCACCAAGCTCCACGAGGAGGTTCTGCGCGCGTCCGCGCCCGAGCTGCTCGAGCGGGTGCGCGAGCGCGGCGAACTCAAGGGCGAGATGGTGATCGTGGTGGCGCCGCCGAGCGGGGAGGAACTCGATCGGCTCGAGGTGGCGCTCGCCGCCGGCGCTCCCGTCGGTGCGCCCGTCGACCCGGATGAGCTGCTGCGCTCCGACATTGCCGAGGGTCTCGCTGCGGGTGAGCCTGCAAACGCCCTGGCCAAGCGCCTGTCTCAAAAGCACTCCCGCAAGAAGCGCGATGTCTACAACCTGCTCCTCGAGCTGCAGGGCTAAGTTGGAGGGGAGGTGGCTATGGCCTTCTCGCAGGATTCGCATACGGAGGGTTTAACCGGGGCACCCGCTCGACCCGATGCGGGCGGGTCTCTAGATGGACGTGAGCCTCCGTCGATGCAAGAACGGTACGGCGCGCCACGGGTGCGCTTGACGGTCCCTCTGCTTGATGCGCCTCGCGAACGTATAGACGTTCGCGAGCGGGTCTTGCTCAACCTGCAAGCGTTCAAAGATGCCCGCTTTGGAACGGTGGGTCGGCGCTTAAGGGCATTTGCCGTGTTTCTCGATGTCGGTGTCGTTTGGATGCTCCTGTTTTATTCGAAGGGCGATCCACGGAACATCGTTTACGGCGCGATTTTCTTCAGCATCTTTCTCATTCCGGCGAACCTTATCTGCCTGCGACAAACGATGATGACATCGACCATCGACCCGGTGGTCCGAGCGTGGTTCGGCATGTACGGCAGCCGCAACCTCGATTCCCCGCGTGGGGAGCTGTCCGCGGAGTATGAATTGTCGCTCGATGATGTAGGGTTTGAGCAGGTGCTTTCATGGGGTTACGTTATCCGGGTGCCCTGGATCGCGCTCGCGAAACGCCCGTTCAAGGGCAGGCGGGGATATGTGTTCCGCATCGATGAGGGCAAACTCGAGGCGGTCTTCGAACTTCTTGCGGGCAACAACTGGGTCCATAAGGTTAATGAGATGCCAGCAGAATGTCTATATTTGCCTTTTGACCTCGTATCTCGCCGTCCAGAGTTGCTCGGCCAGGTAAAAGAGCGCATAACATGGTGGCGGGAGAAATTCGAGAGCGGAAGTGACTCCACGAAGGCGAGTATCGGGAGGATGATTAGCGAGTGGATGGTCGATGCGGATGACTTCGAAGAGGTGAACGAAGGCCGGCGCGCCGTGTGAGGATGTTGCGGTTTGGCGGCTGCGCTTCACCTGCTAAAATGAAGAATTGCATGAAAACCAAGAGGGAAGGGATTCTCGCGTCATGAGCACGAAGCCGTCCTATTACATCACCACGCCCATCTACTACGTCAACGCCGACCCGCATCTGGGCACCGCCTACTCCACCATCATCGCCGACGTCCAGGCCCGCTACCGTCGCGCCGCCGGCTACAACGTCAAGTTCCTCACCGGTATGGACGAGCACGGCCAGAAGGTCGCCGAGGCCGCCGAGAAGCACGGCCTGACCCCGCAGGAGTGGTGCGACTCCCAAGCCCCGCACTTCCATGAGCTGTGGGACGAGCTCGAGATCTCCTGTGACGACTTCATCCGCACCACCGAGGACCGCCAGAAGCGCGCCGTCCAGTACCTGTGGGAGCGCATGCAGGAGGCCGGCTACATCTACAAGGGCAGCTACGATGGCTGGTACTGCGTGCCGGACGAGACCTTCTTCACCGAGACCCAGGTCGAGAAGGCCGACGAGGCCCGCGGCACGGAAGGCCAGCACCTCTGCCCCGACTGCGACCGCCCGCTCGAGCGCGTCAAGGAGGAGAGCTGGTTCTTCAAGCTCTCCGCGTTCCAGGACAAGCTGCTCGCGCTCTATGACGAGCATCCGGACTTCGTCCAGCCCGACTTCCGCATGAACGAGGTTCGCTCTTTCGTCGAGGGCGGCCTGAACGACCTCTCCGTCTCCCGGACCTCCTTCGACTGGGGCATCGAGGTGCCCTTCGACGCCGACCATGTGACCTACGTGTGGTTCGACGCTCTCACCAACTACATGACCGCCGTGGGTTACGGCGCCGAGGGCGACGAGGCCGCCTCCGAGTTCGCCTACCGCTGGCCCGCGCAGACCCACATCGTGGGCAAGGACATCATCCGCTTCCACTGCGTGATCTGGCCCGCCATGCTCATGGCGCTGGGTGAGGCTCTGCCCGAGCACGTCTTCGCCCACGGCTTCCTTACCGTCAAGAACGAGGAGACCGGCAAGGCCGAGAAGATGTCCAAGTCCCGCGGCAACGCCATCGCCCCGCGTGAGGTCATCGAGAAGCTCGGTGTCGAGGGCTACCGTTACTACTTCATGACCGACGTCACCCCCGGAACCGACGGCGCCATCAGCTTCGGCCGCATGGAGCAGGTCTACAACGCCGATTTGGCCAACAGCTGGGGCAACCTGATCTCGCGCTCCACCAACATGTGCATCAAGTACTTCGAGGGCGCCACGCCCGAGCGCGACGCCTCGGCCGCCGGCTATGCCGAGAACCCGCTGGCCGCAGCCGCCGAGGGCATCTTCGACCGCTATGCCGCCAAGATGGAGGCCTTTGCCTACGGTGACGCCGCCAAGGAGGTAATGGACCTCATCCACGCGGCCAACCACTACATCGAGGACTCCGAGCCCTGGACGCTCGCCAAGGATCCCGCGAAGGCCGGTGAGCTCGCCAACGTGATCTGGAACCTGCTCGAGGCCATCCGCATCTCTGCGCACCTGCTCATGCCGCTCATGCCGAGCACCAGCGCCGAGGCCCTGCGCCGCATCGGCTGCGAGGCGGAAGGCCTGACCGATGACATGGCAGCGTCCTGCACCTGGGGCCAGCTCGCCGCCGGCCTACCGGTGGAGAAGGGCGAGGCCCTCTTCCCGCGTCTGGGTTAAAGATGACCACCTCTCCGCTTGCGAATCCGACCGCCACGCGCGAGATGCTCGAGGCGTTCGGCCTGGCCACCAAGCACCGGCTGGGCCAGAACTTCCTCATCGACAACCACGTGATCGAGCGCATCATGGCGCTCGCCGAGCTCACCGGCGCCGAGCGCGTGCTCGAGGTGGGCCCGGGCATAGGCACGCTCACGTTGGCGCTCGTGCAGGAAGCGGCGCGCGTGGCGTCCATCGAGATGGATGCCGAGCTCGAGCAGGTGCTCTCGGCGCACGCCGTGGACCACGACAATTTCCGCTTTATCATGGGCGACGCGCTCACTGTGCCGCCCACCGCGATCGCCGAGGCGCTCGGCGGCGACCCCGAGGTCCTTGTGGCGAACCTGCCCTACAACGTTGCCGCCACGATCATCCTGCAGTTCTTCCAGACCATGCCGACCCTGCGCCGTGCCGTGGTCATGGTGCAGAAGGAGGTCGCCGACCGTATCGCCGCGGTCGCCGGCACCAAGGCCTACGGCGCCTATACGGTCAAACTTTCGCTGTACGGCGAGGTGACCGGTCGCTTTGAGGTCCCGCCGCGCTGCTTCATGCCCGCGCCGCACGTCGACTCCGCCGTGGTGCGCATCGACCGCGTGGATGCCGGCGCGCGCGCTCAGGTCGACCCGCAGGCGGTCGCCCGCGTGGTGGATGCCGCCTTTGCCCAGCGCCGCAAGACCATCCGCAACTCGATGAGCTCGAACGGCTTTGACAAGGCCGCCCTCGATGAGGCGTACGAGCGGTGCGGCATCGCTCCCACCGCGCGCGCCGAGTCGCTCACCACCGATCAGTTCGTGGAGCTCGCGTCTGCCCTCGGCACCGGCAACTCGGGGATGTGACCGCCGTGGGGCTGACGTTTTCCAAGAAGAACAAGGTGTTCGAGCTGCCGCGCCCGCTCGCGCCGCTATACGACACCCATGCCCACCTGCGCTCTTTTTGGGGCGATGACAAGCGGATCCCCGCGGTGCTGGCCCGTGCGGCTGCCGCGGGGGTCGCCTCGATCGTGACCATCTACGATCCGGTGGCCGATTTGAGCGACGAGACCCCGGACGCCGCGGCGTACTCCGCCTGGCTCGCAGGCGAGCTCGATCGAGCCCGCGCCGAGCTCGCGGCGAACCCCGGGCTCACTACCGGCCCTAGGCTCATCTCCGCGCCCTCCCTCACCTACCTGGTGGGTGTGCACCCGTATGGCGCCCCCGACTACAGCGACGCCATCCATGCCCAGGTGGAGGCGGCGCTCGCCGACCCGCTGTGCGTGGGCGTGGGCGAGATCGGCCTCGATTACCACTTCGACGCCGTCGACGACATCGAGGCGGCCCCGCATGACCTTCAGATGGAGGTCATGTCCCGTCAGCTCGAGCTCGCCGTCGAGCGTGACGTGCCCGTCGAGCTGCACATTCGCAATGACAACGGGGATGAATCGCGCGAGGCCCACGCCGATGCGCTGCGCGTGCTCGAGCGGGTGGGCGCGCCCCGCGCCGGGTGCGTGCTCCACTGCTTCGGCGAGGATGCGGACACGATGATGCGCTTTGTGGAGTTCGGATGCCATATCGCCTTTGGCGGCGCGGCGACCTTCAAGCGCAACGACGCCGTGCGCGAGGCCTTCGCCACCTGCCCGCTCGATCGGCTGCTGCTCGAGACGGATTGCCCCTACATGGCGCCCGAGCCCATCCGCGGCCTCGAGTGCGAACCGGCGATGATCGCCCAGACGGCCGACATGCTCGCGTACGACCGCGCCGACCGCACCGGTGAGCTGCCCGTCGACATCGCGCGCGCCCTGCACGCGAACGCGCGGGCGCTCTTTGGGTAGAAGGTCAATCGATATCAGATCTTGATGCAAGGAGTTTCTCTGTGAGCAAGAAGCGGGAACTGACGGAAGAGGAGCGCGCCGCGCGCGAGGCGGATGACGCCCGCGCCATGGAGGCCGCTCGCGAGTTGCGCGCGCGCCGCGAGGCCGCGCAGGGCCCCGCACCCATCGACAACAAGCTCCATCGCGAGCTGCCGCTCGCCCATGTGGCGTATGCGCTGCTCGGCGTTACGGTGGTTGCATACCTGGCGTCGCGGCTGGGGGCGAGGTTGGGCAACTCCGGCCTCGAGACGATGGCGAGCGTCGCCACCACGCTGCTGTTCCTCGCCACGTTCGTGACGTGGTTCATCTCGCGCCATCAGGCCAAGAAGCTCACGCGGGCACGCGATGGCATCGACGAGGGGAGCGCACGGTGAACTGCTCGGTTAGGCGCGTCCTGGTCGAAGTGGGCGTGATGTCGCTGTCGTGCGCCCTGGCGAACGTGCTCGTGGACGTCATCATGATGACCGCTCCCGCGGAAAGCGCCGGCTGGCTCGCCGCGGTCCTCTCGGTGGTCTCGGTCGCCCTGCCCATCCTGCTGGTGGTGGCGGAGGTCCGCGCATGGCTGGCGATCACGCGCGCCGGTAAAGATGTCTTCGGGTTCAGCGGCAAGGTGGTCCTGGGTGCCGCGCTGTGGTTCGGCGGCTCCCTCCCCGCGGGCATCGTGGCATTCGTGCGAGCGCTGCTGTTGGGCTCGGTGGCATCCGTCGCCCCCATGTTCCTGGTGCAGGCGGGAATCGCGCTGGTGTGCATCGCGTCGAGCGCGCCGCGCGTGGCAAAGGTGCTCTAGCCGCGGGCGCGCCCGATGCGGACCGTCGGGGTTATTCCTCGCGGTCGAACTCCTCGTCGGCCTCCAGCGGTCGGCCGGAATAGTTGAGGTGCCCGGTCACCGCGGCCATATCCCCCGTCTCGATAAACCGCGCGGCCGTTTGCCGGTAGTCGTCCAGCGCGCGTTCGAACAGAGCGGGGAAGCTCTCCGAGCTTTTCTCCTGGGTGAAGGGATCGACCCACTCGCCGCAGGCGAGGTTGCCGGCCCCCGCCGGGGGCTCGGTCGTAACGCGATGGGCGAGGGCCTGCAGGAGCGAGTAGTCGTTCACGAGCCCCTCGAGGCGCGCGAGGGCGTCCGAGCGCACGGATCCCACCGGCTCGATCATGCGATAGGCGAGCTGCATGTCGGCCACGGCGCCGCCGTACTCGTTGGCGCCCACGGACATGCCGTACACGCTGTTCGCCACAAAGCTCATGAGGGCGCCCGCCACCTTGTCGATGCGCGCGTTGGTGACGAGCTCGCCGGCGGGCGGATAATCCGCCACGGTGGCCCCGTCGCGCTTGAGCTGGAGCATCAGGATGTCCAGGTCGCTCTCTATGACGGCGTGGACCTGGCTGCCGGCACCGGTGAGGTCGTCGTCGGTCTCCTGGATGGCCCACTGCTGAGCGTAGACGAAGGGGTGCGCATTGCGGTCGAGCACATAGTGGGAGAGCAGGCCGAGCGTCCAGGCGCGTCCCACTCCGGCGTCTGCCGGCTGCAGGTGCGTGACGCCGTCTCGCAGCGCCGCGAGCTGCCGAGACATGCGGCTGCGGTGCATGACGCGCGCGAGCTCCATGCATGTTCCCATATGGGGCGTGCGAAACCGGAAGAAAAACGGGTCGGGTCCCTGGTTGGCGAGTAGGAAGGCTGCGCGCTCGTCCTCGGAGGCTATGATGCCCTCGGGAAGGCGCTCGATGCTCTCCTCGCCGAAGAGACGATGGGTGATCAATGCGGGCATGGTGCCTCCTTAATAAACATGACGTCTGTCGCTCATTATTCCCAGTTGTGCTTTGTTCTCACATACCAAAATGCGCGCATGTCGCATGACCGCGCGGCGCCGCCGGGGCGGGCTCGAGACCGTGCGGGCGGATGCCCGGAAACGGTATTGAAATGGTTTTGAAATCGACATCATTGAACGTAGCTGGGGCGATGGGGTATAAAAAGCATTTGTTTGCAAGAGAATAAGGGGGGAATGCATGGCCAATATGATCGAGATCCGCGGCCTGAACAAGTATTTCGGCGACCTGCATGTCCTTAAGGACATCGACCTCACGGTCGAGGAAGGCGAGAAAGTCGTCATCATCGGCCCGTCCGGATCCGGCAAATCCACGCTCATTCGCTGCGTGGATTACCTTGAGGAGCCCACCAGCGGCGAGGTGGTCATCGACGGCACGCCGCTCACCAAGAAAAACCATCTTGAGATGGCCCGTACGTACAGCTCCATGGTGTTTCAGCAGTTCAACCTGTACCCCAACATGACGGTGCTGGGCAATCTCACGCTCGCCCCCATCAAGCTGCAGAAGAAGTCCAAGGAGGAGGCCACGCAGGCCGCCATGGCCGCGCTCACGCGCGTGGGGCTGGCGCACAAGGCCGGCGAGTACCCGCAGAACCTCTCCGGCGGCCAGCAGCAGCGCGTGGCCATCGCCCGCGCGCTGTGCACCAAGCAGCCCATCATCCTGTTCGACGAGCCCACGAGCGCGCTCGACCCCGAGATGGTCCAGGAGGTGCTCGACGTCATGATCGAGCTCGCGCAGGAGAACATCACCATGATCTGCGTGACGCACGAGATGGGCTTCGCGCGCCAGGTCGCCGATCGCGTGATCTTCATGGATGACGGCCGCATCCTGGAGGAGGGCACGCCCGACCACTTCTTCGAGAACCCCACCAACCCGCGCTGTCGCGACTTCCTCGCGAAGATCTTGCACTAGGGCGGGGGTTTGCATATGACGAAGAGCCTGAACGGCGCCCGGCGCATCGCCGGACCGCGGCGCGCCCGCGTGGACGCGCCATCCCCCCTCGACCTGGATGCGGGCTGCCTGAGCCGCCGCGCGCTGTTGTGTGGCATCGCCGCCACGGCGTCCCTGGTCGGTGCGAGCGCCTTGGCCGGTTGCGGAGCACCCGGCGGGGCGGCGGGTGCGGCATCCGACGGCGATGGCGCCTCCAAGCTCGCGGCGATCAAGGCGCGCGGCGTGCTGAACGCCGGCGTCAAGAAGGACGTTCCCGGCTACGGCTATTACGATCCCGCCGCCCGCCGCTACGCGGGCATGGAGATCGATCTGTGCCACCAGGTCGCGGCGTCCATCTTCGGCGTGAGTTACGAGGAGGCGCGTGAGCGCGAGCTCGTGGCGTTTACCGACGTCACGCCCAAGACGCGCGGTCCGCTCATCGACAACGACCAGCTCGACGTGGTGTGCGCCACCTACACCATCACCCCGGAGCGCTTGGAGAGCTGGGACTTCTCCACGCCGTATCGCACCGACTACGTGGGGCTCATGGTCAAGAAGCGCAGCGGCTTCACGCGCATCGCCGACCTGGACGGGCGCATCATCGGCGTGAGCCAGGGCGCCACCACACAGGGCCTCATCGAGCAGATGCTCGCCGACGAGGGCATCGACGCCGCGCCGGAGTTCCTGGCGTTCTCGGGTTACCCGATCATCAAAAGCTCGCTCGACGCGGGCAACATCGACTGCTTCGCCATGGACCGCTCCACGCTCGCCGGATATATGAACGAGACGGTCGAGCTGCTCCAGCCCGAGGTCAAGTTCGGTGAGCAGAATTACGGCATCGCCACCAAGAAGGGCAGCGACCTGTCGGTCGCGGTCGACCAGTGCGTGCGCGATTGCGCGGCGAGCGGTTGGCTCGACGCCGAGATCGAGAAGTGGGGGCTGGTGTAAATGCTCGAAGGACTTCTGGACCCCCGGCGCTGGGCGCTGACGTTTGCCAACATGGGGCCGTTTTGGGAGGGCTTCGGCGTGACCCTCAAGGTCGTGGCCGCGGGCCTCACCCTCGCCCTGCTGCTGGGCACGCTGCTCGGCGTGCTCTCCACCACGCGCTCGCGTATCCTCCGCGGGATCTCGCGCGTGTACGTCGAGTTCTACCAGAACACCCCGTTGCCCGTGCAAGTGCTGTTCATGTACATGGCCGGCCCGCAGTTCCTGCAGGCCCTGACGGGCGCCGCGCAGCCCGTCCGCATCGCGCCGTTCGCGCTGGGCGCCCTCGGCGTGGGCCTGTACCATGCGGCGTACGTGGCCGAGGTCATCCGCACCGGAATCGAGGCCGTGCCGCGCGGTCAGATGGAGGCGGCGCAGAGCCAGGGCTTCTCGCGCATCCAGACGTATGCCTACATCGTGCTGCCCCAGACGTTCAAGATCATCCTGCCTCCCTTGTGCAACCAGGCCCTCAACCTGGTCAAGAACACCTCGGTGCTCGCGCTCGTGGCCGGTGGCGACCTCATGTACCGCTCCGACAACTTCGTGAGCCTCTACGGGTACCTGCAGGGCTACATCGTCTGCTGCCTCATGTACTTCATCATCTGCTTCCCGCTGGCCATGCTCGGCCAATGGCTCGAGCGCCGCAGCAAGGAGCGCCCACGCGCCAAGGTCATTCCCGGCGTGACGGACGTCCCCGCCCCGGCAGCTGGAAAGGAGGCGTAAGCGATGGAGATCTTCAACGCCGCGAACCTCGCCTACGTGTTGGGCGGCTTTGCCAAGACCATTGAGATATCGGCGCTGTCCATCATCTGCTCGGTCATCCTGGGCACGGTCTTCGCGCTCGTCAAAAGCTACGGCCCGCGCCCGCTGCGCTGGTTGGTGAGCGCTTATATCGAGCTGTTCCGATGCACGCCCAACCTGCTGTGGATCCTCTTCATCTACTTCACGGTTCAGGGCATCGACGTGCTCATCTCGACGCTCGCGTTCACCCTGTTCACGAGTGCCGTCATGGCGGAGATCGTGCGCGCGGGCCTGAACGCCGTGCCGGCGGGCCAGTTCGAGGCGGCGCGCAGCCAGGGTTTTGGATTCTTTGCCACCATGCGCTACATCATTTTGCCGCAGACCTTCCGCACCATCACGCCGGCGCTCTTCGGCCAGTGCACCACGGTCATCAAGGACAGCTCTTATCTCTCGGGCATCAACGTGGCCGAGTTCATGTACACCACAAACGTCGTCATGGCGCATGCGGTGTCGCTCGGTCAAGTGCTCATGCTGTATGGGTTCGTGTTCGCACTGTACTTCGCGCTGAACTTTGGGATCTCGCTGCTGGTGCGCCGCTACCAGCGCAGGGCCATCGCTGCGTAAATCGACCGACTTCGTTATGGGGAGGCACATATGGGGTTCCTGAAAGACCTGCATGAGCGTCGCATCGCCGCCGAGCAGGAGGCGCGCGCCGGCCAACCGGTCGTGATCACCATCGCGCGCGATTACGGCGCCGAGGGCCACGAGATCGGCAAGATGCTCTCCGTTGAGCTGGGCATTCCGCTGTACGACAACGAGCTGCTCGTCCGCTCCGCCACGCGTTCCGGCGAGGCGCTCGACAAGGTCGCCGAGTACGATGAGCGCATGGCCGCGGAGTTCATGGCGTTCCTGCCCGACCGCGCCGATGCGCGCACCGTCTCCGACAAGCTGTTCAAGTCCATGGCGCAGGTCATCGTGGACCTTGCCGCCACGAGGAGCTGCATCATCGAGGGCCGCCTGTCCGACTATCTTCTTCGCCACAATCCCAACCACATCGCCGTGTTGGTCACCGCGCCTTTCGACGAGCGCGTGGAGATCGTTCGCGCCAAGCGCGGGCTGGACAGGCGGGCCGGCGCGAAGTTGGTCCGCGAGATGCAGCGTGGTCGCGAGGCGTTCTACAAGCGCTATTCCGCGGGCACGTGGAAGATGACCGACGGAAAGGACCTGGTGGTCAACCGTGCGAAGCTGGGGCGCGAGGGCTGCGTGGACGTGATCGCCGCCGCCTACCGCGCCAAGTTGCGCGAGATCGACCGGGTGAAGCCGCTCGGAGAATAGTTCTCGCCATTCGGCGACTCACATGATGCGGGCCCTGCGGGGCCCGTATCGCAAAACGGGGATTTGAATGGGCGGATTTTGGGGTTCGATGCAACTGCTAGAACCTAAGTCAGTTGGACTTAGGTTTGATGACTATGTGACGCTTAAAAAATATGACCCGAAGTGAATAGTTGGGCTCCGTCGGGGCATAACCAGAGTGTCAAACAAAGACACGCACCCCGTTGAGCGCGTGCAAGCGCGGACGTCCCGCCCGCGCACATCACGAAGGAGTGATTGAGTATGGCCATGGTTCCGTATCGTCAGGGTTACAGCGTTCTTCCGGTCTCCAATTCCCTGTTCGACATCTTCGACGACATGATGGACATCCCGCGCACCGCTCTCGCCTCCAAGGCCTTCCCGGTCGACGTGGAGGACAAGGGCGACGCCTACGAGGTCAAGGCGTACCTCACCGGCGTCACCAAGGACGATCTGGACGTCGAGCTCAATGAGGGCCGTCTTTCCATCTCGGTCAGCGTTGAGGAGAAGGAGGAGGACAAGAACAAGAACTACCTCCAGCGCGAGTTCACCGCCTACAGCGCGACCCGCGGCGTGTACCTCAAGGACGCCGCGAGCGAGGGCCTGTCCGCGACGTTCGCCGACGGCGTGCTCACGGTCTGCGTGCCCAAGTTCGTCGAGAAGAAGAACGTCACCAAGATCGCGATCGACTAGCGGATCGCCTTCATCGATATCGCACCGGTGCGTGATGCGTGCCGGCCGGCCCGGGTCGTTGAAGCGGCCCGGGCCTTTTCATGGTGGGCCCGGGCCGAGTATGGCGTCATCCTGTGGCCCGAGCCTTGGCTGCATAAGGGCTCACGTGCCGGGTATCGTGACCCAAAGGACGCGGCTGCAAAGGATGGATCCATGAGCAAGCTCTACTTCAACGGCGAGTTCCTCCCCATGACGGGCGAGGGCGACACGTTCGAGGCCCTCGTCGAGGAGGGCGGGCGCATCGTCTTCACCGGCGGGCTCGACGAGGCGCGCGCCTTTGCGCCGGATGCCGATGACGTCGACCTCGCGGGCGCTTGCCTCATGCCGGGTCTCATCGACCCGCACAGCCATATAGCCGGGTCGAATCAATATGTGGTCGCGGCGCAGCTCGACGCGTGCCGGAGCTTCGATGACATCGTCGAGGCCATGCGGGTGTTCGCGGAGAGGAACGCGATCGGCCCGGACGGCGTGATCATGGGCGTGGGGTATGACCAGAACGCGATCGTCGAGGGGCGCCATCCCGATCGCCACGTGCTCGACCGGGTCTCCACCGAGGTGCCCTGCCTGGCCGTCCACGCATCGAGCCATATGCTGGTCGCCAATACAAAGCTGCTGGATCTCGCGGGTATCACGGCGCAGACGCCAGATCCCGAGGGCGCCCGGTACGGCCGCGAGGCGGACGGCGCGACGCCGGACGGCTTCTGCGAGGAGCCCAACGCGATGTGGCCCGTCTTCGGCCAGGTGCAGCCGCGCCAGAAGTTCGACATGGACCAGCTGATCGTCCAGATGCAGGACGTCTACCTGGAGCACGGCATCACGACGTGCCAGGAGGGCGCGACCACGGCGGACTACGCCGCCCTCTTCGCGGGCATGGCGAAGAGGGGCCTGCTCAAGATGGACGTGGTGAGCTATCCCATGCACGGCGAGGACGTCGATGCGATTCTGGCCGAGCATGCGGAGTTCGATGGGCCGGAATATACGGGGCACTTCAGGTTCGGCGGGCTCAAGATGTTCCTCGACGGCTCGCCTCAGGGACGGACCGCCTGGATGAGCGAGCCCTATAGCCCCGGTGACGAGGGCGAGGGCTATTGCGGCTACGGCACCATCTCGGACGAGGACGCGTACGCCTACATGCGCAAGGCGATAGACGGCGGCCGCCAGCTTCTCGCGCACACCAACGGCGACGCCGCGGCCGACCAATACCTGCGCGTCTACGCCCGCGCGCTTGACGACTCACCCAACCCGCGCAAGCGCGAGCTCAGGCCGGTCATGGTCCACTGCCAAACGGTTCGCCGCGACCAGTATGAGCGGATGGGGGCGCTCAACATGATTCCCACCATCTTCACCAATCACATCTGGTATTGGGGAGACGTCCACTTGAGGAACTTCGGCGAGAGCCGCGGCGGGCGCATCTCGGCCGTGCGCGACGCGCTCGATTGCGGCCTGCGCCCTACCTTTCACACGGATTGCCCGGTGCTGCGCCCCAACTTGTTCGAGAGCGTCTGGTGCGCCGTGCGCCGCGTCACCAAGGACGGGGTGCAGCTGGACGAGAATCAGAAGATCGGCGTGTACGAGGGCCTGGAGTGCATCACCAGGAACGGTGCGTATCAATACGGCGAGGAGGCCCTCAAGGGCACGCTCGAACCCGGCAAGCTGGCCGATTTCTGCGTGGTGGAGCGCAACCCCCTTGCGGTTGATGTCGACGACCTTCGCGACCTGCGGGTCTTGGCGACCATCAAGGAGGGGCGGGCCGTCTGGCGCGCCTAGGCTCGTGAGCCCGGTTTAGCAAATGGAGATGGGGCGGTTCTGCCCGGCGGCGCGGATGCGCAGGCTGGGCATGCCGTCGCCGCGCGTGAGGGTGGCACTCGATCCCAACTCGTTGTCCAGGTCGGCGCCCAGGGCCTCGGCGAGGGCGCGGACTGCCAGGCTGGGGCGGTTGTTCTCCTGCGAGATGTGCATGGCGACTACGTGCTCGGTCCGGTCGCCCGCGAGCTCGCGCAGCGCATCTGCGGCCTGCTCGTTCGAGAGGTGGCCGTGTTCCGAGATGATGCGGTCCTGCAGATGGCGCGGGTAGGAGCCGGTGCGCAGCATGGGCACGTCATGGTTGCTCTCGAGGGCGAGGATGCGCGCGTCGGACAGCAGCCGCATCGCGCCGGACGGCAGAATGCCGGTGTCGGTGGCGTAGCCGATCGAGTCGCCCTGGCAGTCAAAGCGAAAGCCCACGGGGTTCACGACGTCGTGGGAGGTAGGGAACGTCCTCACCCTCACGCCGGCGACCTGGAGCTCGTCGCCGGGCATGAAGGACTCGAACGGCAGGCAGGCGAGGTACTTGCGCGCGTCGGCCGTGCCGGCGCTCGCGTAGAGGGGCCCGTCGAAGCGCTTGACCCAGACCGAGACGCCGCTCACGTGGTCGCTGTGCTCGTGGGTGAGCATGAGGGCGCGGACGTCGGCCTCGTCGAGCCCCAGGTCGTGCATGCGCGAGAGGACCTCGCGACGCGAGAAGCCGTCATCGATCATGATGAGGCCCTGCGGCCCCTCGACGAGGGCGCAGTTGCCGCGCGATCCGCTTCCGAGGATGTGCAGGCGAAGGGCGGTGGTGGCTGTCGCGTGGTTCATGGCGTCTCGGGCTCCTCGCAGATACAATGCGTACAGACGGATATGGCGGAAGGGGTGGGACATGCCCACGGTTTCCCAACGATACGGCGCGCGCCGCGGATCGGCCGCGGGCGCTCCGGGCGCGGCGCGCTCGGGCGAGCTGGGCGCGCCGGTGGTTCTCATGGTATCAGGAGGGGCGGACTCAACCGCGCTGCTGCTCATGGCATGCACGGGCGCGCTCGACATAGACGACGGCCGCGGCCGCGCGCGCATCGCCCGCGAGCGGCTGCACGTCCTCCATGTGAACCATCACCTGCGCGGCGCGGCGTCCGACGGCGACGAGGCGTTCGTGCGGGACCTTTGCGCGCGCCTGGGGGTGCCCTTGTGCGTGGAGCATGCGAGCTTCTCCGATTTGGACGGGCGCAATCTGGAGGGGGCCGCGCGCGAGGTGCGATACGCGGCGGCGCGCAGGTACGTGCACGAGCTCTCCGCGGAGAGCGGGACGCCGCGCTCGGCGGCGCGCATCCTGACGGCGCACACCTCGAGCGACCGCGCGGAGACCTTTTTCATGAACGCGATCAAGGGCTCGGGGCCGGCGGGCCTGTCGAGCATACCCCGGCGTCGGAACATCATCGTCAGGCCGCTGCTCGACCGGACGCACGGCGAGCTCGTGCGCTACCTGGAGGTGGCGGGGCAGCCGTGGCGCGAGGACGAGAGCAACCGCGACACGAGCTTTCTGAGGAACTTCGTGCGGCACCGCCTCATGCCCGTGGCGATGGAGCGCAACCCCAACGTGGCGCGCAGCGTGGGCGCGGCGTGCGACATCCTGGGAGACGAGGATGCCTTCATGTCGCAGCTGGCCGCGACGGCCCTGCGCGGTTGCGTGCGGCGTCGCGCGGAGGGGCTCGTGGTGCTCGACGCCGCCCGTCTCGCCGCCGCGGAGGTCGCCATCGCCCGGCGGATGGTCCGTCTGGCCGTGCGAGAGCTCGATGAGGACGCGCGGCTTGAGATGCGCCACGTGGAGGCGACCCTCGCGTGCGTGGCGGCTGGGGAGGGCTCCGTGACGCTTCCCGCCGGGATCGACGCGCGCATCGAGTTCGGCACGCTCGCCCTGAGGACGCCCGCGGAGCGCGAGAGCGCGGCGATCGGATGGCTCGCGGTTCCCGGCGGCCTGCGGGTCGCGGGGGGAGCCGTGCTGGAGGCGACGCTGGTCGAGGTGCCCGCGGGATCCGACCCCGTGGCGCTTGCGCGCTCGGCGAACGACGCGTCGACGGTGCTCATAGACGCCGCCGCGCTCGGGTACGCGGCGCACAGCCTGCCCAACCTGCGCGAGGACCAGCGCTGGGGTGCCCCCGCCGCGACCAGCCCCGACCGCGGGGCGCTGCGGCTTTGGGTGGACGTCCCGTCCGCGGGCGACATGCTCTGCCCGTTCGGCATGCGGGGCCGCAGCAAGAAGCTCTCCGACTTGCTCAACGAGGCGCAGGTCCCAATCGCCGAGCGCGCGCTCACGCCTGTTGTTCGCACCTCGCCGGGAGGGGCGATCGTGTGGGTGCCGCCCATTCGCCTGGACGACCGCTTTAAATGCACGGCCACCAGCGAGCTCCTGGTAAAATTAACGTTTCGTCCCATTGCGGACGTGCGGTGACCTGCAAAAGGGTATGCTGCAATCTGAATATACGGGCAACGAAAGGGAAGTCATGGAAACGCTTCATCCGGATGTTGAGGAAATCCTGTTCAGCGAGGAGGACATCAAGGGCATCGTCAGGCGCCTCGGCGAACAGATCACCAAGGACTACCAGGGCAAGGACCTCGTCCTCATCGCCGTCCTGCGCGGCGCCGTGGTCTTCATGGGCGACCTCATGCGCGCCATCGACACCAAGTGCGCCATCGACTTCATGGCCGTCTCCAGTTACGGTGACGGCGCGAAGTCCTCGGGCGTCGTGCGCATCATCAAGGATCTCGATATCGACATCAAGGGCCGTGACGTCCTGATCGTGGAGGACATCCTCGATTCCGGCCTCACCCTCAAGTACCTGATGGCCAACCTGTCCAGCCGCAAGCCCGCCTCCCTTGAGGTGTGCACCTTCCTGTGGAAGGACGTGGAGGGCAAGCAGGCCGCCATCGACCCCAAGTACGTGGGCACGCACTGCCCGGACGCGTTCGTGGTCGGCTACGGCCTCGATTTCGCGGAGCGCTACCGCAACCTCCCGTACGTGGGCGTGCTCAAGCCGGAGGTTTACGCATAGCATGATCGACTGCACAAGCGCCGTCGAGCGCGCGCAGGGCGCCGTCGTCCTCCATGCGGAGGGCGACGGGTCCGGCGCGGGCGACGGCCGCCCTACGCCCCCGAACGGTGCGGGAAACCAGGGCGGCGCCGGGATGCCGGGCAACCAGGGCGGGCGCCCCGGCGGCCCCTCCCGCACGCGCCTCATTTACTTCGCCTTCGCCTGCATCCTGCTCGGCTACGTCTTTTGGAACCTGGGCGGCGCGACGCAGCAGGGCGGCAAACCCGTGACTCTTGCCACCAGCGAGTTTGTTGCCGCGGTCGAGTCCGGCCGCGTTGAAGAGGCCACCTATACCGTGATCGACGGCACGGTGCGCGGCGAGTATTGGCCCAAGGGCGAGAAGCGCTCCAAGGATAACCTCAAGGCGTTCACCTCGACCTACGTGGGATCCGACTCGCTCGCCGAGCTCATGGCGGCGCATCCCAAGACCACGTATCGGGTGGACACCGAGGATCCCGACATGCTCATGGACCTCCTGCTCGCCATCCTTCCCACCGGCCTGCTCATCTTCGTGATGTTCTACTTCATGCGCCAGATGACGGGCGCCAACAACAAGGCCATGCAGTTCGGCAAGACCGACGCCAGGACCACCGAGGCGACGCGGCCCAACGTCAAGTTCAAGGACGTCGCCGGCATCGACGAGGCGGTCGAGGAGCTCGAGGAGGTCCGTGATTTCCTTGCCGACCCCGAGCGCTTCCGCAAGCTGGGCGCCAAGATCCCGCGCGGCGTGCTGTTGGTGGGTCCTCCCGGCACGGGCAAGACGCTTCTCGCCAAGGCCGTTGCCGGTGAGGCGGGCGTTCCGTTCTTCACCATCTCCGGCTCCGAGTTCGTTGAGATGTTCGTGGGCGTGGGCGCCTCCCGCGTGCGCGACCTGTTCAAGAACGCCAAGGAGCAGTCGCCCTCGATCATCTTCATCGACGAGATCGACGCTGTGGGTCGCCAGCGCGGCGCCGGCCTGGGAGGCGGCCACGACGAGCGCGAGCAGACGCTCAACCAGCTGCTCGTCGAGATGGACGGCTTCGAGGAGAACGAGAGCGTGATCCTCATCGCCGCCACCAACCGACCGGACGTCCTCGACCCGGCGCTGCTGCGTCCGGGCCGCTTCGACTGCCAGATCACGGTCGACCGTCCCGACGTGCGCGGCCGCGAGCAGATCCTGCGCGTGCACGCCGCCAACAAGCCGCTTGACACGGACGTCAGCTTTGAGAAGCTCGCCCAGCTCACCGTTGGTTTTGCCGGTGCCGACCTGGCCAACCTCCTCAACGAGGCCGCGCTGCTCACCGCCCGCCGCAACCGCTCGCTCATCTCGATGGACGAGATCGAGGAGTCCATGGAGCGCGTCATGGCCGGTCCGCAGCGCAAGAGCCGCGTGATGAGCGAGGCGGAGCGCCGCATCATCGCCTACCACGAGAGCGGTCACGCCCTTGTGGGGCACGTGCTGGACAACTCTGACCCGGTGCACAAGATCTCGATCATCAGCCGCGGTCAGGCCCTCGGCTACACCATGCAGCTGCCCGCGGAAGACCATTTCCTCAAGTCGCGCCGCGAGATGCTCGACGAGCTCGCCGTGTTCCTGGGTGGTCGCGTGGCCGAGGAGCTCATGTGCGACGACATCACCTCGGGCGCGAGCAATGACCTGGAGCGCGCCACCAAGATGGCCCGCGAGATGGTCACGCGCCTGGGCATGAGCGAGGAGCTGGGCACCCAGGTGTTCGGCGAGGCCCAGCACCAGGTGTTCCTGGGTCGCGATTACGCCGACCATCAGGATTACTCCGAGGAGACGGCCCGTCGCATCGACGTCGAGGTGCAGCGCATCATGCGCGAGGCCCACGAGCGCGCGGTGCAGATCATCTCCGAGCGCCGCGAGCAGATGGACCTCATGGCCCGCGTGCTGCTCGAGCGCGAGACGGTCGAGGGCGAGGCCGTGACGGCCCTCCTCGATAACGAGTGGGATGCCTACCTGGAGCGCGAGGGCGAGATCGTCGCGGCCAAGGAGGCCCGCAACGATGCCGCCGCGAACGGCGCGGACCCGGCCGTCGTCGAGGCGGAGCGCGCGCGCCGCGCCAAGCCCCGCCAGAGCGACGAGGAGATCGCCGCGGAGGCCGCGGCGTTCGCGCAGGCCGCCGTCGCGGGCGAGGACCGTGCCATTCCCGAGGCGGGAGCCGAACGCGATGGGGCTGCTGAGCGGGACGAAGGTCCTCGGCACGACTCATAGCCATTTCGTTGCGTATGTGCCGGCGGTGCGGTATCCGTGCCCGCCGGCACATTGCCTATGGTTGCATGTAAATTGCCTATGAAAACCTGCCGTCTTGCAGCTTCAAAAGGAAGAGAATCATAGGCAAATGCCCTGTGCATGGGCACTTGTTGGAACCCGAGGTAAATGCCCAGGCTTATGGCCGGCGTTTCAAGTAAGAGAGTAGATCCGAAGATCGGAGGATCCATGGCCGGATTTTTCGCCCGCGCGAAGCAGACCATGCATCAAAAGCGCCAAAACGAGCCCATGGTCTTTTACCTGTACTTCATTCTGCGCGCCCTCGTGCTCATCACGCTCGTGCGCTCGGCGTTCCTGGGGCACTATGAGCACATGATGCTGTGCGTCCTCACCCTCGTGCTCCTGCTCGTCCCCTCGTTTCTCGAGCACACGCTCGACATCGAGCTCCCGGACCTCCTCGAGTCGATCATCCTGCTGTTCATCTTCGCGGCGGAGATTCTGGGCGAGATCGACGCCTTCTACATCAGCATTCCGTTTTGGGACACCATTTTGCATACCACCTGGGGATTCATGTGCGCGGGTATAGGTTTCGCGCTTTTCGATATCCTCAATCGCAGCGAGAACTCCAGCCTTCACCTCACGCCGCTGTACATGGCGGTCTCGGCGGTCGCCTTCTCCATGTGCATCGGCGCATGCTGGGAGATCTTCGAGTACTTCGCCGATTGCTTCATCGGCGTCGACATGCAGAAGGACACGCTGGTCCAGGCCATCAACACCGTATGGCTCGACCCCACCAACTCCAACATAACCATCCCGGTGCAGGATATCGTCTCCACGCAGGTCACGCTCGCCTCGGGGGAGGTCATCTCCATTCCCGGCGGCTACTTGGACATCGGCATCCACGACACCATGGCCGACCTGATCGTGAACCTCATCGGCGCGCTGGTGTTCGCCGTCCTCGGCTTCGCCTACGTCAAGACCCGCGACAACAACTCCTTTGCGGCGCGCTTCATCCCGCGCGTGCGCAAGGGTTCCCGCAGCTAGGTGGAAAGGGTGATCTCCATGGCTTATGGCATCTTGGGTGACATGCACACGCACACGCTCTTCTCGCGCCATGCGTATTCGACCATCGAGGAGAACGTCCGCGCCGCGGCGGAGGCCGGTCTTGAGATCCTCGGCTCGACCGATCACTTCAGCTGCATGCTCTTCCCCGAGCAGCACGTCCGCAACTTCCAGTTCTTCGCCAACACGGGGGCATGGCCTCGCACGTGGCACGGCGTGACGTTGCTGCATGGTGCCGAGGCGGACATCGTGGGGCTCGACGGGTCGTTGTTCGGCCAGGATATCGCTTATGCGCAGGACATCACCGGCCGTGCGCGCAGCGCGGAGCTCACGCTGTTCGATTGGGTCGTCCGCGAGGCCGATTATCTGATCGCGAGCGTGCATAACGCGGACTTCGCCGAGGGCTGCTCCGTCTCGGATGTGACCGACATGTATATCGCCGCCCTCGAGCAGCCCCGGGTGCTCATCTTGGGGCATACGGGCCGCGCTGGCCTGCCCTATGACGTGGACGCGGTCCTCGCGTGCGCCAAGGAGCGCCACAAGCTCATAGAGATCAACGAGCACTCGCTCGAGATCGATGGCCCGCATCACGGCGTGTGCCGCGGTATCGCCGAGCGCTGCGCCGAGATGGGCGTCGGCATAGTTGTCTCGAGCGACGCGCACATCGCTCCACGCATCGGCCGCTTCCCGTCTGTGGAGAAGATGCTCGACGAGATTCATTTCCCGGAGGATTTGATCGTGAACCGCGGACGCGCGCCGTTCCTGGGCGAGCTCGCGGCATCCGGCGTGCGCGAGCTCTCGATCGCGTAGCCCTGTTCGGGCGAAAGCTTAAGGTTCCACCACGAAAATGTAAGAGTTTCGTCACATGCGGCGCGTATGCGCCTGATATCCTGGGCGGCACGAGAAAACGGGGCGGCATATAACGCGATCCGGCGCGTGCGTCACCGCACGTGGCGGCCGCCCAAGATGTGCGTATGCGAGGTGCGGAACATGGCGAGACGAGCAAGCGTGACGTGCGCGGCGCTGCGCCGTGTTCCCGTTGCGTGCGCGTTGCTGCTTCTGGTGGGCCTTTGGTCCGCGTCCGCCCGCATATGCACGCGCCACGTCCATGAGCTCGCTCAAGAGGCATCGACTCAGGCGCCCGGCTTGCCGTTGGCATACGGTGACCAGGTGGAGCTGCCGGCGCGTTTTGAATCGACCATCGTGTACACGAGCCTGGATGCGCCGGGAGCGGGAGAGGCGACGGAGCGCGTGACCTGGGATGATTCGTGGTTCACCGCGGATGAGGCGGCGTACAACCACGAGCTCGCCCACGCGAGCTCCGTCCTCGCGGCGCTCGCATACTCCGAATCCGGCCATTACCAGGCGCGCGCCGCGGCGCCCGCGTACATGGAGAACGCGCTGCTCTCCCTGGGATTCGATGCCGCATCCACGGAGTCGTACCGTTTTCGCAGCGAGGTGGTGGACGAGGTGCTCAACCTGGTCACCGATGACGCGGACGGGGTGGCCTACACCATAGCGCGCAAGCATCTCGCGCCGAGCGCGGAGGGGGACTCCTCGCCGCGGGACCTCATAATGGTGAGCGTGCGCGGCAGTTACGGATCGGAATGGTTGAGCAATCTCGACCTGTCCCCAAGCGAGTCCGACGATCATGGCGGATACGCCCGCGCCGCCAGGGAGATATGCGACGACCTGGACGGCTGGGTGGCCGAGTCGAAGATGCTCGGGGCCGAGGTCTCGGTGCTGCTCACCGGCCACAGCAGGGGAGGCGCCGTGGCCAATCTGGTTGCCGCGCAGGTCGATGACCTCCGTGCTGGGCAAGGCGAGGACGGTGCCGGGGCCACGAGCGGCGGGCGCGCACTCGCGGGCGCGGATCGCGTGTACGCCTACACCTTCGCGTCTCCGGCGACCACGCTCAGCCCTTGCGCCCATGATCGGGGCTACGCCAACATCTTCAACATAGCCAACCCCTCGGACATCATGCCGTACCTGCCGCTCGCCGAATGGGGCTACGCGCGCTACGGAGCCGATGTTCCGCTCCCGTCCATTGACGACGAGGGCTTTGGGGAGGACCATGCCCGGATGCGCGATGCGTACGAACGCTCGGTCGGGGTGGCGTGCGGGGCCGATCCCGCCGACAAGCGCGTGGTTGACGCCGTGCTCGCCGAGATCTCGACCGATGTGAGGTCCGTGCGCGAGCTGGTCACGCCGTGGGGCGCCATGAGGGTGTTCGCGTCGGTCGCCGCGAACGTGGACCCCGTGCGCATCTTGTACAGCCATTACCCGAGCACGTACATCGCATGGATGCGCGTGCTCGGCGCGTGACGCGCATCCCGGGACCGGGTGCATGTGCAATTGGGGTCGGGTGCATTTTGCACATTGCCCCTACGGGTGGGATAGCGTGGCGACCATCTCGGTGTGGGCCGTGTGCGGGAACAGGTCAACGGGGGTGAGCGCATCGACGCGGTACCCCGCGGCGCCGAAGAGCTCGAGGTCGCGCACCTGCGTGACGGGGTTGCAGCTGATGTAGACGATGCGGCGCGGGGCGAGCGCGACCGTCGCGTCGACGAATGCGGGCGTGGAGCCGGCCCGCGGTGGGTCCATCACCAGGACGTCGACGGCGTCGCGCCGCCCGGCGGCATCCCCCATGTACTCGGTCGCATCGCGCGCGATGAACTCGGATATGGTTTCAAGGTCGTTGACCTGGGCGTTTCTCTGGGCGTCGCGCACCCCCTCGACGTTGCGCTCGACTCCGATGAGCCGGATCTCCGACCCCGCCGCCCGCGCGTGCGAGGCGGCGGCCAGCCCGATGGTGCCGCTTCCGCAATATGTGTCCAGAACCGTGTCGCCGTCGCGGAGCGCCATGCCCTTGATGGCCTGTAGGTAGAGAACCTCGGTCTGCTGGGGGTTGACCTGGTAGAACGAGACGGGCGAGATCTCGAACGTGCAGTCGAGCAGCTGGTCGCGCATGCGCGCCGCCCCGTGGAGCACACGGGTCTCGCCGCCCAGCACGGCGTTCGTGACGCGCGGGTTGACGTTCTGCGCGATGGTCACAAGCTCCGGATGTGCCCGCGAGATGGCGCGGACCAACTCGTCGAGGCGCGAGACCTCGCGGCTGCGGGTCACCAGGGTGAGCATGGATTCGCCCGTGCGCCAACCGCGGCGCACGATGGCGTGGCGCAGCTGGCCCTGCCGGCGGTCTTCGTCATATGCGGGAATACCGAGCTCTGTCGCGATGCGGGCAACGTCGTTGAGCGTCTCGCGGGCCCCCGGTGCCTCGACGGCGCATGCCGGGCAGGGGACGATGGCGTGGCTGCCACGGGCGAAGAAGCCGCTCATGACCCGCCCATCGCCTCCCGGGGCGAAGGGGGTGGACGCCTTGTGGCGGAATGCGCGAGGCGAGGCGAGGGGGGCGTCCTCCACGGTTACGGGGCCGGACTCGCCAGAGGGCCCCATGCCCAGGACCGGGGCGACCTCGACGTCCCATCCAAAGCGGCCGATCAGCGGCTGGTAGAGCTCGGCCATCGCGGCGTGCTTGCGCGCGAGTTGCTTGCGATAGGGAAGGCCGAGCCATTCGCATCCGCCGCAGTCGCGCATGATGGGGCATGGGGCCTTGCGGTCTACGGGGTTCGATGATCGTTTTTGCGCCATGTGCCGTCCGTTCTTGCCGAGGTTTGTCTGCGGACAATTTTAGCAAGCATGGCCTTCGCCCTTGCACTCCATCTTACTAAAGTGATATTCTCTCAACCGTCGCGCAAGACACTTTAGCAAACTAAAGTACACGCAGGGGAAAGGATATGACATGAAGATGACGAAGTTGCCCGGTGCTTTCAAAGCGATGGCCGACTCGTTCACGTTTGCCGGCGGTGTGACCCGTCGCTCGCTTATGGCGGGCGCGGCGTCGGCGTTCCTGGCGGTCGCGCTGCTGGCCGGTTGCGGAGGCGCCCCGGGGGCAGATGCAGACACGCCGCCCGGCTCCTCCCCAGCGTCCGCTGAAGACGGGTCCGCGGTCGCGACGGGCACGCTCATCGTGGGGTTCGACCAGTCGTATCCGCCCTACGGGTACGTGGGGGACGATGGCGAGTTCACGGGTTTCGACCTCGACTTGGCGAAAGCCGTGGCCGAGAGGCAGGGATGGGAGGTCAAGTACGAGCCCATCGATTGGGAGGCGAAGGACGCGTTGCTCAAATCCGGTGCCATCAACTGCATCTGGAACGGCTTCACCATGGATGGGCGCGAGGACGATTACACCTTCTCCGATCCCTACATGTTGAACGCCCAGGTCGTGGTGGTGCGCGCCGAGAGCGGCATCGAGGACGCCGACGGCCTTGCGGGCAAGACCGTGGTGACGCAGGCCGACTCCGCCGCCGAGGCCGTTCTCAAGAACGACGCCGCGGCACTTGCCGCGACTTTCGCCTCGCTTGATGCCATCGGCGAATACAACACCGCGTTCATGCAGCTCGAATCGGGCGCCGTGGACGCCGTGGCGTGCGACCTGTCCATCGCCCAGTACCAGATGGCCGCCAAACCCGACGCTTACGTCATGCTCGACGAGTATCTCTCCGAGGAGAACTACGCCGTGGGCTTCAAGAAGGGCGATACGGCGACCGCCGAGAAGGTCACGGAGACCCTCCGGGCCCTGTATGAGGACGGCACCGTCGAGAAGATCGCCTCCAAGTACGCCGACCTGGGCCTTTCAATCGAGAGCTGGCAAATCAAGTAGGGCCGTCCCGGCGGCGCGGCGGCGCGAGGCGAACAAGGGGGAGCAGTGGAGATCGCCACCATGACTCAGATGCTCGTCGAGGGCTTTCTCACGAGCTTGCAGATATTCGCGTGGACGCTCATCGGGGCATTGCCGCTCGGCGTCGCGGTCGTGTTGCTGCGCACGAGCCGCTTCGCCGTGCTGCGCGGCGTGACGCGCGCGTACATCTCGGTCATGCGCGGCACCCCGCTCATGCTGCAGATGTTCGCGATCTACTTCATGCCGTTCTACGTGTTCGGCATCCAGCTCTCGCCGGCGTCCAAGTGGCAGGCGACCATCGCGGCGTTCGTCATCAACTACGCGGCCTATTTTGCCGAGATCTACCGCAGCGGCCTGCAGTCCATCCCGCGCGGGCAGTTTGAGGCGGCGGAGGTGCTGGGCTACTCAAAGGCGCAGACGTATCTGCACATCGTGCTTCCGCAGGTGGCCAAGCGCATCATGCCCGCCGTCGGCAACGAGGTGATCACATTGGTAAAGGACACGTCGCTCGCCTTCGCCATCGGCGTTGGCGAGATGTTCTCCACGGCCAAGGCGTTGGTGGCATCGCAGGTGAGCATGGTCCCGTTCGCGATCGCGGCGGCGATCTACTGGCTCTTCAACTGCCTCGTCGAGCTCGCGCTGGGCGCCATCGAGAAGAAGCTGTCCTACTACAGCGATTAGCGCATCGCAGTTCCGTTCCGGGGGTTCACATGTCAGTCGTATCCATCGAAGGCGCGCGCAAGGCGTTCGGCGGCACCGAGGTCCTGCGGGGCATCTCCCTGGAGGTCGAGCGCGGGGAGGTCGTCGCCGTTATCGGCCCGTCGGGCGGCGGAAAGTCCACCCTTTTGCGCTGCATGACGCTCCTCGAGACGTTGGACGAGGGCTCTTTGCGGTATGGGGACCTGGTCGCCGCCCGCAAGGGGACCGGAGGGCGGGCCGTGTATGCGAAGGGCGACGTGCTCAAGCGGGCGCGCGGGCGCTTTGGGCTTGTGTTCCAGAACTACAACCTGTTCCCCCATTACACCGTCATGCGCAACATCGTCGATGCCCCCCTCCGCGTGCAGAGGCGCGATGCCGCCGAGGTCGACGAACGGGCGCGCGACCTGGCGCGCAAGATCGGATTGATGGGCTGCGAGGACAAGGTGCCCTGTCAGCTCTCCGGTGGGCAGCAGCAGCGCGTGAGCATAGCGCGCGCCCTCGCCATGAATCCCGAGGTGCTGTTCTTCGATGAGCCCACGAGCGCGCTCGACCCCGAGCTCACGGCGGAGGTCCTGCGGGTCATCAAGGGGCTCGCCGCCGAGCAGATGACGATGGTCGTGGTCACGCACGAGATGGGCTTCGCGCGCGAGGTGGCCGACCGCGTGGTGTTCATGGACGGTGGCGTGATCGTGGAGGAGGGCCCTGCCGAGCAGGTGATCGACGCTCCCCGCGAGGAGCGCACGCGCGCCTTCCTGGCCCGTGCGGCGGAGTGATGGGGAGGGGCCGCGCCGCGCTCGCGACCGCTTGCACGGGAGGCCCATCTGCGTCCGCATGCTTTGATAGGATGGGGCCAGTCGGATCACTTGCCCGCTGCGGCGGGGAATGAAAGCGGTGCACTATGACGGACAAGCTCTACAAACTCCCCCTATTCGCCAAATCACAGCAGCTCAAGTCCTTTCCGGGCGCGGACGCCAAGCGCGTGTTCATGATCGCCGACGCCATCAAGCCCCAGCCCGAGAGGAGCATGGGCTATCTGGTGGAGCAGGTGAGCGGCCGTCAGGTGAGGATCCACGCATGGCTCGCCCTGGGCGGCGCCATCTTCGCGTGCGACGAGCCGATCTCCGAGCGCCCCGGGCGCGATCCCGACGCCGGCGTGTCCAGGGACGACGACGGCGACATCTTCTTCTTCGTCCGCTCCGAGGGCAGGCCCGTGAGGGTCGCCCATTTCACGCAGCGCGAGAAGGACGGGCGCCTCACCGTTTCCAGCTGTATGAACGATTTGGGGCCCTACGGTTCGGGCGCATACGATATCGACGCGATGGGTGCTGTCTGTTATCTGACGCAATGGCTGCTCCCGCGCGAGCACGGCGAGGCGATGCCCACGTTGACCGTCGCCGACATCCTGGACACGCTGCTCGAGTCGTCCTACCCCGACGCGCTCGATGCCCTGGTGTATCGCGGCGGCAAGGAGGGGGCGAGCGGATTCGAGCGGTACGCGTCGCGCTCCCTTGCGGCCGCCGGCGCCGAGCTCGTGCGCCCGATCGCGGCGACGCACGACATCGACATCCGCCGTCTGGGATCGACCGGCCTGTTCTGGACAGGGTGCGATAAGCGCGAGCTCACCGATGCACAGGTCGACACCGTCCAGGCGGTGGAGGGTGCTCTCAATCGCCTGGTCTTCGCGGAGCACTGCCTGGGGGAGGACTCCTCACCCATGGTGGGCGGCCTGTCCGAGGGGGCGTGCGAGCGCGCTGCCCTCGCCTCGCTGCATTCGTTCGCCTCGGTCGCCGAGCACCTCATGCGCGGGTGCGACCGCAAGAGCGACTTCATGGAGATCGCCGGCGCCCAGGCGTCCCGCGGTGGCGAGTGGGATCTGCGCACGCGATTCGCCGCTGCCGCCGAGGGCCTGCGCGCGCCCTTCTGCTTCGATTACGTCTTCGACTGCGATGCCTCCTCGGGCGTGTTTGCGGTTCAGGCGACCGTTCCCGTCGCCGGCGCCTTCCCCTTCCCGGAGGGCGCGCCGCAAAACGAGGCCCGCGCCGCCTATGCGCTGCGCCTGGCCATGACGCTCGCCGCGGCGGCCTTCGGCGCGGGCGTTGGGGTGGTGCGCGCCGTCGTCACGCTGCGCGAGCGCGACCTCGAGGGCCGCGCCATCGCCTCGCTCGAATTCAGCCGCCAGATGTTCGCCATGCAGCTCATGCCCGCCCTGCACTCCGGCGCCATTCTCGATGGCTCCCTGTCCCCCGAAGGGCTCATCGAGGGTCTCGCGCCCCGCGCGCTGCGCATGGAGGCCGGCGAGCTCGGCGCGCTGCTGCCCGTCGACCCCATCGACGCGGGGTTGCCGGAGCGTGCGGTCAAGATGGCGGATGACGCGCGTCCGCTGCCGGCGGATCTGGTCGAGCCCCTGCGCGCGGACCTCGTCTCGGACCTTGACATCTTCGACACGGGTGACGACCCGCTGCGCGAGCGCTTCGGCGAGATCTCGGAGCGCTATCGCGAGGCCTCGGCGCCCGAGGAAGAGGCTCCCGTCGCCAGTGAGCTGGCCGACCTGATCGCCGCCTACGATGCCGCCCAGATGCTCGAGGACGACTCGGCCCTCCCCCTGTACTGCGTGAACATGGTCTCGCGCGTCATCGTGGGGGAGCGCGACGGCGGCCCGGAGACGCGCTACCGCAAGATTCCCGATACCATGTTCGACGCGCGTTCGTTGCTGTGCCGCATCTACCGCGAGCAGGGCAACATCGAGGACGCGATTCGCTTGGGCGAGGAGCTCGTGCGGCTCGCCCCCACCTCGTTCACGGCCTATCACACGCTGGCGCTCGCCTTGCGCGAGGCGGATCGCATGGATGACGCGGTGCGTGCGCTCGTGGAGGGCCTGGGCGTCGCGTCCGACCCGACCGACATCGCCTGCGCGTACTACCGCCTGGGGTTCTACTTCTGGCAGGGCGGCGACCCGTCGCTCGGCCTGGCCTGCTACACCATGGTCAAGCCCGGCACGTTTTTCTTTGGGGAGGCCCAGTCCGAGATGCAGGAGCTCATGCAGCAGAGCCGCTTGGGCCGTCGGCCCGACCTCGACGAGGCCCGAGCCCTCCTGCGTGCCGACGGCGTGCCGGTTGCCCCCGTGCCGCAGCTGGGCGAGATGGCCGCCAAGGCCGGCATAGCCCTGGTGGACGCCGGCATGTTCGACGCGGCACACTCGCTCGTGCACTTCCTCTCGAGTCTGGACGTCGCCCCCAACAGTTTTGACGTGCTCGCCTCCGTTCGCCGCTCCCTCGCAAGGGGTTAGCCGGTCCGCAACTCCTCCCACGGCCCGCCGTCCCGTCTTCGGGCGGCGGGCCGTTCGCTCTCGCGGGCGGCAGGCAGTCTTCGCGCCCAGCCGCCCGCCGCGCCCGCGCCCACGCCCGCCGATGCGCGTGAGTATGAAAACCGCCCCGGGGGTAGGCTCATGCCATACGGCTGTCGTGCGGGATGCACAGGGCACCTCGCACGCATTTTCGGCGCGAATACCTCGCGCTGGGAAAGGGAGGTGTCCCATGGGTGCACCCAAGACTGGTAACGTGAGGAACGTGGTGCTCGTAGGCCAAGGCGGGGTGGGCAAGACCTCGCTCGCGGAGGCCATGCTCCACCTTTCCGGAAAGACCGCCCGCCTGGGCGGCCACGGCGGCACCAAGCCCACACTCGATTACGACGCGGAAGAGGTCAAGCGCGAGTTCTCGATCTCGACGGCCATCGCGCCCATCGACTGGAAGGCCGCCCGCATCAACGTGCTGGACGCCCCGTGCTACCCCGACTTCATCGGCGACGCCTACGCCGCCATGAGCGTGTGCGAAACCGCCCTGTTCGTGGTCGATGCCGCCGAGGGCCCGCAGCCCACCACCGTCAAGCTGTGGTACGCGGCCGAGGACCTGCGCCTGGCGCGCGCCGTGTTCGTGAACCGCGTGGACAAGGAGAACGCCGACTTCGAGATGTGCCTCGACATGCTCCGCGAGCGCTTCGGCATGCGCCTGGGGGCCGTCACGCTGCCCTGGGGCACGGGCGAGGACTTCGACGGCATCATCGACCTGGTGCGCATGAAGGCCCGCCATTGCGATGGCACCAAGCAGACCGAGTCCGAGATCCCCGAGGAGTACCGTGCCGCCGCCGAGGCCGCGCATGAGACCCTGTGCGAGCTCGTGGCCGAGGCCGACGACGATCTCATGGAGAAGTACCTGGAGGGTGAGCCGCTCACCCAGGAGGAGGTCGAGGGCCTGCTCGCCAAGGCCATCGCCAAGCGCCTGTTCGTTCCCGTGTTCGCCGGTTCCTGCGTGAGGGAGCAGGGCGTGAACTCGCTTATGGACGACATCGCCACCTACTTCCCCGCCCCCACCGATTACGGCGAGATGCCGCTCATCGACGGCGACACCCTCAAGATCTCCTCGGAGGACGAGCGCCCCGTGGTCTTCGACTTCAAGACGTTGAACGACCCGCAGCAGGGCCGCCTCTCCTTCCTCAAGGTGCTCACCGGCACCATCGAGCCGGGCATGGAGCTGGTGAACGCCCGCACACGCAAGGGCGAACGTCTCACGCACCTGTACGTGATGTGCGGCCGCGAGATGACCGAGGTGGGCCATGCCTACGCGGGCGACATCATCGTGGTTCCCAAGATGGGCGCCGAGACGGGCGACACCCTCTCGGTCACCGGCAAGGTGGAGGCCGCGGCGTTCAAGTTCCCCAACTCCCAGTACCGCATCGCCATCGAGGCCGAGAACCGCTCCGATGAGGACAAGCTGTTCACCTTCATCGAGAAGGCTTGCGAGGCCGATCCCACCATGAGCATCGACCGCGACGAGGAGACGGCCCAGACCATCATCTCCGCAGTGGGTGAGGCCCAGGTGAGCGTGCTGCTCAACCGTCTTGAGGACCGTACCAAGGTGGCCGCGCACATCGTGCCCCTGCGCATCCCGTATCGCGAGACCATCCGCCGCGTGGCCTCCGCCCAGGGCCGCCACAAGAAGCAGACCGGCGGCGCCGGCCAGTTCGGTGACTGCTACCTGCGCGTGGAGCCGCTACTCGACGGCGCCGAGTACGAGTTCGTCGACGAGGTCGTGGGTGGCCGCATCCCGCGCTCGCTCATCCCCGCGGTCGACAAGGGCGTGCAGGAGACCATGAAGGACGGCGTGATCGCGGGCTACCCGCTCACGGGCATCCGCGTGGCCTGCTACGACGGCTCTTACCATCCGGTCGACTCCAACGAGATGGCGTTCCGCACGGCGGCGCGCATCGGCCTCAAGAAGGCGTGCGAGGACGCCGACCCCGTGGTGCTCGAGCCCATGGAGGACATCACGGTGACGATTCCCGAGAGCTACGCAGGCGCGGTGATGGGCGACGTGTCCGCCAGCCGCGGTCGCGTGACCGGCATGGACACCAATGACCGCGGCGAAACCGTCGTGACCGCCACGGTGCCCTACGCCGAGCTCGTCGACTACGCCACGCGCCTGCGGTCGCTTACGCGCGGCACCGGCGATTTCACCATGGAGCCCGCCGGCTACGAGCAGGTGCCCTATGACGTGCAGCAAAAGCTCGTGGAGATCTACGAGCACAACCGCGCGCAGGGAAGGTAGGCGCTCGTTCTTTTCTGCAGGGCGCGCATCGCCCGCCTTGTAATGGCTGGTGCGCACGCGCTTTGATTTGTAAGGCCCGGTATGTCGAAAGGCATACCGGGTTTTTACATGCGGGGGTGTTCATTCGTCGTCCTGCTGTTCCGCTCCTTACACGATTGCCCGCGAGGTTGACGCGGCCGTTGCTGCCCCCTAATGCGCGCGCCCCAACATTGATGGGGCATATGTATACGAATGGATGGAGCAGCATGCCGCATTCCCACAGCATCGAGCGCGCCGGAATCTCCCGCCGCGGGTTCGTGACCCTTTCGATAGCCGGCGCGGGCGTGACCGCAGCCGCCACGCACACGCCCGAGGCCGTCTATGCCGCCGAGCCCGCATTGGCGCCCGTGGTCACGGAGTACCCGAACCAGATCAAAATTGCCCATCTTTCCGACACGCATTTCTTCTCCAGGCGCCTGTACTCGGACTGCGCGGACTTCACGATCGCCGAGCACTCCGACCGCAAGATGTTCCGCGAGTCCGGCGACATCATCAAGAAGGCCATGTCCGATATCGTGGCCTACCAACCCGACCTGGTGATCCTTTCCGGCGACCTCACCAAGGACGGTGAGCTCGCCTGCCATCAGGACATTCACGCGATGCTCTCCGATGCCAAAAAGCAGCTCAAGGCCGTGGGCAAGGAGACCCAATTCGCCGTCATCAACGGCAACCACGACATCAACAATGATCTGAACGGCCGCGACTTCTCCAGCGGCCAGGCCCTGCACACCGATCTGGTCGATCCGCTCGCGTTCAAGGAGCTGTACGCCGACTGCGGCTATGACGACGCCATCGCCATGTTCGACCAGGGCGGCTCCAAGGGCGGCAGCCTCTCCTACGTGCTCCGCCCCGTCAAGGGCGTGACGCTCATCGCCGTCGACTCCTGCAAGTACTCCACCGACCAGAACGGCTTGGATGTGGACGAGCACGTCACGTCCGGTGTGGTGGGCGAGAAGCTTTTGCAGTGGATCGCGGGCCAGGCAAAGCAGGCCCGCGCCGCCGGTGACATCGTGTTCGTGACCCAGCACCATGGCGTGGTCCCGCACTTCTCCATGGAGCCGACGCTCATGGGTGAGTATCTGGTCGACAATTACGAGGAGTGCCAGCGCCGCTACGCCGATGCCGGCGTCTCCGCGGTGTTCACCGGTCACATGCACGCCAACGACGTCGCGAGCGTCACCACCGAGGCGGGTAACACCCTCTACGATATCGAGACTTGCGCGACTGTCACCTATCCGAGCGACATCCGCTTTGCGACGCTCGGTTGGGAGCGCGAGAAGGGCACGGCCAACGTGCATGCCACGCTCGCGCTCGAGAGCCACCCGCTTGGTTCCGTCGAGTACACCGACTTTGACAACGGCTCCGTGACCCGCATTCCCAGCATCGAGGAGTACGGTCATGAGCGCCTGCTCACGGTCGACGTGGTCAAGACCATGATTGCCGACGCCCTGGTGTCGCCCATGCTCGATCAGGCCGCGGTCAATGGCGGCGTGAAGCCCTTGCTGGCGAGCTTGCTCGAGGGCGTGGAGGTTGGCGACGGCACCGTCGAGTCTCTCGATCCGGCATTGTTCTCCCTGCTGCACTCCATGCTGCCGCAGAGCGCCGACGAGGCCATCAGGATCGAGATTCCCAAACTCGTTGCCGTGGGTATTTGGGCGAACCCTCAGAGCCAGCGCATCGTGATGCAGAACATGTCGCCCAAGGCCGGCGAGGAGCCCCTGGTTCTCGATATTGAGCCCGAGACCATGCTCGCCCTTCAGAGCGCTCTTGAGAAGGAGCCCAGGGGTCTGCTTGACTTCTCGTACTACATCGACGCCAACTCGCTGGCGGAGTTCTTAAAGCCGGTCTACGCGGAGCTGGACAACATGCTTGCCGGCGATGGCAAGGAGCAGGTGCTCGATTTGCTCCGCACTCTGGTTGAGACGCTGGTCATTCAGAAGGTTTCCGGCGACGCCCACAGCCTCTTCGATTTGATCAAGTTCGCATACGGCGACCACCTGCACGGCGATGAGACGTGCCCGGAGTGGGTGGAGGTTGCGACCGCTCAGATCAAGCTCACCGGTGACGATCCCCAGGGCAACCCCGTCGCAGATGGCTCGCTTACCAGTTTCTTGCGAGCGGCCATCAACGATCAGGCCGTTTTGGGCAAGATCAAGGCGCTGCTGTCTCGAATCAAGATTGACCTTCTGGTGTTGTTGCAGAAAGAAACCCCCAACCTCATCGTCGAGGGCTTGCTAAAGCAATATAAGGACTTGGGGGCGGTGTTCGACCAGGCGGGCGATGCTCCGGGCAATATGATCCCCAACATACCGACACTTGCCGAGCTTGCCCATGGCGCGCTGTATTCGCTCACGCACGACGAGAACCAGCTCGGCGACCGCGTGTCCACGGTGGCGGCCACGGTGGTCGACCCCGATTGGAAGCCCGCCGGCGGCTCCACCGGTGGCGACGGCTCCGGCAACGGCTCGGGGAGCGGTAACGGCGGAAACGGCAGCAACGGTGGCAGCGCAGGCGGCAACGGATCCGGCAATGGTAGCGGATCGGGTGGTGGCAACGGCTCCGGTGTGGGCACTGGCTCCAGCAAGCCTTCCGCAGGCAAGCTTCCCCAGACCGGCGATCCCAACAGTTTCGCTACGGCTGCCCTGATGGGCCTCAGCGCCCTCGCTGCCGCGATCCACATCGGTTCGCGTGACGAGGCGACTGATTCCCGGGACACCGAGGAGCTTTAGCGTCGTTTTGACCGCCTTGCCGGCGGGTGGCAACATATGAACGATTGAGCTGGCAGTTTTGGAGGATATGAACAGTTCGTTCATATCCTCCATTTTGTCCAAGGCTGTAGCGTCTGTCCGTGAGGCATGGTTTTCCCGGGTCTGCCCGTTTTCCGACCGATAGCTGATCTCGGACGAGAAAGGTCGATTGGGTGCGGCGGCTTCTCACCGCGCGCGGAGTTCCGGAGTCGGAGGTCGAGCCCATCGACGTCCTGGTCCTTCGCGATTGCGACAGGCGCTCCGGGAAAGGCGTCGTTGCGCGCACATGGCTGTATCCGATCCCGCCGGGGTCTGTGTGCGGCGGGGCGCGTGCATGGCGGCCGCTGAGGCTGGCGGGGGCGCCGTGCAAAAACGGAGCTTATGAACGATTGGAACTTATGAACGATTCGGTCTGTGGGTGAGAAAAACCCGCATCATTTCCGCAGGTAGATGTGCGGAAAAACATGAGCTTATGAACGGTTAGTTCATAAGCTCGAATGTTGCCATCGAAATCGTTCACAGCCTCTATGGCACTGCCGGCGCCCATTTTGTATCCAGGGCCCGCTTTGCGCCCGGGGACCGGCGGCCGCTTTGCGCCCAGCGGCCGCTTTGCTTTCCGATTCCATCCCTACAGGTCGTCCACCAGCGCGGTGCTTTTGGCGTACGCGGTGCTCTTGGCCTCGAAGAAGTCGGTCTTCACCATGTTGGCGTTGGAGTACTGGCTCACCCAGGCCATGTCCTCGGGCTCGGAGCGATAGCCCTTGTAGAGTTGTCCGAAGCCTAGGGAGCTCCAGCGCAGGTTGCCCAGGTACCTGATGTAGCCCTCGATCATGTCGCCCGTCAGGCCGGGGATGTCGTCGCCCAGTACATAACGGCCCCAGGCGATCTCCTGTCGCACGCCCTCCTCGAGCATCTCGCGCAGCATGGCCACGTTCTCGTTTCCGAACAGCTGCGGCTCCTCTTTTTGCAATTCGAGGATGATGCTGCGGAACAGCCACAGATGCGTGTTCTCGTCGCGGTTGATGTAGCGGATCTCCTGCGCGCTGCCGGGCATCTTGCCCATGCGCGCCAGGTTGTAGAAGAACATGAAGCCGGAGTAGAAGTACACGCCCTCCAGGATGTAGTTCGCCATGAGGACGCGCAGGAACGTGCGGGCGTCGCGATGCTTTTGGAACTCGTTGTACAGGTCGCCGATAAAGGTGTTGCGCGCGAGCAGGTGCTCGTCGGTCTTCCACTGGTAGAGGATCTCGTTGCGTTTGGCCGGGTCGCAGATCGTGTCGAGCATGTAGGAGTAACTCTGTGAGTGCACGCTCTCCTGGAACGCCTGGATGGATAGGCAGAGGTTCACCTCGTTGGCGGTGATGTATTCGGCGATGTTGGGCAGGTTGGCGGACTGCAGGGAGTCGAGGAACACCAGGAACGAGAGGATCTTGTCGTACGCGCCGCGCTCGGCGGGGGTGAGGCGCGGGTAGTCCTTGACGTCCTGGGTGAGGTTGATCTCCTCGGGGATCCAGAAGTTGTTCATGGCCTGGCGGTACCAGCTGGACACCCAGGGGTACTTCATGTTGTTGAAGTCGTTGAGGTTGGTGGTGTTGCCGCCGATCATGCGGCGGTCGCGCACGTCGATATCGCCGTCGGGGTTGAACAACGGCTTCTTGGTGAGGACTTGGCGCTCCGTGATGGTCATGGGCGCTCCTTTCTGGTGGACGGGGCACCGCCCG
This sequence comes from uncultured Collinsella sp., assembly GCA_902470815.1. GTDB lineage: Bacteria > Actinomycetota > Coriobacteriia > Coriobacteriales > Coriobacteriaceae > Collinsella. The sequence goes on from CABRHS010000003.1 coordinate 52,914, forward strand.
CCCCGCGCGCCGGGCCAAGGCGATGGCGCGGCGCGCGGGCGCCGCCCTTTGGGCTTTTAGTATACGATACAAAAACAGATACAGTTAGGCTATGCTTACAAACACGATATATTGACTACACCTCAGGCAACCTATCTATATATGGTGGTCTGTCGATCGATGGCAAGGGGATGCAATGGAACACGTAGGGGACACGCCCTCCGTTTGCGAGCGGGGCGCCGCGCGCGTCATACGGAAGCGCGACGGCAGGACGGAGCCGTACGAGGCCCGCAAGATCGTCGAGGCCATGCGCCGCGCGTTCGCCGACGTGCGGGCCGACGCCGCCGCGCCGGCGGCCGGGCGCGAGACCGGGGACGGGCATGTGGGGGAGGATGAGCTCGCCGCCCTGCTGCAGACGGTCGAGAGGTCCATGGCGGCGTCATCCACCCAAAGCGTGGAGGACATCCAGGACCTGGTGGAGCGCGCCCTCATGGAGCGCGGGCACTTCGAGGTGGCCAAGAGCTACATCCTGTATCGCCATCACCGCGCCGAGAGGCGCGAGGCGCGCCTGGGCCTTGCCCGCGCCGTGGCGGTGGAGGGGATCGAGCCCGTCTTGGCCCGCATCCAACGCGACTTCGCCGACGACGCGTACGACCTGGGCGTGCTCGCCGCGCGATTCCACGCCTTCACGGGTGCGGGACAGGACGAGCGCGCCCGCCTGGAGGCCCTCGTGCGCGCCGCGATCGAGCTCACCAGCCAAGAGGCCCCGCGCTGGGAGTTCATCGCCGCGCGTCTGCGCGGCTTCGCGTTCTCGCGGGACCTCGCGGCCACCCGCGCGGCCCTGGGCATAACCACGTTCCCCGAGCTGGTGCACCACCTCACCAATGAGGGGCTCTATGGGCCCTACATCTTGGCGGCCTACTCCACGGACGAGCTGGCGCGGGCGGCCGAGCTCATGGACCCCTCGCGCGACGAGCTGTTCGCCTACGCCGGCCTGGACCTGCTCATCCGGCGCTACGTGATCCACGGCCACGACCACACGCCGCTCGAGAGCCCGCAGGAGATGTTCCTGGGCATAGCCCTGCACCTGGCCATGAACGAGGAGCCCTCGCAGCGCCTCGTCTGGGTCGGGCGCTTCTATGACATGCTGAGCAAGCTCGAGGTCACCATGGCCACGCCCACCATGAGCAACGCCCGCAAGCCCGACCATCAGCTCTCCAGCTGCTTCATAGACACGGTGCCCGACAGTCTGGTGGGCATCTACCGAAGCATCGACAACTTCGCGCAGGTGAGCAAATACGGCGGCGGCATGGGCATGTACCTGGGCAAGGTGCGCGCCACCGGCGGCAGTATCCGCGGCTTTGAGGGCGTGGCCGGCGGTGTGATCCGCTGGATCCGCGTGATCAACGACACGGCCGTGGCCGTTGACCAGCTTGGCATGCGTCAGGGCGCCGTGGCCGTTTACCTGGACGCATGGCACCGCGACCTGCCCGAGTTCCTCAACCTGCGCACCAACAACGGCGACGACCGCATGAAGGCGCATGACGTCTTTCCCGCCGTGTGCTACCCCGATCTGTTCTGGCGCATGGCCGAGGAGAGCCTGGACCAGCAGTGGCACCTCATGTGCCCGCACGACATCCTCACCGTGAAGGGCTATGCGCTGGAGGACTCCTATGGCGAGGAGTGGGAGCGCCGTTACCGTGATTGCGTGGCTGACCCGCGCATCCCCAAGCGCTCGATCCTCATCAAGGACCTGGTGCGCCTGATTCTCAAGAGCGCCGTGGAGACGGGCACGCCGTTCGCGTTCATGCGCGATACGGTGAACCGCGCCAACCCCAACGGCCACGAGGGAATCATCTACTGCTCCAACCTGTGCACCGAGATCGCGCAGAACACGAGCGAGATCCGCGAGGTCTCGCGCGAGGTAAAGACCGAGGACGGCGACACGGTGGTGGTCACCACCACGCGCCCCGGCGATTTCGTGGTGTGCAACCTGGCGAGCCTCTCGCTGGGGCGCCTGCCCGTAGAGGACGACGCCGCCATGGGTCGCGTGATCGAGACGGCCGTGCGCGCGCTCGACAACGTGATCGACCTCAATTTCTACGCGTTGCCGTACGCTCGGATCACCAATCATCGGTACCGCTCCATCGGCCTGGGCGTCTCCGGCTATCATCACATGCTCGCTCGCCGCGGCTTGAGCTGGGAGAGCGAGGACCACCTGCGCTTTGTTGACGAGGTGTTCGAACGCATCAACTACCACGCCATCGCGGCGAGCGAGCACCTGGCGGAGGAGCGCGGCGCTAACGGGGCGTTCGAGGGGAGCGACTGGCAGAGCGGCGCGTACTTCGAGAAGCGCGGATATCTGGGTGACGGCACGGCCCTGGGGGCCGAGCGCTGGCGGGGTCTGGCCGAGCGCGTGGGCAAGCACGGCGTGCGCAACGCCTACCTGCTCGCGATCGCGCCCACCAGCTCGACATCCATCCTCTCGGGTACGACGCCGGGCATCGACCCCATCATGCGCAAGTTCTTCCTCGAGGAGAAGAAGGGCTCCATGCTGCCCCGAGTTGCCCCGGACCTGTCGCCGCGGACGTTTTGGTACTACAAGCCGGCACACTACCTGGACCAGCGCTGGAGCGTGCGCGCCGCCGGCGTCCGCCAACGCCACATAGACCAGGCGCAGTCCATGAACCTGTACATAACGAATGACTACACGCTGCGTCAGGTCCTCGACTTGTATGTCGAGGCGTGGCGTCAGGGGGTCAAAACAATTTACTACGTGAGGAGCAAATCACTCGAAGTCGAGGAATGCGAATCCTGCTCGGCGTAGGGCGGCGTTAGATCGAGGCCCGATCGGCGCGGTGGCGGGTGATTGTCCACCTGGGAGTAACATTTGTCCATAAACTCACATCTGTGCTACCTATGTGCGCTTTTCAATATACCTGTGTTTCAGGTGGGAAAAATTGAGCAAGCGGCTATACTTGCTCACAATCCAGCGAGACATACCCGCAATGTGGGAACGAGCGAGTCGAGAGGTGAATGTCGTGGCTGATCAGAAAACAGGACGGGTCTATAGCGCCAAGGTGCGTCGTCAGGCCGTGACCGCGCTGTCAGAGGGCGCCGGTCATCGCGCCCTCGCATCCAAGCTCGGGATCCCCGACGCGACCGCCCGCCAGTGGGCGCGCGCGTATGCGGTCGGCGGCCGCTCGGCGGTGCTGAACGCCGGCTCGCGCCATCGCGTGTACCCCTATGAGCTCAAGCTCTCGGCCGTGAAGGACCGCCTGGAGAACGGGATGACCGTCCGCGAGGTCATGATCAAGCACGGAATCCCCAGCGAGTCCTCGGTGAAGACGTGGTGCCGCCAGTACCGCGAGCACGGTCCCGAGGCGCTCATCAACAAGCCGCGGGGGGTCAAACCCAAGAAGGGCCGCCAGGACGCTCGGTAGCGGATCCCGCGCCGTGCGCACCTCGCCCGCTCCACATCGCAATGGTGGGCAAGCTCGCCCCCACGGCGGTTTGGAGCGGGCTTTTTTGTCATTTCAGCGTGCTATCATGCTGTGCGAGTAATCGGCTTCAGGCATGGGAGAAAGGGACCTGACATGCTGAACGCGATTGAGATTTCCCCCAAGGTTTGGTGGGTCGGCGGCATCGACTGGAACGAGCGCCTGTTCCACGGCTACACCACCGAACGCGGTATCACGTATAACGCCTACCTCATCATGGATGAGAAGGTCACCCTCATCGACACGTGCAAGGCCACGTTCTCCGATGAGCTCGTGCAGCGCATCTCGCAGGTGGTCGACCCCGCCAAGATCGACGTGGTCATCACCAACCATGTGGAGATGGACCACTCCGGCTCCCTGCCCGTGATCCACAAGATCGCCCCCAATGCGCAGATTTACGCCTCCGCCGGCGCCGGCGTGAACGAGGTCCGCGCCCACTTCGGCATCGAGGCCACGCCCGTCAAGAGCGGTGACACCCTGTGCATCGGCGAGCGCACGCTCACGTTCACGACCACGCCCATGGTGCATTGGCCCGACAACATGGTCACCTACTCCGACGTGGACCAGATCCTGTTCTCCAACGACGCCTTTGGCCAGCACTTCGCGACCACCAAGCGCTTTGACGACGAGAACGACCTGTGTGAGCTGTTCAAGCAGGCCAAGAAGTATTACGCGAACATCGTGTGGCCCTATGGCATGCAGGCCCACAAGGCCCTCGAGGCGGTCAAGGGCCTGGAGCTCAAGATGATCGCCCCGAGCCACGGCTGCATCTGGCGCTCCCACATCGACGAGATCCTGGAGAAGTACGAGTCCTGGACCACGTATCAGACGCAGGAGAAGGCCGTGGTGGTGTTCGACTCCATGTGGCACTCCACTGAGGCAATGGCGCGCGAGATCTGCGACGCGTTCATTGCCGAGGGCATTTCCGCCCAGCTCATCGACGTCAAGAACACGCACATCTCCGACATCATGCTCTATATGTGCGATGCGCGCTACGTTGCCGTGGGCTCCCCCACGCTCAACTCCAACATGCTGCCCACCGTGGCGAGCTTCCTCACCTACATGCGCGGCCTCTCCCCCAAGAACGAGCAGCGCATCGGCCTGGCGTTCGGTTCCTACGGCTGGGCGCCGCTCGGCCCCAAGCAGGTGTACGCCGAGCTCGAGAACGCCAAGTTCCAGCTCCCCGTGCCGGTGGTGGCCCAGCAGTGGATCCCCAGCGAGGAGAACCTCGCCGAGCTGCAGGGCACGGTCCGCAAGATGATCGAGGCCGCCCGCGCGTAAGCGGCTGCGCGCAGGCCTCCGGCCGCACGCCCCGCGCACAAGATCGCGTCCCGCCCGGATCCCGCCCTCATGCGGGGTCCGGGCGAGTTTTTGCTGCGGGGGGTCCCATGGTGCGACGTGGCATCGGGTCTTGCGCGAGCGCGCCGCGTCGCCCCCGCGCAACCGGTCTCGCCACGCTGTTTTATTGAAGGGCGGGCGGCGGGGGGACCTTCGGTATACAATTCCCGCATACGTGACTTTGCAGGAAAGGTTTGCCCATGTGCGGATTCGTAGGTTTTACCGGGCATGTCGGGAACGATGAGGCCGTTCTCACCGCGATGATGGACCGCATCATCCACCGCGGCCCCGACATGGGCGGCATGCATATCGACGGCGGGGTGGCCCTGGGCTTCCGCCGCCTGTCCATCCTCGACCTCACCGAGGCCGGCGCCCAGCCCATGGGCAACGAGGACGGCTCCGTCTTCATCGTGTTCAACGGCGAGATCTACAACTTCCAGGAGCTTCGCGCCCAGCTCGAGGCCGCGGGGCACACGTTCCACTGCCATGCCGACACCGAGGTGCTGGTGCATGGCTACGAGGAGTGGGGCGAGGGGCTCGTCGACCGGCTGCGCGGCATGTACGCCTTCGTGATCCACGATGCAAAGGCCGGCAAGCTGTTCGGCGCGCGCGACATCTTCGGCATCAAACCGTTTTATTACTGCCAGACGGCCGCGGGCGACCTGATGTTCGGCAGCGAGATCAAGAGTTTCCTGGAGCACCCGGGCTTTGAGAAGGCCGTGAACAAGAAGGCCCTCCGCCCGTACCTCACCATGCAGTTCCCCGCCACCGAGGAGACCTTCTTCGCGGGCGTGTACAAGCTGCCCGCCGCGCATTGCTTCACCTACGACCTCGCGAGCGGCGAGATGTCGGTGCGCCGCTACTGGGATGCCGACTTCTCCGATGACGATTCCAAGACCTTCGACCAGTACGTCGAGGAGTGCGATCGCGTGGTCCACGAGAGCGTGGCGGCCCATCGCATCGCCGACGTCAAGGTGGGCTCCTACCTCTCCGGCGGTGTGGATTCCAGTTACATCGCCGCGTGCCTCATGCCCGATGAGACCTTCTCCGTGGGCTTTGACTACGAGAACTACAACGAGACCAATTACGCCGCCGACCTGTCCGAGCGCATCGGCGTGAAGAATTACCGCAAGATGATCAATGCGGACGAGTTCTTCGACATCCTGCCCACCATTCAGTACCACACCGATGAGCCCGAGAGCAATCTCTCCACGGTGCCCATCTACTTCCTGGCGCAGCTCGCCTCCGAGCACGTCACGGTGGTGCTGTCCGGCGAGGGCGCTGACGAGTTGTTCGCGGGCTACCCGTATTACGAGGACGTCCCGTCCGTGGCGCGCTACAAGCGCCTGGTCCCCCGGCCGATTCGCCGCGCGCTCGGCAGCTTCGTTGCTGGCAAGCCGTACTTCAAGGGCAGGAACTTCCTGCTCAAGGGCGCCGAGATGCCCGAGAAATGGTTCACCGGCCAGGCGTTCATCTATCGCAGCGACGAGATCGACCAGATCGTCAAGCCCGAGTACGCGGGCGGCCCCGACGCCTTCGAGCTGTGCGCGCCCATCTACGAGCGCGGCAAGGATTTTTGCGACGTCTCCCGCCGTCAGTTCCTCGACATGAACATGTGGCTGCCGAGCGACATCCTGCTCAAGGCCGACAAGATGTCGATGGCGCACTCCCTCGAGCTTCGCGTGCCCTTCCTGGACAAGAAGGTCATGGAGTTCGCCCAGCACATTCCGGTCAAGTACCGTGTGAACGAGAACGGCAACAAGCAGGTGCTCCGCCATGCCGCCAACCGCATCCTGCCGGACGAGTGGGCCACGCGCCCCAAGGTGGGCTTCCCGGTCCCGCTCAAATTCTGGCTGCGCGAGCAGAAGTATTACGACTACGTCAAGGATTACTTCACCGCTCCGTGGGCGGCCGAGTTCTTCGAGACGGACAAAATCATGCAGCTGCTCGACGACCATTTCGAGGGCCGCGCCTCCAACCAGACCAAGATCTACGCGGTGCTCACGTTCCTCATTTGGTACAAGCGCTACTTCATCGACGAGAAGGCGCCGGCCGCGGCGTAGGGCGCTCGCGCGAGGTTCGAAATCCACTGCGGGCGGGGTGCTTGCGCCCTGCCCGCCTTTTCCATGGGAGGGCCATATGCCCGATGACAAGAAGACCTGCACGCTTTCCGAGCTGATCGACGTGCTGGCGGCGGCCGGTGTCTCCGCGCGCGTGCTGGGCGATGCCGGGTGCCGGATCGAGGGCATGGCGATCGACTCGCGCGAGGTGTCCGCGGGCAACCTGTTCGTGTGCAAGGGCGCCGGCTTCACGCCTGCGTTTCTTGCCGGCGCCGTGCGCGCCGGGGCCGCCGCCTATATGTGCGAGGGCGTGGGGGAGCAGCTGAGCGTCCCCTCCGGCCTGGTGTCGGTCGCCGCCGTCACCCCGGCGCTCGTGGTATCCGATGTGCGCCGCGCCATGGCGGTCGTGGCCCCGGTGGTCTACGGCCATCCGGAGGACGGCCTGCACGTGGTGGGAATCACGGGCACCAAGGGCAAATCCACCGTCGCGTACATGTTGCGGTCGATCCTGACGGCCGCGGGCCGAGAGCCCTCCATCTTGGGGTCGATCGACACCGACGACGGCGTGGTGCGCTACGAGAGCCATAACACCACGCCCGAGGCGCCCGACGTGTGGCGCCATCTCCGCAATACCGTCGACGCGGGGCGCGACGCCATGGTGATGGAGGTGTCGAGCCAGGGCCTCAAGTACGACCGCGTGCTGGGCCTGCCGTTCGAGCTCGGCTGCTTCCTGAACATCGGGCGCGACCACATCTCGGGCGTCGAGCACCCGGATTTCGAGGACTACTTCGCCTCCAAGCTGCGCATCTTCAACCAGTGCGAGGTTGCCGTGGTGAACTTGCGGACCGACCATGTGGAACGGGTGCTGGACGCCGCCAAGGCCGCCCCGTGCGTCGCGACATTCGCGGTCGAGTCCCGCGGGATCGGCGAGGACGCGTTGCCGATCGATCCGCTGTTCACCGCCTCCGACGTTGCCCAGCTCGCCACGGGCGGGTTGTCGTTCACCGTGCGCGAGCGCACCGCCGCGGGTGACATCGCGTGCGAGGAGCGCGTCGAGTTGGGCATGCCGGGGCTCTTCAACGTGGACAACGCGTTGGCCGCCGTGGCCATGGCGCGTCTATTGGGCGTGGGGTACGATGCGATTCGGTCCGGCCTCGCCAAGATTCGCGTGCCCGGCCGCATGGAGCTCATGTCGTCGTCCGACGGGCACGTGCTGGCCATCGTGGACTACGCCCACAACGAGCTCTCCTTCGAGACGCTCTTCAAATCGGTCAAGGCCGAGTACCCCGACCGTCGCGTGATCGCCCTGTTCGGCGCGCCCGGCGGCAAGGCGCATGAGCGCCGCGAGGCGTTGCCGCGCGTCGCCGGCGCCTATGCCGATCATATCGTGTACACCGAGGAGGACCCGGCGCACGACTCCGTGGAGGACATCTGCGCCGAGCTCGTCGCGAACACGCCGGAGGGCGTTTCGCACGAGGTGATCGTCGACCGCGAGATGGCGGTCGCGGAGGTCCTCAACCGGGCGCTGGCCGATTGCGAGCGCTCCGTGGTGCTCCTGCTCGCCAAGGGCGATGAGACCCGCCAGCACCGTGGGGACGAATACCCCGAGGTCAAGAGCGACCTCGCCATCGCGCGCGAGGTCCTGCAGGGAAAGTAGGGAGCCCTCGGCGCAAACGCGCGCCGCGCGGCCGGATAGGGTCGTACAATCACATCAGCGTCTGCAACACCGTGAGAGAGGGTCCCATGATGACCGAGAGCACCCCCGTTCAGTCTTCCGCCGCACCCGCGAAGGTGTACTACACCAATCTGCGCACGCACGGTCGCGAGAGCCAGCTCGACAAGCTCAAGCGCCTCATCCGCCGCGCCGGTATCGATCAGATCGACTTCGACAACAAGTTCGTCGCCATCAAGATCCATTTCGGCGAACTGGGCAACCTGTCCTTCCTGCGCCCCAATTACGCCCGCGCCGTCGCGGACGTGGTCAAGGAGCTGGGAGGCAAGCCCTTCCTCACCGACTGCAACACCCTGTACGTGGGGAGCCGCAAAAACGCGCTCGAGCACATCGACTGCGCCTACCAGAACGGGTTCACGCCGTATGCCACCGGCTGCCAGGTGATCATCGCCGACGGCCTCAAGGGCACCGACGAGACTCTCGTCCCGGTCAAGAACGGCGAGTACGTGCGCGAGGCAAAGATCGGCCACGCCCTCATGGATGCCGACATCGTGATCTCGCTCACGCATTTCAAGGGGCATGAGCAGGCCGGTTTCGGCGGCTGCATGAAGAACCTCGGCATGGGCGGCGGCAGTCGCGCCGGCAAGATGGAGCAGCACGCGGCGGGCAAGCCGAGCGTGACGTCCGACCTGTGCATAGGCTGCCATGCCTGCGAGCGCATCTGCGCGCATGGCGCCGTGGGCTTCCCCTCCGTCCGCGAGCGCACCCTCAAGAACGGCAAGACGGTCGAGACCGCCGTGGCGCGCATCGACCACGGCCGCTGCGTGGGTTGCGGTCGTTGCATAGGCGCGTGCAACCAGGATGCCATCGAGCCCGACTACGACACCGCGGCCGATGTGCTCAATTACAAGATCGCCGAGTACACCCAGGCTATCGTGCAGGACCGCCCGCACTTCCACATCTCGCTGGCAATCGACGTGAGCCCGAACTGCGACTGCCATGCCGAGAACGATACGCCCATCGTGCCGGATATCGGCATGTTCGCGAGCTTCGACCCGGTGGCGATCGACCAGGCCTGCATCGATGCGGCGCTCAGGATGCCCGCCATGCCCAACACCGAGCTCACCGAGATGCGTGACAAGCTGGAGGCGGCGGGCGGCGTGCCTGAGCATTGCGCGCACGACCACTTCAACATGACCCATCCCGACACCAACTGGCGCTCCATGATCGAGCACGGGGTCAAGATAGGGCTCGGCACGAGCGATTACGAGCTGATCGAGGTCAAGTAGGGCCCGTCCTTGGCAGGGGATCGCACGCGAATCGTGCGATTCCCCTGTTCATATAGGGAAATCACGTGCGCCCCGCCCCTTCTGGTATAGTTCTGAGCCGTACACCTATTTTGGGAGGCCGATCAGACCACATGCCTGACGCGAGTGACAGTCCTTTGCCGCGACCCGATGTCGCGGCCGCCCCTGTTCCCATAGCGCGCGCCGACGCGGCAACGCGGGCGCAGCGCTTGCTTCAAGCTGCCGGATCGGGCGCCAAGGGCGCCATGGCGACGGTCGGCGCCCCCGTCAAGGCGGCGGCGCGAGCGGTCAAGCGCCATATCCCGCCTCAGTACACGATCGGCGAGGAGATCGCGAACTCCATCACGCACGGCATCGGCGCGGTGCTCGCCGTCGCGGCTCTCGTGGTGATGATCGTCAAGGCGGCGATCGCCGGGGCGCATCCCGCGTCGCTCGCCAGCGCCATCATCTTCGGCGTCGCCCTCATCCTCGAGTACCTCGCCTCCACGCTGTATCACGCCATCGCGCCCGCGGCTGCCAAACGCGTGTTTCGCATCATCGACCACAGCTGCATCTACGTGCTCATCGCGGGCACCTACACCCCGTTCTGCCTCATTACCTTGGCGGACACGGGCGGCATACCGCTGTGCATAGCCGTTTGGGTCCTCGCCATTTCGGGCGTTCTGTTCGAGGCTTTCATGCGCGAGCGCCAGCCCCATTGGCTGACTGCCGTCATGTACGTGGCGATGGGATGGCTCGTGGTGTTCCGCCTGCCCCAGCTCATCGCGGCGCTCCATCCCACGGCTCTCATCCTGCTCGCCGTCGGGGGCGTCTGCTACACCATCGGCGCGGCCTTCTACGTTCTCAAAAAGATCCGGTACATGCACACGGTCTTTCACGTGTGGGTGCTCGCCGGCAGCATCCTGCAGTTCTTGGCGGTGGTCCTCTTCGTGATCTAACGCCGTCGCGTGACGGGCCGGATGTGTAATTGGGGTCGGGTGCAAATTACACATCGGCCTGGACGCTTCGTGCGATGTGTAATCCGCACCCGGCCCCAATTGCACATCCGCACCCGACCCCAATCGCGCATCGCATCCACCGCAGGTCTACCCAGGAGGTTTGAAACCGTCCCCATGGACATCACCATCAGTATCATCACCACGCTCGTTCTCACCATCGTCAACGGCTACTTCTCCATGTCCGAGATGGCCCTCACCACGGCCAAGCGCGCCGTCCTCGACCATGAGGCGGAGGAGGGCGACAGCCGCGCCGCCCGCGCTGCCGAGCTTGCCGCGGACTCCGGCAACTTCCTCGCCACCATCCAGGTGGCCATCACGCTCGTGGGTTTCGCCTCCTCGGCGGTTGCCTCCACCAACCTGTCCGACCCGTTGGCCCAGTGGCTGTCGAGCTTCGGCATCGACGCGCTCACCATGGTCGCTCCCGGCTTGGCGCCCGTGATCATCACGCTGGCCGTGTCCTATCTCTCCATCGTGGTGGGCGAGCTGGTCCCCAAGCGCATCGCGCTCGCCGACGCCGAGGGCATGGCGAAGCGCGTGGCAAAGCCGCTCACCGTGTTCCAGAAGATCGCGCGCCCGCTTGTTTGGCTCACGCAGGCCTCGGCGGACGGCCTTGCCAAGCTGCTGCGCATCAAGAACGCCGACGATCGCCAGAACGTCTCCGAGGAGGAGATCAAGTACATGATCAACGAGCAGGACACGCTGCTCGATGAGGAGAAGCGCATCATCCACGAGGTCTTCGACCTGGGCGACGCCTCTGCGCGCGAGGTCATGGTGCCCCGCGTGGACGTGACCATGGCCGAGGACGTGCAGACGGTGACCGAGGTCATGAACCTCATGCGCCAGACCGGCTTCTCCCGCATGCCGGTGTTCCACGAGGACCAGGACGGCGTGGTGGGCATCGCCCACATCAAGGACCTGATCGGTCCCGCCATGGGGGACGAGGCCGACCGCCCGGTGTCCGAGTACATGCGCGACGCGACGTTCATCCCCGACACCAAGGACATCCTGCCCCTGCTCTCCGAGATGCAGACCGCTCACGACCAGATCGTCGTGGTGGTGGACGAGTACGGCGGAACCGCCGGCATCATCACCATCGAGGACATCGTCGAGGAGATCGTGGGCGAGATCGAGGACGAGTTTGACCCCGACAACAAGTACCTCACGCGCCTCTCCAAGCGCGAGTGGCTGGTCGACGGGCGTTTTCCCTGCGACGACGCCATCGAGATGGGCTGGCCCATCGAGGAGAGCGACGAGTATGAGACAATCGCCGGTTGGATCTTGGACCTTTGCGACTCCTTGCCGGATATCGGTGAGGTTTTCGAGGCGGACGGGTACAAGTTCAAGGTGCAGTCCATGCGCGGCCAGCGCATCTCGCTGATCCGCGTGATCGCCCCGCTAGAGGAGCCCAGGCTGGTTGACGGCGATGCGGCCAAGGAGCGCCGCGCCGAGAGCGAAGCCGAGTAGCCGGGCGACGAGCCGGCAGGAAAGGAGCGGCCATGGCCGATCTGTTCAACATTCTCAAGGTCACGGTTGGACCCAAGAAGCTCACGGCGCGCGTGCTCGTGAATCCGGGCATGCCGCTCATGACGTCCGAGGACGTCGAGGCCACGGCTCGCGTCTACTACCTGGCGCCCGCCATCGCCGACCACATGTGCCTGGGAGACAGCGGCTCCAAGTTCCAGGATTGCATGGGCCACACCGAGCTCGCGCACCTGCTCGAGCACCTCACGGTTGAGATCATGAACGAGACGGGGCTCGCGGGCGCCATCTCCACGGGTCGCACGCGCAACGTCATGGGCGACGAGCGCCTGTTCGATGTAGAGATCTCATGCCCCGACGACGCGCTCGCGATCGGCGCCCTCTCGTCCGCATCGTTCATGATGAACTGGGCGTTTCTGCACAACGACCAGACGCCGCCGGACTTCCCGGGAACCGTCGCCGCCCTCACGAGCCTTGTGAGCAGCCTGCGCGGCGCCCCCGAGGAGGAGTAATCGGGCCCGGGTGGGTATAATGAGTCACCAACGAATGGTCCAGCACGGACGTTCCGTTCTTTAAAGGAGTAGAGACATGGGCAAGGGTATGAGTTTTGTTGCGGGTGCCGCTGTGGGCGCCGCGGCCGGCGTGGTCCTGGGCGTGCTGTACGCCCCCCGTTCCGGTGCCGAGACCCGCGCGATGGCGGCGGACATGGCCAACGATGCCTGGGATTCCGCGCGCGACATGTACGAGCAGGGCGTCGACCAGGCTCGCGCCGCGATGGACGACTTCGGCCCCACGGTCGACGCCGCCACGGATGAGCTGCGCGCCAAGGTCGACCTCGCCCGCGAGCGCATGGATCAGCTCCGCGAGCAGCTGAATGACGCCGTGAACGCCGGCACCGTCACCCCCGCCGCAGATGTGGTCGTGGAGGCTGTCGCCCCCGCGGACCCCGTCCAGGCATAACGGCTCTGCTGCGTAACAAAATGCTTGCAGGTGACTTCGCGGGCATCAAGCTGTACAAGCTTCCCGCGCCCGACAAACGGGTCAAGAAAGACGGGACGCCCCGCGACCCCAAGAAGATCGGAAAGATCCACTACCCGGTGTTCACCCCCGAGGGAACGCGGGTAGTGGGTTTCATGCTGCGGTTGCCGGATATCGCCGGCATGGTCAAGCAGCCCGACCGCTTCATCGCCTACGACGCCATCGGCGTGGACGGCGACGTGATGGTGGCTAAGGAGGACCGCGCGGCGTTCGACGCCCCCGCGGCCAAGCGTCTGGGCATCGACCTCGATTCCTGCCTGATCTGGACGGGCATGGACGTGCGCACGCAGACGGGGAAGTCGGTTGGGTATTGTGCCGATGTCGACTTCAACGGCCGCACGGGAGAGGTTCTCTCCTTCATCCTCACCGAAGGGGGCGCCTCGAACGCCCTGGTCGGTCACCGGGAGATGCCGCCGAGCATGCTCAAGGGCTATCGCGATGGCGCCATGATCGTGAGCGATGATGCCTTGGACCTGGAGTTCTCCGGTGGCGCCGCCGCCAAGGCCGCGGAGGCGAGCGTGAAGGCCGCCGCAAAGGCATCCGAGGTGGGGGCCAAGGCTAAGGTCCAGGTCAAGAAGGGCGCTGCCGTCATCGACGAGAAGGGCTCCGAAGCGCTCGATAAGGGGTCGAAGGCCCTGGGCAGGCAGCTCGGAAAGACAAAGGGCATGTTCAGCTCCTTTGTTAGCGAGTACAAGAAGGCGGCAGGGGCGCCCCCAAGTAAAAAGAAGAAATAGACGGAACGGGGAGAACCATTGCCTAATTACACCACCTCCTATTCCTCGCAGAACAAGCCGCGGTATCGCAAGAACACCGGCAATCAGTTGCCGAGCGGCCGCCGCCGTCAGCAGCGCCGCAAGGGGGCCCAGTACCTCAGGAGGTCCCAGGGTTTTGGCGGGCGGAGGCGCTCCGGCCACGGGTATGGCGGAAACGATCGCAAGACGTATGCGCTCATCATCGTGGGCTGCGCCTTCCTATTGTTTGTGGCGAGTATCGTCTGGTACGTGAACCGTAGTGTGGAGATCACGCTGAACGGACAGGCCGTCAAGGTCAGGATTCATTCGGATGTCGAGCGCGTCATCGCGGATCAAGGGCTCGAGCCGAGCCCGGGCGACCTGCTCTCCGTTAACGACAAGGTGCTGCAGAAGGGCGCCGGGTCTGCCTACACGGTGGGCCTCGACGGCAAGGAGCTCTCGGCCAAGAAGGCCGCTTCGCTCGAGATCGAGGGGGGCGAGGAGCTCTCCATCGAGGACGGCGCCGATGTTTACGAGGACCACGACATCCAGGTCACCGAGATAGAGCCGACCCTGACCGTCGAGGGGTCCGGCCCGGTCCGCTACGTCGAGACATGGGGCAAGGCGGGGAGGTCCGAGGTGTGGACCGGACGCCAGACGGGCGAGGTCGTCGACAAGGGCGTGGTCGAGGAGCCCGTGGACGCCGTGGTCAAATGCGTGTCGGTCCTCCCCGGCGCCAAGGGGAAGAAATACGTCGCCCTGACGTTCGACGAGGGTCCGAGCGAACGCACCGCGGACATCGTCCGCATCCTTGAGGAAAAGGGCGCCAAGGCCACGTTCTTCGTCGAAGGCGACAAGGTCGCGGGCGCGTCCGATGCCCTGCGCGCCATCGAGGAGTCCGGCAACGAGCTCGGCACCAACGCGTTTGCCGACGTCGACTTGGGCGAGATGTCCGCCACTGAGCTGCGGGACCAGATCTCCCGAAGCTTCGACGCGGTGGAGAATGCGACGGGTGAGCGCCCCACGCTCCTGCGCCCGCCGTTCGGTTCGTTCTCCGATCGCAACTGGGCCGATGCCATGGACCTCATGGGCGCCGTCGTCACCTGGAACGTCGACTCGGGCGATTGGCTGCTGCAGGGCGCCGCGTCGGTCGTGGAGACCGTTGCGGGCTCGGTTGGCAATGGGGACATCGTGCTGCTCACCGACAACGAGGCGACGGCCGGTCAGACCGTCGAGGCGCTGCCGCAGATCATAGACCGCCTCAAAGAGGCCGGGTACGAGCTGGTGACGGTTTCCGAGCTGATCTCCATGGACGACGACCTCAAGGCCGTCGTAAAGACGGGTAGGACGGGAATCCCCAAGGGAGCCTGCCTGCCTGTCCTCCCGACGGAGGGCGAGTGACCCACCGGCGGGAGAGCGTCGCGCGGGGGCGCGGAGGGCCCTGTCGCCCCGTCCGATGCTGACAAGATGCAAACATATTGGCGCAAACCGCATGGTATAGTGAATGCGGCCATGCCCCGTGGGGGCGGGCCGCATCTTTTTTATCAGAGGGTCACGAGAAAGGCCTGAGGTGAAAGCTAAACCCCGACCACACAGTCGCTGACCCCTGCGAGTGCCCTTCTGCCGCCGCGCGGCACTTGAGCACCTGCCGGGGTGCAAATGCGTACGAAGGAGCACTATGAACTACCTTTCCGAGATGCTCAGGATTCCCGTCGTCGACGCCGCCGGCGAGAAGATCGGCATCGTCAACGACCTCGGCATCGCCACGGGCGAGGTCTTCCCCCGCGTGACGGCGCTCGCCTTTCAGGGACCCGGCAAGACCCCCTTCATGATCTCTTGGCGCAAGTACGTCGAGCGTTTCGATGAGGACGGCGTGTACCTCAAGTATCCCGCCACCGACATCCGCTTCTCCTATCTGCAACCGGACGAGGTCCTCCTCGCCCGCGACATCATGAACAAGCAGATCGTCGACACGCAGGGCATGAAGGTCGTGCGCGTGAACGACATCAAGCTGTCCACGACCGGTGAGAACCAGCTTCGACTGCTGGGAGCGGAGGTGGGCGCCCGCGGCCTTCTGCGCGCCATCCATCCGCTGTGCGAGCGCGTGGTGGTCAAGATCGCGAAGATGCTCGGCAAGCCCCTGCCCGAGGACATCATCGCCTGGTCCTACATGGACCTGCTGGAGCGTTCCACCAAGCAGATCAAGCTCTCCGTGTCGCATAAGACGCTGTCCGAGCTGCACCCCGCCGACATCGCCGACATCATCGAGCAGCTCGACCCGCGCCTGCGCACGCAGGTGTTCGCGCAGCTCGACACCGAGCAGGCGGCGGAGGCGATCACCGAGCTCGACGACGACGAGCTCATGACCGAGATGCTCGAGGGCCTGTCCGACCGCGAGGCGTCCACGATGCTCGCCACCATGGACCCCGACGACGCCGCCGCCCTCATCGAGGAGCTCGACTACGAGAAGGCCGAGAAGCTCCTGCGCCTCATGGGCGTCAAGGAGGAGAAGGCCATCCGCAATCTCCTGGGGTACGAGGAGGACACCGCGGGCCGCATCATGACCAACCAGTTCGTGGCCCTGCCCGCCACCTCCACGGTCCAGGACGCCATCGATGCCCTGCGCGCGCTTGACGAGGACTTCGAGAGCATTTATTACGTCTACACCACCGATGCCGACGGCGCCCTCGCGGGCGTTCTGTCCATGCGCACGTTGGTGGTCGCCGAGCATACCGACCGCTTGAAGGACCTGGCCTATCGCGACGTCGTCTGGGTCGCGCCCGACTTGGACCAGGAGGAGGTCGCCGACGAGATGACCAAGTACGACCTGGTGGCCATCCCCGTCTGCGATGAGAACCGTCATATCCTGGGCATCGTCACGGTCGACGACGCGCTCGACGTCATCGCCGAGGAGCACGCCGAGGACCTGCAGATCGCGGGCGTCTCGGTGAGCGAGGGCAGCGCCGGCGAGTCCACGCACGCCTTCAGCTGGTTCGCCCAGCGCCAATACTGGATCGTGGTGTGGGCCATCGCCGCCTGCGCCATCGCGGCCATCGCGGTGACGCCCGCCGAGCACATGGCCGGTCTTCCTGCGGCGGAGATCGCGAGCATCGCGACGGGCCAGGGCCTGTACGCGCTCATGCCCATCTCCATCATGCCCGTGGTCCTGCTCGCCTCCATGCGCATGGTCTCGTTTGTCAAGAACAGCTATCTGGAATATGACGAGAGGGACGACGAGCCCAAGCCCTATCTGGGGTTCTTCCTCAAGACCACGCTCATAGGCGCGCTGCTCGCCGGTGTTGTGTACCTGTGCGGCGAGCTCATGGCCACCACCTTGTTCGCGGCGGCGGAGCCCATGGCGGTCACCGCGTTCATGGATTGCTTCAAGGGCGCGGCGGCCGTCATAGTCGCCACGTATGCGAGCGCCGTGGTCTACTTCCACATCCTGTTCCGCAGCGACGAGAAGGACCAGGGCGTCTCGGGCACCTCGCTCACCTTCGCCGCGATGCTGATCGCAGCCCTTGCGTACACGTTCCTCGGCGCCATGCCGTTGCTGTAGGGTGATCGAACGATGGAGCAATCGACTAAGAAGAAACTGACGGTCGCGGCGGTCCTGGGCGCGATGGGCCCCGGCCTTCTGGCCGCGCTCTCGGGCAACGACGCCGGCGGCATCGCCACCTACTCGAGCGCGGGCGCCTCCTACGGCTACGCGACCTTGTGGATGCTGCCCGTGATGGCCCTGTTGCTGATCGTGGTGCAGGAGACGGCGGCTCGTTGCGGCTGCGTCACGGGCAAGGGCTTTGCCTCGCTCATTCGCGAGAAGTTCGGAGTGCGCAAGACGGCGCTCGCCATGATCGCCCTGCTCATCGCCAACACGGCCGTGACCATCTCGGAGTTCGCGGGCATCGCGAGCGGCCTCGCGCTGTTCGGGATCCCCAAGACGGTTTCCGTTCCCCTCATGGGCATGCTCATCTGGCTGCTCACCATGAGCGGCAGCTTCCGTCGGATCGAGAAGATCCTGCTGCTCGTGAGCTGTGTGTTCGTCACGTACGTGGTGGCGGCGTTTTTGGCCGGTCCCAACTGGGGCGAGGTGGCCATCTCGACCATCACGCCGAGCCTGATCCCCGAGCCGAGCTATGTCTCGCTGCTGGTCGCCACCATCGGCACCACCATCGCGCCGTGGATGATCTTCCTGGCGCAGAACAACGTGGTGGACAAGAACGCCGACGAGTCCGACATCGTCCTGCAGCGCATCGACACCACCACCGGCTCCGTGATCGCCTGCGCCATCGCCTGGTTCATCATCATCACAACTGGTGCGGTCCTGTACCCCGCGGGCATCGAGGTCGCCGACGCTGCCGACGCGGCCCTTGCCCTCGAGCCCATCGCGGGCGAGTTCGCCACCGTGCTGTTCGCGGCGGGATTGGTCGCGGCGAGCTTCCTGGCCGCCTGCGTCCTGCCCGGGGTGACGTCTTCCGCCATCTGCGAGGCGTTTGGCTGGGAGCGCGGAGCCGACCGCAACTGGAGCGAGGCGCCCGTCTACCGCGGCATAATCACGGTGGTGATCGTCGCCTCCGCCGCGCTCGTGATCATGCCGGGCGTGGACCTCTTCCAGATCATGATGAGCGCGCAGGTGATCAACGGCGTTCTCCTGCCCATCCTGCTTGTGTTCCTCGTGTTCATCGCGGGCGACAAGCACATCATGGGAAGCTATCGCAACAGCCGCCTTTGGAACGCCCTCACCTGGGCCACCATCGTGCTCATCACGGTGCTCACGGCGGTCATGTTCGTCCTTCAGGCGCTCGGGTACTAGCGCGGGGCTCGACGGGAAGAGGGGAAGGTGGGCCGTGCGTTCTGACATCGGAGGCCGCGATGCAGCGGATGAGATTGCGCAGATGCTCGAGGACAGGCTTGGCGACCTGGAGGAAGCGCTTCCGCGTCGGTTTGAGGAAATCGAGCCTCACATTCGCACTGCGCTTGACGCGTATTACCACAAAGACTATCTACCGCTTTTGTGCTCTCTCACCGAAGACGCCCTGTTTATCGGGGCGGGCCCCGATGTTGTTCGGGGTCGCCAAGCCCTCATTAACGCGTGCGGTGACGATGCGGATACGCCCAGTTTCCACATGAATAACTTTCGGCTCGAGGTGGAACCGCTTGGCATGTCGATGCGCGCCGCGGCCGCAGGTGATGCCGAGGGAGTTAGGGAGCCCGATCTTGTGGTGGCAACGGCTACCTACGATTTGTTCTCCGAGGGCGACCAACCCATGCTCACGGCGGTTCGCCAGCGTCTCACTCTGCTGATTCGCTTTGAGGGCAGCGCTTGGAGGACGTTTTACCTCCACTCCTCCAACGAGTGGGGAGAGCTTGTGCAAGATGAGGTGTTTCCCGTCCAGGTAAGCTCCCAGACGTACGAGTACGTCAACCACATCCTGCGCATTGCGAATCGTGGGGGCAGCGAGGGTGCTGGGACGGACGTCGCTCGAGGAGCTGAGCCGAACGCGCGCCCGCGTGCTGTGAGGCTTGCCATCCGCGATGGCGTCCATGCAATCGACTCCGGCGAGGTGCTCTACATCAAAGCGACGGGAAGGACCTGCGAGGCCCATACGCCGAATGGTGTCGTCGTGCTCCCGTGCTCCCTGAGCGTGGCAGAGGGCGAGTTCCGCGCCGAGGGCTTCCGGCGTATCCATCGCTCGTATCTGGTGAGCGCGGCGGCGGTCGAGCGCCTCGAGGGGCTTGTCATGACGCTGGTCAACGGAGAGCAGATCGGAATTCCGCGTCGCAGGCGCGCGGAGGTGCGTGCCTGGCTGCTTGGGCGTGATGCGGGCCCAGGCGAAGCGCGGTCTGGCGCCGAGTAGCTAATCGCCATTCATTACAAATAAGTGACCATTCATTACCAGTTCAGTGGTTTTGATTCAGGGCCGTACGTGCGTTGGGTTAACGTTGCGGCGATTGTATTGCAACTTCCATGACGAGAGGTCCCGACGTGAAACCGATGCACCGCCCTGGCTTTGTGGCTCAGAATTATCGTGCGGGGGGTAGCTCTTGCCCCGCGGTCTCAGCGCCGCAAGGTGCTTGTGTCGTTGCGCGATGGATGGCCGTGCTGGTTGGCGTATTGATTGCGCTTACTGCCAGTCCCGCACCGGCTCATGCGGCGTCCTATACCACGCCGGGCGGCCTGACGGTCGAATCGCCGCAAGGTGATAGGTGCTGGGACTACAGCGAGGATGAGAGAATCCTCTTCATCACTGCAGATGCGGCTGGGCAAAATCCACACATCAAAGTTTCGGGCACTACGTCGACCGAGCGCATCGTCATTATGCTGCAGGGGATTGGCCAGGTTGTCGATATCACGTTTCGCGATCTGCATATCGACGCGAGCAGCTTGAGCGGTGCCGCCGTTCAGTGGCGAGGTGGCAGGAATAGTCTGCATGACTCTGTGTCGATGATTCGCCTTACGCTCGAGGGGAAAAGCTCGCTCGTATCCCCCAGCGGTTACGCAGGTTTCCAAAAGGATGTGTATCACTCCTATAAGGAAAGTCTGCTCCACAATTGGAATCCAGGGAGCAACATTCTCACCAAGCCGGAGGTCGGCTCAACCGATCCCTGGCTGCACATCCTCGGCAACGGAACGCTTGAAGCCACGGGCGGCGATGGCGGTGCCGGTATCGGTGGCGGCGAGGGGTG
This sequence comes from uncultured Collinsella sp., assembly GCA_902470815.1. Classification (GTDB taxonomy): domain Bacteria; phylum Actinomycetota; class Coriobacteriia; order Coriobacteriales; family Coriobacteriaceae; genus Collinsella. The sequence goes on from CABRHS010000003.1 coordinate 73,703, forward strand.
CCGTGCGCTGCAGATCGCCATCGGCTCGTCCGACGGCTCGTCAAATCCAACTGTTGTGGCAACGGGCGGTAACGGTGCGGCGGGCATCGGCGGTGGACGCGGCGCCTACTGGGAAGGCATTGACGAGTCGAAGTTCGGTCCCAAAACTCAGGGTACGCAGCTGTACTTTTATAGCGGTACGGTGACCGCGACGGGTGGAACATACGCTGCGGGTATTGGCGGCGGTCAATATGGCCGCGGCGAGAACATTTGGATCAGTGGCGGCGAGATCAAGGCTGTCAACGGGGGCGATAACGGCAATGCCGGTGCGGCTATCGGAGCCGGAGCCGAGGCCGGCGCTCATAACATCTTTGTGACGGGTGGTACGGTCCATGCGGTCGCGCAGGCGCACGGCGGTTTTACCGGCGGAGCTTTCCAGCCGGCGTATCCCTTTGGCGACGGCTCGTGGTGCAATTTGCATTTTCTTAACGACCCATTGCTGAGCATCAGCGGCGGCAGCGTCGACCTCTCCGGGTCGTGGGGTCATACGACGACGACGCCGGACGGCACCAAGCATACCGGCGTGTGGCTCGACAACAGCCGCTTCAAAAATGCCCGCGTTGAGATTTCGGGCGGCAGCTTCGGCGGGGATTACGGCCAGCCGGGGCGTACCGGCATCGGCAAGGTGTACGGCTTCACGCCCGTGGCGGATCATATCGTGCTCCATAACGAGGACCCCGCGACCTCCGAGCGCTTCCCCTGGAAGGTCGAGAAGGGCATGAACGAGTTTGTCGCCACGGGTTCGCAAACGTATGCGGATGGCGTTCTCACCACGACGGGTGGAGCTGCGACCATTTCAATGCGCCCTGGCGTGCACGAAGCGGTGTACGATCGCGTCGTGTTGTCGGGTAACGACACCCAGGTCACGCTCAGTGGCCTCACCATCACGCGTCCCTCGGACGCAACGGGCGAGGCAGGCGTGCCCGTGCTCGTTGCCAAGGGCGGGAGCACCACTCAAATTACCCTGACGGGCATCAACACGTTGAAGGCGTCGGGTGAGGCTGCCGGTTTGCAGCTCAACGGAACAATTTCGAGGAATCCCAAAATCGAGATCGATGGAGATGGTTCGCTTGAGGTGCGCGGCTCCGGTGGCGGGGCGGGCATCGGCGGGTCGAAGGGCTCCGAATGTGGGACTATCCAAATCGACGGCGGCAACATCGCTGCGTACTCCGATGGCGGCGCGGCTATCGGATCTGGTGCCGGAAAAGACACGGCGGGCGACCGGATTATCCTGAACGGCGGCAGGTACGCCGACGCGAATGCGACGCTCGGTCCTGTGGGGGTTGGCAAGGTGTACGGCCATAGCCCCAATGCAAATAAGAAGCCTCCACTCTCCGTTGCTAGAAATACCGACCCTGCAACGAAGGGCGAGTATCCCTTCGAGATCGTCCAGAGCGCATCGGTGGGCTCATCGTTGGTCGTGTACGGCTCCGGCGTCGTTCAGGGGACCGATTGGGAGCTTGAAGGCGCCGAGCTCCATATCAAGAGCGGAAAGCCCATGACCGTTGCCATGGCGCCCGACGCTCAGATGTCCGGCATCCGCATCGTGGTCGATGAGGGCATCAAGGACGGGGCCAAGCTGACCCTGTTCGACCTCGACCTCAATATGCGTGTTCGGGAGGCGGCTGCGACCGAGGCCAACGGCGGCTCTGCCATCGTGATGCATTCCCCTGCCACCATCTCGCTTTCCGGTGCGAACGAAATCGCGACGGGCGTGGGCGGTGCGGCAATCGCCAATCGAAGCAACCAGCTCATCATCAATGGCGATGGCTCCCTCGAGGCGCAGGTGCGCGGCGGCGCGGCGGCGATCGGCGGCGATGTCGAGCATCCGAACGGCGAGTTTATCACCATCGCATCGGGCACCATCACTGTTTCCGCCAGGGGCGAGAACGCATGCGCTATCGGTGCGGGAACGGATGGGGAGCCGGTCTATTGGCCGGGCGATGCGCAGGAGATCGCCATCACGGGCGGTCGCATCAATGTTATTGCCTATGGCGCTGATAGCCCGATCGGCGGTTGGCCTGCCCCCGGGGCCAAGGGACCGGTGGTCACCATCACCGGCGGGTATTTCGCCGATGTCGATGCGGTTCCGGGCGGTCATGAGGCGGGCGTTGTGTACGACGTGCCCATGCAAAAGGGCTCGCGCCTCATCAAAACGCGCGACGAGGATCTCGCCGAGAAATACCCGTTTGAGGTCATCCCCGACGCGCGTGCCTTTGCCGTGAAAACGCCGGACGGCAAGCCCGCCGAGGAGTATGTCGACTACACCTATCTTGACGGAAAACTTACGATCCTTTCCAGCAACGACATGGTGATCGAGGGCGTCGATCCTGCCGGATCCCCAACCGCCGATCGCATCCGCGTCAAGCTTGCCTCCGAGGATGAGACCGCGCACCTGACTTTGCGTGATATTCACATCGCAAGCAAGCAAGAGCCCTCTATTGAGCTGGAGCAGGGCGGTTGCGACGTGATGCTCGAAGGATCCAATGGTATCGCCGCCCAGGGCTGCGAGGTGTTCCTCAGCCATGGTCGCCCCGTGACCTTCGACGGTGAGGGCTCCCTCACGGTTTTGGGAGGTTATGACAACTCTTACCCTTGGGGCTCCGGAAACGGCGTGCTGGTTGGCGGTGGGGCGTCTGAGAGCGCGAACATCACCTTCCTTGGAGGCAACTTTGAGTTCGGCAACGACAATTCCTATTACGGCAGGGATGTAGAGGCCTACGTTGGATCCGGCAAAACGCCAAGCATTGATGTCCGGGGCGGCAGCTTCAAGATCATCGGTGCGGACAAGCGTCTGTTCGGTACGCGCAACGGCCACGATGGCGTGTCTATCACGGGCGGTGCGTACGCCAAGGGTTCGACCGTGGACCATATGGTTTACGGCATGCCGATCGTCATGGGCTATCACGTCGTCGAGGCTAAAGTTGACGCCGAGGCATGGTATCGCGTGGAGCGGGCGCCCCTCGATTTGGTAATCGAGGGCGAGGATCTCGAGTTCGGCTCCGACTGGGTCTTGGATGTCAAGCACAACCAGGTCATTCTTAAGACGGTCAAGCCCGTCCGCATCTCCATGGCCGATGAGCTCGGTAACCCGTCTACCGACAAGATCACGCCCGGTTACACCACCACGCGCCTGGTGTCCGACCCTGGTGCGGGACAGGTCGCGTCGGTCACGCTCGACGGCGTGAAGATCGAGGGCGATACGGAGGGCGCTCCTGCCGTCGAAATCGCTTCGGGCGATATGAATCTCGAGCTTGCTGCGGGCAGCGTGAACAAGCTGCGCGGCGGAGACAATATGGCCGCGCTGCAAACCGGCGGGCATGCGATCACCATCACGAGTGATGCCCAGGACCCTGGCGAGCTCAAGGCAAAGGGCGGGGTGTACTCGCCGGCGATTGGCGCGGGCTACAACGGTCGCGGTGCGGCCAGCCTCACGGTCCAGGGTGGGCGTGTCATTGCTATCGACGGCGAGCGCGGCGCGGCGCTGGGCGCTGGATACCAGGCGACAGATCCTGTTGCAGTAACGATTGACGGGGGCATGTTCGACCTGCGCGCTTCGGGGGGAACGTCGTATATCGGCGCCGGTGATAAGTCCAGCTCTCAGGTTGAGGTGCGGCTAAACGGTGGCATGTATGCCGACGCGGACGCCTCGTTCAGCACGGGTGCGGACGACCCGGGTATGGTGTACGGCTTGGTTCCTGCTGCGGGCACCGCGGTGGTTCCTACGGATGACGCCGCATTCCCGGCAAAGGTCCTGCCTGTTGGAGACAGCACGTTGGTGCCACTGGCGAGTGAGGTCGCATATGACGGGCTTGAACTTGACCTTGCAGACTTCGTTCGGATTCCGGCGGGGACCGATAGCGATGCAGTGACGGTCGAGTGGCAAACCGCCGATGGCGAGCCGCTCGAAAAGGCCCCGAGCGCCGCGGGCGTGTACAAGCTCAAGATTTCCATCGCCGAGCATGAGTGCGGCGGGGTCTTCTTCCGTCCCAGCGAGCTGGTTGTGGATGTGACGGTCGCACCGCGTGTGGTGGGCCTTGCGTGGTCGGGCTTGACCCAAGTGGTGGGCGATGCCGTTGAGGTTGCCGTGACGCTCGACGGCGTTGTTCCCGGAGACGATGTGCGTGCTGTGCTTGAGGGCGATCGCGTTGACACCGTCGGTACCTATACCGCGCGTGTGACGGGGCTTGCCGGTGACGATGCAGCGAACTATGCCATTGCCGATGACGCTCCGCGCGAGCGTGCTTATACGGTTTCCCAGTCCGGATCCGTCGTGACTGCCGATGCCGACCGCGAGGATGGCTCGTACGAATATGGCGATGCTATCAAGATTGAGGGTGCGGTTGCCGCGACGGGCAAGCCCGTGGCGGATGCCGGCGAGGGCGGTTCCGATGTGGAGGGCGATGGCGGGAATGCCGAGAACGGCGATGACGGCTCTGCCGCTGCATCGGGCGCGCCCGCTGCGGCCGAGGGCGATGTCGATGCCCCTACGTCTCCGCGTGTTGAACTGGCGGATGCTCCCGTCGAGCTCCGCTTTGGGGATCGCGTGCTGGGAACGTCCCAGCTTGCTGTGGATGGCTCCTTTGCGTTTGAGATTTCGAGCGTCGATGCCGGGTTGCCGCTGGGTGCGCCGGCAGTGCTCGATGTACTCTACGCCGGCAACGCCGATGTGTATGAGGGCGCCGCGCAGGTGATCGTGACGGTCGATCGCCGTGAAATCGTCGCAGGCATGTTCGCACCTATTGAGGGTGTGATGTACAGCGGTTCTGCCCATGAGCCGCAGCTCGAGATTGTCGATGGTCTCTTGACGAAGGACGATATTGCAGTTTCCTACAAAAAGAACCTGCATGCTGGTACGGCGAAGGCGGTCGTGACGGGTATGGGAAACTTTGCGGGTACGGTCGAGCTTCCTTTCGAGATTGAAAAGGCTGAGCTCTCGTATGCCGTTGAGCCGAAGTGGGTAAGCGTTGGCGATAAGCTCGACGTGGTGAAGGCGCCCGCCGTTGCCACGGGCGTGAACGGCGAGACGTTTACGGGCACGTTGACCTGGGATGTTAGCGATGACTACTCGTTTGCCGGAAACGATGGCGATACCGTGATTTTGGGATGGACGTTCACACTTGACGAGACGGCCGACGACTACGAGTCTTCGGTGTTGAAGGGCACGGCGGAGTTTACCGTCAAGGTTGAGCCCGGCGGCGGCGAGGGCGGCAACCAAGGTGGCGGCGGCAACCAGGGCGACGGTAACGGTGGTGACGAGAGCGGCAACGACCAGAGTGGCCAGGGTGACGAGGGCAACGGTAACGATGGCGGCCAGGGTGACGAGGCCAACGGTAGCGACCGGGGTGACGGCGGCTCGAACGCCCAGAGTGGCCCCAAGGGTTCCTCGTGCAGCGTGCTGCCCGGTACGGGCGACGCGTCGCCCGCGCTCGCGGTTGGCGCCGTTTGCGTGGGGATCGTGGTGCTCGCCGTGGCCACCGCTATGCGTCGGTGTGCTCAGTACAAGTGACACGCGAGGCGCGCGGGAGCCAACTATTCAGTGAACGGTTGTGATAACGCGTATTTCTACGCACTTCTATCAGCAAAAACGGCCGTTTGGCGGTATCCGGCGCCGCTGAGGCCGCCCTTGACGGCCTGAGCGTCAAAGAGTAAGAGGGCCCGTTCAAGAGGGAGTGACGCTGCCCGTTCGACGGGCCCACCACGCGTCAAGGGGCCATCGGGCCTGAACGAAGTTCAGGCCGGGGACTTGAGTCCCTGGCCTGGGGCCCCTTGGGGTCCTGTCATTCGGTGGCAATCGGGCCGAGCCGGGGTGTGCAGGCCTGCTTGAGGCCGTCGAGGGCGTGCTGGGCCGCGAGAAGGCGCGGGTCGCCCCCATCCTCGGGGTGCAGCGGGAGGAACATGCGGACCTGATGGTCTATGAGACCGATGTACTCCTCGGCACCGGCGTCGGAGAGATGGATTCCGTCGCCATCGAACAGTTCGCCGCGGTCAGCGCTCTCGCCATACCAATCCACGAGCCGGATGTTCCCGTATCGGCCCGCGGCGTCGGCGAGCACCTGGTTGTTCGGCTCGCACCAGGGCCGCGCGGCTCGGTTGTTCACAAAGACGACGATGCGCCCCTTGCCGGCGAGCGACATCAGCTCGTCGACGTCCTGGCTTGAGAACGGGCCGTTAGTGCCCAGGGCGAAGACGGCCACGCGTCCCGCCTGCCCCTGCTCCACAAGACCGCGGTAGATCTCGATGCCGGCGGTGAACTGGCGATTCATGGCGGCGTCGATGTGGCCGCGGGGGAATGTCCGCATGAAGGCGTCCACGGCGCGAAGCGACACGGAATCGCCGATCATCGTTATGTCGAACGCGCCCTCGGGCATGTCGGCGGTATCGGCGTGCCCATCTTGAGCGGGTTCGCCGCCCTGGAGAAGGGCTGAGCCCTCTTCGCTGAGAGCGGATGTCGGGGGGACGAGCGCGATGCCGCCCAACGCGACCAGGCAGGTCGCTCCGGCGAGCGTCAGGGGAACGGCGTGCCTTTTGGCCCATGAGGGGATGGAGTCGCGATCGTCGCGAAGGCGCCGCGCCACCGCGCCGAACGCGCCGCGCCGGAACGGCGTCTCTATGAAGCGATAGCTGGCCTCTGAGACGGCGATGACCACGGCGACCTGCAGCGCGTATATCCACCAGGGCTTCGAGCTGACGTCGCTTGCGGGGTTCATGAGGAGCAGGAGCGGATAGTGCCATAGGTAGATGCCATAGGAGCGCTGGCCCAGCCAGACGAGCGGCTTCCAGGCGAACAGCCTGCCCACAATGCCCCGTCCGCTCGCGCATGCGCAGACGAGCATGAGGGAGAACAGGGAGGCGAGCAGGATGCCGCCGCGGTAGGGGAACGCGCTGTAGCCGTTGGTGAAGGCCATGAGGGCGAGCGTGCCCGCAAGCCCCGCGATGCCCAGGAGATCGACGAGCTGGATTTTCATGACGGGTGCGTGCTCATCCCGCGTGCTCCGGGCGTCCTCGGCGAGGCCGCGCAGGGCGCCTCGGATGGCGTTGGCGATCTCGGTCCGCGGCGCGATCGCGAGCCAGGCGCCGAGCAGGAGGGAGAACGCGCGCGTGTCGGTTCCGTAATACACGCGGCTTGGATCGACGGCGGGGTTGTAGAGCAGGGCCATTTCGAGTGCCGAGAGGGCGGCAAGGGCGAGCGTGGCGCGGCCGATGCGCTTACGCGGCACGCCGTTGCGGAGCGCGATCATGAGAGCGACGGGCCACACAAGGTAGAACTGCATCTCGATCGCCAGGGACCAGAAGTGCGTGAGGGGGGAGGGGTCGCCCACCGCGTTGAAGTACGACTGCTGATTGAAGATCTGCCACCAGTTGTTGACGAACAGCATGGAGGGGAGGATGTCCGGCCTCATCTTGGTGAGCATCACGTGGTTGAACCCCGTGCACAGCGCGGCCGTGACCACCACCACGACGACGATCGCGGGAACGAGGCGCTTGAGCCTGCGCCGCCAAAAGCCCTTGAGGTCGATGCGGCCCGAGCCGTCGAACTCGACGATCAGCAGATGGGTGATCAAAAAGCCCGACAGGACGAAGAACACCGTGACGCCCTGCATGCCGCCGGGGGCGAGCGAGGGGTTGAGGTGGTAGAGGATGACGGCGGCGACGGCGAGTGCGCGGATGCCGTCGAGCGCGGGGATATAGCGGCCGCGAGGTCGCGTGTCAGCTGAAGCGATCAAGGATCTGCCTCTTTCGGTGGTATGGGGATGTGCCGTTAAACGGGATTGTAACGTGCTCACGTGTGTGGCATTTACGCATGCGGTGACTTTTCTGTAAGTGAGCCCAAAAAGAGGACGCCCCGCAGGTATCCGGTACCTGCGGGGCGTCGGGCGGGCGGATGCCGTGGGATGTCAGAACTTGACGTCCGGAACGGAGCGCGCCGCCTCGGCCGCCTCAAAGCCGGTGCGGGGCTTGAACTGGAAGATGCCGGCGAAGATGTTGCCGGGGAACGTCTGGATACCGTTGTTGTAGTTGAGCACGCAGTCGTTGTAGCTCTGGCGGGCGTAAGAGATCTTGTTCTCGGTGTCGTCGAGCGTCGCCTGGAGCTGGATGAAGTTCGCGTTGGCCTTGAGGTCGGGGTAGGCCTCGGCGACCATGAGAAGCTGGCGCAGCGCCCCGGTGAGGGCGTTGTCCGCCGCCATCTTCTCGTCGGGGGTGACGGCAGACGTGGCGGCGGTGCGGGCCGCCGTCACCGCGTCGAGAGTCTCCTTCTCGTGAGCGGCATAGCCCTTGACGGTCTCGACCATGTTGGGGATGAGGTCGTTGCGGCGCTGCAGCTGCGTGTCGATGTTCTGCCAGGCGTTGTCCACGCGGTTGCGCAGCGTGACCAGGTTGTTGTAGATGCCGGCGATCATCATGGCGATCGCGACGATGACGACTATGCCGATGATAAGCGGAAGGCTCATGCGTGCTCCATTTCCGCGGAGGCGATCGGGCGCTCCGCTATCGATGCATTCAAGTATACCCGCGTGCGCCCCGACGGCATCCGTTCGTCCGTCCACCGGTTAGTCGCGCGCATGGCTTGCCATTTCATCATCAAGCATTAGGATAAGAGACAAATATCAGATATCTATCTCACTATGCTCATGTGCGCGATAGCGGACATGCGTAGTGCTGAAGGTGTGATCTACATGGACTTGCGCATCCAAAAAACGTATCGCTCCCTGCTCGCGGCGTTCACCAAGCTGCTCGAGACGCACCGGTACGAGGACGTTACGGTCGCCATGCTGTGCGATGAGGCCATGATTCGGCGCACGACTTTTTACAAGCACTTCGCGGACAAGTCCGAGTTCTTCAGCTTCTTCGTCGACAGCCTGCGCATCGAGATCACCAAGTACGGAGAGCGCCAGATAGCGGCATCCAAGAGCGATGACGATCTGGAGGGCACCGTCGACGAGGAAGAGGGCCTCGCGATCCTGCGCGCCCTGGTCGATTTCATGCTCGACCACGAGCGCATGGTGGACAACATCTTCGAGAGCTCGATGAGCGGCATGATGGTGCTCATGATGGCCGACCGGGTCGCCGAGACCCTGCGCGAGCGGTATCGCGGCAAGTACCATGTGGGGAAGGGCGACCCTGTCACGCTGGCGGCGTCGTCCGAATTCGTCGCGGGCGGCATCGTGCGCCTGTTCGAGAAGTGGTGGGAGCGCGGCCATGACCCGGAGGGCAAGATAGAACTCATCACGGTCGCCGAGACCATGGTCGCGCGTGTGCTCAGGTCCTAGGGATGGTATGATTGTCCAGCATGTGGAGAGATGGCAGAGCGGTTGAATGCGGCGGTCTTGAAAACCGTTAGGCGTTTGCGCGCCTCGGGGGTTCGAATCCCCCTCTCTCCGCCAGTTCAGAAGTTCAGGCGAGTCGTTGGCGCGGCTCGCCTTTTTCGTCGCGACGGGGGCGGTTGGCATGACGGTGGGCTGTTCGGATGACGAGCGCTTCATGCGCGAGGCCTTGGTCGAGGCGTGCGCCGCCGCGGCGGTGGGGGAGGTGCCCATCGGTGCGGTCGTGGTGCACGAGGGCCGTGTGATCGCCCGCGCCCACAACAGGCGCGAGCTGAACGAGGACCCCTCCGCGCACGCCGAGTTCGCGGCCATGATGGAGGCCTCGCGCGTGCTGGGACGTTGGCGTCTCACGGGGTGCACCGTCTACGTGACGCTCGAGCCCTGCCTCATGTGCGCAGGGCTCATGGTCAACGCGCGCATCGACCGCTGCGTGTACGGGGCGGCCGACCCCAAGGGCGGGGCGGTGGGCACGCTCTACGACGTGAGCCGGGACGCGCGCCTCAATCATGCGTTCGAGGTGAGATCGGGCGTGTTGGGTGACGAATGCGCCGCCGTGTTGAGCGCGTTCTTCCGTGGCTTGCGGGGCCGACCCGGGGGAGGGTCGGGCGCCGCCGGCGCGCGTGGCGCCATGGAACCTGCTGCGGCCCATGCTCCGGTGCGCCCACGGCCTGTTGCGTCCCATGCCTCGGCGCGCCAGCAGACGGTTCTCAATCGCGGCGTGGTGCTCGCCATCGACTCGTTCAAGGGGTCCGCTTCGAGCGAGGAGGTCGAGGCCTGGCTCGCCGAGGGAATGCGCGCGGCCGTCCCCGAGCTGGACATCATCGAGATTCCCGTGGCGGATGGCGGCGAGGGGACCATGGAGGCGTTCCGGGCCGTGCTCGGCGGCGAGGTGCGGCGCGTTGCGGTGAGCGGCCCCTTTGGGGGGATGCGCGACGCGGCCTATCTCGCGGTCTGCGCGGACGGCAACGATCTTGAGAGACCGGGCGCCCCGCTTGCCGTGATCGAGATGGCGCAGGCGGCGGGAATCGCGGCGTCGCCGTGCACGAACGACTCGGCGCTCGCGGCGACCACGCGCGGCGTGGGCGAGCTCCTGCTTGCGGCCGTGGCCGCCGGGGCGAGGACGGTGTACGTCGGGCTGGGGGGCAGCGCCACCACCGATGGCGGCGCGGGCATGCTGCAGGCCCTCGGCGCGCGCCTGCTGGATGGCGCCGGCAACGAGGTCGGCCCGGGTCTCGCCGGATTGGGGGATGTCGCCTCGATAGATCTGTCCACCGCGCTCGATGCCCTTGCCGGCGCGAAGATCTGCGTGCTGAGCGATGTGAGAAGCCCGCTCGTGGGCGCGCGCGGCGCCGTGCGCGTGTTCGGCCCGCAAAAGGGGCTGGGGACGGGCCTTGGGCAGGGGGAGCGGGAGGAGCTTCTGTCTGCGTGCGACCGCTCCATGGCGGTGTACGCCGGCCGGCTCACGGCGGCTCGCGATGCCCTGGACGGCACGCCTCTGCAGGTGGCGGCTCCGGGCGCGCGTCCCAAGTCGCTCGGGGGCGTGCCGGGCGCCGGCGCGGCGGGCGGTTTGGGCGCCGCCTTCCTGGCTTTGGGCGCGGAGCTCACCTCGGGCGTGGATGCTCTGCTCGACCTCGTGGAGTTCGACGAGCTCGCGCGCGGGGCCCGCGCCGTCGTGACGGGCGAGGGATCCATCGATGCGCAGACGGCTGAGGGCAAGGTTCCCGTCGGCGTGGCGCGCCGGGCCAAGCATGCTCGCGCGGATGTGCCCGTTTACGCTGTGTGCGGCTCGCGTGCGGCGGACCTCGGGTCCGCATACGCCGCGGGCATCGACGCCGTGCTGCCGATCGGGAAGGGCCCCCAATCCCTCGAGGAGGCGATCAAGCCGCGGAATGCGCGAGAGAACCTCGTCGCCACCGGAGAGACCCTCGCGCGTTTGATTGCGCGATCTTCGCGCTAGACGCGGGCGCCATAAGCGGCTACTATAGTCAAACACGCCTCGCGCGTTCGATGGGTTCGGGTGACGATATGTTCCGAACCTGGTCAGGTCCGGAAGGAAGCAGCCATAAGGAGCCTCTGACGGGCACCCGTTCCCATCGAGCACACGGGGCGTTTTTCTATGCCGGGCCCCGTACGGTCGCCTGCGCACGCCGTGTTCGCGCGTTCGCCTCCCGTCTGGCCCGGAGCCGCGCATGCGGCGGTACAATACGGGGCGATGCCCCCGGGCGCCAAGCGCCCTGTACCTCAGGATCCACCTGCATGATTGATGTGATCAAACGATTCGGCCTCCCGTTCCGCCGCGAGCTCGTCCTGGGCCCGCTGAGCAAGCTCGTCGAGGTCGGGTTCGACCTGTGCACGCCCCTCGTGGTCGCTCTCATGATCGACCGGGGCGTGGGCACGCGTGATGTGCGCGCGCTCGCCTGGTACGGGGCCCTGCTCGCCGCGATGGCCCTGGCGGGATTCGCGTCCACCCTTATCTGCCAGAAGATGGCCTCACGCGCCTCGCAGGGTATCGGCACGGCTCTGCGCGATGCGTTGTTCACCCATGTGAACGAGTTGTCCGGTGCGGAGATCGACCGCTTCGGCACGCCGTCGCTCATCACTCGAATCACCAACGACGTCAACCAGGTTCAGCTCGCCATAGCCCTGGCGATCCGCCAGATGACGCGGTTCCCCCTGCTCGCCGTCGGCTCGATGGCCGCCGCGCTTTTGATCGACGCCCGGCTGGGCGTGGTGTTCCTCATCGCCACCCCGCTGATCGGCCTGGTGTTCTGGTTGGTCATGGCCAGGTGCATACCGTATTTCAAGCGCATGCAGCTCAAGCTCGACCGCATCGCGCTCATCACGCGCGAGGGGCTGTCCGGTGCGCGCGCGGTTCGCGCGTTCGTGCGCGAGGGGCATGAGCGGGAGAGGCTCGGCCGCGCGGCGGCGGACCAGGCGGACGTCGCCATCGCCGTTGGCCGTCTCACGAGCCTGCTCAACCCGGCCACCTTCCTCATCATGAATCTCGCCGTGTGCGCAATCTTGTGGGTGGGGGGCGCTCAGGTGAACGTGGGCGCCCTCACGCAGGGCCAGGTCATGGCGTTCGTGAACTACATGACGCAGACGCTTCTGGCTATCGTGTACGTGGCGAACCTCGTGGTGGTGTTCACGCGCGCGCAGGCGAGCGCGGAGCGCATCTTCGAGGTGCTCGATTGCGAGCCGAGCGTGCGCGACCCCGCCGTGGCGGCCGAGTGCCGCCGCAGCGCCCCGGTCTCCCAAGCGATTCGCTTGGCGGATGTGGGGTTCGCCTACCCCGGGGCCTCGCTCAGGGCCGTGGAGGGCGTGACACTGCAGGTTCCCGCAGGCGGGACGTTGGGCGTGATAGGCGGTACGGGATCGGGCAAGTCCACGCTCGCCCAGCTGCTGGTGCGCCTGTACGATGCGACCGAGGGCTCGATAGAGGTGCTCGGCGAAGACGTGCGCTCGCTGCCTTTGGGCGAGCTCCGCGCGATGATCGGCTATGTGCCGCAGAAGGCGGAATTGGTGAGCGGGACGATCCGCTCCAACCTGCTGTGGCGCGACGCCTCCGCGTCCGATGCCGAGTTGTGGCGCGCGCTCGAGACCGCCCAGGCCGCCGAGTTCGTCCGCAGGCTCCCCCGGGGCCTCGACGCCGAGGTCGAGGCGGGCGGCGGAAACTTCTCCGGCGGCCAACGGCAGCGCCTCACGATCGCCCGGGCCCTGGTAGGCGACCCGCGCGTGCTCGTGTTGGATGACGCGTCCTCGGCGCTCGACCTCAAGACGGACGCTGAGCTCAGGACGGCCCTGCGCACCTGCCATGCCGGAGCCGCCCTGGGCGGTTGCACGGTGGTGGTGAGCCAGCGCGTGGCATCGGTGCGCGACGCCGACGTGATCTGCGTGATGCGCCGCGGCCGCGCCGTCGGCGTGGGAACGCATGGGCAGCTGCTCGCCGATTGCCCGGTATACCGCGAGATCGTCGACTCCCAGCAGGCGGACGAGGGGGTTGTTGTCCATGGCTAACCCATATGCATCCACGGCGGGCGCGGCGACCATCGCCGCCACCGTGTCCGGCAACGACAGGCTCAACGACGCGCCCGGCCCAGGCCGATCCCCGGAGGGCTCGCCCGATCGCGGCACGGCGGCCGTCGCCCGGCGCCTGCTCGCCCGCATGGCGCCCCATCGGGGCCTCCTCGCCGCGATCATGATGAGCGCCGCCGCCGCGGTCGTGCTTCAGCTCTATGTGCCCGTCATCATAGGATCCGGGATCGACTTGCTCGTGGGTGCGGGGCGCGTGGAGATGCCCGCGCTCATTCCCGTCATCGCCAGGCTCGCCGTCGTGGTCCTGGCTGCCTCCGCCCTGCAATGGCTACAGGGCTCCTGCATCAACCGCCTCTCGTGCGGGACGGTGCGCGACCTGCGCATCGAGGTCCAGGCAAAGCTCACGCGGCTGCCGCTCTCGAGCATCGACCGCCATGCCCATGGCGATTACATCTCCCGTGTTGTCAACGATGTCGATCAGGTGGGCGACGGCCTGCTCCAGGGTCTCACCCAGCTGTTCGGGGGCGTTGTGACGGTGGTCGCCACGCTCGGGTTCATGCTCGCCGCCTCGGTCCCCATGGCCATCGTGGTGATCTTGGTCACGCCGCTCTCGGTGGCCGCCGCGGGCGCGATGGCCAAATTCTCGTCGAACAGCTTCGCCCGGCAGATGGTCATACAGGGCAGGCTTTCGGCATATGTCGAGGAATACGTGGGGTCCCAGCGCCTGGTGAGCGCCTTCGCGTACGGCGACCGCGCGCATGAGGGGTTTGAGCGGCTCAACGGGGAGCTCTACGAGGCGGGCGAGAGGGCGCAGTTCCTGAGTTCGCTGGCCAACCCCGGCACGCGCTTCGTGAACAACCTCATCTACGCCGTGGTGGCGGTGGCCGGCTTCATCGGCGTGGTGACGGGCTTTCCCACGCGTCTCACCGTGGGCGGGGTCCAGATGTTCTTGGCCTATGCCAACCAGTACACCAAACCTTTCAACGAGATATCGGGCGTGGTGTCCCAGATCCAGGGCGCGCTGGCCTCCGCGCGTCGAATCTTCGCCCTGCTCGACCTGCCGGATGAGGATGCGGATGATGAGATGCCTCGCGCCGTAGAGGTCGGGCACGAGGTGGTGCCCGGGCCCGAGGCGGCTGCAGGCGCCGAGGCGGGCGCCGGGCACGGCGACGTCCGATTCGAGCACGTCGACTTCTCCTATGCTCCGGGCGAACCCGTGCTGCATGACATCTGCCTGCACGCGCGCCCCGGCATGCGCGTGGCGCTCGTGGGCCCCACGGGATGCGGCAAGACCACCCTCATCAGCCTGCTGTTGCGGTTCTACAGCGTGGACGCCGGGTGCATACTGGTGGACGGCGTCCCCATCGAGCGGATGCCCCGTCCCGCGCTTCGCCGCACGTTCGGCATGGTGTTGCAGGAGAGCTGGCTGTTCGAGGGATCGGTTCGCGACAACATCGCCTACGGGCGCCCGGACGCCTCGCGCGCCGAGGTCGAGGAGGCCGCCCGCCGCGCCCATGCGGACTCGTTCATCCGCGCGCTGCCGGACGGGTACGACACGGTCCTGCCCGAGGGAGGGGGCTCCCTCTCGCAGGGGCAGCGCCAGCTGGTCTGCATCGCGCGCGTCATGCTCACCGACCCTGAGGTCCTGCTGCTCGACGAGGCCACGAGCAATATCGACACCCGTACCGAGCTGCAGGTGCAGCGCGCGTTCGACGAGCTCATGCGCGGCAGGACGAGCCTGGTGGTGGCGCACCGGCTGAGCACCGTTCGCAACGCCGACCTCATCCTGGTCATGCGCGACGGCCGCATCGTGGAGCGGGGCACGCATGGGGAGCTCATGGCCGCGGGCGGCTTCTACGCGGAGCTGCACGACAGCCAGTTCGCCTCTGGAGATTAGGTCCTGCGCGCCGGCAGGCTCGCATCCGCCGTCTCGGGCGCGCCTGCTTTGCGAAAACCTGAACGGCGCAAAATCACCGGCGAACGGTAGGTGCCTTGGACGAGATTTCCATTTCCGTGGAAGCGTGCACGTAAAAGCGCGTTCGCGCCCGCGCATTCCCGATGTCCCGTATTCTGCAAACAGCTGCAGCGAGCGAAGCTTCGCCTCTTCGCCTACGGACAAATCCCCATTGAGTTTTTGGGAGGGAATGGGATGAACCTCGACATCCAAGGTGCGATGAAGCGCTTCTCAGGCGCGATCATCAAACCCGTCATGTTCCTCGCGGTAGCCGGTATCTTGCTGGCCGTGAGCGTAATCCTCAAGATGGAGGGCATGCCCGAGCCTGTGGTCATGCTCGGCCAGCTCATCTACACCTGCGTCAATTCCGGCGTGGTCGGCAACCTCGGCCTCATCTTCTGCATCGGCCTCACCTGCGCCCTCGCTAACAAGCGCGCCGGCGACGCCGCCGTCATCGCCGCCTCGACCTTCCTGGTCTTCCTGTACGCCAACAACGCCTGGCTCACCAACAACGGCATGCTCATCGATCCCACGGGCGGCCTGTACGGCACAGGTCAGGGCGTCGTCCTGGGCATCCAGGTCGTCGACATGGGCGTCTTCATCGGCATCATCCTCGGCTGCCTCAACGGCTGGGTGTTCAATAAGTTCTGCGACACCAAGTTCCCCGAGGTCTTCAGCACCTACGGCGGCACCAAGTTCGTCTTCCTCATCGCCATCTTCATCGCCGGCGCCCTCGGCATCGTCATGTGCTACGTGTGGCCCGTCGTGAACGGCTGGATCAACGGCTTGCAGGACTTCATGTACGGCACGGGCTACGCCGGCCAGTTCGTCTACGGCTTCCTCAACAAGCTCCTGATCCCCACCGGCATGCATCACCTGCTCTGGATGCCCTTCATGTACTCCGCCGTGGGCGGCACCGCCCAGATCGCCGGCGAGGCGTATGCGGGTTCCTACAACATCTTCATGGCCGAGCTGGGCAACGCGTCCGCCATCACCGCCATGGACCCCTCCATCCGCTTCAGCCTGCTCGGCTTCGGCAAGTGGTTCGGTACCGTGGGTACGGTTCTCGCATTCATCTCCGTGGCCAAGCCCCAGCATCGCGCCCAGGTCCGCGCCATGCTTGTGCCTGCCGCCCTCGTCGCCATCCTCGCGGGCATCACCGAGCCCTTCGAGTTCATGTACCTGTGGGCCTCGCCGATCCTGTTCGTGGTGAACGCCGCGCTTGACGGCCTGTTCCAGTGCATCCTGTTCGCCTCCGGTTTCCGCGCCCTGCTCACGGGCTTCATCGAGACCGTCCCCGGCCTCATCGCCCTGCCCGCCGGCCTGTCCCAGTGGTTCATGGTGATCCCGGTCGGCCTGGTGGCCATCGCCGTGTGGTTCTTCGTCTTCCGCTTCCTCATCCTCAAGCTCAACCTGGTCACCCCCGGTCGCGAGGACGAGGACGAGAAGCTCGACGAGGTTGACGGCGCCACCCCCTTGGCCTCCGGCGTCTCCCCCGAGAGCGTCCAGGTGATCATCGACGGCCTTGGCGGTGCCGCGAACATCAAGAAGGTCATGAATTGCTTCACCCGCCTGCGCGTCGACGTCGAGGACATGTCCCTCGTCGACGAGGACAAGATCAACGAGTACAGGAACTCCGGCATCGTCCACGGCGGCCCCAACAACATCCAGATCGTCATCGGCCTGAAGGTCCAGGATGTGACCGAGGCAGTGAAGGTCGCCCTCGGCATGAAGGACGAGTAGACCTTCCGAATCTCGGAACGGCCGGGTGCGGACGCCCCCGCTTCCCGCACCCGGCGCCCCAACCACGGTATCCATGGGATGCGCGGCGAGTCGTGTGGCCGCGCGATACAGCGGCCCCCGGCCCCCGGCGCTCCGCCTATCCCGCAGCATACGGTCATAACTACAAGGAGAGGTAAGACCATGAGCAAAGAGCAGTTTGTCGTCACCATCGTCGGCGGCGGTTCCCGTTACACCCCCGGCATCCTCAAGATGCTCGTCGCCGAGAAGGACCGCTTCCCGCTGTCCAAGGTCGTCCTGTACGACAACGAGTATGAGCGCAACGCCAAGATCGGCGAGTACGGCCGCATCCTCATGAGCGAGTACTACCCGGAGTGCGAGGTCGTGGACACCACCGATCCCGAGACCGCGTTCACCGGCATCGACTTCGCCTTCATGCAGATCCGCGCAGGCCGCCTCTCGATGCGCGCCTCCGACGAGCACATCGCCCTCAAGCACGGCTGCATCGGCCAGGAGACCTGCGGCGCCGGCGGCTTTGCCTACGGCATGCGCTCCATCCCGGCTGTCTGCGACATCATCAAGGACATCCGCAAGTATTCGCCCGAGGCCTGGGTCCTCAACTACTCCAACCCCGCGGCTATCGTCGCCGAGGCGACCAAGCGCGTCTTCCCTGGCGACAAGCGCATCATCAACATCTGCGACATGCCGGTCGGCATCATGAACCAGTACGCGGATGAGCTCGGCGTGCCCCGCAACTCCATCGAGGCCCGCTACTTCGGCCTGAACCACTACGGCTGGTTCACCGCCATCCTGGACAAGAAGACCGGCGAGGACTACCTGCCGCGCCTGCGCGAGATCTTCTCCGAGGACCTGCCCGAGGACGCCTTCTCCGACATCGACCCCAGCTGGTCCGCCACCTTCCACTTCATGCGCAAGATGGTCCGCGAGTGCTCCGACGGCATGATGCCCAACACCTATCTGCAGTACTACCTGTACCGCGATCACATGCTCGCCCACGAGGACCCCAACCACACCCGTGCCGACGAGTGCATGGAGGGCCACGAGAAGCAGATCTTCGAGATGGTCGAGGAGGTCATCGCCAACGGCAAGCTCGAAGGCACCAAGCACGCCTTCACCATCGAGAGCCTCAAGGACGACGACCACGCCTCCTACATCGCCGACCTGGCCTACGCCATCTCGCACAACACGCATGACGTGTTCCTGTGCATGACCGAGAACACGGGCGTCATCCCCAACTTCTCCGAGGGCGCCATGGTCGAGGTCCCCTGCATGATCGGCGCGAACGGCGTGGAGCCCCTCAACGTCGGCGAGATCCCGACCTTCCAGAAGGGCCTGCTCGAGAACCAGTTCGCCTACGAGAAGCTCACGGTGGACGCGTGCCTGGAGGGCAGCTACCGCAAGGCCCTCGACGCGCTGACCCTCAACCGCCTGGTGGGCGACACCGATCGCGCCCGCGCCCTTCTCGACGACTACATCGAGGCCAACAAGGGTTACTGGCCTGAGCTGAACTAGCGAACCGACGATAAGGTCGCGCCCCTTGCCCGGTAATAGCACGGATGCGGGTTGGGGGCGCGGCCTTTCGCGTTTGGCCGGTCATGTCATCGAGAGAGGAAATGAAGATGAGCAAGCTCGGCAATCTGTGGAATCAGTACGAGTGCCTGGCGCCCAGGCGCAAGCCGGGCGTCGTCCTGGAAATCGCCGCCGGCCTTTGGTACCCCCTCGCCGGTTTCATCCTATGGGCGTTTTTCAAGGTTCGCGGGTCCGCCCCGGTCTTCCGCGGCGCGCCCCTTGCCGGCGCCGTCGTCTCCCTGGCGCTGTTTACGGTACAGTTCTTCGTGGGTGCCGCGCTCGCCGCATAACGTGCGGTGCGGGACGGGACCGCGGATAGGGAACCGGCAAGAAGGAGCCGATCGCATGGTTGGGCTGACGCCGCTCGAACACGACATCATCCAATTGCTCACCCAGCACATCTCCTGCAATGAGGAGGTCTCGCTCACGGAGCTTGCAGATGAGTGCCATGTCGCCAAGAGCACGGTGGTCAAGGCGGTGCAGAAGCTCGGATACGGTGGGTTCGGCGACCTCACGTGCAACGTCCGCCTCAACGCCCAGCACGCCGGCGGCCTGCTTCCACGAAGGCCCGTCTCCGGAGACCTCGACGCCCAAGTCGATGCCCTGGCCCATCTTCTGTGGTCGTGCCGTGACAGGCACAGCATCCTGTTCTCCGGTGACAATCGTATCGGCGCGCCGCTTTCGGCCTACATGTGCCGGAAGCTTGCCATGTTCGGCATATTCGCGAGCGCGTCCTATGATTACCTGATGGTCGAGCATCACGCCCTGGAGCCCGGTGCCGCCATCTTCTTCTTCCACCGTGAGCTGCCCGGCAGGGCGGAGTGGGGCCAAAGGCAGGGCTACGGCGAGGGAATGCTCCGCGCGGCGCGTGCGGCCGGGTTTTCCATCGTGGCGTTTTCCGACGATCCGGACAAGGGCGCCCAGGAGGGCGCCGACCTGCTCCTCGAGATCGAGGAGAACGATGAGGCGGGGGTCGACCTGTACCTCACGCGCGTCCTCATGGTGTTCGAGATGGCCTTGGCGCGGCTGTCCGGAGGTCTGTGATGCTTCTGGATAACGAGCGACTCGTATATGCCGCCGTGCGCCGGTTCGCGCAGCGGGGCGAACGGCCCACCATCGCCGCGATCTCAGAGGAGACCGGGGTGCCGCGATCGAGCGTCGCGCGCGTGGCCGAGACGATGGGCTATCGCGGTTGGGTGGATTTCACCACGCAGCTCGTTCGATATTTCGCCTCGTTCCAGCAGGAGGACACCCTGGGCGACAGCGTCAAGCTGGTCGCGTCGGTGCTCGAGGCGTGTGGCGAGCGCCCCGTGCTGGTGGACGCGATCGGCGATGCCGAGATCTTCGCCCAGGTGGGCGTGCTCCGCCTGTGCGAGGCCGGGTTCAACGCCATGCCGTACGGCCCGGGGGTGGTGGAGGCCCGCGCCTCCCGTTCGCAGGCCGGGGCGTTGATCGTGGTCAATGAGAGCGGGATGTCCCTGCTGCCCACGTGCCTGAAGGCCGCCGGCGCCGGGTTCGACATCATCGCGATCACGGCGAGCCACGACACGCCGGTATCCAAGCTCGCCAAGGTGAACGTCGTCATCAAGAACAACAAGTCGACTCCGGACGCATATGAGCCGAATTATTTCACGGCGGGTGTGTTCGCCTTCATGGAGCGCGTTTTCGACAGGGTGGCACGTTAGGCGGGCGTCGCTCGAGGGTGCCCTCTCCCGGGTCCGCATGCCCCGGTTCGTTCAGGTGCCCACCCCTTTGACACTGGCTTTACGTTCGTCTGGCGGATTCCTGACACGGCATGGATTCCCGGTGCCGTATCATTCATCTATCTATGTTGAAGGGCCCGCGAAGATGAGCGCGCGGGGGAACGGGGAGTAACCGTCATGGCATTCAAGTACACCAAGATGGAGCGCAACTGGGTCATGTACGACGTGGGCAACTCCGCCCTCGTCCTGCTGAACACCGCGGTGGTGCCGATTTACTTCAACGCCATCAACACCGGCGCGCACCCGGCTGAGCTCGTGACCGCCTGGGCGAACGCCCAGACCGTCGCCTCGCTCGTGGTGGCCCTGCTCATGCCCATCCTGGGGTCGCTCGCCGACTATGCGGGCAACAAGATCAAGTTCTTCACGGGCTTCTTCTTCACCGGCCTCGTCCTGTGCCTCGCGGAGGCTATCCCCATGGGCGCGCTGCCCTTCCTGGTGGTCTACGTGCTGTGCACCATCGGCCTCAACTCGTCGATGACGTTCTACGACGCCATGCTCACCGACGTGACGACGGATGAGCGCATGGACACCGTGTCGAGCTCCGGCTTCGCCTGGGGCTACGTGGGCTCCACCATCCCGTTCATCGCGTGCATCGCGCTGATCTTCGGCGGCCCCTCGATCTTGGGCCTTGATACCCTCACCTGCACGCGCATCTGCTTCATCATCACGGCCCTGTGGTGGCTGGCCTTCACCATTCCGCTGCTGCGCACCTATCAGCAGCGTTTTGGTAAGGAGCGCGACGAGGGCGTGAACGGTGTGATGCACAACATCAAGAACACCTTCAAGGGCCTGGGCGAGACCATGCGCAGCATCGCGCACGACCGCGTCCTGCTCGTCTTCATGATCGCGTTCTTCTTCTACATCGACGGCGTGCACACCGTCATCTCCATGGCCACCAGCTATGGCGCGGCCCTGGGCATCGACTCCACGCAGCTGGTCCTCGCGCTGCTCGTCACGCAGTTCGTGGCCTTCCCCTCCGCCATCATTTACGGTAAGCTCGCGGGTCGCGTCGGAACCTTGCGCATGATCGTCGTGGCCGTCGCCGCCTATGTGGGCATCGTGCTGTTCGCCGCGTTCTTCCTCAAGTCCGCGGTGGAGTTCTGGATCCTCGCTATCCTGGTTGGCATGTTCCAGGGCGGTGTGCAGGCGCTCTCGCGCAGCTACTTCGGCAAGATCATTCCCAAGGAGCGCTCCAACGAGTATTACGGTTTCTTCGACATCTTCGGCCGCTACGCCTCCGTCATGGGAACTCTGCTAGTATCTGTCGTGACCTCGCTCACGCACGATCCTTCTTTAGGAGTGCTTTCCATCGGGATCCTGCTCGTTGTGGGCCTGGTCATGCTAGTAAAGCTCTCCCGCATGCAGGCGGCGCAGGCATAGCGCCGCGCTTGCATACCCAGCCGGCGCATCTCACGCGCGGCCGTGCGGGATCGGCATATGACGCCTTTCGGAGGGCTTTACTGGTGTCAGTAAAGCCCTCCGTTTTTAGAAGGTGGAGAACATGTCGAAAAAGATCGATTCGTCGCGCGCCGATGCCGTGCAGGGCGCAACGGGCCACGCAGGGGACCCGCGTCACATCGCGCGGGTGGGGATGATCGCCGCCGCCTACGCGGCGTGCACGCTGGTCACCATGATGTTCATGGGCAGCCTCTCGTGGGGCCCCGTTCAGTTCCGCGTGAGCGAGGCCCTGTGCGTCCTCGCGTTGTTCACCCCGGCCGCCGTGCCCGGGCTCACCCTCGGCTGCATCATCGCGAACGTTGCGAACATCGCGCTCTCGGGGACCGGCATGCTGGGCATGCTCGACGTGGTGTTCGGCTCGCTCGCGACGTTCGCGGGCGCGCTGTTCACCTGGAAGATGCGCCGCCGGCCGCTCGTCGCCTTGGCGGGCCCCGTGCTGGCCAACGCCCTGATCGTGCCGGCGTACCTGCCCCTGCTGCTGCAGGGCATCGGCTTCTACACCATCCCGTTCACGTCCATCTCCCTTGATGGCGCCTATCCGCTCATGTACGCCTTCGGGTTGGTGGCCACCGGTCTGGGCGAAGCGGTTATCATGTACGTGTTGGGGTACCCGCTGTCCCGCTCGCTGGCGAAAACGCCCTTCATCAAGCGCGGGCTCGAATAGGTGGGTACAACTATCTAACGGGTGTGGAAACGCCCGCCCGCGCCGCGCGGCGGGCTTCGCGGCGCGGGCGGCGTCTTTCGCGAGTGTCAAGAGAGGGGGCTGCATGAACCCGGCAATCGTGATCCCGAGTTACTGGGCGGGCGATTCCGCCGAGCTCCGGTCTCCCGGGGCGTATGACCACTCGTCGGACCCTGAGGCCCCCCATCCCGAGCTTGGCCGGTGCTTCGCCTCCCTCGAGCAGGTTCGCGACATACCGCGCATCATCGTGCTGCTGGTGTGCCCGCAGCGGCAGACCGACCGTATCGCGCGGCACGTGCGGGCCCTGATCGACGAGCACCCCGCGCTCGACGTGGCGCTCGTCACCAACCACGAGGCGTCGGCGATCATGGAGCGCGTGAGCGCGATCGCGCCCAACGTGCGCGGCGAGACCGTCTCGCTGCGCGGCTACGGCGCCATCCGGAACATGGGGCTCGCCTGCGCCGCCATCCTCGGGCACGACGCCGTGGTCTTCTTGGACGACGACGAGGTGGTCCTCGCCCCCGATTTCATGGAGAAGGCCATGTACGGCCTGGGTCATGAGACACGCCAGCGGCTGCCCATTCTTGCCAAGAGCGGTTACTTTTACAACAAGGCCGGTTCGCCCCTCGCGGATACCGCCAAGAAGAACGGCATCACCTGCCGGTGGTGGACCAAGCGCATCGAGTTCAACCGGTGGATGGAGCGTGCCCTTTCGGGCACGCGCATCTCGCGGTCGAATTACGTGTGCGGCGGTTGCTTCGCCGTGCATGCCCGGGCCTTCAGGCGCGTGGCCTTCGACCCGTACATCACGCGCGGCGAGGACCTGGATTACCTGTTCAACATGCGCATGGCGGGCATGGACGTGTGGTTCGACAACGCATGGGTGGTCAAGCACCTGCCTCCCGGTCAGGTGGAGGAGTCCCCGCGTTTCATGCAGAACGTCTATCGCTGGTATTACGAGAGGGCAAAGCTCGCGAGCGCCTCGCGTCGCCCCGACATAAATTCGGTCACGGCGGCGTCGCTCATGCCCTATCCGGGCCCCTGGATCTCTGACGGCCTGGATGAGCGCGTGCGCAAGACCGCCCTCGTCCGCATGCTGTTCACCCGCGAGCACCGCGGGTATTGGCGCATTTACCGCCACGGAATCGACGAGGCGCGGGAGTACGCCGCCGCGCATGAGGGCGACTATCTCAGATTTGTCAGTTTTTGGCCGAGTATCGTGGGCGGCCTGTGGGACGATGAGCGCCTGGCGGCCCTTTTGGAGCGTCGATGACAGAAGGAACACCGCAGGAAACGCCAAGGGGGCCGTGGAGCTCCCAGCAGATGAGCGAGGGGTCGTACCGGGCGGGCATGCTCGACGCCAACGAGGCGCTGCGCTTTCTCGCCGCGCTCGTGATCTTCACGATGGTGGGGGTCTTCGGCTACGCCATCCTCACGGGCGTCGAGACCGTGACCACCATTGCCGCATTGGTGCTGTTGGCGCTGTTCACCTTCGCCTTCGTCTACGTGTTCTTCAGCCCTGACACGCTGCGTTCGCAGTACACGGAGCAGACGCTCGCCGTCGCCTCCGCCATGCTCGAGGACATCACCGGCGGCCTGACCCGCGAGAGCGCGGAGGAGATCTGCCGTCGCCTGCTCCCCGAAACCCGTGCCATGACCATCGCCGTGACGGACCGCGAGATGGTGCTCGCGTGCGTGGGCGAGCTCGCCGACGACTTTCCCCCCGGTTCGCCCATCCACACGCCCACCACGCGCTACGTGATCGAGCACGGCATAGCCCAGTCGTTCACCAACGATATCGACGTGCGCGGTGAGCAGGGCAGCCGGCGCAACATCCCGGCGGGCATCATCGCCCCGCTCAAGATCCGCGGTAAGGCGGTGGGCGCGCTCAAGTTCTACTACCGGTCGGCGCGCCACGTGAACAGGACCCAGTACGCCCTGGCGTCCGGCTTCGCCGAGCTGCTCTCCACCCAGCTCACCGTCTACGAGCTGGAGCGCCAGGCGGAACTCACCGCCCGCGCTGAGGTGCGCGCCCTGCAGGCCCAGATCAACCCGCATTTCCTGTTCAACACGCTCAACACCATCGCGTCCCTCACGCGGACCGAGCCGCTGCGGGCGCGCGACCTGCTGCGCGAGTTCTCTCAGTTCTATCGCGCAACCCTCGAGAACTCCGGTCAGCTGATTCCGGTCAAGCGTGAGATCGACCAGACGCTGCGCTACCTCAAGTTCGAGAAGGCCCGTTTCGGCGAGGACCGCGTGCTGGTGAGCGTCGACGTGGATGAGGACGCCGAGGACACGCTGGTGCCCGCCTTCGTTATCCAGCCGCTCGTCGAGAACGCGGTGCGCCACGCCATGCGCGACGAGGGCGCGCTCAAGATCGCGATCGACGTGGAGCGGGCGGGAGAGTCCGCCGTGACGATTCGAGTCATCGACGACGGCATGGGCATGGACGAGGAGACGGCCATGCGCCTGTTCGACCGGTCTGTTGGCGTGCCCGACCCCAATGCGCCCCAGGGCGGCGGTGCCGGCGTGGCCATGCGCAACATCTCAGAGCGCATCAAGAGGTTCTACGGCCCCAAGTCGAGCACGACGGTCGAGTCGACACCCGGAAAGGGCACCACGATCGCGCTGCATCTCGATCTCGAGGGTAGTATGTATGACGAGGGGCAAAATATCCCCTGATTGCACCGACGGCGCATGGCGCCGGTCTTGTTCAAGGTAAGAAAGGTAATCGGTTTTATGTTACGTGCGATGATTGTTGATGACGAGGCACCTGCGCGCTCCGAACTGCGCTTTTTGCTCGAGCAGACGGGCAAGATCGGCTCCATCATCGAGGCGTCGAGCGTTCGCTCCGCCATCGAGACGCTCATGGAGGCGCGCGTGGATGTCGTCTTCCTCGACATCTCCATGCCTGGTGCATCGGGCCTGCAGCTCGCAGAGGGCCTGTACAAGCTCAAGAACCCCCCGGCGATCGTGTTCGTGACGGCCTATAGCGACCATGCCGTCGAGGCCTTCGACGTGGACGCCGTCGACTACCTCATGAAGCCGGTCGAGGAGGCGCGCCTGGATCGCGCCATCGAGAAGGTCATAGCGCGCTCCAAGCCCGTCGCCGCCGAGCCCGTCGCCGCCAAGCCCTCGAACATCGAGCGCATCCCCGTGGAGAAGGGCGGCCGCAAGGTCCTCATCCCGGTCGACCAGATCCGCTTCATCATGGCCAAGGACGATTACTCCTGCATCTTCACGGAGGACGACCGCTACCTGTCCACCACGTCGCTCGCGCAGTTCGAGTCCAAGCTCGGTGAGTTCGGGTTCTTCCGCGTGCACCGCCGCTACATCGTCAACCTCGCGAACGTCGAGGACGTCGAGACGGTTCCCTCCGGCGCCATACAGCTCGGCGTCAACGGCGTGGACGAGCGAATCCCCGTGAGCCGGCGTCGCGTGGTGCCGCTCAAGAAGGCGCTGAACCTGTGATGGCGCGCCGCGTGGACATCGTCTCCGACACCCATGGGTATCTGGCGCCGGAGTTGCTGCGTGCGATCGACGGCTGCGACCTGCTCATACATGCCGGCGACATCACATCTGAGAGCAATTTCGCCGAGCTCGAGGCGAGCGTTCCCGCCCTGCGCGCGGTGTTGGGCAACAACGACGGGTATTTCGATTACGGTCCCGACGTGCGCCGCATGATCGAGTTCACGTTCGAGGGCCTGCGCTTTTCCGTCGCGCATTATGCGGAGGAGCTTCCCTTGGATCGGTCGGACGTGGCCGTGTGCGGTCATACGCATAGGCCGCGAATCGAACGGGTCGGCTGGTGCCTGGTGGTCAATCCCGGCTCCGCCTCGCTTCCGCGCGGCAGGCGCGAGGCGTCGATCGCGCGCCTCATGGTCCAGGACGGCCGCGTGCTTTCATCTCAAATCATCGACCTGTAGGGGGTCGCGCGTAAGGCGCGGCCCTCATTTTTATGAACGGGGGAGCGCCCGCATGGGTACGCCATCGGGCTGGGCATTGCTCAATTGTCGATAGAAACGGCAGGTAGATAGCCATATAAGAAATGAAATCAGGCTGAGGAAAAAATTTTGAAAAAAGTTCTTGCATGCAAAGACAGAGTCTGTGTATACTAATCCCCGCAGCAAGGAGCTGAAGCGAATTGCCTGCCTGGGGAGTTAGCTCAGTTTGGTTAGAGCGCCGGCCTGTCACGTCGGAGGTCGCGGGTTCGAGCCCCGTACTTCCCGCCATCGCAATCAAAGCCTCGTCGAAAGACGGGGCTTTTTGCGTTACATTAGATGTGATCCACAAGGAGACACAATCGAATCATGTGACGCGTTTCCCCTGCACAGACTATGGAATCAGTGTATATTACTAGCCGAAAGTTAAAATCAGGGGAATGCTCGTTGGTGACACCACGCCTCTGTGCGGCAATCGATTGCGACCTGCCGCGTGGCCACCGTTTGCTCGCAAGGAGAAGAGATGGATATCTCCCGGAAGACCGACTACGCCCTTCGCATGCTCTCTATGTTGGCTGAAGGTGAGAACTGTCTCCTGTCCGTCCGCACCGCCGCTGAGTCGGTGGACGTGCCCTATTCGTTCGCCCGCTCCATCCAGCACGGCCTCGTCCAGGCCGGTATCATCGAGAGCCTGCGCGGCGTTCGCGGCGGCATGCGCCTCAAGGTCGATCCCAAGGACGTCACCATCCGCCAGATCGTCGAGGCCGTGCAGGGCCCTCTGGTCATGAACGATTGCACCGCCGAGGATGGCGTGTGCCCGCGCATGGATGGCTGCTGCTACCATCCCCTGTGGGTGGGTGCCCAGGAGCTCCTGCGCAGCTACCTTGATTCCGTGACGCTCGACGATGTGGTCAACCATCGCAAGTTCCCCGCCGTCGACCCCAAGTTCGCCGATCCCTCGAGCTTCCCCGAATACGCCCAGTGCTCCAAGGGATGCTCATGCCTGTAAGGGACGGCGCGTCTTCCAAAGAGGAGTTCGAAATGGACATGGGCCCCTTCCGTACGCTGGTTCGAACGGAGGGGGCTCGTCTGTATCGCGACCTTCCGTGGCGCCGCACGCGCGATCCGTATGAGATCTGGCTATCCGAGGTCATGTTACAGCAGACCCAGGTCGCCCGCGTCGAGACGCGATGGGTCGAATGGCTCGACAGGTTCCCGAGCGTCTTCGCGTTGGCCGAGGCGGGCACGGCCGAGGTCCTGTCCGCTTGGCAGGGCATGGGGTACAACAGGCGCGCGCTTGCGCTCAAATCCGCTGCCGAGGAGGTCGCACGCACCTATGACGGGGTTTTTCCGCAGGAGACCCGTCAGCTGGTCGCGCTGCCGGGAATAGGTCCGGCGACGGCTCAGGGAATCCGTTCCTTCGCCTTCGACCTTCCCGGGGTGTACCTGGAGACCAATGTGCGCGCGGTGCTGCTGCATCATCTGTTCCCGGATGTCCCGGAGGTGCCCGACAAGGAGCTCGTCCCCATCGTGAGGGCAACCTGCCCCTGCGCCGGGGGGACGGCGCCCGCGTTCTCTCGGGCCGATGGGGATGGTGAGCCGGTGGCCGATCGTGGCGCCGATGGACCGTTCGCGATACGCCAAGATGAGGAGGACACTCCGCGGAGCTGGTATTACGCCATGCTCGATTACGGCGCCCACCTCAAGAAGACCGTGCCCAATCCCTCGCGTCGCGCTAAGGCGTACACGCGGCAGTCGCGATTTGAGGGCTCCCGCAGGCAGAAGCGGGCGGAGATCGTGCGCAGGCTTCTCGAGGCGCAGGCGAGCGGGGAGGAGCTGGATGGGGCCGGCGTGCTCGCGGCGCTCAACGAGGCGGAGATGCGGGCGGGAAGGCCCGCCGTGGAGCGCGAACTCGTCGATGAGATCCTTGCGGACCTCATGCGGGAGGGGTTCTGCATGGAGCTGGACGGCGTCTGGCGCATCGCATAAGGTGGCGCGCCATATCGCCGTGATGGGGTCTCCTCAGTTTGGGTACAACGATGTAGGGTGGCCCTGTTGCGGCCTCCCACATGGCCCTGCGCGGTTCGGCGCGCCGGCTGGGTTTCAAGTGCACGCGCCATCGAGGAGGAGGAATACATGGATTTCGAGAACTCTCAGACTAAGAAGAACCTCGAGGCGGCATTTGCCGGCGAATCGCAGGCCCATACGAAGTATCGTTACTATTCGTCCAAGGCCAAGAAGGAGGGCTTTGTTCAGATCTCCAACATCTTCATGGAGACCGCGCTGAACGAGGCCGAGCACGCCAAGCTCTGGTTCAAGGAGCTGCATGGCGGCGAGGTGCCCACCACCCTTGATAACCTGCGCGACGCCGCCGCGGGCGAGAACTACGAGTGGACCACCATGTACGATGAGTTCGCCAAGACCGCCGAGGAGGAGGGCTTCACCGCGATCGCCGCGAAGTTCCGCGGCGTGGGCGCTGTCGAGAAGGCCCATGAGGAGCGCTACGACAAGCTGGCAGAGCGCGTGGAGAAGGGCGAGGTGTTCGCCCGCGAGGGGGTCAAGGTGTGGAAGTGCCTCAACTGCGGGCACCTGCATGTGGGCCCCGAGGCCCCCGAGATGTGCCCTGTCTGCGCGCATCCCCAGGCCTACTTCGAGGAGCAGGCGGTCAACTACTAGAACGGGCCGTACTAGAACGGGTCGACCTTGAACGAGGGGAGGGCGCGACCGCGCGTTCGGGCCGAGATGCGCCCACGCGCGGAAGCCCCGCCCCCGTTCACGTGTGGGTCCGCTCTCAGCTCAACCCTCTAAATTGGTAGCTAAAAGACAGATTGGGCGATGCGTCGCTTAGGTACAATGTGCGGGCACCTTATTCGCACCACCTTCCGAAGGGCCTCCTATGACCACCGCCGCTTGCAACGAGGGCGTGCGTGACGCCCGGTATCGCCCCAATCTCAACGCCAGCGTCTCCAAGGGCATGTTCAGGACCGCGGCCATCGCGGCCGGCATCGCCACGGCAGCCGTCGTGGCCCCTGTTCTGACGCATGCGCCGGCGACGGTGTACGCCGACGTCGTGTCGCCCGTGCGCTCCCTGCAGGAGCTTGACGAGCAGATCAGGAAAATCGGAACAGCCGAGCAACTCGCCCAGAAGGCCTCGACGGGAACTCTGTCCGAGGCGGAGGAGCGCCTGGTGCTCCAGCGTGAGCTCGTGCGCCGGGCGAGCGCGGAAAAGCTCGAGAACTTCCGCGGCGCCTCCGAGGCCAATCGCGATTTTCTCGATTGGTTCATGAACGACCTCATGGCGCTGCGGTATTACATCACCGGCGGCGAGGTGTGGACCAACAACAGGTCCGGTCGTGCGACCGAGGCAGATTACATCACGTCACTGGGGGTGTTCGCCCGCCTGCGCGCGGCGCGCATGGACGATCTCATCTCCGCGAACAGCCATGATGCCGACGTTCACCTTCGCATGATGGTGTCCTGCTCCCTCGACGTGTCGGGCCGTGCCCGCCTGTGGACGGGCGATCCGGGTTTCGTCTCCGATCATCTGGTGCGCTACGAGACGATCAAGACGTTCCGCGATTGCTATATCACGTATCGCTTCCAAAGGAGCATCTTCGACGCCCTGCCGGTCGAGAGCATGCGCTGGGTGTTCGAAAACCAGCTCACCGATGCGGAGCTGCCCTGGCTCGCCAACTACTCGCTGTCGCTTTATCCCAAGCTTGAGCAGGAGGACAGCCGCCTCAACGCGTATTCCTACGTCTGGTACACAGGCGACTATTACAAGGACAACGGCTACGGCAACGCGGCGTTTTACGATGACGCCAAGTTCAATGGCCCCGTGACGGAGTTCAAACCCACGGATGGCAGCGGCAAGCCTCCCATCACCTGGCAGGGCGGTTGGAAGGAGAAGTACCGGCTCGCCTACGAGGACCCGAACTTCCCCAATGCGAATCCGGGCGACCCGTTCCACATCGGATGCGGTGAGATCTCCAAGGTCCCGGGCGCCACGACCGACAAGACCGCCTACCATCGCCTGTGGATGGTGTTCGAGAAGGGCGGCGTGTGCGGCGCCCTCGCCAAGACGTTCTCCAACTTGAACGGCATGGTCGGCGTGCCGTCGGTCGTGGTGGGCCAGCCCGGCCACGCCGCGACGCTCACGTACGAGCTGCGTGAGGACGCGAGTGGCAGGCCGGTGCCCACGTACCGCATCCAAAACGATGTGTCCGGATGGGGCAGGACCGGAAGCCCCTCGGTGGCGCACTGGCTGTGCGACTGGGGCCGCGGCATATCCGATGGCTTCGCGGGCAACTACGCGCTGTACGCGCAGGAGGCGCTGGCAGACTGGGACGGATATGTGCGCAGCTACGAGTCACGCTTGATCGCCATGTCGTTCGAGGGCGAGGCGCGGCAGCGCGAGGCGCTCGTGGATGCCGCGATCAGCGCCCAGCCGCTCAACTTTGATGCGTACAAGTCGAAGATCGACCTCATGACGTCCCGCAAGGCGCAGCTGCCCGAATGGGAGAGACTCGCGCAGGACGTCGCCCGCGCGCTCAGCTGCTACCCGCTGCCCATGCACGACCTCATCAAGTACATGGAGAAGACGGGCGGGAAGGAGCACCTGCTCGCCCTGGAGGCGGTGCGCCTGGATGCGCTGCAAAAGGCGACGAGGGTCACCAAGGAGCAGACCGTCAACTGGGATGCCTGCGCGCGCGTGGCGCGGAATCTCATGGGCGAGAAGGATGGCGTCGTGGCGACGTTTTCCTTCGATGGCGAGGACGCCGGCAAGATCCGCCTTGGCGAGCACCTGCGCGGCGGCGGGGTCGCCTGGAAGTACAGCCTCGACGGCGGCGGCACGTGGGTCGAGCTCACCAACGGCACCTACGAGGTCCAGCTCACGGAGGAGCAGCTCTCCTCGATCACCGCTGAGAAGGACATCCTCATCCAGCTCATCGGCGTGAGCACCGCCAACTGCATCGACATCCAGCAGGGGCAGGCGGCCCAGCTCTCCTGCGAGGCGAACGACCGCGCGAACCATATCTATTTCTTCGACGGCAAGGTGCCGGAGGGTATGGAGATGCGCGTGAACGGCGGGTCGTGGGAGCCGCTCGACGTGAAGCGCGAGTTCAAGGGCGCTTGCACGGTCGAGGTGCGTCGTCCCGCGACGGGCCTCACGACCGCTTCGGAGCCCCTGAAGATGACGTTTACCGAGGGCGCCCGCGATGCGAGTTTCGTCCCGTATGAGGAGATGAGCGTCAACTCCTACTCATCCTCCCGCGATGGCGAGAGGATGGCCGACCGCGTGGTCGATGGGTATTACGGCAAGGGCAACGAGTACTGGCTCACGGCAAAGGAGCCCTCTCCCAACGCGTGGATCGTGCTCGATCTGGGCCGCGAACGCCTGGTGAGCTCGGTCGACTACTGGCGTCCCAAGGCATTGTGGGCCAATGGCATCCCGCGCTGGGAAAAGATGACCTACACCATCTCCGCCGCCCCCGATTCCGGCCTGGCGCAGGGCGTGCCCGTGGACGCCTCGGCGTTCGAGGTCGTGGGCGCGTATGGCAAGAACGCCACGCAGGTGCCCGCCTGGGAGGATGCCAACCTCACGTCGACGTTCACGTTCGACAAGCCGGTCCGCGCGCGCTACCTCAAGTTCCACCTGACGGACATCTATCATTGCGCCGTCCTGTTCGACGTCTACGAGGTCCACGAACCCGGCATCGAGGGGGACGCGGTGGCGTTCGACAGCCTGACTTCGGGATATGGCGAGGGTGATTACAGCCCGATGCCCCTGTCGCTCGTGAACACGAGCAAGGCGACCGCCACAATCAAGCGCGTGACCGTGGATAACGACGTGTTCGATGTGGTGGGGACGGGCAACGGGTCCATCGCTCCCGGTGCCACCGACACCTCGTGGCAGGTGAAGCCTCGTGTCGGCCTCGCCGCGGGGTCTTATCGCGCGAATGCGACGATTGCGTATGCCGGCGCCGAGGGGCAGGAGGACCGTGAGCTCAAGGTCCCCGTGGCGATAGATGTGTCCCCTCGCGAGGTCTCCCTGACGGTCAAGGCGGAGAAGACGAGTGCCACCTCCGTGCACCTCTCGGCAATCCTTGCGGGTTCCGAGGGCCTGGAGGGCGAGATCGAATTCGCCTTGTGCGAGGAGGATCGCGCCCCGGGCGCCGCCGTGATGGTGCTGGCGACGGAAGACGGCGGGCAGGTCCAGGGCAACCCCCTGAACACGTGGACCCCCGACCCGGAGTTCAACAACCTCGTGCCCGGGCAAGTCTATTACGCCTTCGCCAGGGTCAAGGGCCTTCCCGGCTTGGACGCAGTGGTCGGCGATCAGTCTCTTGAGATCGACATGACGCCCGAGGTGCCCGGCCCCGATCAGGGAGGTGGCGGCGACGGCGGCGATACCGACAACGGCAACAACGGCGGCGGCAACGGCAACGGCGGCGGCGATACCGGCAACGGCGGCGATACCGGCAACGGCAACGGCGGCGGCAATGGTGGCAATGGCGAGGGCAACGGCAACGCCGGTAACGGCGAAACCGGCGGTGATGCCGATAATGGCGGCAACGGTAACGGCGGCGCTGGCGATGGAGATCAGGACGCCGGTCAGGGCGGCGGTTCCGATGAACCGGATTCCGCGGGCCCCAGCGGCCCCGCCGGTGATGGCGCCCAGGGCTCCATGGGGAGGCCTCCGGCGGCAGACGGTTCGCGTCTGCCCGCCGCCGGCGATACGGGGCTTTACGGCGCCATGGCCGGCGCCGGCACGGCACTCGCCGCGTTGAGCGCGGGGGCGATCGCCCGCGCGCGAGCCAAGCGAGGACCCGCACGCCGTGATTGACTGGAGTTGATGCAGGGGGCACAATAGGGATACGATTCATGTGCGCCTCCCCAAGGGAGGAGTTTCGCATGGACATCTTCATCCAGCACCCGCAAACCAATCACGCGCATGTCCCCGGCGGTGCCTTGCCGGTGGAAGGCGGTGCCCCCGCTTCGGCGATCTCGTCGGCGGGGGCGCCCGTCTCCCGGGCTGGGGAGCCCTTGCTTCCGAATGAGGGGGCCTATCGATGCGAGAAGGCGTATGACGCGCGCCGTCGCCGTCGCCGTGCTGTGCTCGCCGTGTTGAAGGTCGTG
Source organism: uncultured Collinsella sp. (assembly GCA_902470815.1). Classification (GTDB taxonomy): domain Bacteria; phylum Actinomycetota; class Coriobacteriia; order Coriobacteriales; family Coriobacteriaceae; genus Collinsella. The sequence continues at coordinate 107,371 of CABRHS010000003.1, forward strand.
CTCACGATCGCGCTGGTGCCCGTCGCGGTGGCCATCGTGTTCGTGGGGTCCTATGTGGTCACCTGCATCTTGGACGGGGCGACCCCCGAAGAGCTCGTTCAAGCGCTGCTGGACCTATTAGAGCAGGTCAAGAGTATCGTGCGGGAAGTCATGGGGGCCATCTGAGACGGGTAGCTGATAAGATGGGTGGAGTTTCAAGGCGATTGTTCGGCGAAGGGCTGGATGCACATGGGTGCAGAGTTGTTGACTTCCGTTTTTGCGGGGTGCGCGGCGCTATTCGCCGCCGCCTCCTGCGTCCTCGCTTTCAAGGCGCGTTCCGAGCGCGCTGCCCATGCCCGCGAGCTTGAGCGCGCGACGGCGGAGGCGGCTCGGGCGAACGAGGCGCTCGACATGGCCAACGCGTCGCTCGGTCAGCTCTCGATAACCGTTCATGCCGTGCTCAACCAGGTATCGGGCCTGTCCATCATAGAGCAGCAGCACTTCGAGGCCACCGGCCGGGCGGCCGAGCAGCTCGGGTCGAGGGTCGATGACGTCCGCCGGGAGACGGCGCAGCAACTGGATCAGAATCGCGACTCTGTCGAGCGACGTCTCGACAAGGTGCGCGAGACGGTCGATGCCCAGCTGGGGGCGATCCGGTCCGACAACGAGCGGAAGCTCGAGGCAATCCGCCTGACGGTCGACGAGAAGCTCGCCGCCACGCTCAACGACCGCCTGGGGGCCTCCTTCAGGCAGGTGAGCGATCAGCTCGAGGCGGTCTATCGGGGACTGGGCGACATGCAGAACATCGCCGCGGGCGTGGGCGACCTCAAACGCGTCCTGTCCAACGTGAAGACGAGGGGCATCTTGGGCGAGGTGCAGTTGGGGGCGATTCTGGCGGATATCCTCACGCCGGACCAATACGCGGAGAACGTGGCGACCAAGCCCGGGAGCTCCGATCGCGTCGAATTCGCCGTGAAGTTGCCGGTTGAGGACGGCGAGCCCATATGGCTGCCCATCGACTCCAAGTTCCCAGGCGATACGTACGAGCGCTTGCGCGATGCGGTCGAGGCGGGCGACCCCGAGGGCGTCGCGGCCGCGCGCCGCGCGCTCGAGCAGGTCATCAAGCTCGAGGCCAAGGAGATCTCGAGCAAGTACCTGAGCGTTCCGGAGACCACGAACTTCGGCATCATGTTCCTTCCGTTCGAGGGCCTCTACGCCGAGGTGGTGGACCGTTCGGGGTTGATCGAATGCCTGCAGCGCGAGTATCAGGTCAACGTGGCGGGGCCGTCCACAATGGCGGTCATCCTCAACAGCCTTCAGATGAGCTACCAGACGTTCGCGTTCCAGCGCCGCGCGGACGAGATCCAGAGGGTGCTCAGCGCCGTCAAGGCGGAGTTCCCCAAATACCAGGCCGAGCTGCGACGCGCGCTCAAGCAGATCGAGACGGCCGGGAAGACGGTGGACGGCATCATCAACACGCGCACGAACGTGATAGAGCGCAAGCTCAAGGCCGTGACCGCAATGGAAGATGGGGCCCTTGCCGCCGAGCTGCTCGGTATCGAGGACCTTGGCGCGGGCCAGGGGCTCCCCGACCCGGAGGCCGCATGGGAGGATGACGTGGAAGGCGAGGTACGGTAAATGCCGCGAGAGTCGAATGCCGTCAAGCGCGAACGCGCGATCGAGGTCTGCCGCAGGCTGAACGAGCGGTATGGGCCGGTGGAGTGCTTCTTGGACCATGAGAACCCGTTCAGGCTCGTCATCGCCGTGTTGCTCTCCGCGCAGACCACGGACGCCCAGGTGAACAAGGTCACGCCGGAGCTGTTCCGCAGGTGGCCGACGCCAGAGGCCATGGCCGGCGCGACGTACGAGGAACTCTCCGATGTCATCAAGTCGCTGGGGTTCTACAAGACCAAGGCCAAGCACTGCATCGAATGCGCGCAGATGATCGTGGCGGATTACGGCGGCGTGGTTCCCGCGGACATGCGGGAGCTCGTGCAGCTCCCGGGCGTGGGTCGCAAGACCGCCAACATCGTGTTGAACGTGGGGTACGGCATCGTCGAGGGCATCGCGGTCGACACGCATGTGAACCGCATCGCGCACCGTCTCAGGCTCTCGCCGAAGACGCACGAGAAGGAGCCGCTCAAGACCGAGCAGGACCTGCTCAAGATCTTGCCGCGCGAGTATTGGAACGACGTGAACCACCAGTGGATCATGCTCGGTAGGGAGATCTGCGACGCGCGGAGGCCCTTGTGTGGGGAGTGCCCCCTCGCCGACATCTGCCCGAGCGCGAAACTGGGGTAGGATAGGTCGCGGATAACTGCAATGCACCGACCCGCTCAAAGGCATTTGGGCGGGTATTCGGTGTTCGAAGGGAACCATATGCTCATCCACCGCCTCGCAGCCCAGCTGTATACGGACGAAGCGCTCCAGGCCATCGATGCCGCCCTTGATGCCGGTGAGGACGCGACGCTCGCCGTGTCGCAGTCGGCGCGCGCCCTCATGGTCGCGGCGCAGTTCGCGCACAAGCCCAGGGCCACTGTCTACATCGTGTCCGGCGAGGAGGCGGCGGACCGCGCGGCGCGCGCCCTGATCGCATATGTCGGGGCGGACCATGTGGCGCGATTCCCCGAACGGACGGATTATCCCTGGAAGAGCTCCCAGCCCGATGACGCCGTGGTGGCCGCCCGCTGCTCCGCCCTTGCGAGGATCGCGCGAGGGGAGAACTGCATCATGGTCGCTTCCGCGCGCTCGCTGCTGCGCTGCGTGCCGCCGCGCGAAAGCGGGTACTGGTCATCCATGACCTTTTCCGTGGGCGAGGAGGTCGCGTTCGAGCGCGTTCCCGAGCTGTTGGTCGGGATGGGGTACACGCGGGCCGAGGTCGCGGATGCCCCGGGCCTGTTCCGCGTGCTCGGCGACGCGGTGGACGTGTGGGCCGCCCAGGCGACGGCCCCGGTGCGCATCGAGTTCTTCGGTGACGAGATCGACCGCATCCGCCTCATGGTCGCGTCGACGGGGCAGACCATCGGCGACGAGGACTCTGTCGAGATCAGCCCCGTCCGCGAGCTCGCGCTCACGGATGACGCGGTGCAGCGCATCTCCGCGGCGCTGTATCTGCCCGCGCAGAATGACACGGAGCTCGCCGCCATGCTCGAGCTCGTGCAGGCGCGCGTGGTCACTCCCGAGCTCGAGCGCTTCTTGCCCCTCATGTACGAGAAGACGGTCAGCCCCCTCGCCCATGTGCACGGGGACGCGCTCGTCATCCTGTCGGAGCCGCGGTCGCTGTTCGATGATTGCGCGCGCGCTTATGAGGACCTGGAGCGTCGGGCCGCCGACGCCAAGGTCACGCGCCTGGACGGGCTGTACGTGCGTCCGCAGGAGCTCGATTTCGGGCGTCAGCAGCGCTTGAATTATGTGAGCCTCATCCGTGCCGGCGGCGCGGTGACCGCTGAGCTCAAGATCGAGCAGCCTTCCCTCGCGGGCTCGGACAACCGGTTCATCAGCCGCATCCAAGAAGTGGTCAACAACCGTTTTGCCTGCGTGTTCGCCATCCCCGACCGCGGGGCGCGCGAGTCGATGGAGCTCTCGTTCACCGACGAGGGCATACCGTTCGAGGAGTCCCTGCAGGCGGCACCCGAGAACGCTGGGGTCGTGGGGTCTGCGGATGTGCGCGTGGAGCTGCTCAAGCGCGACGTCGATGCGCTGAATGCCCGCGGCATCGGGGACGGCGCGTCCATCGCGGTGCCCACCATCACGCGCGGGCGCGTGACGTTCGTCGACATACCCATCCCATCGGGCGTCGTGATTCCCAGCGCGCATCTGGCCGTGTTCAGCTTGGCCGACCTCAACGCGCGCATGGACGGAAAGCGCGGGCGGTCGCGCCGCCGCGTGGATATAACCGAGGTCACCTTCCCGTTCAAACCGGGCGACTACGTCGTGCACAGCACGCACGGCGTGGCGCTGTTCAGCGAGATTGTCCGTCAGGAGGCGGGCGGGAAGGAGCGCGATTACTTCCTCTTGGAATACGCCGGCGGCGACAAGCTCTACGTACCACTCGAGCAGGTCGACCGCATCACGCGCTACGTCGGACCCGACGGCGACAGCCCGCGCCTCACGCGCCTGAACACCGCCGACTGGAGCCGCGCCACCACCAAGGCGCGCAAGAGCGCCAAGAAGCTCGCCTTTGACCTGGTGGACCTGTACACGCGCCGCAGCTCCATAACGGGTTTCGCCTTTGGTCCGGATAGCTCGAGCCAGATCGAGATGGAGGAGAGCTTCCCCTACGACGAGACGCGCGACCAGCTCGACGCCATCGCCGACATCAAGGCCGACATGGAGTCGACAAAGCCGATGGACCGCCTTCTTTGCGGCGACGTCGGCTTCGGAAAGACCGAGGTCGCCCTGCGAGCCGCCTTCAAGTGCGTGGACGGGGGCCGCCAGGTCATGGTGCTGTGCCCCACCACGATCCTGGCCCAGCAACATTACGAGACGTTCTTCGAGCGCTTCGCGCCGTTTGGCGTCGAGGTCGAGGTGCTCTCGCGTTTCCGCACGCCCGCCCAGCAGCGCCGTGCGCTCGCCGCGTTCCGCGAGGGCAAGGTGGACGTGCTCATCGGCACGCACCGCCTGCTCTCGGCCGACGTGAACCCGCACGAGCTCGGTCTGGTCATCATCGACGAGGAGCAGCGTTTCGGCGTGCAGCACAAGGAGCAGCTCAAGAACATGCGCGAGCAGATCGACGTGCTCACGCTCTCCGCCACACCCATCCCGCGCACCATGCAGATGGCGATGAGCGGCGTGCGGGACATGAGCCTCATCACCACGCCGCCCACGGGCCGCCGCCCGGTTGCGGTCCACGTGGGGGAGTACGATCCCGATGTGGTGAGCGCCGCCATCCGCTTGGAGATCGGCCGCGGCGGCCAGGTGTACTACGTGTCCAACCGCGTGAAGACCATCGATGACGCCGTGGAGCGCGTACTCGAGGCCGCACCCGAGGCGCGCATCGGCGTGGCGCATGGCAAGATGAGCCCGCGCGAGGTCGAGGACGTGATGGTGCAGTTCGCCACCAAGAAGATCGACGTGCTCATAGCCACCACTATCGTGGAGAGCGGTATAGACAACTCGAGCGCGAACACGCTCATCATCGAGGACTCCCAGCGTCTGGGCCTGGCGCAGCTCTATCAGCTCAAGGGGCGCGTTGGGCGTTCGGCCACGCAGGCGTACGCGTACTTCATGTTCCCCGGCGAGCTGCCGTTGACGGAGGAGGCGACCGCGCGCCTGACCGCGCTCTCCGAGTTCCAGGACCTGGGCAGCGGCATGCGCATCGCCATGCGCGACCTGGAGATCCGCGGTGCGGGTTCGCTCGTGGGTGCCGAGCAGCACGGCAACCTGTCGAGCGTGGGCTTTGATCTGTTCACGCAGATGTTGGGGCAGGCGGTCGCCGAGGCACGCGGCGAAGGGGGCACCGACCTCGAGCAGGCAACGGTGGGCATCAACCTGCCGGCGGACTTCTTCCTTTCCGAGGAGTACGTGCCCGCGGTCGACCGCCGGGTGCTGGTGTATCGAAAGCTCGCCGCGGCGGATATGCTTGAGCAGGTCGATTCGCTGCAAGAGGAGTGCGAGGAGGCGTTCGGCCCGTTGCCCGAGGCCGCCATGAACCTGTTCGACCGCACGCGGCTTCGCATCCGCGCGGACCGCTTGGGGCTGGAGAGCGTGGCCCTCGTTGCGGGTAAGCTCACGTATCAGGGCGTGGACGTGCCCAAGGGCGTGGCGTTCGATCTGCGCACGAAGCTCGGCGCGATCGCCTTTCCCAAGACGCGCAAATTCACGGTTCCCTACAAGGCGGGGGTGGGCAGCGGCAGCGGCTTGGGTCGCGGCATCAACGCCGATGTGGCAAGCGGCGGCGCCGGCCCCGTCCAGGCGGCGCTCGCGATCCTCGTGCAGCTCGGTCCGAGCGGCGACGACGACTAGGCCCCGCCCCCTTCATCTGAGCGTGGGTCGTCGGGTCGAATGGCGCCTTTCGAGACATGCCGCCCTGCGCCGCAGGGTACATGGGGCGTCGGCGCACATGGGGTGGGTGCATTTTTGCGCACGCATCGCCGTGTTGAGTGCCGATCCGGGCTTGACGTGGCGAGGGGGTGGTGCGGATCGCGTGCATCGTCCCCTCGCCCGTCTCCCCTCATGCATCTACTCCGGCCATGAGGTCGCAGGGCCGAACAGCGGATTGCCGGGGCTCGCGTGCTTCGTGATATACCTGAAGGAAAGCAGGTCGAACAGGTACGTGATGGCGTATTTCGAGTAGATGCCGAGCTCGTCGATGCCGTCGCCCCGTCCGCTCAGGTAGAACGTCCTGTCGAACCGCGATGCCGTCTCCTTGTTCGCGAACGCGGTGATGAGTTCCTTTTTCGCTGTGCGGGTCCACATGTGCTCGTCGAGCTCTCGGGCGAACATGCCGGAAACGGACACGACGATGACCAGAGAATCGTTGTACGTCTCCGTGCGCATGGGGGGCTTCCCGTTGCTTTGCGTATCAAGGCACGCGATCTTGCCGGCGAAAAACAACTCCTGTTGGAACCGCATGAGGTTTCCGCTCACGTTGTTGGTGCATAGAAGCTCGACGTTTCGATGCCTCGCGATTTCGTCGGCGAGCTCGTCGAGCAGGTTGTCGGAGATCCTGCCCTCGACTTCGGCGTACATCTCCATCATGCGGACGTCAAGCTCCGCGCGGTACTCGCTGAAGCTCAGGTTCGGATCTCGATGCCTGAAATCCGAGGGGAATACCAATTGGGAGAAGGAGCTCTTCAGCTCGCTTAGGCTCTGGTAGCCGAGGCGATTGCAGAAGCGCCGTACGGCGGAGCGCGTCACGTGCGCCCGCTCGGTGATGGCGCTCACGCTGATTGCGTCCGATTTGCGCATGTTGGACACGAGGTAGCGCGCGATCGCCGCGTCATTGCTGTCATGCTCCTCGTTGATTATCGAGCTGATGATGTTTAGCAGGCCAAATCCGTGATTACTCAATGAGACCCCTCGTGAACGGCGCTGAGTCGGTGGTTCATTTTATGAATCATAGCAGGCGTATTCCCTTCCTATACTTCAAGTCAGTTGGCGCCACGGTTGGATACATGCGGGAGATCCGCATATGAGAAAGAGGGGAGGACGGCACATGGATGTCAATGGGAAGCCGAGCGTGCAGCTGCCCGACTTCTTGTGGGGGTCTGCCACGGCGGCATACCAGTGCGAGGGGGCGTGGGACGAAGGTGGCAAGGGAATCGGCGAATGGGATTTCTTCAACCATTCCAGCGCCAAGAACATCAACGATGTGGATGGCGACGTCTCGTGCGATTTTTATCACCGTTATGAGGAGGATATCCGCCTGATGGCGGAGGGCGGGCAGAACACGTATCGGTTCTCCATCGCTTGGAGCCGAATCTTGCCGGATGGAGTCGGTGAGGTCAATGAGGAGGGCGTCGCGTTCTACGACCGCGTGATCGACTGCTGCCTCGATCATGGCATCGTGCCGAACGTAACCTTGTTCCATTACGACCTCCCCTACGTTTTGGCATGCAAGGGAGGTTGGCTCAACGCCGACATGGCGCGGTGGTTCTGCGATTACGCCCGAATCTGCTTCGAGCGCTTCGGCGACCGCGTCAAGGTCTGGTCGACCATCAACGAGCCGCATTTCTACAGCTACTGTGTGAACATGCTGGGCAACTACCCGCCCAACAGGAAGCTGGACGTACAGGCGTTCGTTCAGTACCAGTACCATCTCATGCTTGCCAGTTCCCTGGCCGTTCGCGCGTATCGCGATATGGGAGGCGACGGCATCATCGGCGTCGTGCACGATGGCGGTGTGGTCGAGGTCGATCCGGCGACCGAGCATCCCGACGAGGTGTTCCGGGGGGCGGATTTCATCGCCAACCGGATGATCTTGGCCCCGTGCCTTCAGGGGCGCCTTCCCGAGGAGCTGGACGAGATGCTCCGGAAGCTCGATGTCTCGCTGTATCGCGTCCAAGGCGACGAGGAGATCTTCGCCCAAGGCGTCGGAGACTATATCGGCCTGAACGTGTATTGCCGTGAATACGTCACGGACTGGCAGGGAGGGGAGACGCAGGTCTCCGCCAACAACAAGGGAGGGTCGAGCGGCAAGATCGAGGGCAAGGTCATCGCCCCCTTGTACCAGACGACGCGAGACCCCGACGTCCCCCGCAACAAGTGGGGGCGGGAGGTCCTTCCGAGAGTCATGTACAGTACGATCATGGACATCGCCGATCGTTATGGCAACCCGCTGATGTTCGTGACGGAGAACGGCCATGGGGCCTATGAGGACCCAGATCCCGACGGCGTGGTCCAAGACGACGAGCGCATTGAGGTTCTCGGGCAATTCATCGAGCACATGATGCGCGCCCGGGCGGACGGCGCCAACGTCCAAGGTTACTACGTGTGGTCGACCATGGATTTGTACAGCTGGATCAACGGCTACCAGAAGCGATACGGATTGGTTCGGGTCGACTTCGAGAACGGCCTGAAGCGCATCCCCAAGAAGAGCTGGTACTGGTATCGGGACCTGATCGACCGGTATCTCGGTCAAGGCGAATAGGAGGCATGGAATGAAGTACGTAGAGATGTCGCGTTCTGTTCTTTCCGCAGTGGGCGGCACGGGCAACATAACTTCCGTCACCCATTGCGCGACGCGCCTGAGGATCGACGTCGCAGACTTGGGCGCGGTCGACTTGGATGCCGTCAAGAAGGCGGAGCATGCGCTCGGCGCCGTGGTCAACGGAGGTCAGGTGCAGGTCATCATCGGCCCCAACGTGACCGAGGCCTATAACGATTTCCTCGAGGTCGCCGGGGTCGACTTCGGGGCGGGTGTCGTCGCCGACGACGAGGGGACCATCGCCGACATGGCCGCCTCGATGAAGGACAACGGAGCCGTGGGGCTTATCGAGAGGTTCGGCAACGTCACAGCGCAGATCTTCATGCCCATCGTTCCCGCCCTCATCGTGGGCGGTCTCATCCTCGCCATCAAGAACCTCTTGGTGAATTACTGCGGATTCAGCACGGATAGCGGGACCGCCCAGGTTCTGTTGGCGATTTTCGATGCGGCGTTTACGTTCTTGCCGGTTTGGATTGGATACCAGCTGGCCTCGATCCTCAAGATACAGCCGATAATGGGTGCCCTTCTGGGCGCAATCTTGGTGAGTCCCTCGGTGAGCGGCGTCGAAGGCCTGGACTTCTTGGGGATGCCCATTCCCGCGATCGGTTACGGCGGGACCGTCGTGCCGATCGTCCTCGGCGTCGTGTTCATGTCTGCGGTCGACCGCATGCTCCAAAAGGTGATCCCCGATGTCGTGAAGCTGTTCGTCAAGCCGTTGCTCACCATGTTCATCGTGGTTCCGGTGACCTTGCTGGCCCTGGGCCCCGTCGGCTCGATGATGGGTTATGCGCTGAGCGATGCCGTGACGTGGCTCATGGATCATGTCGCCGTCGTGGCGACCCCGATTTTCGCGGCGATCAACCCGTACCTCGTCATGCTCGGCCTCGATAAGGCGTTCATCGCCATCGAGGTGAACAGCCTCGCGCAGCTCGGTTACGCCCCGATCATCTTCGGTTTCATATCGAACCTTTGCATCGGCGCGACTTGTCTGGCGTTGGCGAGCACCATCAAGGGCGATGCCGCCCGCAGGGGCATGGTGACCACATTCGGCATCACCGCCCTGTGCGGTGTCACCGAGCCGGGGTTCTACGGTGCCCTCGTCGAGCGTCCGCGCCTGCTGCTCGGCACTGCCATCGGCGCCTTGTCCGGCGGTCTCATCGCGGGAATCTTCGGCCTCGTCGAGTATGTCGCCGGCGCGTGCCCCGGCCTGCTGTCCGCCCTGATCTTCATCGCACCCGACGGCGGGATGAGCAACTTCTTCCTTGCCTGCGCGGTCGCCGCGGTGAGCATCTCCGTGAGCTTCATCGCCACGAGGGTGATCATCGCGAAGTTCGAGAAGTGAGTTCGCCCGGTTTCATCAGTTGGGGGGCGAGATGCAAAAAGCCCGGTCCCATGAGGGACCGGGCTTCGTCGTGCCGGGTGATGGCGAGGAGCTGGTACTAATACTAGTCCTCGGCGATCTCGGTGATGGCGCCGGCGGGGCAAGCGTCCTGGCAGGCGCCGCAGGCCACGCAGGAATCCTCGTCGGCGACGGTGGCGACGTCGTTCAGCTCGAGAACGCCAGCCGGGCAAGCGTCAACGCAGACGCCGCAGGCGATGCACTCGTCAGCATCGATAATCGGGTGAGCCATGATAAACCTCCTCTGTTGCGCCCGGTGCCACAGGCGAAGAGGCAACGGGTCTTTGTCAACGGTACGATACCATGCGCACCCTCTATTGCAAGCCTCTGCGGCGCCCAAACGCGACCGTTCACCGAGTAAGCTGAGGTTGACTGATTTAGGCGTGGATAGGCGGCGTCAATCTCGCGTCATGTGGCCGAAATCTTCATCGATGTTCGCAATTCAGCCCGTGTTTCCTCAGGTTCGCCGGGCTTCGGATGACGCTGCCGAAGACGAATGGCCAGTTCAGCGGACATATAGATTACTTAAGCTTAAGAAAATAGGAAATCTTATATGAATTGACTTAGATTTTGTATAAGGACTCTCATAAGGGGATACACTATGCCATGAACAAAAACGCAGAAGCGCCGTGAGCGTCCGCGAGCGCGCGCCGTGCAACCCAAGGAAGGGAAGTAACCATGAGCAAGATTCTCGGTATCGACCTGGGCACCACCAACTCCGCGATGGCCGTGCTCGAGGGCGGCACGCCTACCACCATCGTGAACGCCGAGGGCGACCGCACCACCCCGTCCGTCGTCGGCTTCCGCGCCGAGGGCGACCGCATCGTGGGCAAGGCGGCCAAGAACCAGGCCGTCACCAACCCCAAGAACACCGTCTTCTCCATCAAGCGCTTTATGGGCCGCAAGTTCTCCGAGGTCAAGGATGAGCTCAAGACCGTCCCCTACGAGGTCAAGGAGGGCAGCAACGGCCGTTGCGTCGTCATGATCGACGGCGAGGAGTTCACGCCCGAGCAGATCAGCGCCATGACCCTCGCCAAGATGAAGGCCGACGCCGAGAAGTACCTCGGCGAGCCCATCACCGAGGCCGTCATCACCGTCCCGGCCTACTTCAACGACGCCCAGCGCCAGGCCACCAAGGACGCCGGTCGCATCGCCGGCCTGGACGTCAAGCGCATCGTCAACGAGCCCACCGCCTCCGCCCTGGCCTACGGCCTGGACAAGCAGGACAAGGAGCAGAAGGTCCTCGTCTTCGACCTTGGCGGCGGCACTTTCGACGTGTCCCTGCTCGACCTCGCCGACGGCGTCTTCGAGGTTCTGGCCACCAACGGCGACAACCACCTGGGTGGTGACGACTGGGATCAGCGCGTCATCGACTGGATGGCCGACAAGTTCCAGTCCGAGAACGGCGTCGACCTGCGTCAGGACCCCATGGCCCTGCAGCGCCTGAAGGAGGCCGCCGAGAACGCCAAGAAGGAGCTCTCCTCCGCCCAGCAGGCCGTCATCAACCTGCCCTTCATCACCATGAACCAGTCCGGCCCGCTGCACCTCAACTACACGCTCACCCGCGCTGAGTTCGAGAAGATCACCCGCGACCTGCTCGAGCGCTGCAAGGCCCCTGTGACCAAGGCCCTGAACGACGCCAACGTGTCCCTGTCCGAGGTCGATGAGGTCATCCTGGTCGGCGGCTCCACCCGTATGCCCGCCGTTCAGGAGCTCGTCAAGAACATGACCGGCAAGCAGCCCAATATGTCCGTGAACCCCGACGAGGTCGTCTGCAACGGTGCCGCGGTCCAGGGCGGCGTGCTCACCGGCGACGTCGAGGGCATCCTGCTGCTCGACGTTACCCCGCTGTCGCTGGGCGTCGAGACCATGGGCGGCATCATGACCAAGATGATCGACCGCAACACCACGATCCCGACCTCCAAGACCGAGGTGTACTCCACGGCCGCCGACAACCAGACCTCCGTTGAGATCAACGTGCTCCAGGGCGAGCGCGAGCTTGCCCGCGACAACAAGTCGCTCGGCAAGTTCCAGCTCTCCGGCATCCCGGCCGCTCGCCGTGGCGTGCCGCAGATCGAGGTCACCTTCGACATCGACGCCAACGGCATCGTGAAGGTCTCCGCCAAGGACAAGGGCACCGGCAAGGAGCAGTCCATCACCATCTCCGGCTCCACCGCGCTCTCCGATGAGGAAGTCGATCGCATGGTGAAGGACGCCGAGTCCCATGCCGAGGAGGACAAGAAGCAGAAGGAGGAGGTCGAGGCCCGCAACCAGACCGACTCCCTGTGCTACTCCACCGAGCAGACCCTCGCCGAGCTCGGCGACAAGGTCTCCGGCGATCTCAAGTCCAAGGCCGACGCCGCGATCGCGGACGCCAAGAAGGCCCTCGAGGGCTCCGATATCGAGGCCATCAAGTCCGCCGGCGAGGCGCTGCAGTCCGTGGCCTATGAGCTGGCCCAGATGGTCTACGCCGACGCCCAGGCTGCCGGCAACGCCGGTGACGCCGCTCCCTCCGACGACGTGGTCGACGCCGACTACGAGGTCGTGGACGACGAGGAGTAACGGCTCCCTTTTGCGGGCGATCGCCCGCATGTGATTCGAACGTTTTGGGGCGGCCGGCCTGCCAGCTGGCGAGCCGGCCGCCTTGCCAGTGAGGAGACGGACGTGAAGATACCCGTGGAGGATGCCGTGGAGGCGTCCGCGCAGGCACCCGAGCCCGCCGATAAGCTTGCCGAGAAGGAGGGGGCCGTCATGGCCGAGGAAGCCGCCGAGATGACCGAGGAAGAGATGGTCGAAGCTGCCATTCGCGCCGGTGAAGAGGCTGCCGACAACGATTTCAAGCTCAAGTACGAGAAGGCCGCGGAAGAGGTCGCCAAGCTTCGCGAGGAGCTGGAGGCCGCCGAGGCCGCCCAGGCGGCGGCCGAGGAGAAGGCCGCCGACGCGGCAGGGCGTCACGCCCGCCTGCAGGCCGACTGGGAGAATTACCGCCGTCGCACCGCCCAGGAGCGCCTCGATGAGCGCGCGCGTGCAACGGAGAAGCTCGTCGAGGCCCTTCTGCCGGTGGTGGACGACATGGAGCGCGCACTCGATCACGCGCGCAGCCAGGAGCTCGCCGAGGATTTCAGCCAGTTCGTGGACGGCGTCGATGCCGTTCGCGCCAAGCTGCTCGGCGTGTTCGACCGCGAGGGCGTCGAGGCGATCGACCCCAAGGGCGAGGCGTTCGACTGCAACATCCATCAGGCCGTTGGCCGTGTGGAGGACGCCGACCAGTACGACGAGACGGTGAACGACGTCTACCAGAAGGGCTATCGCATGGGCGGCAAGGTGCTTCGCCCCGCGATGGTGACCGTGACGTACGGCGGCGAGAAGCGTTCGGCCCCGGAGCCCGAGACGACCGACGCCGAGGCGGAGGAGTCCGCCGAGTAACGGCACGGCGCCAAAATGCCGTCGATTGTTCAGGCAGGGCCCTGGGATGCTAGCCCGGGGCCCTTTTTGAGAGGGGAGGGTTCACATGCCTTCATCTAAGAGTTTCTACGATGTCCTTGGCGTATCGAAGAACGCCTCCGACAAGGACATCAAGTCGGCCTTTCGCAAGCTCGCGCAGAAATACCACCCGGACCGCGGTGGGGACGAGGCCAAGTTCAAGGAGATATCCGAGGCGTACGAGACGCTCTCGAACCCCGACAAGCGCAAAGAGTATGACATGATGCTGCAGTTCGGCGGCATTCCGGGGCAGGGCGGGTACGCCTACTCGGGAGGCGCCGGCGGCCCGTCGATGGCGGACGTGTTCAGCAGCATGTTCAGGGGCGAGGGCGTGAGCGGCGCGTACGGAGCCGATCCCACCAATTTCGATTTCGGCGATATGTTCGGAGGCGGCCGTCCCCGCGCGCGCAAGGGCAGCGATTTGAAGGCGACCATCGACGTCACCTTCGACGAGGCTCTGCACGGCGCTCGCCGCAACGTGACGCATCGCATCCCATCCACGGGTGAGAGCGACAGCATAGAGGTGACGATACCCGCCGGCTGCTACGACGGCATGAAGGTGCGTTACCGCAACCATGGCGAATACGGCGTGAACGGCGGCCCGCGCGGCAACATGCTGATCGAGTTCCGCGTGGCCGAGCATCCTGTCTTCAAGCGCCGCGGCAAGACGGCGGACGTCTCGGTGGAGGTGCCGATCTCCATCTACGAGGCGGCCCTGGGCTGCACGGTCGACGTGCCCACGCCCGCCGGCAAGAAGCTGCGCCTCAAGGTGCCCGCGGGTACGCAGACGGGCAAGAGCTTCCGCTTCAAGGAGATGGGCATGCCCGACGCCAAGCGCAGCGGTCACACCGGGGCGCTGCTCGCCAACGTGACCGTGCAGGTTCCCACGAGCCTGACCGAGAGGGAGCGCGCCGCCCTTGAGAAGCTGCGCGACTCCGACGACCGTCCCTATCGCACAAAGCTGCACGTGTAATCGGGGACGGGTGCAAATTACACATGGCTGAGCCCCGGCGCTCCGCTCCGGACCGCGAAAGCCGTACAATGGACAACATCGACCGAGTTGGATGAGCGAGACGGGGGAAGCATGACCGAGGAGAGCCGCAACAAACCGCTATACATGATTTCCGTGGCCGCGGAGCTCACGGGCATGCATCCCCAGACCCTGCGCGTGTACGAGTCCAAGGGCCTGGTCAACCCCAAGCGCTCCGGCGGCAACACGCGCCTGTACTCGCAGGCGGACATCGAGCGCCTGGAGCTCATCAACCAGCTCACCGATGAGGGGATCAACCTTGCCGGCGTCGTGCGCATCCTCGATATGAAGGAACGCGCCCAGGAGCGCGAGCGGGAGGCGGAGGAGCTCCGTGCCCGCGTCCGCAAGCTCGAGGAGGAGCTACACGAGCTCAAGATGCAGAAGCGCATCACCGCGCTTGCCCCGCGCGACGGTTCCTCCGATCCCGAGAAGGTCCTGCGCGGCCTGCTCTCCGGCGGTGACTTGTAAGACCTCAGTTCAGGGATTGTCCCTCAATTGAGGTTTCCGGCGCGGGACGAAAGGGATACGGGCGAGAAGGAGAGCGGCGATGGTTGGGGAGAACGGCGGGACGAGCGGTGCGCCCTCAGGTGAGAATTATCGGTTCTTCAATCACAGCGCCTGCGAGTTCTACCCATGTCACGATATGCCGGCCGAGGATCTTAACTGCCTGTTCTGCTTTTGCCCGCTGTATCGCCTGGGCGGGGATTGCGGTGGGAACTTCACCTATATAGACGGTGCCGATGGCGCGCGCATCAAGGATTGCAGCGCCTGCACCGTTCCGCACCGGCGCGAGAATTACGATTACATCTTGAGCCGGCTGTGAGCTGGCTGATGCTCGAGCGATGTTGGGCGGTGCCGCCGGACTTGCGGGATCGCGTTGCTCATCCTGCGGGGCTGGCGTGCGTCGACTATGACTAACCCCTCATCTATACACTAAGAAAATCTTATGTATTGAGACTTAGATTCTGGTATAAATCAAGCGTGCCTCGGCAACAATATCTCTCGATAACACAGTGCGCCGCCCCGTAGGGCGGCCTGATGCAACCCTGCGGCCTGGTTCGACTCGGCCACTTCAATCGAGGGACAGTTCCTAATTTGAGGTGGTGGCCAAGAGGGTTGCGAGAGAGGGTGATTCCATGAGAATCGACAAGCTTGCCGTGACCTCGCGGGAGGCGCTGCAGAGCGCCATCGGCATCGCGGCCGATGCGCAGGCCGGGGCGGTGGAGCCTATCCACTTGCTCGCGGCCCTGCTCAACGGGGGCGAACGCAACATCTCCGTCATAATCGAGCGCATCGGCGCCGATCCTGCCCGGCTCGCGAGCGCGACCCAGGCGGCCATCGATCGAGCTCCCAAGGTCGAGGGGGTCCAGCAGCAGCTCTCGCGTGATCTTACGCGCGTGCTCGACCGTGCGGAGAAGAAGGCCGCCAAGATGGGCGACAACTTCGTGGTGACCGAGCACCTGCTCATGGCGCTCGCCGAGGATAAGGGCGAGGCGGGCCGCATCTTGGCGGATGCCGGCGTGACGCGCGAGCGCATCGAGGAGGTCTACACGGAGCTTCGCGGTGACGACCGCGTGACCTCGGCCGATTCCAAGACCGAGTTCGAGGCCCTTGAGCAGTACGGCCGCAATATCTGCGACTTGGCGCGCGCCGGCAAGCTCGACCCTGTCATCGGCCGCACCGAGGAGATTCGGCGCACCATCCAGGTCCTCTCCCGCCGTACCAAGAACAACCCGGTGCTCATCGGCGAGCCCGGTGTGGGCAAGACCGCCATCGTGGAGGGCATCGCCCAACGCATCGTGGCGGGCGACGTGCCCAGCACCCTGCGCGACCGCGACCTTATCGAGCTCGACATGAGCGCGCTGGTGGCGGGTGCCAAGTTCCGCGGTGAGTTCGAGGACCGCCTGAAGGCCGTGCTCAAGGAGGTCGAGAAGTCCGAGGGCCGTGTGATCCTGTTCATCGACGAGCTCCACACCATCGTGGGCGCCGGCGCCACGGAAGGATCCATGGACGCGGGCAACATCTTGAAGCCCGCGCTCGCCCGCGGCGACCTGCACGCGATCGGCGCCACAACGCTGGACGAGTACCGCAAGTACATCGAGAAGGATGCGGCCCTCGCCCGCCGTTTCCAGCAGGTGTTCGTTGGCGAGCCCAGCGTGGAGGACACTATCTCCATCCTGCGCGGCCTGAAGGAGAAGTACGAGATCTTCCATGGCGTGCGCATCACCGACGGTGCACTCGTGGCCGCCGCCGATCTCTCGAGCCGTTACATCGCCGACCGTTTCCTGCCCGATAAGGCCATCGACCTGGTGGACGAGGCGGCCAGTCGTCTGCGCATGGAGCTCGACTCCATGCCCGTCGAGATCGACGCCATCACGCGTCAGCTCACGCAGATGCAGATCGAGGAGCAGGCGCTCATGAAGGAGAGCGACGAGGCTTCGAGGGAGCGCCTGGATGCGCTGCGTCAGGACATCGCCGAGGTCCAAGAGAAGCTCAACGTCGCCAAGGCCGGCTGGCTCAACCAAAAGAACGCCATCGACCGTGTTCAGGAGCTCAAGGCCCAGCTGGACGAGGCCCGCGGCGAGGAGGAGCGCGCCACGCGCGAGGGCGATCTTGCCCGCGCCTCCGAGCTGCGCTTCAGCGTGATCCCGGGGCTCGAGTCCCAGGTGCGCGAGGGCGAGGAGATGCTCGCGGCGCAGAAGGAGGGGGAGAACTCCCTTAAGGAGGAGGTCACCTCCGACGAGATCGCCGAGGTGGTGAGCTCGTGGACAGGCGTGCCGGTGGCGAAGATGATGCAGGGCGAGCTCGAGAAGCTGCAGGGCCTCGAGGAGCAACTGCACGAGCGCGTCATCGGTCAGGATGAGGCCGTGCGCGCCGTCGCCGCCGCCGTGCGCCGCAGTCGCGCCGGGCTCTCCGATCCAGACCGCCCCATCGGCAGCTTCTTCTTCCTCGGACCCACCGGCGTGGGCAAGACCGAGCTCGCCAAGGCGCTCGCCGAGTGCCTGTTCGACGACGAGCGAGCGCTCGTGCGCATCGACATGTCCGAGTACATGGAGAAGTTCAGCGTCCAGCGCCTCATCGGTGCCCCTCCCGGATACGTGGGGTATGACGAGGGCGGTCAACTTACCGAGGCCGTGCGCCGCCGCCCGTATTCCGTCATCCTGCTCGACGAGATGGAGAAGGCGCACCCGGATGTGTTCAACGTGCTGCTCCAGGTACTCGACGACGGTCGCCTCACGGACGGCCAGGGCCGTCAGGTGAGCTTCAAGAACACAATCATCATCATGACGAGCAACGTCGGCTCGAGTGCGATCGCCGAGAACGCGGGTCATGACGACGCTGAGATGCGTCGCCAGGTGGATGAGGCCATGAGCCACACGTTCAGGCCCGAGTTCCTGAACCGCATCGACGACATCGTGGTGTTCCACCCGCTCGGCATGGCCCAGATCGAGAAGATCGTCGACATACAGCTCGCCGACGTGCGCGCCCGCCTCGCGAAGGAGCGCATGACGCTCGTAATCTCGCCTGAGGCCAAGCAGGCACTCGCAGAGGGCGGCCTGGATCCCGTCTACGGCGCCCGCCCGCTCAAGCGTCTCATTCAGCGCGAAGTGGTCGACGCCATCGCCCGCGCCATAATCGAGGGCCGCGTGCGCGAGGGCGACGAGGTGAAGATCGACGTCGACGGGGACGGCTCGTTCGTCGTCGCGTAAGAAATGCCGCATTGACGATGGGCGCTGGTTGCGTGCTGCAGCCGGCGCCCGTTTTTTTCAAGGCCCGATTGGCAGCCCGGGCTTGCGGGCATACTCGCAATGACGCTTTCAGATCGGAGGTCGTGATGAACGCCAAGCGAATCGCCCGCCCGCTCGTCGCCTGTATTGCGCTGATGATCGGCCTTGCCGGATGCGGGGGTTCGACTGATCCCGCCGGCTCCGCAACGCCCGGTCCATCACAGGGTTTGGATGCAAGCGCAACGCCCGCCCAGCGCGCCGCGGCCTTGTACCAAGAAGCGGTCTCTCATCCTCAGTCGTATTTCGGTCTCCCTGAGCATCCTGAGGGTACGGGTGGATCTGATGTTCCGGCATTCGACTACGCTTTGGTGGCCGTCAAGCCCGGCGAGCTCCCCGCGCTGCTTTTGCGCGCCATGGGTTCGGATGGTCGATGGGCCGACGCAGCGGAGATCGTGCCCCTTACCGTGAACGACGCCGGGGACGGGCTTTCAGCTGAGATCGCGCCGCTATGGGAGGACATCTCTCAGGCGGAAGGGCGGCAGAGGAGCGTTATGGCGTCTGCGTACGGCGACGGCCTGCTCATCGAGGATATGAATCAATCGACGGGTGAGGGCGTTGTCTGGCGTCGCCGCTTCGAGGCGGATTCTGTGCGTCCGGAGCCCGTGTGCGAATTGCGCGTGGGGTCTGATTCGATGGTGGCCAGGGCTGCCGCGGAGGAATATGTACCCATATCCTGGGAGACATGCCCGCTTTCGGGGGCGAATCTCGACGACCTCGCCAGTCTGAAGGCGCTCGCGGACGGCACGTGGCAGTCGACCGCCGTGCGCGAGGGCAAAGACCGCTCGACAGCGACGGAGCAATTCGGACTCATCTCTCTGACTGGCACGGTGCGCGAGCTTGATGACCGCGGTATCGCCGCGCTGCAGGGCATCGAGAACCCCAATCCTCCAAGCGACGACCTCGTGATGCACGCGGTGCTCGAGCTCGACGAGCCCGTGACCCTGACCGCCTTGAGTGGCGGTAGTCCGGCCCCGCGCGAGGGAGAGGCGCGCTTGATTCTTATCGAGCGGGACACGAGTGAGCTGACCTGGGGCGCCTATCAGGACAAACATGTGACCGCGGCGATCGATCCCGCGATGCTGAGGTGGCCCTCCGACACGAGTCTGCCGCTTGGAGAGCCTGGTGTCGCAACGGCGGGTATCGTCGTCGTTGATGTTGGGTGATGCCGTCGCAGTGCCGCTAGGATGGCAGGAAACAAGAGCTTCGTGCCGACCACGACCGCGGGTATGGAAGCAGCTGCGGTCGCTATCGTATATCCTGCTGATACAGAGAACTGAAGGGGTGCCGGCCCACGTGCGCTCGCACGGAGGGTCGGCCTTTGCGAGGGGAGGACTCATGGTCGAGCCGCAGAGGACGGGCGAGGAGACTTGCGTTCCGGAGTACGACGATCCGTGCATTCGCGCGGAGAATGAGGACGACGACGGGTACGATCCGTATTCCGACCGCCGGCCCGATTCCGAGCCCCTGTTCGAGCGCGACCCGTGGGCGTAGCGGCCGCATGATGGGATCGGCAGAAAACCTCGAGGGTGCTTGCGGGGCGTTTTCGCAAAGTGCGCAGGTGGCCGATGCGCGGCTGGTCGTTGGACGCTTCGCCCCGTCGCCGACGGGCCGCATGCACTTAGGGAACGTCGCAGCTTCGCTTTTGGCATGGCTTTCGGTTCGCAGTCAGGGTGGCAAGCTCGTGCTGCGCATCGAGGATCTGGATGACCGCGCCCGCAGCGGTCCGTGGGCCGAGCTGCTCATGGACGATCTGCGCTGGTTGGGGCTCGAGTGGGACGAGGGGCCGTATTACCAGACCGAGCGGCTTGACCTCTATGAAGATGCGTTGCGACGGCTCGATTCGCTTGGTCTGGTCTATCCCTGCTTTTGCACGCGGGCGGAGCTCCATGCCGCGAGCGCCCCTCATGCCAGCGACGGCACGCCCGTGTATGCGGGGACGTGTCGGAATCTGACGCCCGATCAGGTGGCGGAGCGCTCGGCTGTCCGACCGCCCGCGATGCGCGTCCGCGTGCCGGCTCCGGGCGACCCCGCGGGAGTGCGGACGTTCACCGACCGCACTTATGGGCCGCGGCGCGAGGAGCTCGCCCGTGAGTGTGGGGACTTCCTGATCCGCCGCAGCGATGGCGTCTTCGCGTACCAGCTCGCGGTCGTCGTGGACGATGCCACCATGGGCATCACGGAGGTCGTGCGCGGCTGCGATCTGCTGGGTTCGACGGCGCGCCAGCTGTATCTGCAGGATGTGCTGGGCTACGCGCATCCCGAGTATGCGCATGTTCCATTGTTGGTTGCTCCGGACGGCCGCCGACTTTCCAAGCGCGATCGCGACCTCGATATGGGGGAGCTGCGCAAACGGTTCGACTCGTCCGAGGAGCTATTGGGGCGCCTCGCGCATGCGCTGGGCCTGAAGCCCGATGCCGCGCCGTGCCCTGCGATGCGCCTCGCTGAGGGATTCAGCTGGGACCGGGTGTGCGCGCACCGCGACAACTTCATGGTTGTGCCCGGTTTCTTGGGCTAGTTTTGAATTATTGCCCCTATGCCCTGTTCAAGCCCTGGGAAGTGCGTTATCATCGACTAGCTGTTCCGGAGAGCTGACCGAGAGGCCGAAGGTGCTCGCCTGCTAAGCGAGTATGGGCCACAAGCCCATCTGGGGTTCGAATCCCCAGCTCTCCGCCAGTCAGATTTGAGAAGCGAGCCCATGAGGCTCGCTTTTTTGTTTCCGCACCACTGATTCGAACCCCGTGAGGGGTGCGGAGCTGCGGAAATGGGGGGGGGTGGGGCATGCCATTTGTTTCACAGCCCAAGAGTAGCGATCTTTTGGTAATTGCGCTGCGCACGGAAAGGCCCCTCCGAAGAGGGGCCTTGAGATTTGTTGCAGTAAAAAGCGGGCCTCACAAGCGTCGACTGTTTGCATCGCAGTGAATCCGCAGGTAAGGTCCGCGCCGCATTTCGGCTTACTTGGATGCCCACCGATTTACTGCAACATTTCTCGCAGTCCGCCGGCAAGCGCCGAAAAACGCGCTCCGCTACAGCGGCAGCGCGGTCATCTGCGTGTACACGCGTGCCTGATACTCGCGGTCAAGGTCGTACAGACCCTTGGGATCGCATCCGAACAGCTTCATTTTGGTCACCATGTCGCGGGCGTTGGCCTCCTCTTCACCTTGCTCCTTCACGAAGTAGTCGAGCATGCGCAGAGCACGGATGTCATGCGCCTCGTGTGCGATCTCGTAGCAGCGGTGGATGAGGCTCGTGATGTATTCCTCGTGTGCGAGGCCCGCCTCAAGTGGCGCAAGGTCGTTCTCAAAGCGCATGTTGGGCTGCTCGATGGCGAGCATGGTGGGCTTGTAGTCGTTATCCAGCAGGTAGCGGCGCATGGCCATCGCGTGGTCGACTTCCTCTTTCACCTGGATCTCGTACCAGTTGGCAAAACCCTTGAGACCTCGCTCCTCGTAGTAATCGGCAAAGGTGAGGTACAGGTACGCCGAGTACAGCTCCTTGTTGATCTGCTCTTCGAGTGCCTTGGCGACGCTTTCGTTCATAGCCATGTGCGATCCCTTCTCTGCGGTTATGGGTGCTGATGACCAGTATAAGTCTGCGCGCGGGCTCGTTTGCCGAATCGCCGTTTGCGAAACGCTTGGACCCGCGGTGCATGCGTGCGGGTACAATGTGCGCATGTTCGACTCGGAGAAAGGCGGCTTGCATGCCCACCTTGCCCTCACGCGCCTGCGTTCGTGCCATGCGCCGTTCGGTGCCCACGGCCGTGTTGATCGCCCTTGCAGCCTTCGTGGTGGCGCTTGCGTGCCCTCGCGCCGCACTCGCCGACACGTACTCCTTGCCGCGCGTCCACACGCAGGCGCAGGTCATGGAGAACGGCGACCTGTTCGTGACCGAGGCACGCACGTTCTCCTTCGAGGACGACGTCAACGGTGTCTACTGGGAGATCCCCTTCGCGCGCAACGAGCAGGGGCAGGCCTCGTCCATCACCGTGCTCGACGTGCAGGAGCTCGACGACGCCGTCGTGGACGGGTCCGAGGCAGAGGCACGCCGGGCGACACAGCCCATGCGGGAGGTCGCGTGGGCGGAATCTGGCGACGCCCATGTCTACACGGTTGAGGACACTGGCGAGGGCCTCAAGCTCAAGGTCTTTGTCCCGCGCGAGGACGGCGACGAGGTTACCCTGTGGGTGAGCTACATGATCGAGGGCGCCGTCATGGCCTGGCCAGACACCGCCGAGCTCTATTGGCAGTTCATCGGGTCCGGATGGGAGGAAGACGCCGAGGACGTCCGCCTCGACGTGACGTTCGCCGACGCGGCCCAGGGCACGCCGGCCATCACGGGCACCGCCGACGCCGCCAACCTGCGCGCCTGGGGCCACGGCCCGCTCGACGGCGAGGTCTCGCTCGATGTGGCCGACCCGACAGACCCCCATGTGACCCTCACGGCGCCCACTGTGCGCGCCGGGCAATTCGCCGAGGTCCGCGCCGTGTTCCCCGCCGACTGGGTTCCCGGCCTCGCGCCCTCGGGCGAGTCGCGCCTCGATGGGGTCATCGCCGAGGAGACCGCCTGGGCCAATGAGGCCAACGCCCGCCGCGAGCGCGCGCGGCGCACGGCGGTCATCGGCACGGCGATATTCGTCGTCGGGCCGGCGCTCATGCTCGCGCTCGTCATCTACCTGCGCAAAACCAAGTACGCGAACTACAAGTCCACCTTCGACGAGACCTACTTCCGTGACATCCCGTCAAAAGACCATCCGGCGGTGCTCTCCGCGCTGATGCATGGCGGCTCGGTGCAGGACTGCGCCTTCATCGCTACGCTCATGAAGCTCACCGACGACCGCGTGATCAAGGTCAGCCACAGGACGCGCACCGAGGACGGGTTCCTAGGGATGGGGAAGAAGAAGGTCGAGGAATATTCGATCCAGCTGATTGCACGCGAGCTCACGACTGACCCCATCGATCAGGCGGCGCTCGACTTGTACTTTGGCCCCGATGCTAAGAACGGCACGGCGCGCTACCTCAGCACGTTCCAGAGCCTGGACGATGTGGGAGAGCAGCTGCAGGCGTTCAAGGATCAGGTGGTCGCGGGGCTCGAGCTCCGCAGGCTCACGAACCTCGTGCCAATCGAATTCAAGGTGGGGGTCATCTTCGTCTGCATCATGCTGGGGTGCGGCGGCCTCATCTTCACCATGAAGACCGACGGTGTTTCGTTCCCGTTCATCGCGGCGGGCGTTGCCATGGCGATCGCCGCGGCAGTCTTTGCGGGAACGGCCAAGCAGTACACGCCCGGGGCCGTCGAGCTCCTTTGCCGGTGTCAGGCGCTCGAGCGCTGGCTCGTGGACTTCACCAACTTGGACGAGGCGGTGCCCGACGACCTGATTCTGTGGAACAAGATGCTCGTGCTCGCCGCCGCCTTTGGCGTGAGCGACGAAGTCCTGCGCCAGCTCGCCGACGCGGTGCCCGTCGACCTGCGTGAGAGCGAAGACGGGACCTACTATTATCCCAGCTACGTATGGTATCACCGCTTTGGCGGCATGGGTTCGCCCATGAGCGAGATGCACGACTCGTATCAGGCGCTCGTCTCGAGCTCGAGCAGCTCCGGTTCGGGCGGTGGCGGCGGCTTCTCCGGCGGTGGAGGCGGCGGAGTCGGCGGTGGGGGCGGCGGCACGTTCTAGCGGCGCCTCGCATACATGAGAAAACGGCGCCCGTCTCGGTGGATGAACTGCGCCCCGAAACTTGGACGCGATAAATACTAGCCGCTACGCGGCGGCCC
>CABRHS010000004.1 GCA_902470815.1 uncultured Collinsella sp.
GGCGAGACCTTCGAGAACGTGCTCGGCCGCGACTTCGCGGCGGACGGCCCGTGGCAGAAGATGGGCACCGACGTCACCGAGTTCAAGCTCTCCTTCGGCAGGGCCTACCTCGCGCCCGTCTACGACTTCGGGAGCAGGGAGATCGTGGCCCACTCGATATCCATGCATCCCGACCTCGCCCAGCAGGAGGAGATGCTAGCGATGCTGGCGGAGGCGAAGCCGGCGTGGTCGGAGCCGATCATGCAGATGGACATGGGATGGCAGTACCAGCACGCCGAGTTCGTCGCGGCGCTCAAGGGAATGGGCGTCGTCCAGAGCATGTCCAGGAAGGGAAACTGCCTGGACAACGCATGCACGGAGGGGATGTTCGGCCACCTGAAGGACGAGTTCCTCCGCGGGCGCGACTGGGACACGTTCGAGGAGTTCAAGGCGGACCTGGAGGACTACATCCACCACTGGAACAACGTGAGGCGCCAGGTCAAGCTGAAGGGCCTGACCCCGGTGGAGTTCCGGGAGCAGGCCCTTCGGGAGGCCGCCTAGCGGTTATGATTTATCGCGTCCAAGTTTCGGGGCGCAGTTCAATTCCATGGGAACGCGCGGGGCATTTGATGAAAATTAAGACGATTAAAGCAAACACAATTGAGGTGAAGATCGCCTCGGAAATGTTGGAGTAAGCGAGGTCGATAAAGTGACGACCGAAATGGATGCTTGACGGCAACAACCCACCCACGGCGACGGAACCCTCGGCATGAAGGAGCTGTCGGACACGCTCCTAGAGACCAAGGGGCACGATATCATGGACGCGCAGGCTGACATGGCCTGCAAGGGCGGATCCACCATGCGCAACGGCTACCGCGAACGAGGGCCGACCGCCCCCGTCGGCGGCATCGCGCCCCGCATCCCCAAGCTTCGCGCAGGGACATACATCCCGGAGGGCCTGATCGAGAGGCACTCCCGCGCGGACCGCTCCGTCGCGGAGTCGTGGGCCAACGTAGTCTCGACGAGGAAGATGGAGCGGATCGCCCGGAAGATGGGAATAGGGAGGCTCTCGAAGGACCAGGTCAACGCGATGCGCAGGTCGCTGGACGCAGGTTCGCGGAACTGGTCTCCCGGAACCCCAGGGAGGTCGGGGTTCCCTACCTGTTCCTGGACGCCGCCTACGTCAAGCACGGGAGGGACAGCAGGGCACAGCACACGGCGGTCGTTGCCGCCATCGGCGTCCCCTCGACGGGGCGTGCCGCATGCTCGGCGTCGCGACCATCGACGTCATAGGCGCGATGTCGGCACGCGGCGGTGCGTACATCGAGGAGGCCGAGGCCGACGTCCTCACCTACCTGGACTTCCCCATGGTGCCCGGAGGCGCATACGCACCAACAACGCACAGGAGCGCAAATCGTGGGTGGTCTAGGTCTTTTCGAGCCACGAGTCCATGCTGCGCCCGGTAGACGCCGTTTGTGTCAAGCGGGATGAGAGCTGGTCGAACAGCAGATGCATCTCGCCCGAGTTCATGGGGAGGCTCTCGGGACCCGCGACGCCCGAGCACACGGAGTGCGAGGAGTCGCGCAGGAGGGGCCTAATGATTGTCGAGACCGCGATAGGGCTCGCCGGCAGCGAAAAGAGGGCCGCGTGATGCTATGATGCGGATGGATTCAGGCGGCGGCCCGCTCCCCAAAGACGAGCCACACCAACTTATCCGACACTACCGCCGGGCCGAACAATGCACAATCAAAAGCCAAAACAAGCATGACGCTTGGAGCAAACGAGCTGAGAACGGTCCGCCTTTCAAACATCGACGCAACAAGAATGGCGTCGATTGCAAACGACAATAGCCATGCGACCGAAACAATCATCTTCGCCACCCCATAAAACATTGATTTGGGCAAAACACATGGAGATGCTACGAGAGCTGAATCATAATCTGATTGATCTTCGTCGCATCTCCCCAAACACCCGGGGAGTCGTAGGGACGATCGGGGAATACCCCATACTGCAGCTCGATGTTCAGCTCGTTGTCTCGAATGAAGCTCTCAATCTGGTCTGCAAGAGAGACCGGCTTGCCAGAGCAGCAATTGATGACACCCAGAACCTCATCCTGCAAAACCGTGGCCGCTATCATGCGCGCCAGCTGGTCGACGGGCGTGAAATCATATAGGTTTTTTCCCATGGTGAACGGGAAGGTCTTCTCCCCCGCTTTCGCGGCCCTGAGCAGCTTTCCAAAAATCGACTGAGAGAGCTCATCGTCTCCATAGATGTAAAATCCACGCAGCCACTGCAGGTCAACACCCCTGCGCCCGAGCTCCAGCGTGAGCGCGCGCCTAAGTGCATCCTTCGCAACGCCATAAAGCGATTGCGGCCTGCAGGGCGTGTCCTCATCTATGGCGCCCTCCCAATAACCGACCTCATGCATAGAGCCCATCACGGCGATGCGCGAGACCCCCGCATCGACCATATGCATGAGGAACTTATAATGGCCGGAGAAATCCTCCATATGAGAAGGGGCGTTGTGATTGAACCCGTCCCTCCAAGCAAGATGCAGGCACACATCGGGGATGCACCCCAAGCGCTCCTCAACGGAAAAATCGCCATCGAGGATGTCGGCGGCAACAAGGCTGGCGCGATCGTCGCATTGCTCTCCGTACGCGTCGATCGCGATGACCGTCGCGCCGGCATCGCAAAGCTCTTTCACAACATGACGACCTATATACCCATTGGCACCGGTAACAGCGATTGTAGGCATTCCGATGAGCACCTCCCGGATAAGCTGAATGATACGTTTACCGCCGAGCGTGTCGCCGGCGGACACAAGAGCTACAACTCGTTGCTCTTCTCGCTAAGAGCATAGATGCGATTAACGAGCGCTGCGATAGGGGCAGGCCACAGCGATGCCATGATTTCCTCGTCCTCCCCTTTTCGGATGTTCTCACCAAGATTGAGCGACGTTGCGGACTCGGCATAAATTCGATGGCCCATCAAGCGCTCCGGAACGTATACGAACCGCCCGCTCATGCGGGCAAAATCGACCCAGGTCTTATAATCGCAGCTATTCTTGTAGGTCGTATCAAAGGGCGAAGAGCCAAGATTCGCCTTCGCAAGCGTGACCGCAGGACAACAAATCGAATCTCCGAAGGCGAGAACTCGCTTTTTGACGAACTTGCTGCCATTGAGCGCCCTGAACTTAAACGGAGCGTTCATGACCCTCTTTATGCGCAAGATGGCATTTTCTGCAACATCACGCCCGTCTCTCATCTCATAGTAATCGGTAAACGCGATAAGGACCTCATCCCGCTCGTAGCGATTGATCGCCTCCAGCGTCTTCTCAAGAAATAACGGGTCATAGCGGTCATCTTGGTGGGCCATGGTGACAAGCGGCGTTTCCGCGGCGTCATAGCCGTAGTTCCAGTCATCCCCCGCCAAATGGGGGCGAGGATTAACCACCATATCGATGCCGTATTTCTCACAGACAGCACTTAGGTAGTCGCTGGGGGTCGATGTGGAAAGGATCACGCGAGAAGGAATCGATTGGCTCTGCAGGGACTCGATGGTGGAACCGATATAGGGATTCTCCTTATACGCACAGACAACAAACGTATGGTCTTTGCCGGTATACAGCACGAGACTCCAATCTTAGTTATTGATCTTGATCCAGGCGTTCGCCTGCGAATCGAACAGTTTGACGGGCTGCGCGGGCGCACCCACGGCAACGCAGTTTGCAGGTAACGACTTGCAAACCACAGCCCCCGACCCCACTATGCACCCATCACCGATGGAAACGCCGGGAAGAACCGTCACGTTCTCCCCCAACCATACGCGATCTCCAATTGTGACAGGGTCGGAGACAAGTGGCCGTTCGGCGGGCGCCGTATCCGGTGAATCACCGTCTTGGCCATACGAACCGTGGCTCGTATCGCTCACAAACACTTTTGAGGCGAAAAGGCAGTCATCGCCGATGCACAGCGATGCAGACGACACAAGATGAACGTTGTCGCCAATCTGACAGCGCTCGCCCATCTCGATCTTGCCGTCGCCAAATATCTCTATTCGGCAGTTCCGCCCCGTTGAGAGCCCCGGACCATAGTGAAAATCGCGTTTTTGGCGAATAACGATGGGACGCCTCACCAGCTTTGCGCCGGGATAAGCAAGGCGTGTAATGATGAACGAATAGCCCATGCGAGCAATATCGCACAGAGAATACGTTGATAGATCGCTGAGGATACTCGCCATAGTTATAAATCACCCGCAATCGAAGAGCGCTTTTTGCCCGCAACCCGCCAAGCAAGGGAGCCGAGGCAAAAGACCAGACCGATACCGAACGCGAAAATGACAGCGAATGTCACCCCGTTGCCACCAAATCGCGTGATAAGTGCAGGAGACGAAACAGCAGAAACGACCACCGCAACCACATTGGCAATAAGGGCGAGACGCAAGCTGCGAACGACCATGAGGATATCAAACGAAAAGGCAAACAGAGTCGTGACAGCCGTCGCCAGCAACGCAGGGGCAAGCAGATAAGCACTCGATCTGATGTGCTCTCCAAACACCATTACCAGGATTTGCTCGCCAAACAGCTCGCTGGCGACCACGCCCACGATGGAAACAGCCGCGATGCTCGCACATACGGCCGCAACGCGCCTTGAAAACTTAGAGACCTTGCCCTCCGCCCAATCCTGTGCAAATGAAACCAGGAGCGGATTATATAGGTAAGAGGCAGCAGCCTGTATCAAGACCGTCGGGGTGGCTACCGCCGCATATAGACCGAGCGCCTCCGCTCCGCACATCGTTTCATACGTCTGACGCGCCACAGACACAACCGCGCCATAACATACAAGGGTGATGACCGCAGGCAGGTATTTGCGCATGATCGCCACAGCGGTCGATATGCAGATAGAGGGCCGAACGTCCGCAAAGGCACGCGCCGAGGGAAGATCGAAAAACACCGTGACAAGAATGCAAACACCTGCGACGAGCAAAATCGCCAGATTGACCGAACCTGAGAAAAGGAGCGTCACTGAGAACGCCAAGAGCCCCGCAACGCCGCGAATGGCCTGAGAGATACCAATCCGATCCATGCGCATGGCTTTTTGATCGACCGCATAGTACACGCAGCAGAAAGACTCGTCCGCCTTGAAGAGAAGCCAGCAAAGCGCGGTGAGAACCATGCCCTCTGATGAAGCCGTCGCCAACAAGTAGATCAGAATGGGCAGGAAACCCACGATGACGGTCACGATGCGCAGGCCGACATACTGAGCGGGAGAATACTCATCCTCTACATCTGAGACCTGAATAGTGCGCATGTTGTACGTGGCGAGAGGGTAATACAGATTACCGATAGCCATCGCAAAGGCCAGGGCGCCCGAATTGGAGTAATCCGGCGAGAACACGACGACCGCAACCGTCATAGCCCAGATACATGCCTGATACAAAAGGCAACCGATGGTGTTCCAGAGCATATTTTGCTTTGTCGACAGCCCGCCGCTCAGCGGTTGAGCAGAACGCATCAGCAGCCCCCCAGCTTGTTCCAAACCTCGGCATAGAAATCACGGGTGCGGGCGGCGGTCTTTTCCCAAGAGTATTCCTTTGCACGACTCAATCCCCGCGCAACCCGCCCATCGAAGAAGTCACCTTGCTCCTCAAATGAACGAAGAGTCGCCGCCACGCTACCTGGATCGGCCTCCTCAAGCAAAACGGCAGCATCACCGACCACCTCTGGGATGGAGCTCGCACGCAACGCGATGACGGGCAAACCTGAAGACATCGCCTCAAGCGGCGGGATGCCGAAACCCTCGTACTCGGAGAGGTAAAGCAGGGCAAGGGACTCACGGAAGATGTCGCAAACCTCGCTAGTTGACGGATATTCATATGAAACGAACCTGCCAGGCAAGACCTCGTCCAGATATGCCTTCTCATCAGAGCTCAAGGGGGCACCGATAATTGCGAGTCTCAAGCCATCCACCAACCGGACAGACTCTACCGCTTTTTTGAAGTTCTTGTATGCGACGTTCCGGGCGCCGATAAAGACTGCCTGATTTTTCCGTTCGCACCGTTTATACGAATACGCGGAGCTAAATCCTTGAGGTATGACGGTTATCATGCGTCTCGCAGCCTCAGGAATATACTCGAGCAGATCGCGCTTCGTGCTCTCGGAGATGCAGATTATCGCATCCGAGTGCAGAACAGCACGCTTGATTTGCCAAAAAGAGAACCACTTGAGCAAGCCGCTGTACTGTTTCATGCAAATGAAGTCATGAACCGTCGTGATATTTATCACATTGGGAGCACTCGCATAACGGTAAAACGATGAGTGGAAGAGGCCCTTGGAGCATTCTGAGACCGAACGGACCTCATCAACCCTAAGAGGTAGCCCCTTATCCGCGTAAAACGACGCGCCCCCCAAATCCATCGCCTGACGATTCGAGTTGGTGCGAGCATCCCCTCTCTCAACGAACGAGACATCGAAACGCCCGTCAGCAAGGCACGATGTGGATAGATTCTGCCAATAGACAGAACCGCCACCCGTCTTCTGAAGACTGAAAACCATATTATCGAGCGTAAGCGGGATTATTCCCATATCAATTACCTCCCTACAAGCGCGCGATCATTCGTCGACCATACGGTCCTTCAACGACTTCAGCTCATGCTCTAGAAGCGCAACGCGCTGGACAAGATTCTTGATGTCGTCCTTTTGATGACTCGCGATAGCACTTAAAGAAAGTGAAATAACGAGGAGAAACAGGAAACCGGCAAAGAAGATGAAGTTGGATGCCGCCTCGAACCCAAGGGCCTTGGCAACCCCGATGATCGGCATGGGAAAAAGAGCGCACACCATGACGGCAGCCGATAGAAACAGCCACAATAATGAATACTTGAGCTGCAGCTTTTCGGAGCGAACGAGATGCAGGACAAGCAGCATGAGCACCGTGCAGCATATGAGCATAACAAGTCTCAGTTCATTGGACATAGTTGACTCGACCCTCCTTTACCTGCGAGAAAACCTTGCCAGCACCATAGCGAAGGTGACTTTGACCATGTAATACACCGAAGAGAGCCCCCCGATTGACGACACGCCCCCCTGTCGGTCACGCATCTCGACGGATAACTCCGTTACGCTGAGTCCCTGCCGCATGGCAAATGCGATCGATTCAGGCTCCGGATAGTCCGAGGGGTATGAATCGCAAAATAAAGCGAGGGCTCTTGGGCCACACGCCCGAAAACCCGATGTGGGATCCGTGATCTGCCTACCAGTCAGCAAGCGAAGACAGGCGGAGATCCAAGTGATTCCAACCCTGCGCATAAAGGTAGACTGAAAGCCCTCCGTCCTGATCAGGAAACGTGAGCCAATCGCAAGATCGGCACCTGATTCTATTGCCGCGACGAGGTCGGGCAAATAGCGCGGATCGTGCTGGCCGTCACCATCCAACTGAATGTCGATGTCATAGCCATGCTCGAGCGCATATTTATGACCAGTTTGGACGGCGCCGCCGATTCCGAGGTTAACGGGAAGGTCCACGACGTTCAATCCATTTTCGTGACAGACCTTGGACGTATGATCACGCGACCCGTCGTTGATGACCACATAGTCAAACCCTGCGGCGATCACCGACCGAACGGTCGTCAATATGTTCTGCTCTTCATTGTACGCAGGGATCACGACGATCGCGCGAAGGCCCCTCATAGACTCATTGGACGACATAGCACCAGTACCAGTTCTAACGGACAACAGTAAGTAGAAGCTCGGCCCCGCATTCCCGAGAGACGAAGCTGAATGGACTACCCGGTTCGACGACAGCGGAGGCACCCACCTCCAGCTCAGCACGGAGCCCCTTGGCCTCCAGCACGCCACTTCCATCGCAGAGCAAGACGACCAAGCGGTTGGAATAGCACACCTCGCCCTCATACGTCTCGAACTTGGATATGCTAACCCTCTCGATGGAGCCTATGTCCCTAACACCCTTATCCCCTGGGCGCACGATGACGGAGGAGCCCCACTGCCCATCGGAGCACATGGGCTCATCACGAGACGCAAGGGTGACAAGATCTTTGATGTGTGCACTCTCCTCTTTGCCCGTCACCAAGATTCCGTCGGGCGTCGCCGCGACGACAGCATCACGCAGCCCAGCGACAACGACGGGCAGGGCCGTCTCATTTACCACGTGAACGCCGTTGCAGGTACCCGCGTCAAGGAAAACGAGCCCGGAAGACTGATCCGCCATCTCGTCGGTAAGCGTATTCCACGTACCCAGGTCCTTCCACATCCCTGAATATGCGATGACGGCGACGCGGTCGGCGTGCTCCACGACCTCGTAATCAAAGCTGCGCTTCGGGAGCAAATCGTACCCAGCGACGTAATCGCCAAAATGGTCTGCCCTCAGATGGCGCCTTGTGATGTTCCTGAGGTAACCGAGCTTGAATCCAAAGACCCCGCAATTCCATAAAGCACCAGCAGAGATGAACTTACGAGCGGCGCTCTCAGATGGCTTCTCCTTAAAAGTCTCAACAGGAACCGGGTCAACATGGTCAGTTCCATGGTGAAGGCTGGGGATGATGTACCCGTACTTTTCAGAGGGATACGTCGGCTCGACGCCGAGCAGGACAAGATCGTACCCGCCTTGCTCGACAGCAGCGATCAGTTTTGGAATCGAGTCGTAGTACTCCTGCTCCGCATACGTGTCAATCGGCATCACGACGACAACATCGTCGTCAGACGCACCCTGCTCAAGCGCAAGGTGTTCACATGCCAGCATGATGGCCGGAGCGGTATCACGTCGGGACGGCTCGGCAACGAGCGAGTAGTCTCCCGGTACCTGGGAAAGAAGGCTGGCAACCTGATGCTCGCTCGTCGCGATGGTGATATCAAATGCACCGCCCACATGAGATATCTGCGAAAAGACCCGTTGGACCATGGAGACGTGCTCCCCGTCCTCATTGCGCAGGACTTTGAGAAACTGTTTAGATCTCGTGCTGTTGGAAAGCGGCCACAAACGCGACCCCGAGCCGCCCGAAAGCAAGACAAGGTGGGCTCCACCCGGTTGCGCCCCACTTAAGGCCTTATCGATTTCCCCTCGCACAGACTCCTCCAAATGATTCAGTTTCTCAACGGCAAGGCCATCGGAAGCCGCCGAAGCGAATAGGTAACATTTCAATTTTGGCTCCGTCCCCGAAGGGCGGATTATGACTTTGCAACCGTCGCCACCCACAAACTCAAGCATATTTGAGGGCGGAAGGAGAGGAATGTCTCCCCCCAGATTACCGGCACGCGTCACGGGCATGGGAGCACCCATGGAGTAATCGACCTTCGAGGCAACCGCACCGTCCCCGAAAAACGCAGGATCGGCCTTCCTAAACTCGCTCATGATGGCGGAGATGCGTGCCCTACCGGCGGCTCCAGACAATTCGTATGAAACCTGCCTGCCACGCGAATACCCGTACGTGCGCCGAATCCACGACAGGTACTCGCCAAGATTGAGACCACGCGTCTTAAGGAAGGAGGTCATCTCGCAGACCAACGCGAGCGCGTTGATGCCATCCTTGTCTCTAACATACGCTCCCTTTAGGTAGCCGCAACTCTCTTCAAACCCAAAGAGAAATGAGTCCTCGGCACCCTGGGTCTCCAGGATATCGATTTGCTCGCCAATGTATTTGAAGCCGGTGAGCGTTCGTCTGAGTTCAAAGCCGCACGCATTCGCGATCTTATCGGCAAGCGGGTCGGAAACAACCGAAGTATATGCGACACGTGGGCGAGCCTCCCCCTCTGTCGACTCACCGAGATATGACAGGAGCATGATTCCCACATCATTTCCCGAAAGAAGCCGCGGGGTCCCGTGATCGTTATACGCCACGCCCACGCGGTCCGCATCAGGATCAGTCGCAAGAAAGAGATCGGCATTTTCGTCTGCCATCACCCTCATGCCCAAGGCCATCGCGGCCGGGTTCTCGGGATTGGGTTTGGGGCAGGATACAAATTCTCCGTCCGTCTCCAATTGCGATTCAACCAGCGCGTACTCGATGTGCTTTTTCTTGAAAAGCCGTTCGGCAAGGGTGCGGCCCGTTCCACCAAGCGGCGAGTACACCACGTGCAAATTGGGACAGGAGTGCCCGTCGGTCTCACCAAGGAGCGCAGAGAAGTAGTCGTCAACTGCGCTCTCGGGAACCGGCGAGATCATTCCAGATTCCAGAAGGACGTCAAAATCAGCGTCGGCGACGCCGGTGAAGGTATCGACCTTCTCGATCTCCGATTGAATGGAGACCGCAAGGGCATCGGTAGCCTGATCCCCAGTCGGCCCGTACACCTTGAAGCCGTTGTATTCCCTTGGATTATGGCTAGCAGTGATACACACACCGCAATCGCAGCGCAATGCGCGAGTAGCGAAACTCAGAACAGGAGTCGGCTGTGGCTGAGAAAAAAGCAGAACCCGTATGCCATTCGCAGCAAGGACGCGAGCGGTCTCACGAGCAAAATCGCGACTATGCAAGCGTGTGTCATAGGCAATCGCCACCATGGGAGCAACACCGAGATGACCGCTGCTCCGCTCGACGCCTGCAATAAGAAAGCTACTGAGGCCCTGAGCGGACTTTCCCACAGTCAAGATATTCATCCTGTTGGGCCCAATGCCCATGAGGCCACGGATACCGCCGGTTCCGAAATTCAGATTCCTAGAGAAAGCATCCTCGAGCTTTACCGGGTCATTGATCTCCTCAAGCTCCCAGCCGTACACAGCTCCACTAAGGGCTTCAATCCACTTCCGCTGCTCAGCGATGCACATAACAATCTCTCCAAAACGCCCGAATAGCATTTCGGACAGCGATGATTACACGCAGGCCATTTTACTCCATAGGCAAGGGCAGCCATTTGCTCCATTCAAGTGACATACTAAATATGAGTGACTCCGATTCCGAAAACACTCCAATCGGCCGTAAGCAACAAACGGGCCCACACGGTCCTAGATTGACTCAGCAAAGCGTGCGTACTGGATCTTCTGCTTGAGATCAAGAGCGCCGCGCCAGGGGCTGTCGGCGGCCAATGGATACATGCACCCATTGGCACCCATGTACCCAGCGAGACTCACGCCCGGTACGCTCTGCCTCAACACGTAATCGGCCTTCTGCCTATCCGTGAGCGGTGCACCGATCTTGTACAGCATGTCGGCTGCCAGCTGCGATGAGCTCGTCGCGCGAACATCCCCGGCCTGCAACCCGGCGACCTCATAATTGGACCAAACCACATACGTGGTTTCGTACTTCTTCTGCTCGAGCGTCGTCGGATCCATGCCCGCGCCCACCACCTCGAACAACGAGTCGTCCAATCCTGGCTGATGATCACCAAAGAACACCAAGACAACGGGGCGCTCCAGAGCACGTAGGCGCTCGATGAAATATGCGAGATCATTATCCGAGCGCTCAATGCAGGCAAGATACACGCCAAGGGAATCCGCGACATCGGGGCTGACGCCCGGGATGTCAAGATGGACGACGTCCTCGGCGGGAGCGGTGCCAGGACCGTAGCCACCGTGATTCTGCATGGTGACATCGAAGATGAACTGCGGATTAACGTCCCCCTCGAGCAAATCGAGAATCTTCTCGTACGTCGCGGCGTCGGTCACGCCGGAATGGTAGACCGGTGCGCCCTCAAAATCCGCCATGGACAGGAACTCGTCGAAACCGAGCTGCTTGTAAGCGGTTGCCCTCTTCCAATTCACCGGGTCTTGCGGATGCATCGCCGTTGAAGTGTAGCCCAACTCCCCAAACTGCCTGACCAGACTGTCCGAGACGGTCATGTCATACAACTGGTATGCGTACTTGCCCGTGCCGATAAAGGCAGTGGAATTACCCGTGAGGAACTCAAACTCGCTGTTGGCCGTTCCGCCACCGAACACCGACACCATCAGGGGTCCGCGCTGGAGGGTGCCCGCCAGGCCGTTGTAATACCCAGGACCCACATACCCCGCATCACGAATGGCATCGTACACGGACATATCTGCAAACGTCTCGTTCATGATGCCGATGACCGTCGGCTTGAGCTCGTTGAACTGGGCAACGGCCGCCTTCCGCTCCGGAGTCGAGCCGAGCGTCCGATCAAACTCCCCGGCAAGCTCAGCAATGCGGGCCTCGACATCCCCCTTGTCGTAACCGGCGGGCTCAGGAATCTTGAAATCCTGCGCGATCTCAATGAACGCCGGCACAAAACCGATGGACCTGTACGTCGTGATGGGCATCCAGCGATCATATTCAACGCCAAGGCGCTCCTCGAGCTTGGCCCCGTTGAAGAAGGCCGCGAGGGCAGCTATTACGGCGAGGCCGGCACCCATGCTCACGATCCTCACGCCAACGCGAATCTTGCGCGACTCGTGCGGAGCACCAGGACAGACATAAGAGAGCGCACACAGGGACATTCCCACCGCGCACAGCACATGGATCATGTTTGAGGTGAGTGTGTAATCGTAGCTCGCCGCTATCGCCCCTGCCGTCTTGAGCGAGAGCAGGTCCATGGGCATGATGGGCGTGCCCTTGAACATGACGACGTAATATTGGGCGATGCCGAACCCCGCAGCGCATAGCGGGACGGCGGAGACGAGCGCACCCGATCGCTGGCCGATGAAGTAAAGCGCGGTGCAAACCGCAAGGAAAAGCCCGACAGAAAGTCCGAAAAATTGCAGTTGGATGCCGCCAATCGACTCCATCCAGGCGAAATCGATCATCCAGGCACTCGCCACGGAAACGAGAAACAGCGTGACGCACGCGATAAAAACCCTGATTGCGGGCGCGAGCTTGACGGAAAGGCCCGCCAACCCGGCGGAGACCCTGCGCCGCGCGAGCACTAGTAGGCCGCACAGCGGAAGCGCCGCCGAATACGCTGCGATCTCGAACTTCCCCACGTCCGGCGCCAAGCTACCCCCGGCCGCAAATGCCGCCACAAGCGCCAAGAGCGCCACCTGTGGAAGTGCCCACATGATGTCGCCAAGCGGGAGTCCGAGTCCGTCACGGCGGTCATGCCAAATCCGGTGCGCCAAAAACGCGACCAAGGCCGTTGCGCCCAGTACGGGCATAAGAGCAAACCAGTGGGGAGATTCCACCATCAGTCAATCCATTCGTTCATTACGCGAATTTAAGCTTACTTTTTATACCCCTAACGCAGACTTGATACTCTTCGTCTGGCGCATCGGGCCTCGGCTGTCTCAGCTATCAGCCAGCTATCTTACAATTCGACATCAAGCCTGATCTCGGGAACGCGGGCGAGCTCCGCCAAGGTCACGCCGTCAACGTACGCATCGATGGTCTCCTCGAGGCCGGTCCAGAACTTGACCGTCGAGCACAGGTCGCTCCTACCACAGGTGCCCTCAAGCCCCTCGCATGCGACGGTGGAGCGCTCCCCCTCCGCGGCCCGCAAGATGTCGCCGGCACGAATCTGGCCCGCGGGCTTAGCCAGAACGTAGCCGCCGCCCTTGCCGCGCACGCTGCGCAGAAGGCCCGCGTTCATGAGGGGCCTCACCAGCTGCTCGAGATATTTGAGCGAGATGTTCTCGCGCTCCGCGACCTCGCGCAGCGAGACCCTGATGCGCTGAACGCCTCCGTCCTCAACGGGGTCCCCGCCGATCGCCGCGATGTAGATCATGAGTCGCAGCGCGTACCTGCCCTTTGAGGAGATGAGCATGGTTGAACCCCCTTGCGGTAGACCGTGTGGAGCCACGGGCGCGCCGTAGAACGTCGGCATAAACTCCAAAAAATCGGCTATCATCGTATCGTTAATCCGAGTGAACTTCTAGAGTTTAACGCGGATCGCACATCGGCCGCATGCCGACCCGTCGCGCGGGCGCGCGCAAAGGGCCGGTGCCGCACCAGGCGCATCCGCGCACCTCGAAAGGATTTGATATGAGCGCAACACCCCTGCTCGACATCGCCGGGCTCACCGCATCGGTCGACGACAAGACCATCCTCCAGGGCATCGACCTCGCGGTGGGCGCGGGCGAGACCCATGTCCTGATGGGCCCCAACGGCGCGGGCAAGTCCACCATGGGCCACGTGATTATGGGCGACCCGGTCTACACCGTGAATGAGGGCACCATCGCCTTCGACGGCGCCGACATCACCGACCTCTCCCCCGACAAGCGCTCCCGCGCGGGCCTCTTCCTGTCCTTTCAGGCCCCTGTCGAGATTCCCGGCGTTCCCCTGTCGAGCTTCCTGCGCGCGCAGATCGCCGGGCGCCCCGGCCTGGAGATGAAGGGCAAGGAGTTCCGCCGTCGCGTCAAGGAGCTCGCCGCCGAGCTCGACATGGACACCGCCTATCTCAACCGCGAGCTGGGCGTGGGCTTCTCCGGCGGCGAGAAGAAGAAGGTCGAGATGCTGCAGCTCCTGCTGCTCCAGCCCAAACTCGCCATCCTCGACGAGACCGACTCCGGTCTGGACGTCGACGCGCTCGGCGTGGTCTCTCGCGGCATGGACGCCTACCGCAAGAGCACCGACGGCTCTCTCGTCATCATCACCCACAACACGCGCATCCTCGAGCACCTCGAGGTCGACCGCGTGCACGTGATGGTGAACGGCCGCATCGTGCGCGAGGACGACGCCTCCCTCATCCCGTGGATCGACGCCAACGGCTTCGACTCCTTCGAGCGTGAGGCGGCCGAGCAGCTCGCCGCGCAGGCGGCCGACGCCGCGGACGCGCAGTAAGGGGCCTGCGCGATGGCAAAGAACAGGACCGAGGTCGCGGACATCGATCGCAGCCTCTACGACTTCTCTTATGGCGAGGAGGGCTTCGAGCGCCTCGACGCCGGCCTCACCCCCGATATCGTGCGCGAGATCTCCGAGCGCAAAGACGAGCCCGCGTGGATGCTCGAGCGCCGACTCAAGTCGCTCGAGATCTACCACAACACGCCCAACCCCACCTGGGGCCCCGGCATCGACGGCCTGGACATGGACCACATCGTCACGTACGTGAAGCCCAACACCGACCAGAAGGCCGACTGGGACTCCGTCCCCGACGACATCAAGAACACCTTCGAGCGGCTGGGCATCCCCGAGGCCGAGCGCAGCTACCTTGCGGGCGTGGGCGCACAGTACGACTCCGAGCTCGTCTACCACAACATGCAGGACACCGCCGCCAAGATGGGCATCGTCTACTCCGGCATCGAGGAGGCGCTGCACGAGCCCAAGTGGGAGGCGATCATCCGCGAGAAGTTCATGACGCTCATCCCGCCCACCGACCACAAGTTCGCGGCGCTGCATGGCGCCGTGTGGTCGGGCGGCTCCTTCGTCTACGTACCCAAGGGCGTCAAGCTCGACTTCCCGCTCCAGAGCTACTTCCGCCTGAACGCCGCCGGCGCGGGCCAGTTCGAGCACACCCTCATCGTGGTGGAGGACGACGCCGACCTGCACTTCATCGAGGGCTGCTCGGCACCCAAGTACAACGTGGCCAACCTGCACGCGGGCGCCGTCGAGCTCTTTGTGGGCAAGCGCGCGCACCTGCGCTACTCGACCATCGAGAACTGGTCGAAGAACATGTACAACCTCAACACCAAGCGCGCCCGCTGCGAGGAGGCCGGCGAGATCGAGTGGATCTCGGGTTCCTTCGGAAGCCATGTGGGCTACCTCTACCCCATGAGCGTGCTCGCGGGCCGCAAGAGCCGCTCGAGCTTCACCGGCATCACCTTCGCCGGCACGGGGCAGAACCTCGACACCGGCTGCAAGGTCGTGCTGGGCGCGCCCGACACCACCGCAACGGTCGAGACCAAGTCCATCTCCAAGGGCGGCGGCATCTCGACGTTCCGCAGCTCCATCGTGGCCACGCCGGCGGCGGAGGGCTCCGCGGCGAGCGTCTCGTGCCAGTCGCTCATGCTCGACGACATCTCCCGCTCCGACACCATCCCCGCCATGGACATCCGCGCCAAGAACGTGGACATCGGCCACGAGGCCACCATCGGCCGCATCGGCGATGACAAGATCTTCTACCTCATGAGCCGCGGCATCTCCGAGGAGGAGGCCCGCACCATGATCGTGAACGGCTTTGCCAACCCCGTGTCAAAGGAGCTTCCGCTCGAGTACGCGGTCGAGATGAACAACCTGATCAAGCTCGAGATGGAAGGGGCGATCGGATAATGAAGATGGATGGCATGACCATTCGCCACGCGAGCGCGATGCCCGCCCCCACCTGGAGCTGGCTCAAGATGAACGACGCCAAGATCGAGATCCCCGACGGGTTGGAGCGCGTCTGCCAGGTGGAGATCGAGGCGGGCGACGCCCTGGACAACACGACGAGCTTCGAGGGCTCCCTCGCCGCGCTGCAGGAGCGCCTGGATGCAAAGCGCGACCCTGATGGCGCCGGACGCGACGGGCGGGCCATGGTGACCGCCGCCACGAGCGCCGACCGCGGCGCCGAGGACCTCGACGTCCCGGCGCTGTCCGCCTGCGAGAGGCGCGCGGTGCTCTCCCAGGTCGCCGGCGACGTCGCGGCCGACTTTGAGACGGGCGTCGGCGCCGACATGCGCTCATACCTCAACTTCCTCGCCGGCGGGACCGCCGTGCTCGCCGCGGAGGAGGGCGAGGAGCAGCACGCCGACATCCGCGTCCGCGCAGAAGGCGGCACCGCCTCGGGCGCGAGCGTGGACATCGTGGCGGCGCCGAACTCGACCTTCACGGTCTCGCTCTCCCTGGACTCCCAGGCCGCCGAGGCGGCCTTCATGGGCTCCACCCTGCGCGTGTTCGCGGGGCGAGGCGCCCGCGTCGAGGTCACCGTGTACCTCACCGCAAGCGACGCGGTCACCTGCGTCGAGGACTCCGGCTTCGTTCTCGACGAGGACGCCCGCGTCCATGTGCGCCACGTGGTGCTCGGCGGCGGCTTCACCGCCACGGGACTCGCGGCGGACCTTCGCGGCGACCGCTCGCGCATCGACGTCGAGACCAGCTACCTGGCCGCTGGCGAGCAGCAGCGCGATTTCAACTACGTGATCCGCCACCGGGGCCGCAAGACCATCTCCAACATGGACGCCAACGGCGTGCTCACCGGCACCTCCAAGAAATGCCTGCGCGGCACTATCGACCTTATCCACGGCGCCAAGGGCGCGGAGGGCAACGAGCGCGAGACGGTCCTGCTGGCCAACAAGGGCGTTGACAACAAGACCATCCCCACCATCCTGTGCGATGAGGACGATGTCGCCGGCAACCACGGCGCCACCATCGGACACGTCCGCCCCGAGCAGCTCTTCTACGCCGCCTGCCGCGGTCTTTCGCAGGAGCAGGCCGAGGCCCTGTTCCTCTCCGCCAAACTCGAGGACGCCGCCCTGCAGGCGCCCGATGACGCCATACGCGCCAACGTCGTGCGCCTTGGCAACCAGATCATCCCGGACTTCGAGGAGGAGATCGCGTGATCGACACCGACAACGTCACGTGCGACACCTGCACCGCACCGTCTGATTTCGTCTTCGACGCCTCCGATGAGGCCAGCCGCGGCTGGCCGCGCGTCGACATCGAGCTCAATCCCTTCAAGGGCGCGTTCCCGCTGCTCGCCCAGCGTGAGGATCTTGCCTTCCTGGACAGCGGCGCCACGGCCCAGCGCCCGGCCCGCGTGCTCGAGGCCCAGAAGTCCTTCTACGAGACCATGAACGCCAATCCGCTGCGCGGCCTGTACTCTCTCTCCGTCGAGGCCACCGAGGCCATCGCCAAGGTGCGCTCGCAAATCGCAGGGCTCCTGGGCGCCGTCGACGACCGCGGGCGCACACGAGCCGACGAGGTCGTGTTCTGCCGCAACGCGAGCGAGGCGCTGAACATCGTCGCCAAGGGCTTCGCTCCCCACGTGCTCGAGCCCGGCGACGAGGTGACCATCACCATCATGGAGCACCACTCCAACCTGATTCCCTGGCAGCAGGCGTGCCGCGAGGCGGGCGCCACGCTCGTCTACCTCTACCCCACCCCCACCGGTCGCATCACCGACGAGGAGATCGCCGCAAAGATCGGCCCCAAGACCAAGATCGTCGCTGCGGCGCACGTGTCCAACGTGCTGGGCGTGGAGAACCCCATCGCCAAGCTCGCCGCCGCAGCGCACGCCAACGGCGCGTACATGGTCGTCGACGCCGCGCAGTCCATTCCGCACATGCGCGTGAACGTCGAGGAGCTCGGAGCCGACTTCCTCGCCTTCTCTGCCCACAAAGCCCTCGGCCCCATGGGCGTGGGCGTGCTGTGGGGCCGCGCCGAGCTGCTCGACCGCACCGACCCCGTCTACACCGGCGGCGAGATGATCGACTCCGTCACCGAGCAGGGCGCCACCTGGGCCCCCGTGCCGGAGAAGTTCGAGGCGGGCACGCAGGACGCCGCCGGCATATACGCCACCGGCGTGGCGCTCGACTACCTGATAAACACCGTGGGCTATGACACGATCGCCGAGCGCGAGCGCGCCCTTGTCCATTACGCCATGAGCCGCATGGTCGAGCTTCCCTTCGTCGACATCATCGGCTCCATCTACTGGGACCAGCACCACGGCGCGATCAGCTTCAACGTGCGCGGCATCCACCCACACGACGTCGCGAGCATCATGGACATGGACGGCGTGTGCATCCGAGCCGGGCACCACTGCGCCCAGCCGCTGCTCACCTGGCTCAAGGTGGAGAACCTCGCATGCTGCCGCGCGAGTATCGCGTTCTACAACGACAAGTACGACATCGATCGGTTCATCGAGAGCCTCGGACACGTCTGGAGCGTCTTCAATGGGTAACCTGTACAGCTCCGCGAGCTTCATGGAGCACAGCTCGCACCCTGATTACAAGTACGAGATGAATGCCCCCACGCACACGCACGACGGCATCAACCCCAGCTGCGGCGACGAGCTCACGCTCTCGTTACGCATCGAGGACGGCACGATCGCCGAAGCCGCGTTCACCGGTCACGGCTGCGCCATATCCCAGGCCTCAGCCGACATCATGGCCGAGCTCATCACCGATGAGAGTGTCGAGGAGGCCAGGCGCCTCTCAGGGCTGTTTTTGGCCATGATCCGCGGCGAGGAGCTCTCCGAGGAGGACTTCGAGGACCTGGACGAGGCGGCACAGCTCAAGGATATCTCGCACATGCCCGCGCGCGTGAAATGCGCCGAGCTCGCCTGGCGCACCCTCGACGGCATGCTCGAGGCGTGAGCGGGCCCGCGATGCCATCGACCCATGTAGCGAGGCGAGGATGATCCAGCAGATCGCGACATACTTCTCCGAGCATCTCGGCGATTGGCTCGGCATGGTCGCAGACCATCTTGCGATCAGCGGCATGGCGCTCTGCGCCGGCCTGCTCATCGCCGTGCCGCTCGGCATAGCGTGCAGCCGCCACGCCTGGAGCGAACGGCTCGCAACCGGCGCGGCCGGCGTGCTCCGGGTCATCCCCAGCCTTGCCATCCTGATTCTCTGCGTTCCCTATCTGGGCGTGGGAACGCTCCCGGCGGTCGTGGCGCTCACGGTGCTCGCCATCCCGCCCATGCTCATCAACACGGCGGTCGCGCTGAGGGGCGTCTCTCCCGAGATAATCGAGGCCGCCACGGCCATGGGCATGAGCCCGCTGAGGCTCTGGCTCACCGTCAAGGCGCCGCTCGCGTTCCCGCTCGCGTTCTCGGGCGTCCGCACCGCCGCATCGGAGGTCATCGCATCCGCCACACTCGCGGCTTACATCGGCGCCGGCGGCCTGGGCATCCTCATCTACACGGGCCTCGGGGCCCTCAGAAGCGACCTGCTCTGGATCGGCGGCGTTTCCGTCGCTTTGCTGTCGCTGGCCGTAAATCGCGCCCTCGCCCTTGTCGAGCGTCGCCTTCGCGCATACGAGCACGCAAACGGTTAGGGCCTCGAGCGGCTCGGGATCGCGCGCATCATCTATAACACCCCGCCCCTTTGAAAGGAACAGCATGAACACCACGATGACCCGTCGCAACGCCATAGCCTTATGTGGCACTGCAGCGCTATCATTATTCGGCGTCTCCGCCCTCACCGGCTGCGTAGCCTCCGGCAAAGACCCATCGGGGACCGTGACCGTCGGCTCCAAGGCGTTCACCGAGGGCGTCATCTTGTCGGAGCTCTACGCCCTCGCGCTCGAAGACGCCGGGATCAAGGTCGAACGCTCCTTCGAGATCTCCGGCTCGCTCATCCACACCGCGCTTGAGAACAGCGATATCGACCTCTATCCCGAGTACACGGGCACCGGCCTGATCTCCGTCCTCAAAATGAATCCCATGACGGACCCCGAAGAGGTATATCAGACCGTCAAGGACGAATATGCCACCCGGTTCGACCTGGTGTGGCTCGACAAATCCGAGGCGGCGGACGGCCAGGGCCTGGTCATCCGCACCGCGGCGGCCGAGCGCCTCGGGATCAAGACGATCTCAGACCTGCAGCAGCACGCCTCCGACCTGCGCTTTGCGAGCCAGGGTCAATTCGACGAGCGCGCCGACGGACTCCCCGCGCTCGAGGCCGCCTACGGAGCCTTCGACTGGAAGGACTCGGCCATCTACGATGAGGGGCTCAAGTACGAGGTCCTGCGCAACGACGAGGCCGACGTGACCCCCGCCTACACCACCGAGGCGCAGCTCACCGACAAGACCTTCACGCTGCTCGAAGACGACAAGCGCGTCTGGCCTCCCTACAACGT
This sequence comes from uncultured Collinsella sp., assembly GCA_902470815.1. GTDB lineage: Bacteria > Actinomycetota > Coriobacteriia > Coriobacteriales > Coriobacteriaceae > Collinsella. The sequence goes on from CABRHS010000004.1 coordinate 20,596, forward strand.
GGCGCCCGTGGCGCGCGCCGCCGTCCTCGAGGCGAACCCCGGCATCGCCACGGCACTCAAGCGCGTGAGCGACGCGCTGACCACCGAGAAGCTCACTGAGCTCAATGCGCGCGTCGACATCGACAAGGAGGAGTGCGAGGACGTCGCGAGGGACTTCTTCGACTCCATTTCGTAGCCTCTAGCCCCACAAGACGCGACAGCGCGTCGAAACAAGCAGCCAAGGAGGGCGCATGACCCCCGCAGTCGAATTCATTGACGTCACGAAGCGTTTTCCCGGCGCGGCGTCGCCGGCCCTCGACCACGTGAGCCTCGCCATCGAGCCCGGCGAGCTCGTGTGCGTGCTCGGCACATCGGGTGGCGGAAAGACGACGTTCATCAAGCTCGTCAACCGCCTGCATGACCCCGATTCCGGCACCGTCATGGTGAACGGACGGGACAACTCGAAGGCCGATCCCGTCGAGCTGCGGCGCGGAATCGGGTACGTGATCCAGCAAACCGGGCTGTTCCCGCACATGACCGTCGCCGACAACATCGCCTGCGTGCCCAAGATACTCAAATGGGACCGCGACCGCATCGACGCCCGCGTGGATGAGCTGCTCGAGCTCGTGCACCTGGAGCCGGGTGACTTCCGCGACCGCTACCCCGCGCAGCTCTCCGGTGGTCAACAGCAGCGCGTGGGCCTCGTGCGCGCCCTCGCCGCCTCGCCCGAGCTCATGCTCCTCGACGAGCCCTTTGGCGCGATCGACGCCATCACGCGCGCCAAGCTCCAAGACGAGCTCCTTCGCATCCATCGAGGAAGCGGAAAGACCTTCATCTTCGTCACGCACGACGTCACCGAGGCGCTCAAGCTCGGCACCAAGGTGCTCGTCGTGGACGGCGGTCGCGTCCAGCAATACGCCGAGCCGCAAGAGCTCCTGACGCACCCCGCCACGCCCTTTGTCCGCGAGCTGCTCGCAACCCAAGGGTATGGGAGCGACGGCCCGCTGCCGCGCGCCGCGATGGGAGGAGGAGGAAGAGCGTGATGTCCGTCTTCGCGTACATGGCGTCGCACGCCGACATGCTGATCGAGGCGACGGGGGAGCACATGGCCCTGCTCGGCGTCACCATGCTCATATCATGCGCCGTCGCCGCGCTCATCACCGTCGCCTGCCTGCGGAACCGGCGCTGGGGAGACGCCGTGATCGAGCTGCTCGGCGCGGCGTACGCCATCCCCAGCCTCGCCCTGTTCGCGCTGCTCATCCCCGTGACCGGCCTGGGATTCACGAGCGCGGTCATCGTCATGGTGGCCTACAACCAGTTCATGCTCGTGCGCAATGCCCTCGAGGGGCTCCGCGGCGTGGATCCCGCCGTCGTGGAGGCGGCGCGGGGGATGGGCCTGAACGACCTGCAGGTGCTCACGGGGGTCCAACTTCCACTCGCGCTCCCGGCGATCATCGCCGGCATGCGGCTCGCCTGCATCTCGACGGTCGGGATCGCCACCATCGCCGCCACCATCAACGCCGGCGGCCTGGGAATGATCCTCCTGAGCGGCCTGCGCAGCATGAACATCGAGAAGATCGTCGCCGGCACGATCTGCTGCGCCGCGCTCGCCCTCGCGCTCGACGGCGCCCTGAGGCTCATCGAGTCCCGCCTTCGGGCGTGAAGCCGGGTCCACCCCGACGCCCCGTTGACCGAAATGTGACATTTCGCTCGTAGCCTTCTTGTGCGGTCGGCCGTATGGGACGCGGTGAGCCGCCGGACGAGTACACTGTGTACACGGCCGCATGTGGGCCGCGTCGATAGATCACGGAGGCAGACCATGACGTCACAAAGCGATTGCGAACGGGAGCGGCCGGCCATGCCGGAAGGCCCCGACGCAGCGGCCTCCAAGCGGCGGCGCGTCCGGCGCGCGCCCAAGATCGCCGTGGGCGACGCCTCCGCCGTCCAGGACCGCAAGGCGGACAGCACCTCCATGCGGCAGGTGCGCACCACGTTCATCTTCCTCGCGTTCATCGGCATCGCCTACGCGGCCTATCTCGTCATGAGCGGGCAGCTCGACGACTTCGTGCGGGCGCTCATCGGCGTCGACCCCAAGTGGATCGTCGCGGGCGTCGCCTGCTTCCTGTGCTATTACGTGTTCGGCGTACTCGCCTACGCCGCAATCGTGGTCGTCGACCACGACTCGCCCGTGGGTTTTCGCGACCTCATGAGCGTCGAGGCATCGGGCGTGTTCTTCATGCGCCTCACCCCAGGCGGCGCCGGTGTCATCCCGTCGCAGATCTACCGCCTCACGCGCGCGGGCCTCTCCCTGCCGGACGCATCCGCCCTCCAGTTCGTCCGCTTCACGCTCTATGAGGCGGGCGAGGGAATCTTCGCCGCCATCATGCTCCTGCTCTGCGGGGATTATTTCCTCAAGACGTTCGCCGACGTGAAGATCCTCGGGCTGGACGTCGTGTGGATCGGCATCTTCATGTTCGGGTTCAAGTTCATCCAGGTGGGCGGCGTGTTCCTGCTCTGCCTGCTTCCTGGCCCCATCCAGAGGCTCGGAGCCCTCGGCCTCAGGATGGGCCGCGCCCTGCACATCCTCAACGACGAGCGCTATGAGCGCTACCTTGAGTTCCTCACCACGCAGGTCAGCTCCTTCTCCCAGGCGTTCCGCTCCGCCGCCTCGAATTGGCACGTGCTGCCGGCCGTCGAGCTCCTCACCCTGCTCCAGCTCGGCTGCATGTACGCCCTCCCCTATTTCGTCCTCCGTGCGTTCGGTCTCGAGGCCGACCTCCTGATCTGCCTCGCCTCCGGCTCCATGGTGGAGCTGCTCGTCAACGCCATCCCGCTGCCCGGCGGCGCGGGCGGGGCCGAGGTGGGCTTCACCTACCTGTTCCGCGACATGTTCGGCTGGCACCTCTCCGCTGGCCTGGTCATCTGGCGCACCGTGGAATACCTGCTCCCCGTCGTGATCGCGGCTCCGTGCATGGGCATGCGCTCGACCACCGGTGAGAGCATCTACCACCGATGGAACAGGCGCCTTGAGAACACCGTCCATGTTGCCCACGGAGACTGGGGCAGCGTCAAGCGCCCGGCGGGCATCGCGTACCGTCCGCCCGCGCAGCAACCCCTCCCCCCGGAGCGCAAAGTCACCCGCACGCAGGCCGGGGACCTCACCGTGAAGATGGGCGGAAAGAGCGCCCCCGCGCCTCAGGGACGCAAAACGCCGGAGCCGCCCGCCGAATAGGCCACGCGACCCGCGAACTCTCCATGAACCGCGAACACTTCTCGTGCGTTTTCACTTATTGAAACGTTCCACACCTGTTTTTCCACCGTTCGCAGAATACAGGGTGGACAAATCGCGCTAGAATAAACCTGCATGTCAGGTTTGCCCGTTGCGCAGTCGAGTGACCGCACGATGGGCACCAACTACGAAAGAGAGGAGAGGCATGCAGTACTCACAGGAAGTGGAGAACATGTGCCCCGTCGCCAAGGGTGCATACCACGGTCCCGCGCCCATCCCCGAGGAGGGCAAGTGGGTCCAGGCCAAGGAGATCAAGGACATCTCCGGCCTCACGCACGGTGTGGGTTGGTGCGCCCCCCAGCAGGGCGCCTGCAAGCTCACGCTTAACGTCAAGGACGGCATCATCGAGGAGGCCCTCGTCGAGACCATCGGCTGCTCGGGCATGACCCACTCCGCCGCCATGGCTTCCGAGATCCTTCCCGGCAAGACCATCCTCGAGGCCCTCAACACCGACCTCGTCTGCGACGCCATCAACGTCGCCATGCGTGAGATCTTCCTGCAGATCGTCTACGGCCGCAGCCAGACCGCGTTCTCCGAGGGCGGCCTGCCCGTGGGCGCCTCCCTCGACGACCTCGGCAAGGGCCTTCGCTCCCAGGTCGGCACCATGTTCGGCACCAAGGCCAAGGGCGCTCGCTACCTCGAGCTCGCCCAGGGCTACGTGACCCGCATGGCCCTCAACGCCAACAACGAGATCATCGCGTTCGAGTTCATGAACCTCGGCAAGTTCACCGACGCCCTCAAGGCCGGCAAGACCCCCGAGGAGGCCATCGCCGGCGCCATGGGCCACTACGGCCAGTGGGAGAACGCCGCCAAGTACATCGACCCGCGCACCGACGAGGAGACCCACACGGTCGCCAACGTCTTCCCGGTCCACGAGTAAAGAAAGGGAGGGACTATAACCATGGCTGTTACTTTCGAAGGTTACGAGCGCCGCGTTGAGAAGATCAACGCCTGCCTCGCCGAGAACGGCATCGCCTCCCTCGAGGAAGCCGAGCAGATCTGCCTCGACAAGGGCGTGAACGCCCGCGAGATCGTGCACGACACCCAGTCCATCGCGTTCCAGAACGCCGAGTGGGCCTACACCCTGGGTTGCGCGCTGGCCATCAAGAAGGGCGCCAAGACCGCCTCTGAGGCTGCCGCCATCATCGGTGAGGGCATCCAGGCCTTCACCGTTCCGGGTTCCGTCGCCGAGGACCGCAAGGTCGGTCTGGGCCACGGCAACCTGGGCGCCATGCTCCTGTCCGACGACACCGAGTGCTTCGCGTTCCTCGCCGGCCACGAGTCCTTCGCCGCCGCCGAGGGCGCCATCAAGCTGGCCCTCAACGCCAACAAGGCCCGCAAGACGCCGCTGCGCGTCATCCTGAACGGCCTGGGCAAGGACGCCGCCCAGATCATCGCCCGCATCAACGGCTTCACCTACGTGAAGACCCAGTTCGACTACTTCACGGGCGAGCTCAAGGTCGTCGAGACCATCCCCTACTCCGATGGTCCCCGCGCTGCCGTCAACTGCTACGGCGCCGACGACGTCCGCGAGGGCGTCGCCATCATGTGGCACGAGAACGTGGACATCTCCATCACCGGTAACTCCACCAACCCCACGCGCTTCCAGCACCCCACCGCGGGCACCTACAAGAAGGAGCGCCTCGAGGCCGGCAAGAAGTACTTCTCCGTAGCCTCCGGTGGCGGCACCGGCCGCACCCTGCACCCGGACAACATGGGCGCCGGCCCCGCCTCCTACGGCATGACCGACACCATGGGCCGCATGCACTCCGACGCCCAGTTCGCCGGCTCCTCCTCCGTGCCTGCGCACGTCGACATGATGGGCCTCATCGGCATGGGCAACAACCCCATGGTCGGTGCTACCGTCGCTTGCGCCGTCGCCGTGAACGCCGCCATCAACGAGTAGCATTCACGCCGCACGCATAGACTCGGCAAGAATATGGCCGCCACCTTCGGGTGGCGGCCTTTTTGTAAAGGAACGACCCCGCCTTGGCAGCTCACGACCAGCCTGCCCGCCCCATCACCGTTCATGGTCGACGAACGGTGATGACAAGGCCCATTCATGTGAAGGGGGCATCGCGGGGGTCAAAATCAGTCGGGGTCCATAGGCTTGCGACACCGGCGATGCGGGCCGTAGGGGGCCACGGGGCCCCGTGGCTACAACTCTGTAGCGCATATCCCTTCCGCCATCTCCACGACGCCGCGAATACCCTGCTCGACCATGCTGTCGACATCGATATCGGTGTAGAACGCGATGTGCTGGGTCAAGATGACATTGGGGAACTGACGCAGGTACGCCATGTTGCGATTCGACAGAATATCGTGCGTGCGGCTCACATGGTAGATGCCGTCCTCCTCTGGGAAGACGTCCATGGCAAGGGCCCCGATCTTCTCACTCTCGATACCCTCGATCAACGCATCGACATCCATAAGCTCGCCGCGACTCACGTTCACCAAGACCACGCCGTCACGCATCTTGGAAATCGCTTCATGATCGATGATGCCTCGCGTGGATTCCATAAGCGGAACATGCACAGTCACGAGGTCGCTTTGGGCATACAGCTCATCAAGCTCAACATATGAGACATCGCCATTGCCGGCGAGCTCCTCATTGGGAAACGGATCGTACGCGAGAATCTCGCAACCAAAGCCGCGCAGATAATCAATGACGGCATGGCCAATGCGGCCGGTCCCCATAACGCCCACGGTGAGGGTGCGCAACTCGCGACCACGCAGGCCGGCGAGCGAGTAGTCGTTGACCTGCTGGCGCCACATGGCGGGCTTGTAGTTGCGCAGAGCCATGAGCATGAGCATGACGGCGAACTCGGCCACGCCATAGGGCGGATAAGTCGTGTTGCAGACATGGATTCCGAGTTCTCTGGCTGCCTTGATATCTATGTGGTTGTAGCCGATGCTTCGCGTCGCAATATATCGGACCCCCCGATCATGCAATTCCCGAAGCATATCCGCATCCAATGAGCTCTTGTTGACGATGACGATGCCCTCCGCGCCGTCAATCGCATCGAGCGTCGCACGAGTGAGCGTGTCCGCGGACCACGACGCCTCGCAGCCGACGGGCAGCTCGCCAACTACGCGATCATACGCCGCCCGCTCGTCATCGCGAAGTTCAAATACCTTGATTTTCATATGTACCGTCCGATCTATGGGCATTTGATATTTGCAGAAACTATACCCGATGCACTTGCATGGAAATCACCTTGTCGTTAAGGCAGCAAGCTGCCTTTCATAACGGCCCCCGATTGCATGCGAACACGACCGGTCACAAGAGGCCTTCGACCGTTCGCGGGCCTCCTATGACGCCTTCCCGAGCCCTCAGTTGCCCCATGCGGACAAGACCCCTACCCTTTTGCCAGCACGTAAGAAGGGATCAGCATGCGTGAAGAAACCGATGTGCTTGTAATCGGCGGCGGCATCGCCGGCATCATCTCCTCCATCGAAGCGGCACGAGCCGGTGCACGAGTGACAATCGCCTGCGCCGGCCCACTCTTCGGCGGCTCGAGCTTCTATCCGGGAACATGGGGCTTGGGCCTTATTGGCCCGGAGTCCGCGACGGACGAGGATGACCTCATCTCCACGATAGAGGAGGTGGGCTGTGGCGTCACCTCGCATGACGTCGTCGAGACCTTCGTTCGCGGGCTGCGACCCTCCATCACCTGGCTCGAAGACGAGCTCGGCGTTCCCCTCAAACGTCCCTCGAGCACCGAAAGCGCGCGCGAGGCGACGTTCATACCGTGCTTCGACCATAAGAACCGCATGTGGCGGGGCATCACGCGCGAGGCGTTCGAATCCACCGCTCGGAGACACATCGATGAGCTGGAAATCGATGTGCTCGAACGCTGCGAGCTCATGGAACTCGTTCGCCGTCCCGGCGGGCAGCACGCCGATGATCCAACCAGCGACCCTCGTGAAGGCGAGGGCGGGTGCATGGCCGGGGCCATATTGTTCGACCGCCGTGAACGGACCCTCTTCGCGCTACCCGCCAAGACGGTCATCCTGTGCAGCGGTGGGACCGGCGGGCTGTTTGAGCGCAGCCTCACCTCTCACGACGTGCTCAGCTCCGCACACGGCCTTGCGCTCGATGTGGGATGCGAGCTCGTCAACATCGAATTCATGCAGATGATGCCCGGGCTGGTCTCACCCGTCCACGGCATCGTATTCAATGAGAAGACCTTCCGATACGCGAGATTTGACGATCGCAACGGCATCCTGCCCCAGGGAGCCGGCGAACTTGAGGAGCTGCTCGAGACCAGGTCAGGTCATGGGCCGTTCACCTGCCGCCTGGGGGACGAGACGGTGGATATGGCGATCGACGCAGCGGGCGAAGACGGGATTGCGGTGCGGTATGACTTTCCCCGCGATGATGCGCCGGAATTTGTCCAGACATTTGCGCAGTGGATGGAAGATGAGCTCGGCATCACGCCTGAGGTCGAGATGCGCGTCTCCATGTACGCGCACGCCGCAAACGGAGGCATCCGCATCGATTGCGATGCGCAAACCGCAGTACCGGGCCTCTTCGCATGCGGGGAGGCGACGGGCGGCATGCACGGCGCCGATCGCATCGGCGGTTTATCCAGCGCAAACGGCCTCGTATTCGGCAGGATCGCCGGAAAGCGCGCTGCAGCGCAAGCAAAGGGCGCAGCCCCATCGGGCGATGACGGCCCGTCACCGTCCGCGAGCGGCTCCCAGGCGGCCGTAGACGGCCATGTCAGGCCCAAGCGCAACGAATACCTTGACGGAGCCCTCAGGCGCATCAGGATGACGGGGGCGCCGCTCGACGACATGGACGAGACGCGCATCACCAAGGACATGCGCCGCACCATGAGCGGGCACGCGATGATCCAACGCACGGAGCGCGGCCTTGCAGAGGCGACCGACGACATTGAGAGGCTCCAGCGGGAGGCACGGTACCATGGCGATTGCCGCGGGTGCGTCATACCAACCGACGCCGCACTCGCACGAGGGATCCGCGTCACGTCACAGCTCAAACTTGCCCATGAGATGCTCACGGCAATGAGGAGGCGAACTGAGGGGCTTGGATCGCATTTCCGAGCGGACTAAGCCACGTGTAAAAACTAAAGTGCAGCTTTTGGGGATGGTTTTAAGCCGAATTCGATTACACCGCGGCTGCCGCAGCGATTAATCCTGGGCATATGCGAAGCCACATTGATAGAAAACTCCGCGAAAGGTCAAAACGTCCCCCAAAAGCTGCACTTTGGCCGCCGCCTCGCACTTTGGCTGCCACTTCTTCTCTTGAGAGGGCTGGCAACGATCGTATCAAAACAGAATCTATGCAAAATAAAACAGCCTCAAAAGAGGCTGCATACTATCAATGGGGTGGGCGATCAGGGATTCGAACCCTGGACCTTGGGATTAAGAGTCCCCTGCTCTAGCCAGCTGAGCTAATCGCCCGTATGTCCAAAGGATGCAATGTGGTGGGCGATCAGGGATTCGAACCCTGGACCTTGGGATTAAGAGTCCCCTGCTCTAGCCAGCTGAGCTAATCGCCCCTTTGCATCTGCCATATGAAAGAGAATGGGGTGGGTAAAGGGACTCGAACCCTCGACCTACGGGACCACAACCCGTCGCTCTAGCCAACTGAGCTACACCCACCATGTCCGTCACACGGCGAAGAGTATTATGCACGCTCGTAGCCGTCATTGCAAGCGATTTTTCCAGAAAATTTTATCGTCCGGTAAACTAGCCTTTTCAAAGCCGTACGCGAGCGCCTTACCGATGGCTCGATTCGCTGACATCCCTATGCCGACGTGCGAGAATGGACCGCATGGCGATGCCCGCGGCAGCTCCGCAGCAATCGAGGAGCACGTCGGTCACCTGGCCGGAACGGCCTGCGACGAAGAGCTGTATCGTCTCGTCGACGGTAGGGACGAAAGCGCAGAACACCGCTGTCGCGAACAACGCGCCGCGCGACACGGTGCGGCGGGGACCAAAGGCCTGCGAGGCGAAAATGCCCAAAATGAGATACTCGGTGAAGTGCGCGGTCTTCCGCACGAGAAAATTCGTGACCCATTCGCACGGGAGGCCGAGAGGGCGCAGAAGGCCCTGCACCGCCTCGACGACGGCGAGGCTCAGCGAGCCGCTCCCCTCCCCGGGGACCAGTGAGTTCCCCCAAATGAACAACATGAAAAGCAAGGTGGGCAGCAGCCAGGGCATGCTCACCTTTGCCTTTATCTGATGCAGGATAGAAGCCAAAACCTCGTCACGCCTCCGCAGATTGCAGCGCGGGCATGCTCGCCGTGCCGCCCTCGATCACCTTGAGGTAGTCGTGCGTCGTGGCATGCACGCTCTTAGAGGGGACCCTGTCGAACTCCTCCTCGATAAGCGAGTTCACATGACTGTGCACCCGCGTGGCCGTCTCGCCCTCGGCGATGGCCGCCTTGCGCCTGGCATCCATGCCGGACCCAGCGTCCACCTTGCCGCATGCGGGCGCGATGGGCGCCTCGTCGGCCTCATCCAAGATGGCGAGGGCGGCGGCCCACATGCCCTCATGCCCCGAGTAATCGGCAACGGGAACGGTGACCGACTCGGACGGGCCGGCGGTCGTGATGGTCGGCATGGCGGGCGCGTACGAACGAGAGACCGCCGCATCGCCGTAAAGGGACGCCATCGCATCGTTGCGGGCATCGACCTCGTCCAGGTCCCCCTCATACCCGCCCGACGCAGCCTGCACGGGCGAACCCGCACCGCATGTCGCGGTTCCAGGAACGCCGGCATATGCTGCGGCGCGAGATGGGGCACCGGGCGTCGCGCCGTGAGCCGCCTGAGCTTGAGCGGGGCGCTCGGACTTGAGCAGCTCCTCAAGGGCGATTTGGTACATGTCCTTAGATCGCGTGGGATCGCAACTGATGGGCGAGTCCTCGCTGAACATCGCGTCTATCTCCGCCCAGGCCTCCATCTCATCGAGAGCATCCACTGCCCGCGATATGACCGGGACGCCGGAGGGCGTGCCGCTTCCGGCGAAACGCTTTCCCCCGTGCGTCGATGCCGGGCGCGATGACCCGTCCTTGCCGAGGTCGCAAGCGGCCTTGCCTCCATATATCGAGGCGAAGCGCGCGGCCTCGGCCTCCTCCTCGGCCACGCGGTCGGCATGCGCGTCGAGCAGGTGGCCGGTGAGCGCCAGCATGCCCACGCCGGCGACGATGCCGACGGCGAATGGCATGGCATCGGCCCTGACGACGTCGTTGACGTTGTCGAACGGGAGCGTCGCGGCATAGGCTGCCAACGGCAGGGCAATGCCCAGGCCGGCTGAGATGCCGATTGCATTCCCACGATACCCAGTTCTAGCTGCGGCCATGACGTGCTCCCTCAAAACCACGCGAATACATGCAAACGCCTCGCGCCCGCATGAACGCGGGCGCCTTTTGTAGGTCGGATGGAAAAGATGAAGGATATGGCTCGGGGAGTGAGTGCCCCAAGCAACGGATGGTAGTGCGTTTCATCTGCGTTTTCCGTCGCGAACTTTTTTGATTATGCGAGAATTCGCAGGTCTTTTCAAGAGTCCACGTCGAACGTAACTTCTCTTTCAAGACCGGTTGCCATCACCCGTTTCAGGGAACAAGTATCAAACGCACATACACCACGCGCAGCGGAACACCGAAGGAGCAGCCATGTCGCGCATCGCCATCGTCACGGGAGCAAGCTCGGGACTGGGAAGGGAATTCGTCAAGCACATCGATGCCGGCGAGGCCGGCCATATCGATGAGATATGGGTTATCGCGAGGCGCCTCGAGCGACTCGAGGCCCTTCGCCGCACGTGCGCCACGCCCGTCAGGCCCTTCTGCCTAGACCTATCCGATGCCTCGTCGTTCGAGGTCATCGAAGGCGCCCTCGCAGAGACGCCCGGCGCGGAGGTCGCGCTGCTCGTGAACAACGCGGGGTTCGGCGTGTTCGGCAACGTGGCCGCGCAAGACAAGGCCGACGGCGGGCGGATGGTCCGGCTCCTCATGCAGGCGCCGGTCGAGCTCATCTACCGCTCTCTCCCCTACCTCCGCTCCGGCTCGCGCATCATCAACATCGCAAGCGTCGCGGCGTTCCTGCCCCAACCCAACTTGGCCGTCTACTCCGCGGCGAAGCGCTTCGTGCTCGACCTGTCCCGCTCGCTCGACGCCGAGCTCGGCAGCGCCAACGTCCACGTCACCGCGGTCTGCCCCAAGTTCATGCAAACTGAGTTCCTCGACGACCCCGGCGATTCCGCCGCCGCCAAGGCGATGACCGCCATCGGATTCGAGAGGGCCGAGCGAGTGGCCACCTGCGCGCTTCGCGCGTCCAATCAGGGCAAGTCGCTGTGCATCCCCTCGCTTGACATGAGGGCCTACTATGTCGCCTCGCGCGTACTGCCCTACAAGGCCGCGCTCGCGGTCGAACGCGGCCTCGGGATCCTCTAAACGCCATACGAGCCATTTGAACATGCCGCCCGTGTTGCGCATGCGACCAAAGCACGAAACCCTCCTCACCATGACATGCAGCGGTGAGGAGGGTTTTTCGGATGCGGCGATATGCCTTAGACCTGGACGCGAAGCCGACAGGGCCCTATAGCGCCTCGGAATGATCGGCGGCCTTCTTAGCGGTGCGGATCAAGAAGTCCTGGTTGGAATTCGTTCCCTTGAGACCCTTTATGAACGAGGCGGCAGCGCGCTCGGTGTTGTTCATGCCGGCGAGGATGCGGCGGATGCCCCACACGAAGGGACGCATCTGCTCGTCGACGAGCAGGTCCTCGTTGCGCGTGCCCGATGCGACCGGGTCGATCGCCGGGAAGATGCGGCGATCCGCAAGGTCGCGGTCAAGCTTGAGCTCCATGTTGCCGGTGCCCTTGAACTCCTCGAAGATCACCTCGTCCATCTTGGACCCGGTGTCGACGAGCGCGGACGCCAAGATGGTGAGCGAGCCGCCGTTCTCGATGTTGCGCGCGGCGCCCAGGAAACGCTTGGGCGGGTAGAGCGCGGCGGAATCGACGCCACCGGAGAGGATGCGACCGGAGGCCGGCGCCGCGAGGTTGTAGGCACGAGCCAGGCGGGTGATGGAGTCAAGCACCACCACGACATCACCGCCGAGCTCGACGATGCGCTTGGCGCGCTCGATCACGAGCTCGGAGACGCGCGTGTGGTTGTCGGCGGGCATATCGAACGTAGATGCAACGACCTCGCCCTTGATGGAGCGCTGCATGTCCGTGACCTCTTCCGGGCGCTCGTCAACCAGCAGGCAGATGAGGTGCACTTCCGGGTTGTTGACCGCGATAGACTGGCAGATCTTCTTGAGGATCGTGGTCTTGCCCGCCTTGGGCGGCGAGACGATCAGGCCGCGCTGGCCCTTGCCGATGGGGCTCACGATGTCGATCGCGCGACCGGTGATGGAGTCCTTGCCGTGCTCCATCCTGAGCGGCTCGTTGGGGTACACGGGCGTGAGGTCGGAGAACTTGGGGCGGTGCTTGACCTCCTCGGGATCCAAACCGTTGATCGAGCGGAGCTTGGCCAGCCCGGGAAGTTTGTCGTTCGCGCGCATGGGGCGAAGCGTGCCGGCGACCAGGTCGCCGGGGCGCAGCCCGGCGGCGCGAATCAGCTGCGCGGGAACGAAGGCGTCATCGCGGCTGGGCATGTATCCGTGAACGCGGATGTAGCCGAACCCCTGGTTGTCCATGTCGAGGATGCCCTCGACGTCGCGGAACCCCTCGGCCTTCGCGGCGGCCGCGTACACGACCTCAATCAGCTCGGGCTTCTTGATGCCCGTGGGGTCGAGCTCGAGCTCGCGGGCCTTCTCGCGCAGCTCCGCGACCTTCATCGCGGAGAGCTCCTCGCGCGTGAGGGTGGGCTCGGCCGGGGCGAACCGGTTGTTGCGCTGCTTGCGGTTCTCCTTTTGGCGCTCACGGCGCTCACGGCGCGCATCCGCCTTGGAGGAGGGCTTATCGCCGCGGTCGGCGCGCTCGGCGCGGTCGCCGTCGCGGCGGGCCTGATGGCTGCGACGGGCCTGCTTGCCCCCCGACTTCGCGGCATCGGCGGGGTCGGCGGCGCCGGTGGCGGCACGCTCGGAATCAGCGGCGGGCGCGGTCTCCTCCGCAGCCTTCCTGGCACGGGACCCGCGGCCCGGGCGAACGCTGCGCTTGGGATCAGCGGGGGCCTCGGGGCCGGCGGGCGAACGAGACTCGACGGCTTCTGCGGCTGCGTCCGCGGCCTGATGCTCAGACGCATCCGCATCGCGGCTCGGGGCTTCCACGGCCTGCTGGGCCGTATCCCCCCGCCCGGGCTCATCGGCGGCGCGCTGCGCCTGCGCGCGCTCTTCCATCAGGGAGGCCTGCTGCGCCACGAGCGCGGCAGCGGCGGCCTTCTCGGCCTCTACGTACGCCTTGGGCTTCCTGCCGCGGCGGTGCGGGCGGAGAGACGGGTCGACCAGCGGGAGCGGGGCCTGATCGGGCGACACGGATGCGGTGGCGCCGCCATCGGCGGGTGCAGCGCTCGCGGCGGACTCGGAAGCCGGGACGTCCTGAGCCGAGAGCACCTCGGCGGCGCGGGCGGCGGCGCGGCGCTGGCGGCGAACGACCGAAGCCTGGCTCACCTGGGCGAGGGCGCGGGCCTGCATGACCTCCGGGGACGCGGCGGCATCGTCGGAAACATCGGCCTGAACCTCTTCAGCGACGGCCTTGGGCTTACGTGTCCGGCGGCGCGCCGCGGGTTCCGCGGGTTCCGCGGCCTCGGCGGGCGCCTCATGCGCGCCCATGGGCGACGTCGGCTCCCGGTCCACCGTCTTCTCCCCGGCGGGCTTTCCGTCCTCGGACTTTACTGCCGTGACCTCGGGCTTCTCCGTCGCGACCTTGGGGGACTCATCCGCCGCGGTCGCCTTTGGCTTGCGGGCGCGACGGCGGGGCTTGGCCTCCTGCTCGGGCTGGCCTGCCGGCGCGATCTCGGTATTCATTTCTTCTGACACGCGGTTCTACTTTCTTCTCGCGTTATGGGTGCGAGCGCTCTCATCGCGCATGGAACGAGTCCAAGTGGGGAATTCGTTGTGTGAAGGGATGCAAAGCGCAGGTCGCGTTGATTGCAATATACCACAATCGTCGAACACGGCAACGCTGAGCTGCAAGGACGCCGCAATATGGAAAAATGCCGCCCACGTTCAGACGCGGGCGGCACAGGCGAGGCAACCGGCCAGGGGCAAGACATCGCCTCCCCGGGCGATGTGGCACGCTCGAAAAGGGCGCGCCTGGTCGCTACATCGTGGTCGGGGCGGACACGCCGATCAGGCTCAGCACCAGCTCAAGCACGGAACGGACCGCGTCGCAAGCGGCAAGGCGGGCATGGGAGAGCTCCGCGTCGACCGGACGGCCCTCGCTGGGGAGCACCTGGCAGGCCTGGTAGAAGCTGTGGAAGCCACCGGCCAGCTCCTCGGCGAAGTGCGTGAGGCGGAACGGGGCGCGGTCGCGGGCGCAAGAGGCGATGAGGTCCTCGAGCTCGGAGATCTTACGGGAGAGGGCGACCTCGGTGGGGTCGGTCAGCAGGGCGTAGTCGACGTTGTCGCCGATGGCCTTGGCGGCAACGGCCTGCATGCCCATCTCTGCGGCCTCCTCCGGCGTGACGCCGGCGGCCTTGCGCAGAATGGAGCAGATGCGGGCGTGCGCGTACTGCACGTAGTAGACCGGGTTGTTCTGGCTCTTCTCCTTGACGGCCTCGATATCGAAGTCGATGGCCTGGTTGGAGGAGCGGGAGATCAGGGTGTAGCGGGTGGCGTCGGCGCCGACCTCGTCCACGAGCTCCTGGAAGGTGACCATGGTGCCCTTGCGCTTGGACATGCGGATGGGCTTGCCGTTGCGCAGCAGGTTGACGAACTGGCCGAGCAGGACCTCGAACTGACCGGGGTAGCCCAGCGCGTCGCAGACGCAGCGCACGCGGTTGATGTAGCCGTGGTGGTCGCAGCCCCAGATGTCGATGACATGGTCGACGCGCTGGAACTTATCCCAGTGATAGGCGACGTCGGAGGCGAAATAGGTGTACTCGCCGTTGGCCTTCACCAGGACGCGGTCCTTGTCGTCGCCCAGGTCGGTGGAGCGGAACCACAGGGCGCCGTCCTTCTCGTAGAGGTAGCCCATCTCGTCGAGCTTGGCGAAGGCGCGGTCGACGGCGGAGGTGCCGGCGTTCTCGCCCTCAGTGTCCTTGATGTAGACGGTGCGCTCAGAGAACCATTTGTCGAAGTCGCAGCGGACGTCATGGCACAGCTGGCGCATGTTCTCGACCATCTTGGCGTAGCCCTCCTCGCGGAAGTAGAGCATGCGCTCCTCATCCGTGACGTGGGCCCACTTGTCGCCGTCCTTCTTGTAGAAGGCAGCGGCCTCATCGATGATGTAGGTGCCGCCGTAGGCGTTGCCGCCCAGGCCCTCGGTGAAGGCGTCCATGTAAGGATGCGAATCGAGGTGCTCGTCGGCCTCGTCCTGGACGAAGTTGTCGCGATCCTTGGCCAGGAAGTCGCGGGCGCCGTCGATATCGAGGCCCTCCTTCTCCATGATCTCGACGAGCTGCATGTAACGGTAGGAGATGGAGTTGCCGAACACGTCCATCTGGGAGCCGTGGTCGTTGATGTAGAACTCGCGCTGGATGTCATAGCCGGCGTGGCTCATGACGCGGCAGAGCGAATCGCCGAGCGCGGCCCAGCGGCCGTGGCCCACGTGCATGGGGCCGACCGGGTTGGCCGAGACGAACTCGACCTGGGTCTTCACGCCCTTGCCCACGTTGGACTTGGCGAAGTCCATGCCCTGCTCGCGGGCGACGCCGAACACGGCGTTCTTGCAGGCGGCGGACAGGTAGAAGTTGATGAAGCCGGGGCCGGCGACCTCGACCTTGGCGATCTCGGCGCTCTCGGGCATATGGGCCGCGATGGCGTCGGCGATCTTTTTGGGCGCGCAGTGGGCGAGCTTGGCGGACTTCATGGCCATGGTGGAGGTCCACTCACCATGAGAAGTGTCAGCCGGTCGCTCCATGCCACAATCCTCGAGCTCGAATGCGGGCAGATCGCCAGCCTCCTGAGCAGCAGCAAGGGCAGCGCGCACCAACTCTTCAATCTTCTCCGGCATAGAGGTCCTCCTCATCCTATGGCCCTGAGATGTCCTTCTCGCAGGGCTCACGTACAGACGCACTGTACTTTAGCACAGTAAATCCCCTGCTACTGGCGAAATATGCCAAAACGCATAGGGCCCCGGCCTTTTCCACCACTTTTGCGCAACGCATCGCATAAATTGCGCCTGATATGTTAATTCTTGTTTACATATACTGCGTTTTTTTGCTCCCTTATTCATGCGAATTATCGCTCTCTAGTGTCATTTTTTGCAGAATCGCACGTAAATCTGCTAATATGAACTTCAGCGAGTATTTAGAGTATGCATTTGGAGGCAGCATGTTTCACGTAGGCCAGCACGTTATCCACCCCGGGCAGGGCGTCTGCACCGTCACCGGATTCACCGATGACGCGACCCATCCGATGATCTTGCTCTGCGCAAAAACAGGCCACGCTGAAACGCACCTCATGTACCCCCTCGCCCAGCAAGACCGCCTGCACGCCGTGATCTCGCGTGAGGACGCCGAGGCGCTCCTGGGCAACTACGCCGAGCTCGATGTGGACACGTTCACCGAGCGCAACAGCTCCCTGGAAGAGACGCATTTCAAGCAGCAGCTCAAGCTCGGCGCGCCGGAGACGGTGCGCGTTGCCAAGACCATGCGCTGCCGCATCAATGAGGCGGAGGCACGCGGCAAGAAACCCAGCAGCTATTACACGCGCGTGCTCAAGGAGGCGCGCAGGCGCACCGTTGAGGAGTTCGCGGTGGCGCTCGAGACCGAGGAGGCCGCCGTGGAGCAGCTGTTCATGCATGCGGCGATGGAGGCGGGCGAGATACCCGCGGTCAACTGACGGGGTCCGGCGCCGCGTCCCGCCGACGCGCGGCGAGCGAGTGCCCATGTTGAGGGTCCCGCTGCATCACGCTATAGTGTATGCATGCGAAACCCTTCCAAGGAGGTACAAGGATGTCAACCCTTTCCGCCGGCATCGGCCGCGACGACGCGTTCGCCCTGCTCTGCGAACACAACAAGGAAGAATTCCACATCGAGCACGCCGAGACGGTCGAGCAGACCATGCGGTATTTCGCCCGCGAGTACGATCCCGAGAACGAGGAGTTCTGGGGCATCGTGGGCCTGCTGCACGATCTCGACTGGGAAGAGCATGACGACGACCCGATGAACCACACCATCTACGCCGCCAAGGACATCGAGGCGGCCGGCGGCAGCGCCGAGCTCATCCGCGCCATCCAGACGCACACGAGCGACTACAACACCGAGCTGCCTAAACCCGAGCTCATGATGGAAAAGGTGCTGTTCGCCACCGAGGAGCTCACGGGGCTCATCGGCGCGGCGGTGGTGATGCGCCCGTCGAAGAGCGTGATGGATTTCAATGTGAAGTCCCTCAAGAAGAAGTTCAAGGACAAGCGCTTCGCCGCCGGCGTGGACCGCGACGTGATCCGCTCGGGTGCGGAGATGCTCGGCTGGGAGCTCGACGAGCTGTTCGCCCGCACCATCGAGGCCATGCAGTCCTTCGCCCCCGATCGCGACACGTTCGCCGTCGAATAGCGCCGATTCGGCCGGATGGCCACCCCGGCGCGTGCCCCGCAGCACCGTCGTCGATTCATCGCGCACGAAAAAGACCTCGTGGCATCGGGCCGCGAGGTCTTTTGCATGAGATGCCGCCGCAGGGCTACGGGCGCACCTGACCGGTGCCGCGGAGCTCGTACTTGTAGGTGGTGAGGGCCTCGGCGGCAAAGGGCCCGCGGGCATGCAGCTTCTGCGTGGAGATGCCGATCTCGGCGCCCAGGCCGAACTCCCCGCCGTCGGTGAAACGCGTACTCGCGTTGGCGTATACGGCGGCGGCGTCGACTTCGCGCAGGAAGCGGTCGCATGCCGCCCCATCCTCGGCCACGATGCACTCGGAGTGGCCCGTTCCGTACCGATTGATGTGGGCTATTGCCTCGTCCTCGCCGCTCACGGCCTTCACGCTGATGTCGAGCGATAGGTACTCACGGCCCCAGTCCTCGTCCGTCGCGTCCACGAAGGAGTCGAGCACGCCGGCCTCCTGCGCCGCCATGCGCGCTGCGGCATCGCCGTGAACGGTCACTCCGGCGGCCGCAAGCTCGGCGAGCATGCCGGGCAAAAACGCAGCGGCAACCGACTCATCCACCAACAGCGATTCGCAGGCGTTGCACACGCCCACGCGCTGCGTCTTGGCGTTCATGATGATCGCGCGCGCCCGATTGAAATCGGCGCTCTCGTGCACATAGGTGTGGCAGTTGCCCGTGCCCGTCTCGATGACCGGCACCAGGCTCTCGCGAACGCAACGCTGGATGAGGCCGGCGCCGCCGCGCGGGATGAGCACATCCACCACGCCGCGCAGGCCCATGAGCGCGCCGGTCGCCGCACGGTCGGTGGTCTCGATGATGGACACGCAGGCGCGGTCGAATCCGCTCGCCTCGACGGCGTCGGCCAGGATGCGCGCGATGGCCACGCAGCTGTTTTGCGCGATAGAACCACCGCGCAGGATGCAGGCGTTGCCCGTGCGGATGCAGATGCCCGCGGCGTCGGCCGTCACGTTGGGGCGCGCCTCGTACACCATGGCGACCAAGCCCAGCGGCACGCTCACGCGGCGAAGGTGCACGCCCTCGCTGATGTCGCGCTCGTCGAGCACGCGACCCACCGGGTCGGGCAGGTCGGCGAGCTTCTCGAGCCCCGCGGACATGGCCTCTATGCGCTCGGGCGTGAGCAGCAGGCGGTCGAGCAGGCCCTCGGGCGTACCGGAGGCGCGGGCGGCGTCCATGTCCATCGCGTTCGCGGCGAGCACCTCGGCGGATCGGGCGCGCAGCCCGGACGCCATGGCGCGCACGGCGGCGCGACGAGCCTCATCGGGGGCAAAGCCCAGCGAGCGGGAAGCGGCCTTGGCCTTGGTTGCAAGCCCCTCGACGTACGCGCAGACGTCGACTGGCACGGAGATCTGCGAAACGGCGTCGGTCATGACGGTTCCTTCCTCGGACATTATGGACGCATGTGCAATATGCGCCCGACCCCAATTACACATACCGGAGCGGGTGCACGCGCGATGCGCACCCGGCCCCGATCACACATAGACGATCAGGTTGTCGCGGTGGATGGCGGGCTTGTCGGCGAGACCTGCGATCAGGCGATTGCGCGCGATGTCCTCCTTGCGCCTCCCCGCAGCGAGCTCGAGCTCGTCGCGATCCGCCTCGGCGATGCCTCGCGCGAGGACGAAGCCGGTCTCGTCTCGCACGTCGAGAACCTCGCCGGCGGAGAACTCCCCCTCAACTGACGCGATGCCCACGGGAAGCAGCGAGCCGCCGCGTTCCACCAGCGCCCTCGCGGCGCCGGCATCCACCGTGATCGAGCCGTGGGCGGAATCGCCCAACGCGATCCAGAGTTTGCGCGGGGCGATCTCCAGGCGGCCCGCGGGCGGAACGAACCTGGTGCCCACCTGCTCACCCGCGGCCAGGCGTGCCAGCGGGCGATCCTCGGAACCGGAGCAGATCACGCTCTCGATCCCCGCGGTCATGAGGATGCGGCTGGCGCGGATCTTGGTGATCATGCCGCCCGTTCCCACCGCGGTGGTGGAATCGCCCGCCGATCCGATGATGGCGGCGTCGATCTTGTCCACGCGCGGGATGAACTCGGCGGCGGGGTCGAGCGACGGGTTGGCGGTGTACAGGCCGTCGATGTCGGAGAGCGTCACGCACAGATCGGCGGAGACCAGGCAGCTCACGAGCGCCGCAAGCGTGTCGTTGTCGCCGAATTTGATCTCGTCTACGGCGGTGGTGTCGTTCTCGTTCACCACCGGGACGACGCCCAAGTCGAGCAGGCGCGTGAGCGCGTCGCGCGCATGCAGATACGAGCTGCGGCGGGCGGTGTCGCTGCGCGTGAGGAGCACCAGCGAGGTGAGGAGCCCGGCGGCGTGGAACTCCTCGTCATAGACGGCCGAGAGGACGCATTGACCCACAGAGGCGCAGGCCTGCAGGCTCGGCATGTCCGTCGGCCGGCGGTCGAAGCCGAGCAGGGGCGCCCCGCACGCGATGGCGCCGGAGCTCACCACGACGAGGTTCCAGCCTGCCTCGCGCAAATCGCGCGCCTGCGCCGCCAACGCGGCTATGAAGTCGCGGCGAAGCCCTCCAGCCTCCACGAGCGTGGACGAGCCGATCTTCACGACCATGGTCTTGCGAGAAGTCATCACTTTGCCTTCCAAGGGAGAACGGACGAGGTGGCGGCCATGCGCTCGCGGACGAGCTCATCGCGCACGGCGGCGAGGCCCGCCTCCATGCCGACCACGTAGGATTGCGGATACAGGAAGCGCTTGTACGCGCCGTCGAGAGAGGCGAGTGCGGCGGCGCAGCGGGAGCGGGCGAGCTCGATGTCCTCGCGCGGGGCCACCGCGGCCCCGTCGCGCACCTGGGGCTCGAGCAGCTCGCGCCAGGCGAACTCCGAGACGTCGGTCACGAGGGCGGCGTCGTTCACGGCGACGAGGGTGTGGCCGCCGCCCTCCCCCTCCCCTTCCATGTGCGCGGGGTCGTAGATCATGTCGCACACGGGCGCGCCCGCGGCGTCCATGTACCGGCGCACTTTCTGCACGCCGGGGATGGTGCGCTTATAGGGCTGCTCGGAGAACTTCATGACCGGCGTCCACGGGGCGCCGGAGCGCTCGCGACGAGCGGAGAGCTTGTACACGCAGCCGAGGGCCGGCTGGTCGTAGCAGGTGGCGAGCTTGGTGCCCACGCCGAAGGCGTCCACCGGGGCGCCCTGGTTGAACAGCGAGGTGATGGTGTGCTCGTCCAAATCGTTGGAGACCACGATCTTGACGTAGCCCAGGCCCTCCTCGTCGAAGCGGCGGCGCGCATACGCGGACAGGCGCGCGAGGTCGCCCGAGTCGATGCGGATGCCCGAGAGGCGCTCCCCGTCGGCCTCCATCTCGCGCGCCACGACGATCGCGTTCTCGACGCCCTCGCGCACGTCGTAGGTGTCCACGAGCAACGTGCAGTTCTTGGGCGAGCTCTTGGCGAAGGCGCGAAAGGCCTCGAGCTCGGAGGGGAAGCTCAGCACCCAGCTATGGGCATGCGTGCCCGAGACGGGGATCCCATAGCGGCGCCCCGCCAAGATGTTGGAGGTCGAGGCGCAGCCGGCGACATAGCTCGCGCGGGCCACGGCGACGCCGCCGTCGGGGCCCTGGGCGCGGCGAAGGCCGAACTCGGCGACGGGGCGGCCCTGGGCGGCCTGCACCACGCGGGCGGTCTTGGTGGCCACGAGTGTCTGGAAGCCGATGATGTTGAGCAGGGCGGTCTCGAGCAGCTGACAGTCGAGCATGGGGCCGCTCACGCGCAGCATGGGCTCGCGGGCGAAGACGAGCTCGCCCTCCGGGACGGCGTCGATGTCCACGTGCGGACGGAAGGCGCGCAGGAACTCCAGGAACCCCGTCTTGAACAGGGCGCCGCCGCCGGGCGCCTCGATGGAGCCCAGATACTCCACATCCTCATCGGTGAAGCGGAAATTCTCGACGAACTCGCCCAACTCCGCCGTGCCGCACATGACGGCGAACGAGCTGCCGAACGGCGCCTCGCGGAAAAAGGCCGTGAAGCAGCCCTCCTCTTCAAGCTTGCCGCTCTCCCACAGGCCCTGGGCCATGGTGAGCTCGTACAGGTCGGTGTTCATGGACACGTCGGTGGGACGTGCGATATCGGTCAGGGCCACACTGGCTCCTCTCAGGTTCGGCGGGCGTCGTGCATGCACATGGCGATGGACGACATGCGCAAGCGAGGTCGGCTAGCGGGTAACCGTGTAGACGATGAAGGCCACGAGCGCGATCAGGGCCACGCCGATGATGATCTTCTGGGCGGCGGGCATGGTGGGGATGCCGTCGTCGTCAACGGAACCAGAGGTCACCATGCGCTCGCCGAAGGTCTTCTGCTCGCTGGCGCGCCCCGCCTGCCGATCGGTGGGGACCCGGGGCTCGGCTGCCGGCGCCTTGTCCGCCGGGCCGCCTGTGGGCTCCTGGGCCGCGCGAGCGGCGCGCTCGCGTTCCGCGCGCTCGGCCAGGATCTGGGCATCGACCTCGGCCTGCTCGGCGCGCAGGGCCTCGAGTTCCTCGCGCTCGGCGCGGGCGCGCTCTTCCTCGGCGCGGCGGGCCTTCTCGGCGCGCAGGGCCTCGAGCTCCTCGCGCTCCTCGTCCGACAGCGGCGTGGCGGTTGAATCTGCCATTGGGGCAACCCCTCTCAACTACTACGTAGATATGGGCGTCATTATACCCGCAACACCCCGCAGCTCTATCAAAGCCGCGACAGCCGAGGAGATGCCCCCCATCAGATGCGCCCTGCGGAGCCCGGGACACGACGGCACGCGGCGGTGGCCGCGCCTAACGTGCCGGCCGCGCGCCGCGCCGCGCGCCCTGCATGCCCAGCGCCGTGCGCCGCGCCGCACGCCCCATCCGATCGAGGGTTTCTTGTAGCGGTTTCTGTCCGTTGGCAGCTCAAAAGTAGCGGTTTCTGTCATTTCCTTGCCTCAAAATGACAGAAACCGCTGCTCTCGTTCAGCAGAACGACAGAAAACGCTACCCACAAACCTCGCTGCGCCAGAAATTGTGCCCGTCTTCATGAATTTGCCCGCTCGATCTCGACCTCGCGAATTCGGCCTCACGAACTCGTCCCCTCGAACTCGTCCCCGAATATTCGCGCACGCGACTTGTCGCTGGCGAATATATCCTTGCGAATCACCCTCGAGAATCCATCGTGCCATGGCGCGATCGTCCGGCGATCAGCCCTCCGATGGAAGGACGCCCGTGGTGTCGAAGGCCGGGATGAAGCTCTCGTCCACCGCGCCGCCCTCTTGCCAGAACATCCGAGTGAAGCCCAGGTCGTCGGCATGATCGAGAACCGCCTCGTACTCATCCTCCGTCACCGCGCGGGAAAGGTCGCCCCCAGCCGCGCGCATCCGCGCATTGGGGGTGTACTGGTTCATCACGGAGATGGGCACGTCGCCGGCGACATCCCAAATGCGGTCGAGGACCCGCAGGGAATCCCCCGTGTTGCCCGGAAGCACCAGATGGCGCACGATCACGCCGCGCCTCATGAGCCCCTCGCCATCAACCAGCTCGCCGCCGCGCTCGGCCACCGCGGCGCACATCCGCCCGAGCGCGCGGGCAGCGACGTCGGGGTAGTCGGGCACATGCGAGAGGGACCGACCGAGCTCCGCGCTCGCGTACTTGAAATCCACGAGCCACGCGTCGACCAGGTCCGCGAGCTCGTCTACGGCCTCCACGCGCTCGTAGCCGCTCGTGTTGTAGACGATGGGGATCGAGAGCCCGCGACGGCGCGCCTCGCCGATCGCGGCGGGCAGCAGATGCGCGTAATGCGTCGCGGTGACCAAGTTGATGTTGTGCGCGCCCTGCTCCTGAAGCTCGAGCATGATCTGGACCAGGCGCTCGGGGGGAACCTCGATGCCGAAGCCGCCGGTCGAGATCTCGTGGTTCTGGCAGTAGACGCATTTGAGCGGGCACGCGGAGAAGAAGACCGTGCCGGACCCCCGTTCGCCGGAGATGGGCGGCTCCTCCCAGAAATGCAGCGCCGCGCGGGCGATCTTGAGCGCGCCGGTCGCGCCGCACACACCCCTCGCGCCGGAGGCGCGGTCGGCCCCGCATCTGCGCGGGCAGAGTTCGCACGAGTTCAGGGCACCGGCACTGAGCAGCTTGGACATGGTTACGGCCCCCTTCGCGCGCGCTCCCCAGATACAAAGAAAGCCGCTTTCGCGGCTCGACCACCATCGTCCTGCAACATGATTTCTAAGTCAAGACTGGTATCGGAATTCGAGTGCCGTATGATGAATGTGTTCCGCCCCCCGCGGAGCAACTGGGTGAACCGTCGCGTTTATTTAGGGAGCCCGAGAAGTCGGTCGCAGTACAGGAATCCTTCGTTGTTAAGGAAGCTGGAACCGAACGATGAGGGCACCCACCTTGCAGAGGTGGGTTCATTTTCGTGAAGTGGGGGGCGGTTTTCTCTGGCCCTGCGCGGCGCGTTCAAAAGTCCCAACTTTTCCGTTGACATATGGCCGCCAGTTGCTAGAATGTTCACTTGTCCTGGGGACGTAGCTCAGCTGGGAGAGCGCCTCGGTCGCATCGAGGAGGTCGAGGGTTCGATCCCCTTCGTCTCCACCACAGGATTTTGGAAAGGCCTCGGCAACGGGGCCTTTTTTCTTACCTATCGGCCGAATGCCAAACGCCCATCCGCCGTGTTGTAGAAAGGCCCGACCATGAGACTCACCATCCAGACCATGACCTACGGCCCCGACGGCCTGGCCCGCACGGACGAGGGCAAGGCGGTCTTCGTCTCCGGTGGCCTGATCGGCGACACCGTGGAGGCTCGCATCACCGAGGACGGCCCCTCCTTCTCCCGCGCGGTGGTCGAGGAGGTGCTTGAGCCCTCGGCCGATCGCATCCAGGCGCCCTGCCCCTTCATAGCCATATGCGGCGGCTGCCCGTGGGGAGGGCTCAGCCATGAGGCCCAGCTCGCCGCCAAGGAGGAGAACCTCCGCAGCGCCCTCACGCGCATCGGCAAGTTCTCGGCGGACGAGGTCGCCAAGCTCATGCGCCCCATACGCCATGCCAAGGAGCCCTGGGGCTACCGCAACAAAATCGAGCTCGCACCGGTTCGAGAGGGCGGCAAATTCCGCCTTGGCATGCACGGGCGCGACGCCGGCCAGGTCGTCAAGGTCGACGCCTGCCCGCTCTTCGACAAGAAGCACGCCAAGGCCATCAAGGCCGTGGCGGGGGTCCTCGGGTTCCTGGGCAACTCGCGCGACCTTGAGCTCGAGCGCGTGGGCATCCGCTCGAGCCGCCGCACCGGCGCGCTCGAGGTCGCCCTGTGGACACCCACCGGGGCCTTTCCTCGTGCCCAGGTCTCGCGCGTGCTCGGAGACGCCGTGCGCGCCACGAGCGTGGTGCGCGTCATGTCCAAGGGCGAGAAGCGGGCCCGGCGCGTCGCAGGCGTCGAGGCCCTGGCCGGCGAGGGCTCGTGGACCGAGAAGATCGGCGAAGAGAGCATGCGCCTTTCCGCCCCGTCGTTCTTCCAGGTGAACACCAAGGCAGCCGAGATGCTCATCGACCTCGTCATGGAGGCGCTCGATCCCCAGCCCGACGAGTTCGGCATCGACCTGTACTGCGGCGCCGGCACCTTCACGCTGCCGCTCGCCCGTCGCTGCGACTTCGTGAGCGCCGTCGAGTCCTACGGCCCGGCCGTGCGCGACCTGCGCCGTAACCTCGACATCGCCAACCTCACCAACGTCGACGTGATCGGCGGCGACGCCGTGCGCGAGTTCCCCGACGAGGACGCCGACGTGCTCGTGGTGGACCCGCCCCGCGCCGGGCTGGCGCCGGAGGCGATCGACCTCATCGCGTCCACGAGCGCGCGCGACGTGGCCTACGTGTCCTGCGATCCCGCCACCCTCGCGCGCGACCTGCGCCGCTTCGTCGATGAGGGCACCTTCCGCCCCGTCTGGGCCACGCCGGTCGACTTGTTCCCCCAAACGTTCCACTGCGAGACCGTGGTGAGGCTCACCCGCGCCTAGGACCCTCGCCCGCACGCCCGACCGCTCCCGACGGGCCCGCGGGCGTTTGATACGCCAAGGGGCGATGCGGGTATAACTCCGGCATCGCTGCATCCAACCGAGAGGATTTGCCATGGCCGGAGTTGCCGTACTCGCCGCCGATGGATTTGAGACCATCGAATGCCTGACCGTCGTCGACGTGCTGAGGAGGGGCGGCGTTCACGCCGCGCTCGTCTCGGTCATGGACACCCGTGACGTGGTGACCTCGCAGCAGATCCCCGTCACCTGCGACGTGACCCTCGACGAGATCGATTTCTCCGACTACGACTACCTCGTGCTGCCCGGCGGCCTTCCGGGCGCGACCAATCTGCGCGCCGACGACCGCGTCTGCGAGCTGGTGCGCGAGTTCGCCGCGAGCAAGCACGTCGCGGCCATCTGCGCCGCGCCCTTCATCCTGGCCGAGCTCGGCGTCCTCGAGGGGCACAAGGCCACCTGCTTCCCCGGCTTTGACGACGCCTTCCCCGAGGGCTCCTTCGCCGGCGAGCGCACCGTGGTGGTCGATGGCAACGTGATCACCGCGTCCGGCATGGGCCAGGCCCTGCCCTTCGCGCTCGCGATCCTGAACGACATCGCCGGCGAGGTCGCGGTGGCAAAGGTGAAGGACGGCATCCAGCTGTGATCCTCGCCTCGCAATCACCCCGGCGCATCGAGCTCATGCGCGAAGCGGGCTTCGACGTCCGCGTCATCCCCGCAGATATAGATGAGACCGCCCTTCCCGGAGAAGGGCCGTTCGAGCTGGTCGAGCGCCTTTCCCGCGCAAAGGCCGCCGCCGTGGCCGACGAGCACGCCCGGCCAGGCGAGCGGGTCGTGGCCGCCGACACCATCGTGGCGCTCGACGGGGAGCTTCTGGGCAAGCCGGCGGACGAAGCCGATGCGCGCCGCATGCTCCGCGCCCTCGCGGGCAAGACGCATCAAGTCGCCACGGGCGTCTGCATAGCGCGCGACGGGCTCGCCGAATCCTTCGTCGACATCACGGACGTCACCTTCTACGGGCTGACTGACGCCGAGATCGACGCGTACGTCGCCACGGGCGAGCCCCTGGACAAGGCCGGCGCCTACGGCATCCAGGGAAGGTACGGCCGCATGCTCGTCGAGAAGATCGACGGCGACTTCTACAACGTCATGGGACTTCCCATCGCAAAGGTCGTCCACGCCCTCTCGCGGTAACGGGCCCTCGTGCCGGGCGTTCAAGAACGGAACGAAAGGAGTCGAGATGTCCACGCTCTCCCCCATCTCCATCACCGAGATCCCCGGATTCAAGTTCGGCCATTTCACGGACCGCACGGGTGGGACGGGATGCACCGCGATCGTCGCCCCCGAAGGGGCGACGGGCGGCGTCGACGTGCGCGGCGCGGCGCCGGCCTCTCGCGAGACGGATCTGCTGCGACCGGAGAACACGGTCGAGTGCGTGCACGCCGTCCTGCTGAGCGGAGGGTCGGCATACGGGCTCGAGGCGGCCTCGGGGGCTGCCGGCGAGCTGGAGAAGCACGGCATCGGGCTCGACGTCGGGGTGGGGCGCGTTCCCATCGTGTGCTCGAGCTGCCTGTTCGACCTCGCCTTCGGCAGCCCCCAGGCGCGTCCCACCGGCTTTGACGGCGCCATGGCCGTTCGCGAGGCGCTCATCACGCCCTCGAGCCTCCCGCTCTCAGAGGGCTGCGTGGGAGCCGGCACCGGGGCCACCGTGGGCAAGCTCGGAGGACCCGAGCGCTGCATGAAATCCGGCTTGGGAGCGCGCGCCTTCCAGCTCGGCCCCCTGCAGATGGGCGCGATCTCGGCCGTCAACGCGGTCGGCAACGTCGTCGACCCCGCCACGCTCACCCCCATCGCCGGCATGCGCGCCGCCGCCGACGGCATGGAGATCGTCGACATGGAGGAGGCCATGCTCGAGATGGCCACGCAGATGACCATGCCGCTCGACCGCACGAACACCACCATCTCGTGCATCGTCACCAACGCGGCGCTCACCAAGGCGCAGTGCACCAAGGTCGCGCAGATGGCCGCCGACGCCTATGCGCATGTCATCCGCCCAACACATACGACCAACGACGGAGACACCATATACGTGCTCGCGAGCGGTGCGCTCGGCGATGAGGCCAGCTCGCGGCTCCCGCTCGACCTGCTCGGCCTGGTGGCCACGCGCGCGCTCGAGGCTGCCATCGTTGCCGGCTGCACCGAGGCGACCGCCCTCCAGGGCCTTCCCGCCCACCGCGACCTCACCGCATCCTGACCCCACCCCGATCGCAAGGCGATGCAATGGCAGACCACGACGCCCCCACCTCCGCCCACAATCCCCAGCCCAAGCGCGGCATCAGCCTGCTCGGCCTGATCGCCCTCGTCATAAGCTCGGCGATCGGATCGGGAGTCTTCGCCCTCTCGACCGACATCTCGGCCGCGGCGGCTCCCGGGCCGGCAATCATCGCCTGGCTCATCACGGGAATCGGCTTCATGGGGCTCGCCACCACGCTCGGACGCCTATCCGTCCTCAAGCCCGAACTCGACGGCATCGTCGCCTATGCGCATGCGGGCTTTGGGCCCTTTATCGGATTCGTCTCCGGCTGGGGCTACTGGCTGTCCATCTGGATCGGCAACGTGGCGTTCGGCGTCATGCTGGTCACCGCGATCGGGTACTTCTACCCGCCGTTCGCGGGCAACCTCACCGTTTCCGGGGTTGCGTTCATCTCCGTTTTGAACTGGGCGATCGTCCTGCTCGTCAATCGCGGCGTGGAGCAGGCGAGCGTTCTCAACGCCATCGTCATGGTCTGCAAGCTCGTTCCCATCTTCTCGTTCATCATCGCGATGGTCCTCGTCTTCGACTTCGACATGTTCACCGCGGACTTCTGGGGCAACGTCGCGAACAACCTGCACGGCGCCTCACACGCAAGCATGAACGGCACCGTGGCGGGCGCACCCGGGTCGATCCCCCGGCAGATCGTCAACTGCCTCATGGTGATGATGTGGGTCTTCGTGGGCATGGAGGGCGCAAGCGTGCTGGGGCACCGTGCCGAGCGCAAGTCGGACGTGGGACGGGCCAGCGTCTTGGGATGCGCGGTACTCGTGGCGATCTACGTCGCGGCATCCATCCTTCCCTACGGCTTCCTCACCCGCGAGGAACTCATGTCGCTGGGCTCGCCGTCGATGCCCTACATATTTGAGCTCGTCGTCGGCCCCTGGGGCGGGGCATTCATCTCTGCCGGGCTGATCATATCGATATTCGGGGCATGGCTCTCCTTTACCATACTCGCCTCCGAGGCCATGTGTGGAATGGCGCAGATGCAGCTGCTGCCGCGCATGTTCGCCCATCTCAACGCCTATAGCGCGCCGACCGCGTGCCTGTTCACCACCGGGGCCATGGTTCAGGCCCTCACCATCGTCATGATGTTCTCCGACGAGGCCTACCAGCTTGCGTATTCGCTGTGCACCGCCGCGATCACCATCAGCTGGACGCTCGCCACGGCCTACATGGTGAAGCTCGGGCTCGAGCAGAGGCGCTCGGCCGGCGCGCGGGCCTCCGAGCGCGTGCGCGGCGTCGACCTGGCGCTCTCCACCTTCACCATGGCATTTCTGGTTGTCGCGGTGCTGCTTTCGGGCATCCAGCAGCTCCTGCTCTGCCTCCTTTCCTACATACCGGGCATCGCGTTTTACCGGAAGGCACGCCGCGAGCGGGAAGACGCAGCCGCCTGCGTGCATCTCGACGACACGACCCATAAAATCGGATAGGATTGCTTATGACTACGCGCGCCGGGATTCAGAAGCGCGCACGCTCAACATGGGAGGCAACCAATGAGCTTTTTCTCCAAGATCACCAGTGTGTTCCACAACACCGAGGACACCGAGACCCCCGCGCCCGCGATCTTCGCCACGCGCGGTGACACCATGTACGCACCCATCTCCGGCATGCTCGTCAGCCAGAAGGAGATCGACGACGAGGTCATCTCGCAGGGGCTCATCGGCGAGGGCTACGGCATCCTGCCCGTGGGCAACGTCGTGTACGCCCCCGTCAACGGCCGCGTGGACGTCGTGACCGTCACCAACCACGCCATCGGCATCCTGGCCGACAACGGCGCCAAGATCTTGGTCCATGTGGGACTGGGCACCGTGAACATGGACGGCAAGGGCTTCACGCGCTATGTCGAGGCGGGCGACATCGTTGCCGCCGGCCAGCCGATCCTGTCCTTCGACGACGAGGCCATCAAGGCCGCCGGCTGCGACGACGTCGTCACCTGCGTCGTGAGCAACCCGACCGAGCTCGAGTCCGTCGACCTCATCGGTTCCTCCAACACGCTCCTCGGCGGTCGCCCCCTCGTCAAGGTCGGCGACCCGCTCGTCGTCTGCAAGTAGCCAGACAGGCCCGAACATCGCGCAAGGCACAATGCCCGGGAGGTCGCAAAGGCCTCCCGGGCATTTCGCGCTTTCAGGGGAGAGGCGCGATGGGCCTACCGGTTCTCGATGCTGCCAATCTTCTTCAACTCGATGGAGATCAGGCCGTTGGGCTCGTTGACGAACTGCACGTACTCGGTGTCTTTGAGCATCTCGGCCGGAAAGCTGATCTCGATACCCGTGTCGGTGCGGATCTTGTGGTTGCGCACGGGCGCGCGCTCCACCACGGCGCGCTCCACGGCCACGCGCTCGGGCAGGCGCTCCTCGCGCACGCGCTCCTCCACGCGCTCCTTGAGCACGGGCTCATCCTCGAAGATCTCCTCGGCGATGTCCCATGGGGCGATCTCCTCATCCACCTCGACCCTCTCGGCCACGACGGCCTTGGCCTTCGCAAGCGCCACGGCGGTGTTCGCCCCGTGCTCCTCGGCGACCTCCTCGACGATCCGCGTCACCTGCTCGATGACCTCCTTGCCCGAGACGCCGCCCTCGCACTGCAGCAGGCCGTCGGGGATGATCATGGTGTCCTCGCCCATAATCTTGCGCTTCTTGTCAACGTAGAACGCCTCCATGGAGCTCGCGCGCACGAGCGCGTAGGAGCTCACCTTCTGAGAGGGGCCGGGCAAGATGGCGTAGCGCTTGGCGATGTCGTTCCGGACCTCGCCGCCCTCACGGGCGACCTCGTGCATGAAGGCGGTGCGGCTGGCCATCAGCAGCACGGCGAACCAACGCACGTCATCGTCGTCCTCGAAATCGGCCACCAGCACGTCCGTCGACTCGAGCTTGTCCGCCTTGGCGAGCTCCGCGCCGAAGAACTCAGCGATCTGCTGGGACAGGTCCACGAACTCGCGCTCGCCGAAGAAGTATCCCTTGAGCTCCCCGGCGAACGCGCTGTCCTCGGCGAAGGCCGCACGGCGATTGTCGACGTTCGTGCGGGCACGGCGCAGGTGCGAGCTCACGAACGAGCGGACGGCACGCGTGTCGAAATCAAGCTCGCGTGAGCTCATGACGTTGACCGCCGAATCGAAATCGAGGATATGCAGTATTGCGTGGTTGATCTTCACGATGGGGCTCCTTATGCGCGCATTTGAACGTGGGACATTATACCGGGGCAAGGGGCGCGGGCGCTCGGTGACAAAGTCACAGACGCGGGCGCGGCGGAAGCGTATGGTGAGAGTCGAAAGAACAGCGCGCCCACCAAATGGGAGGGCCAGGCGAAAGGCAACACCATGTCATTCTTCTCCGGCTTCTTCGGCCCCGGCATCGACGAGCTCGCCGCGCAGGCGCGCGAGACCCCGGGCAGCATCATGATCGACGTCCGCACCCCCGACGAATACCGCGACGGCCATATCGAGGGTGCCGTGAGCATCCCGCTCGTGTCCATCCCCGCCACGGCCGCCAGGCGCCTGCCGGACAAGGACGCGCCCATCTACGCTTACTGCCTCTCCGGTGCCCGCAGCTCCCAGGCCTGCCGCGAGCTCGAGCGCCAAGGGTACACCAACGTGGTGAACATGGGGGGCGTCGGCCGCTGGTCCGGCGGCCTGGTCCGCTAGCGCGCGGGGCGAGCCCGATCGCGCCCCGCCGACCACCCGGGGCGAACACCCTGCTCCGACCGCGTATGGGCGGAGCGCCGATCAGATCACCGATCACAATGACCCGAAAGGACCGTGCCATGAAAGTCGTCATCGTCGGCGGAGTCGCCGGAGGAGCAACAGCCGCAGCCCGTTTGCGCCGTCTGGATGAGGACGCCCAGATCGTCATGATCGAGCGCTCCGGCTACGTGAGCTACGCGAACTGCGGCCTGCCCTACTACATCGGCGGAGCCATCACCGACCGGGCAAAACTCACCCTGCAGACGCCGCAGAGTTTCCGCAACCGCTTCGACATCGATGTGCGCGTGCGCCAAGAGGTCATCTCGATCGACCGCCGAGCCCGCACCGTCACCGTGCGGCGTCTGGACGATGGCGTCGAGTACATCGAGAGCTATGACAAGCTGATCCTCTCCCCGGGCGCCCGCCCCTCGATCCCGCCGCTGCCCGGCGTGGACGCCGAGCGCCTGTTCACCCTGCGCACCGTGGAGGACACCTATCGGATAGCAGAGTTCATCGAGCACGAGCAGCCGCGCCGCGCCGTCGTGGTGGGCGCCGGCTTCATCGGCCTGGAGATGGCCGAGAACCTGCGAGAGCGCGGTCTTGAGGTCACCGTGGTGCAACGCGGCGGGCACGTCATGCCGATTTTCGATTCCGATATGGCCTCTCTGCTCCACAACCACCTGCGAGAGCACGGCATGGAGCTGTTGCTGGAAGCCGATGTGACCGGCTTCCAGGAGACGGCAGGGTCGATCTCGACCTCCCTCGCCGACGGGCGTGTCCTCGAGAGCGACCTGGTCATGCTCTCCATCGGCGTGGCCCCCGAGTCGGC
The DNA here is from genome assembly GCA_902470815.1 of uncultured Collinsella sp. Taxonomy (GTDB): domain Bacteria; phylum Actinomycetota; class Coriobacteriia; order Coriobacteriales; family Coriobacteriaceae; genus Collinsella. The sequence goes on from CABRHS010000004.1 coordinate 53,359, forward strand.
CCTCGCCCGCGAGACGGGACTCGAACTCGGCCTGCGCGGATCAATCAAGGTCGACGCGCACATGCGCACGAGCGACCCGGACATCTACGCCGTGGGCGATGCAGTCGAGGTGACCAACGTGGTCAGCGACTCGCCCGCCCTCATCGCGCTCGCCGGTCCCGCCAACAAGCAGGGCCGCATCGCCGCCGACAACATCTGCGGCCGCGCGAGCGAGTTCGCCGGGTCCCAGGGATCGTCCGTCCTCAAGCTGTTCGAGCTCGACGCCGCCGCCACAGGCCTCACGCTCACCGCGGCGCGGGACGCGGGAATCGATGCCGACGCGGTGATCCTCTCCCCCGCCAACCACGCCACCTACTATCCCGGCGCCGAGACCATGACCCTCAAGGTCGTGTTCGACCGTGGAGACGGGCGCGTGCTCGGAGCCCAGGCCATCGGCCGCGGCGGCGTCGACAAGCGCATCGACGTCATCGCCGTCGCCATCCGCGCCCGCATGACCGCCGCCGACCTCACCGAGCTCGACCTCGCCTACGCGCCGCCTTACTCCTCCGCCAAGGACCCGGTCAACATGGCCGGCTTCATGATCCAGAACATTCTTGAAGGCATCGTCGACCAGGTCACGTGGGATGAGGCGCTCCGACTCGCCGCCGAGGACGACGGCGTGGCTCTGCTCGACACGCGCACCGCGGGCGAAAACGCGCGCGGCGGCATCGAGGGAGCGTCGCACATTCCGGTGGACGAGCTGCGAGGGCGCCTGGACGAACTGCCCCGCGATAAGCGCCTGCTCGTGTTCTGCGCCTCCGGCCTCCGCAGCTACGTAGCATGCCGCATCCTGTCGCAGCACGGATTCACCTGCGCGAACATCGCGGGCGGCTACGGCTTCCACGCGCAAGTCGAACGCGGTCGCGCCATGCCCCACTCCTGCGTGGGCGACTGCGGCCTGCCCGTGTAGAAACGCGCGACCTTCAACCAGGCCCGCGTGGCGCCATCCCCTTCCGCGCCGCCAGTGAACGTCGGGCCATGCCCGCCCCTCCGCGCCCGTTTTTCCACCGCGGAGGGGCTTTCCGTGCGCGATCGGGACCGGGCATGTCGTGCGCGTGCTCGCCTTCGGGGCGGGCCTATGTGTACAATGCACCCGACCCCGATTGCACATCCACGGAGGGCATATGAAGGACGAACTCGCTCGCCTGGTGCCGTTCTGGCACGACCTCACGACCACGCAGCGCGCGTTCCTGGCCGAGCGCAGCCGCATGATGGCCTGCGATGCTGGCGACCACGTGCAGGGCGCCGGTCGCGGTTGCGCCGGAGTGGTGTTCGTGCGGACTGGGCGGCTGCGCGCCTTCATGATCTCGGAACAGGGACGCGAGGTCACCCTCTTCCACGTCCCTGCGGGGGAATGCTGCGTGCTCGCGGCCTCGTGCATCCTGCCCATGATCACCTTCGACGTGGCGCTCGACGCCGCGGAGGCCTCCGAGCTGCTCGTCATCGACTCCCAGGCGTTCGGGACGATCTCCCGGGAAAACGTCCACGCCGAGGCCTTCACGTACCGGCAGGCGACCGAGCGCTTCAGCGACTGCATGTGGGTCATGCAGCAGGTGCTCTTCATGGGACTCGACAACCGCCTGGCCATCTGGCTGCTCGACGAGGTGGCTCGGAGCGGGAGCACGCACATCGAGGTCACACATGACGAGATCGCGCGTCACCTCGGCAGCGCCCGTGAAGCGGTGAGCCGCATGCTCAAGTATTTCGCCCGCGAGGACCTCGTCGCCCTATCCCGCGGCGCCGTGGACGTCGTGGATGCCAAGCGCCTGGGCGCCCTCACGGTCTGACGCCCTTGATGGACCCTATCATGCCGCTCGCGGCATCACCCACCCGATCAACGGTCGCAATGCGCACGAACGACCGGATCACGTCCTTGACGAACTGCTGCAGCTCGGGATCAAGGCCCTCGATCGCCTCGAGCATGAGCGGTGCGCTCGTCTTGATGTCGGCCATGATATCGGAGAAATGAGTCGCGCCCGTCACCCCGATGACGTCGAACAACGCATCGACGAACTTTCCGCGCTCCGCGAGCGAGTACTTGTCCATCCACGCATCGAGCGTCGAGTTGAAGAAGCGCGAGGAGGCGGTGTAGCCGTCCGCCCTGACGAACTCCGCGGCGCGAACATCGACCTCCCACATGAACGGGTTGTGCTGGAACAGCGAGATGCCCTCGCTCTCGACGATCATGGGCTCAAAATCGGGGGCCTCGGAGAGCACCGCCCCGATCATCGTCGACTTGGGCACCGTCTTCTCCACGATGGGCATGACGCGTCGATAGGGCTCGTTCGCGCAGAACTCGCGGTGAAAGCCGGGGCCGTCATGTGAGAACACGCGGCGCAGGCGCCCCTCCAGGACCGGAGCGCACGCGGCCGCAGCGTACACGGCGAGGTTGCCTCCCTTGGAATGACCGCCGACATACAGGGGGCCGGTCGTCACGCGGGACACCTCATCAAGATAAGCCGCGGCCTCCTCCTGAGCCGGGACGGGGCTCAGGAAGGTCATGTTGAAGTCTTCCTTCCAACCGACCACGGTCGAATCGGTCCCGCGAAACGCGACGTACGAGGAGCCGTCGGGCAGGCGGAACGTCATGGCGGCGAACTGCTCCTCGGTGCGCGCATCCGTCTTGAAACGGAAGTCGGTGAGACGGGCCGTGCGGAACCGCGGGCTCGCGCACACCGCGAACAGCAAATCGCGGCTCCCCTGCTCATCCCAGCTGGAGCCGAACATCTCGTCGAAATCCTCCGCGCGCAGCAGCTCGTGCAGAGCGATCCCACGAACCGTGCAGACGCGGTCACAGGCGAGCCCCAGATGGGTGTAAGCGAGCCATGAGAAGACAAGGCTGTCCACCGCGCACAGGGGGCGCTCCGCGAACGTGTCCATGCGCTCACGGACATACGACAGGAAGTTCCCGGTCTCGCGAGACCTGAGCGTGCGTGCGACCTTCTCTTCGACCATGTGACCTCGACCTTCCATGCCCGGGCGCCGATGGACCGCCAAACAACAACGGGGACGGGCGCGCAGGCACCCATCCCCGTTCATTGTACGCCCTCTGCCGGACGCGCACTCGAGCTCCCGGCTCACAGGGCCGATGCGCAACATGCACCCGGCCCCAATTGCACGGGGCCGATGCGCGACTCGCGCCTGGCCCCGATCGCGAGTCGCGGGCTAGTCGTTGAGGCCGGCCTCGTCGACGATGGCCTTGAGCGCGGCGGCGGACTTCTGGAACTCGGCGTTCTCCTCCTCGGAAAGAGCGACCGGAACACGCGTGACCACGCCGTTGCGACCGACGACCGTGGGTACGGAGATGCACAGGTCGTTCAGGCCGTACTCGCCGACCATGAGGCTGGAGACGGGCAGGACGCAATCCTCGTCGCGCATGATGGCGGTGCAGATGCGGCGCACGGACATGGCGATGCCGTAGTAGGTGGCGCGCTTCTTCTCGATGATCTCGTAGGCGCTGTTCTTCACCTCGTCGGCGATGCGGCGCTCGGACTCCTCGTGGTTGTAGTGGCCGTGAAGCTCGCAGTAGGTGGACAGCGGGACGCCGGCGACCGTGGCGCTGGACCAAGCGGCGACCTCGGAGTCGCCGTGCTCGCCCACGATGTAGGCGTGGACGTCGCGCGGGTCGACGTCGAGGTGCTCGCCGAGCATGTACTTGAGGCGGGCGGTGTCCAGGACGGTGCCGGAGCCGATGACCTGGCCCTCGGGCAGGCCGCTCATCTTGATGGCGGCATAGGTGAGGACGTCGACCGGGTTGGAGACGATGAGCAGGATGCCGTTGAAGCCGCTCTCGCGGATCTGCGGGATGATGCTGCCGAAGATGGCGATGTTCTTGTTCACAAGGTCGAGGCGAGTCTCACCGGGCTTCTGCGCGGCGCCGGCGGTGACCACGATCACGGCGGCATCGGATACGTCGGAGTAATCGCCGGCGTAGATCTTCATCGGGCTTCCGAACGACACGCCGTGCGCGATGTCGAGGGCCTCGCCCTCGGCGCGGTTGCGATCGACGTCGATGAGGACCATCTCGGAGAACAGGCCGCTCTGCATGAGCGCGAACGCCGAGGACGAACCCACGAAGCCACAGCCGATGACGGCAACCTTGCGATCGTTCACCATGTGAACACTTCCTTTCCTGCGCCCGTTGCTTCAGGCGCGTTGATGCAATGCCAAAAGGCATTTCACGGAGAAATCCAGCGCGTTCACCGAACTTCTCCTTGTTTTTATCCGGGAACTCGATTATAGGACAATGCGCGGCGGGAGCCTAGCCAAAAATGCCGGCTTCCTCGATCGCGGAGACCGCCTGCGCGAGCCCCTCGGGCGGCAGGACGAGCGCCATGCGCACGTAGCCCTCGCCATGAGGGCCGAAGCTCGCACCCGGCGTGACGATGACGCCCGCCTTCTCCATGAGCTCCTCGCAAAACGCCATGGAATCGGTGCGGCCGCCGGGAAGCTTGACCCATACGAACATGGAGCCGTGCGCATTGGGTCGCTCCCAACCCAGGCGCTCCAGGCCGTCACATAGCGCGTCGCGTCGCTCCTGGTACTTGAGGCGCTGGGCCTCGACCTCCTCGAGCGGGCCCTCAAGCGCGGCGATGGCGGCCTTCTGGATGGGCATGAACATGCCGAAGTCGATCTGGCTGCGCAGCTTGGAGAACGCCGCGACGACATCTGAGCGGCCCACCAAAAAGCCGATGCGCGCACCCGTGACGTTGAAGGACTTGGAGAGCGAGAAGAACTCCACACCCACCTCGAGCGCACCGGGATGGGCGAGGAACGTGCCCCCGGCGGGACCGTCGAACACAATGTCGGAATACGCGTTGTCGTGCACGATGAGCAGGTCGTGCTCGCGCGCGAAGGCGATGATCTCATCGTAGAGGGCGTCGTTGCCCACCGAGCCAACGGGGTTGGCGGGCAACGACACGATCATGTACTTGGCGCGATCGGCCACCTCCGGGTCGATGCCGGCGACGTGCGGAAGGAAGTCGTGCTCGGCGTCGAGTGGGTAGTAAGCGAGCTCGGCGTCGGCGATCTTGGCGCCGGCCTCGAAGACGGGGTAGCACGGGTCGGGGACGAGGATCGTGTCGCCAGGGTCGAGCAGCGCCAGGCCCAGGTGCCCCACGCCCTCCTGCGTGCCGTTGCAAGAGGCCACCATGTCGGGGGTGATGCCCGAAACGCCGAAGCGGCGCTCGTAGTAATCGCAGACCGCCTGCTTGAGCTCGGGCAGGTCGCGCAGGGAGTACTTCCACATCTGCGGGTCCTGGGCGGCCTGCGTGAGGGCCTCGACCACATGCGGGTACGGGGCGAAATCGGGCGTGCCCACGGACAGGTTGTAGATGGTGCGGCCCTGCTCCTCGAGCGCCACGCGGCGGGCGTTGAGTGAGGAGAAGACCTCCGCACCGAATCGGTCGAGACGATTGGAGAACTGCACGGGCTGTTCCTTTCTCACGATGGCGCCGGACGCGGCGGATTCGCTCGTATGAGAAAAGGGGCCGAAAGCCCCTTTCCCCTTTGACTATACGCCATGTACCTCGCCGAAACCACGGTCGCGCGATGATGGGAGCCCCCTACTTCACCAGGCGGACCTCGATGCCCTTCTCGTATTCCTCAACGCGGGCGAAGTCGCCCAAGCCGGCGCACTCGACAACGTTGGCGCCGGTCGCCATGGAGCGGCGGAGCGCATCCTCCACGCGGTCGCGCTCGGAGGACCAGATGGACAGGAACGCGGCGAGCGAGGAGTCTCCCGCGCAGACCGTGGAGCGCACCTTCACCTCAAAGGCGCGCCTGGCGAACCACAGGCGCTCGCCGTTCGAGAAGTACGCCCCTGCACCACCCAGAGTAAGCAGGACGTTCTTCGCACCGCGGGCGTGAAGCTCCGTCATGGCGGCCACGACGGATGCGTCGTCGCCCGCATGAACGTCGAGGCCGAAGATGTCGCGCAGCTCGTCATCATTGGGCTTGATCAGCAGGGGCTCGAGCTCGAGAAGCTCGGCGAGCTGACAGCTCGAGATGTCGAGGACGAATTCCGCTCCGCGAGCGCGGACGCGCTCTATGGCACCACGCAGGAAGCCATCGGAGGCGTTCGGCGGCAAGGAGCCGGAGATCACGAGGCACTCGAGGTCGTCAAGCCCGTCGACGAGCTCGAACATCTTCCGCTCGTCATCCGGGGTGATCGCGGCGCCGGCGTTCACCATGTTGTACTCGGTGTCGGGGCCCGCGTTGAGAAAGACGTTGACGCGCGTGATGCCGCCCGTCCACACGGGCTTGACGTCGACGCCGAGCTCGCGCGCGCCCTCGACGATATAGCGGCCGGAGAAGCCGGCGAAGAAGCCCAGGATCGTCGTGGGGACACCGTAGTGGTCGAGGGTGAAGGAGACGTTCAGTCCCTTGCCGTTGGGGGTGTACACCGCGTCGCGCGTGCGCGTGACCGTGTTCGGACGCAAGCCGTCGCAGGAGATGTTGTAGTCGATAGCGGGATTGGGCGTGAGGGTGTAAATCATGACGGTCCCTTTCTCGAAACTGATCCGATCATTGAATGGAAGCCCTGCGAAGCGCACTGCCGCATGAAGCCGGGCGCTCCAAAACGAAACTGCACGTTTTGGGGGAGGTTTTGGGGCACTTGGCGGATCCATGCCGCTCAAACGTCAACGTTTCCGCAGGAAAGGCCCAGCGAGAAGAGGCCCCGCGAAGAGAAACCCGCCAAACCTCCCCCAAAACGTGCAGTTTGCCCGGCGGTGCGCAGAAGCACCGCCGGGCAAACGCGACCATCGCTTACGCGAGGCGCTCGTTGATGAGCCCAGCGACCTTAGCCGGGTCATCCTCCGCCTTGCAGGCGGCGCGGAAAGCCTCGTCGGTCAGGGCCGTCGCCACCCTGGACAGAATCTGCAAGTGGGCGCTTCCGGCCTCCGACTCAGGGACGAGCAGCGCGATTGCGCAGGTCACCGGAGCGCCGTCGAGGGTCTCCCAAGAGGCGATGCCCTCGGGCGCCTTGAGGACCATAACCGTGGCAGCCTTGACCGCATCGGTCTTGGCGTGCGGGATGGCGAACCCGTCGACCATGCCCGTGGTGCCCTCCGCCTCACGCTTGAGAAAGGCGGCGTACAGGGCGGCTGAATCATCGGCGATGCCCGCGGAGACGGCGCGCTCGGCGATGAAGCTCAGCGCAGCGTCGCGGCCGTCGACCTTCTGGTCGCAGAACACGTTGGAGGTCTTGACGAAGCCCTCCTCGACAGCCTGCTCGGTCTCGGCATCGATGGCAGCGACCTCAGCCGTGGCGACCTCGACCTCAGCGACCTTCTGCGCCTTCGCCCACTCGTGCTTCTTGAAGGCGACGAAGAGGATGCCGCCGACGACCGTGCCGATGGCGATGGCGAGGACCCACATGGGAGCGTTCTCGACGACGGGCAGGACCAGGAAACCGCCGTGGGGCGCCGGGTCGTGAACGCCGAACATGAGGCTCAGGATGGAGGCGATGGAGGAGCCGATCATCATGATGGGCATAACGGGCCAGATGTTCTTGGTCATGAACGGAATGGCGCCCTCGGTGATGTGGGTGCAGCCCAAGATGAAGTTCACGATTCCGGCGTCGTGGTCCTCCTGGGAGAAGTACTTCTTGCCCACGACGACCGCGAAGGTGGTGATCAGCGGCGGGACGATGCACGCGGCGGAGACGGCTGCCATGAAGTTGGTGCCGAAGTTGTAGGTCTCGGTGCCCACGCCGGCGGCGAGCGCCTCAGTCAGCATGGCGGTACCGGTGACGTAGGCGGCCTTGTTGACCGGGCCGCCCATGTCGACGGAGCACATGCAGCCGATGGCAAGGCCGAGCACGATGGCGCCGGAGGCGGACAGACCCTTGAGGAAGTCCATCATCGCGGTGTTGATCGCGGCCATCGGGCCGGAGATGCCGAGCATCACGAGGCCGACGATGAGCGTGGAGAACAGCGGGTAGAGGAAGATGGCCTTGAGGCCGTTGAGGTTGGCCGGGAGCTTGGCGAAGGCCTTCTCGAGCAGCAGGATGACGTAGCCGGCCAGGAAGCCGCCGACGATGCCGCCGAGGAAGCCGAAGCCCACGCCCACGCCGCCGGCGTCGATCATGCCGGTCGCGGCGTTGACGGGCAGGCCCTGGATGGCGATCATGCCGGCGACGAAGCCGGGGACGAGCGCCGGGCGCTTGCCGATGGACTCGGCGATATAGGCGGAGAGCACCGGGACCATGAGGCCCATGGCCACACCGCCGATGATCTTGAGCATCGCGGCGAAGCTGTTGTAGTCGGCCGCGGTGGAATCGAAGGACGTGATGCCCCACAGGAAGGACAGCGCGGTGAGCACGCCGCCGGCGACGACGAACACCAACATGTGGGAGACGCCGTTCATGAGGTGCTTGTAAAGCTGATGGCCGAAAGACTCCTTTTCGACCTTGCCCTCGTCCACCTGGACAGCGGCGGCAAGGCTCGGATCGGCCTTGGCGACCAGGGCGTCGTCGATCAGCTTGCCGGCCGCCTCGACGTCGATCGCGCGGGACACGCCCGTGGAAATCATGGGCTTGCCGGCGAAGCGCTCGGCCTGGACGTCCTTGTCGGCGGCGACCACGACGGCGCGGGCGCCGGCGATCTCTGCGACGGTGAGCTCGTTCTCGACGCCGACCTGGCCATGGGTCTCGACCTTGATGGTGAGGCCGCGCTCCGCGGCGGCCTTCTCGAGAGCCTCCTTCGCCATGAAGGTGTGGGCGATACCCGTGGGGCAACCCGTGGCAGCAACGATGTCGTACTTCTCTGCCATATTCCCTCCCTTATGCTCGTGCACCTTCCGGTGCTTGTTGACACATGGAATCTACCACGCAGGGATTTGAAAGGTTTCTTTCATGTAGTAGTTCTTCTGTGGAAGGTACTTTACTACGGATGAACGGTAGAAACCAGTCACATATCGACTATCTAGTGAAAGAAACCCATCATTGGGTATAGTAATGCTGGCGAGTATTCCCAAGGAGGGCCCATGAGCACAGAAGAGCTTCCCAGCGCATTGCCGCTCATCACGTCGAGCCGAACGTTCCTCGACAGCGAGCGGCGCATCGTCGACTTCATCCTGGGCAACACCGAGCGCGCTCCCCAGATGACCTCCGCCCAGCTCGCGCGCGCGAGCAACACGTCCGAGGCCTCCGTGTCCCGGTTCTGCCGGAAACTCGGCTTCAAGAACTTCCGCTCATTTCAGTTCTCCCTCGCCCGCGACCTCGCCGCGCAAGACGACGAGCAAGTCACGCGCGAGGTCTCGCTTGACGATTTCGCGCAGTCGCTCGCAAATATCAAAAACGCCAAGCAGCGCGAGATCGCCTCGACGCTCGACGCGCTCGATGAGGCGACCATGCGCCGCATGGTCGACCTGTTCTCGCACGCGGGCCTCATCGTGTTCGCCGCGGTGGGCAACACCAACGCGGTGGCGATCGACGCCGCGATCAAATTCGGCCAGCTCGGCATCAGGAGCGTGGCGAACACGATCACGGAGAGCTCGACATCGCTCGCCCTCACCATGCGCGAGGACGACGTCCTCGTCCTGATCTCCAACTCGGGAAAGTCCCAGAGGCTCGAGCGCATCGCCCACGCGGCAAAGCGCGGGGGCGCCACGGTGATCCTCATCTGCGGCAACACGCATGCACCGCTGGCGCGCCTCGCGGACATCGTGCTGCGCACCGTCAACTACGAGGCGCTTCTCACCACCGTGGACTTCACCTTCTCCAAGATCTCCGCCACCCTCATCATTGAGGTCATCTACAGCTTCCTGCTCTCGGTACTGCCCGGGGCGCGCGATTCCATCAGCGGATACGAGGAGCTCATCCAGCCGGACAAGGAGATGGAGTAGCGCCTACGCGGTCAGGCTGTCGATCTCCTCCAGCCACAACGCGGCGCTGGCGTCGCTGGGCATGCGCCAATCGCCGCGGGGGCTCACACTTACGGAGCCCACCTTGGGACCGTCGGGCAGGCAGCTGCGCTTGAACTGCTGGGCGAAGAACCGGCGGTAGAACGTGCGCAGCCAGAACAGGATCGTCGCCGGCTCGTAGGCGGGCGCCCCGTCCGCCGCGGGCTCCGCAAAGGCGCGGCAGGCCATGCGGTAGATCTTCCCCGGCGCGAAGCCGTGGCGCATCATGTGGAACAAGAAGAAGTCGTGCAGCTCATAGGGACCCACGAGCTCCTCGGTGCACTGCGCGATCTGCCCATCGCCCGTGGGCGGCAGCAGCTCGGGCGAGACGGGAGTGTCCAGGATGTCACGCAGGATGGCGGCCGTCTCCCCACCCAGCGAATCGGCGACGTGCGCCACCAGATGGCGGACGAGCGTCTTGGGCACGCCGGCGTTCACGCCGTACATGCTCATGTGGTCGGCGTTGTAGGTTGCCCAGCCGAGTGCGAGCTCGGACAGGTCCCCCGTGCCGATCACGAAGCCGCCGAGCTCGTTGGAGAGGTCCATGAGGACCTGCGTGCGCTCACGTGCCTGGGCGTTCTCATAGGTGACGTCCGTCACGTCCGGGTCGTGGCCGATGTCGGCGAAGTGCGCGCGCACGGCCTCGCCGATCGCGATGGTGCGGAAGTCGACGCCGAGCCGCTCGGCCAGGCGCTCGGCGTTGGACTTGGTGCGGCCCGTGGTGCCGAAGCCGGGCATCGACACCGCATGGACGCCCGCGCGGGGCAGCCCCAACATGTCGAACGCGCGCACCGTGACGAGCAGGGCGAGCGTGGAATCGAGGCCGCCCGAGAGGCCGATCACGGCCGAGCTGGTGCCGGTGTGGGCGAGGCGCGTCTTGAGGCCCGCGGCCTGCAGCTCCAAGATCTCCTCGCAGGACGTGGCGCGCTGCGTGGGGTCCGCGGGCACAAACGGGGTGCGCGGAGCGGGGCGCAGCACATCAAGGGCGGAGTTGAGCAGCAGCTCGGCATCCTCGGCGGGAAGGACCGCGAGCTGATCGGGCGCATCCGCGATGGGCTCGCCGCCGACAGAGGCGTCCTCACCAGTTTCCGTGAAGCTGAAGTCGATCGTCTGCAGATGATCCATGCACCACTCGCCGGCGCGCCACGTGTTGGAGCGGCGTCGCTCCGCCGTGAGCTTCTCCAGGTCGACATCGGCCACGGCCATCTCGCGCGAGAACAGCGGCGTGCTCGCGGCGATCGAGCCGTTCTCGGCGATGAAGTTCTCACCCGAGAAGACGAGGTCGGTGGTGGACTCGCCCTCCCCCGCGTTGGCGTAGGCGTACGCGCAGTACAGACGCGCGCTCTGACCGGACACGAGGCTGCGGCGGTACGCCGACTTGCCCACGACCTCGCTCGACGCGCTCGCGTTCAGAATGACCGTCGCACCGCCGGAAAGCGCCATGTCCACCGAGGGCGGGTTGGGGACCCACAGGTCCTCGCAGACCTCGACGCCGATGCGCACGTCCTCGAGGCCCGGGTCGGAACAGGTGTAGACGATGCCGCCCATGAGGGGCACGGGGCCCTGGCCGGCGAACGAGATGAACCCCGCCCCGTTCATGGGCGCGGGCGCGAACCAGCGCTGCTCGTAGAACTCGCCGTAGTTGGGCAGGTGACGCTTGGCGGTGAGGCCCAGCAGGCGCCCCACGCAGCATGCGGCGACGCAGTTGTAGACGTTCTCGCGATGCGCGACGGGCAAGCCCACGGTGAAGAGCAGCGGCGTGTCTGCCGTGTCCTCCAGCAGGCCGGCGAGTGCGGACTCGGCTGCGCGCAGGAGGGCCCGGTCATGAAACAGGTCACCGCAGGTGTAGCCCGTCAGGCAGAGCTCGGGCAGAACCAGCACGCGCGCGCCGGCGCGCACGGCCGCGTCGACGCATTCGAGGATGGCGGCGGCGTTGCCGGCCACGTCCCCCACGCGGATCTTGGGCGTGGCCGCGGCGATGCGCAGATACCCGTCGCCCACCGCCGTCATGCCCGTTGCGGAACCTGCGAGTTTCAACTCGTCCATGCGAGCCTCCTGAGCCGTTGCACGTTCATGTTCATGTTCGCCCTATTGTACCCGCCCGCGATGGCGCTCGGGACCCGGGCGCCGGGCCGCAGCGGGCGCACAGGCCCCGCGAGCGCATCAAGCCGCAGCCGGCGCCCCGCTCCGCGCGGTGAGCCTGGGACCGGCCACCTTGGTGTAGACCGCCAACCAGATGATCGACGCGCAAAAACCGCCCACCACATCCGAGGCGTAATGGACACCCAGGTACACGCGGGAAAAACCCACGGCCGCGATCATGATGCAGAGCAGCGAGCACAAGACCGCGCGGCGGCGGGGGTCATCGACATAGCGCCATGTCAGCCACACGAGCAGGCCGAAGAACGCCATCGCGGCCATGGAGTGGCCCGAGGGGAAGCTGAACCCCCCGATGTCGACCAGGCGCAACGCGACATCCGGCCTCGGCCTCTGAATCGCGAACTTGAGCACCTGGTTCAAGACGGTGGAGCCGATCAGGTTGACGGCGCAGAAAACACCCATGCCCCGGTGGCCGCGCGCCCGGGAGCCGATGCCGATGGCGAATATGAGGGCCACGAGCGGAACGGGCGTCACCACGAACGAGACGGCCTTCATGACGGGGGTCAGCCACGCCGTCCGGACGTGATCGACCATGAGCGCGATGGCCGCCCGGTCGAATGCCATGATCTCCCCCGCCAGCACGCGGTTGAGCAGGACCAGGAACACCCAGAGGCACACGGCGACGATGAGCGGGCGGCGGTTCGAGCGCAGCAGGCTCGCCGCGCCCCTGGCCAGCGGCTCGCCCGCGGGGAAGCCGCTCGGGGCCCCGTCGCCGTCATGCATCGTCTGCCTATCCCCTGCCATATGACCTCCATCGCGGGGAGTCCCCCATGAGCCTGTTGTGCCGTTTCCATGGCGGCATTGTACCCGCCCGCGCGGGTGAGCAGCGCGGCTCCGCCAAACCCACAGCTACAACCGCCCTTGACTCGTGTCCGGACGAGAACGTACCATCGAACAGAAGTTCCGGAACACGCGTTCGATTGGAGAGACATGGCGTCATACCGCCGCGGCGCAGGCGAGCGCACCTACCTTTGCATCGACCTCAAGACGTTCTACGCCTCCGTCGAGTGCGCCGAGCGCGGGCTCGACCCGTTCACGCAGAACCTGGTGGTCGCAGACGTCTCGCGCGGAAACACGACCATCTGCCTGGCCGTCACGCCGGCCATGAAGAGGCTCGGGGTGCGCAACCGCTGCCGCCTGTTCGAGATCCCCGGCGACATCGACTACATCGCGGCCAAGCCCCACATGCGCCATTACATGGAGGTCTCGGCCCGCATATACGGCATCTACCTGGAATACGTGAGCCCCCAGGACATCCACGTCTACTCGATCGACGAGTGCTTCATAGACGCCACCCCGTACCTCGCGTTGTACGGCCTCACCGCGCGGCAGTTCGCCGATGAGCTGCGCGGCGCCGTGCTCGCCCGCACCGGCATCACCGCCACCGCCGGCATAGGCCCCAACCTCTTCCTGGCCAAGGTGGCGCTCGACATCACCGCCAAGCGCGAGCCCGACGGCATAGGGTTCCTGGATGAGGAGCGGTTCCGCCGCGACGTCTGGACGCACCGCCCCATCACGGACATATGGGGAATCGGACCGGGCATCGCGGACCGCCTCGCGAAGTACCGCGTGCACGACCTCATGGGCGTGGCCGCCCTCGACGAGCGGATACTCTACCGTGAGTTCGGTGTGAACGCGGAGTACCTCATCGACCATGCGCACGGCAGGGAGCCCTGCACCATCGCGGAGATCCAGGCATACCGTCCCCAGGCGAGCTCCATGGTGAACGGGCAGGTGCTCCCACGGAACTACAGCCATCGCGAGGCACTCACCGTCCTGCGGGAGATGGTCGATTCCTCCGTGCTCGACCTGGTCGATCAGGGCGTGGTGGCGAGCTCCATCTCGTTGTACGTCGGCTACGCCAGCGAGGTGCGCGAGCTAAGAAGGCTCGACGTGAGCGGCAGCGCGTCGTACCGGGACGGGTGCGGCAACCGGCGCAGCAGCACGGCCGAGGACATCCCCCGCCCCACCTCGCGACCCGCCCAGGACCCGACGGGCCCCCTGGCGGCGGGCCCCGCGCGCGACCTGATCGCCGAGGGAGCGCGGGGCGGTCGGGCGCATACCGGGGAGCACGGCACCCGCGTTCCGGGCAAGGGCGGCTACGCGCACGCCGGCAGGCAGCGCAAGCTCGGCGAGCGGACGAACTCGCGCAAGAAGCTCATGGCGCATTTCGAGGCCCTGTACGAGGAGTCGGTCGACCCCCGGCGCCCCATCAAGCGGCTCAGCATAGGGTTCGGCGGGCTGCTGCCCGAGGAGCTGGCGACCATCGACCTGTTCACGGACGTGGAGGGCGAGCAGCGCGAGCGGGAGTTGCAAAGGGCCATCATAGGCGTCAAGGGGCGGTACGGCAAGAACGCGCTCGTCATGGGTCGCAGCCTACGGCCCGAGGCCACTGGTCGCGAGCGGAACGAGCAGGTTGGAGGACATCATGCGTGACGGCTTGGACATAGGCGCCCGGGAACCGGGCCCAGGCGGGCGCTGGCCGGACCCGGACGGCGCAAACCGGGATCGGGGGTTCACGGCGAACGGCCGCGCCCGCACCAGCCGCGCCGCCCAGTTCATGCCCTTCGCCGCGCTTACGGGTTATTACGAGCTCGCGCGGCAACAGGAGCGCATCACCGAGCCGCGCCACGAGCTCACCGAGGAGGAGGCGCTCGCGCTCTCACGCACCATCACCCAGATCAAGAAGGGCGACCTCGTGCGCGTGACCTTCTACGATTGGGACGCCTACCGCACCGTGTCGGGCGTCGTCGCGCGCGTCGACTTCGCGTTTCGGCGCATCCAGGTCGTGAAGACCATCATCGGCTTCGACGACATCTTGTCCATCGAACGATAGCGCCATCGGCACCGGGCCCGTGTCACAATGGGGCGGAACGGACTTGCGGATGAGGGCCCATACCGGCCCCCCAAGGGCCGAGCAGAACATCAAAGCGAGGAGACGCCATGGAAGACGTGAAGAAGGCGGCGCGCCGCACCACCGCGGAGCGCATCATCGGGAAACTCTCGATTCGCAACATGACCGGCCACTACCGCGACACGGCGGCCGAGGCCGTCGAACTCGCACGGGAGCTCGTCGAACCGGGCCAAAGCGTCACCTGGGGCGGCAGCGTCTCGTTTTCCGAGAGCGGCATCAAGGCGGCGCTGGAGGCCGACGGCCATCCCATGATCGACCGGTCGCGGGCCGCGACGCCCGAGGAGCAGGACGCGATGTGGCTCGAGCAAGTCGGCGCCGACTGGTTCTTCATGGGCGCCAACGCAATCACGCTCGACGGAGAGCTCGTCAACATCGACGGCAACGCCAACCGCCTCGCCCTCCTGCTCCACGGGCCCAAGCACGTCTGCGTCATAGCCGGCATGAACAAGGTCGTTGCGGATGTCGAGAGCGGCCTCAAGCGCATCCGCACGGTCACGTGCCCGCTCAACGCGACGCGCCTTCACACGAGCACCCCATGCGAGCTCACCGGCGCCTGCGCCGACTGCCATGCGGCGGGATGCATGTGCTGCCAGGAGGTCATCACCCGACACTCGCGCCACGACGGGCGAATCCACGTCATCCTCGTCGGCGAGGACCTCGGGTTTTAAAAGAACGGATCGGGACAAGACCGTCGGGAAAGGACTCCCATGAACAACTTCACCTTCTGCTCCCCCACCAAATTCGTGTTCGGCCGCGGCGTCACCGACCAGGTGGGCGCGGAGCTCGCCGGTGCCGGCCACCGTCGCGCGCTCATCGTCTACGGCCAGGGCTCCGTGGCGCGCACGGGCACGCTCGACCGCGTGAAGGCGTCGCTCGACGCCGCGGGCGTGTCCCATGTGGAGCTGGGTGGCGTGCGGCCGAACCCCGAGGTCGAACTCGTGCGCGAGGGCGCCGAGCTCGCAGAGCGCGAGGGCGTCGACATCGTGCTGCCGGTGGGGGGTGGCTCGGCCATGGACTGCGCCAAGGGCATCGCGCTCTGCGCCGGTTACGAGGGGGACGCATGGGACTTCTGGGCGAAGAAGGCGGTCGCCGAGCGCTGCCTGCCGGTCGCGACCGTGGTGACCATACCCGCGTCCGGATCCGAGGCGTCGAACTCCTGCGTCATCAGCAACGACGCCCTAGGGCTCAAATGCGGGTGCAACAGCGAGCTCATCCGCCCCAAGATCGCCTTCCTCGACCCCGAGCTCACCTTCACCCTCCCGCCCTACCAGACGGCGGCCGGCGTGACCGACATGATCGCCCACATCATGGAGCGCTTCTTCTCGGGAGAGCCCGCGGTCGGCGTGACCGACAACATCGCCTGCGGGCTCGTCCGCGCGGCAATCGACGCCGCGCGCATCGTGATGGAGGACCCGCGGGACTACGACGCGCGCGCCGAGCTCATGTGGATCGGCACGCTCGCGCACAACGGCCTGGCCGGCTGCGGCCTGGGCGTCCCCGGCATGCGTGACGGCGATTGGACCTGCCACGGCATGGAGCATGAGATGTCCGCCATCGACGCGAAGATCACCCACGGCGCCGGCCTGGCCGTCATCTTCCCGGCGTGGATGCGCCATGTGTGGAAGAGCCATCCCGATCGCCTCCTCGCCTTCGGCGCCGGGGTCTTCGGCATCGAGCCCGTGAACCCCGCACTGGACGACCTGTCCGGGATCGACGAGGAGATCACCCCCGAGCGCGCCGTGCATGACGCCGTCGAGGCGACCATAGACGAACTGCAGGACTTCTTCATGTCCATGGGCATGCCCTCCACGCTGAGCGAGCTCGGCATCGCGGAGGATGACATCGACCGGATGATCTGCGGTCTGCGCGTGACCAGGGGCGAGCGATTCGGCACGTTCCGGTCCCTCTCGCTCGATGACGCCCGCGCGATTTACGAAAGCGCGCTATAGGGAGACGCGATCGCCGGGGGGCGCAGGCGAGCCGAGATGCCCCCGGCCGTGCCCTCGCGGCAGATCGCGCCGCAACCCCAAATCATGCGATATGCCCCAGAAAATCCCTGGTGCGCTCGGATTTCGGGCGGTCGAAGACCTCCTCCGGCGTGCCCTGCTCCACGATGACGCCGCCGTCCATGAAGATCACACGGTCGGCGACGTCACGCGCGAACTGCATCTCGTGCGTCACAACGATCATCGTCATGCCCTCGCGCGCCAGGTCCCGCATGACGCCGAGGACGTCGCGCACAAGCTCGGGGTCGAGCGCGCTCGTCGCCTCGTCGAACAGCATGACGTGCGGGTTCATCGCAAGGGCACGGGCGATGGCGACACGCTGCTGCTGGCCGCCGGAGAGCTGGGAGGGCATGAAGTCCACGCGGTCGGCGAGCCCGACCTTCCCGAGCTCCTCGACGGCGATACGCTCCGCCTCCTCCTTGCCGCGCTTCAGGACCTTTTGCTGCGCGATCATGACGTTGCGCTTCGCCGACAGGTGCGGGAACAGGTTGAACTGCTGGAACACCATGCCCAGCGTTGATCGGACCTTGTTGATGTCCACGCCCTTTTTGGTGATGTCGACGCCCTCGACCACGATGGAGCCCCGCGTGGGGACCTCGAGCAGGTTCACGCAGCGAAGCATCGTGGACTTGCCGGAGCCCGACGGCCCGAGCACCACCACGACCTCGCCGCGGTGCACGTCCAAGTCGATGCCGCGCAGGACCTCGTTATCGCCATAGGCCTTGCGCAGCCCGCGGATCTGGACCACGGGGGCCTCCCCGCCGGACGCGCCGCGAACGGCCTCGGGGGCATTCGTCATTTCCGTCATCTCAAGCACTCCCTACAGGTTCGCGATATGGTCGGCGGGGGTCGGCACCATCGTCCCCGCGCTCTTGGCGGGCCTCTTGCCCTGGGGCCCCGCGTTGGTGCCCGCCGTGGCGCCGGTGAGGCGCGCCTCGAGCATGCTCACCACGCGCGCGAGCGGCAACGTGACCACCAGGTAGAACATGGCGGCGACCACATACGGCGTGATGGATCCGGTCGTGGCGACGACGGTCTTGGCGTACATCACGATCTCCATAACGCCGACGGCGGCAAGCAGCGACGTGTCCTTATAGAGCAGGATGAACTCGCTGGTGAGCGTGGGGATCACGCTCCTGAACGTCTGCGGGATGATGATGGAGACCATGGTCTGGGCGGCGCTCATGCCGAGCGAGCGGGCGGCCTCGGACTGCCCCTTGGGTATGGACTGGATCCCGGCGCGGAAAATCTCGCAGAGGTAGGCAGCGGAGTTCATCGCCATCACGACGACGCCGAGCGTGTAGTTGTCGATGTTAACGCCGGCGAGGGGCAGGCCGAAGAACGCGATGTAGATCTGCAGGAACGCGGGGGTTCCGCGGATGAGGTTCACGTAGACGCCCGCGACCGCGCGCAGGATGCGCGATTGGGAGATGCGCATGAGCGCGAACAGGAAGCCGAACGGAATCGCGAGCGGGAACGCCGCCATGACGATGGCGACCGACATCAGGAACCCGGAGAAGATGATGGGCAGGCTGCTCACGATGAGCACCGGGTTGAAGAACAGGCGAAGAAACGTGTTCGAGTTCCACGCCTCCACCCACGGTTGCCCCTCGAGGAACATCTTGAACTGATCGAACGGCGTGACGCCCTTGACCTCGACCGCCGGGATGTCCTCGACGACGCGCTCATCGCCGTCCGCGAGCGTGTAGGTCCCCTCGCACTGCATCCCGCCGCCGTCTGCGGGGAACACCACACCGTACAGCTCGACGCGGAAGAACCGTCCCGCGGGAGCGGGCTCGGGGAATGCCAGCGAGAGCGTCTCGCCCTCCGCCTCGATGCGGGGTTCGATGAACGCGCGGTCCATGAGGTCCTCGCCCGAGAGCATGGTGACGCGGAGGTCGTCGGTCGTGAAGGTCGTGCCCTCGGGAACGATGAGGGAGAGGCCGGCGACCCGCTCGTCACCGTCCGCCTGCACCTCCCAGGTGATGCGCGTCTCGGTGCCGCCGAGCACATCGCTGCCGGAGTCCCCGTTGGGTTGGCAGGTGAGCTTCTCGACCTCGAGGGCCCGCGCCGGCACGGCGCCCATGGCGCACGCCATGATGACGAGGCACGCGATCGCGCAAAGGCGCATCGCGATGCGGTGTGTTAGATGGGGCGGTGTTCCCGAGGTTCCCCTCGATTGCGGAATCGCGGTATCCATGGCTCTTCCCTCTTTCGGTCGACTGGCTCATGCGCTTCGGCGGGACCGCCGCGCACGCGGGGATGCGCTCGCCGCAAAGGCCCTTCCGCACGTGCACGCGGGAGGGCGGGGCGGCGATGCACGGCGGCTACTTGATGTTGTATTTCTCCATCAGGGCGTCGATCGTGCCATCCTCGGTGAACTTGGCGATCGTGTCGTTGATCGCATCCTTGAGCTCGGGGTTCTCCTTGTTGACCGCGATGGCGTACTCCTCTCCGGTGGAGATCAGCTTGATGACCTGCTCGTTATCGAAGCTGGAGGCGGTGAGCTGGGCGGCGACGGAGCGGTTGGTCACCAAGGCGACCGCTTGGTTGGACTGCAAAGCGGCGAAGCAGTCGGTGGCGTTCTTGAACGGGACGGCCGTCGCCTCGGGGAAGTTCTCGTTCACGAAGGCCTCGGCGGTGGAGCCGGATTGGACGGCGATTTTCACCCCTTCGGCGTTAAGGGCCTCCGCGTAGTTGTCCCCGGTGATGCCGGCGTTGTCCTTCATGGTGACGATGGCCTGGTCATCCATGTAATACGAGTCCGTGAAGTCGACCTCCTTCTCGCGCTTGGGCGTGATGGTGATGGCGCCGAACGCGGCATCCATCTTGGTTCCCGAGGCGACCGCGGCGCACAGGCCGTCGAAGTCCATGTTCACGATCTCGAAGTCCAACCCGAGGTCGTCCGCGATGAGCTCGGCGAGTTCGAGATCGAAGCCCTTGTACTCGCCATCCTCCATGTACTCGAAGGGCTCGTACTCGGCGGACGTGCCGATGGTGAGCTTCCCCTCGTTGACGAGGGTGTACGGTGCTCCGGAGGAGGAGGCGCCATCCGATCCGGCGGCCGGGGCATCCGAGCCGCAGCCGGTGAGCGCCAGCGCGCCCGTCATCGCGATCGTGGCGGCCAGCGCGCCGAGGTTCTTCATCTTCATGGGTCTCCCCTTTCCTTGCGGTGCAATCGAATGAGCAAGCGTTTGCTTGGGGAGAGACTATACGTCAATCTGCATCGCGGGTATCCGTTGATACAGAATATTTCACTTTTGTTTCAGTTCGGTGCATATTTACGAGAATATGGGCTGTGGTTATGCATACCACAGCCCGTATGATAACAACCGGTGCATCCCGGTACGGATTAGCAGCACCCTTCGCCGTCTATGGCGGAGGGCGCAGGGGACGTCTACTGCGATTCGGCCTCTTCGCCCGCGGCATCCTGGGCCTGGGGTTCCTCCACATGGGCCCGCTTGCCCCCAAGCGCCGTCACGCGGCGGATGCCGTCGGATGCCGCGTCGCCCGACTCGGGATCCTTGGCGTAGCTGAGCGTGACATCGCTGCCGACGCCGTAGCGGACGACCTCGACCAGGCCGGGGAGCGCGACGTCGTATATCGAGGAGTCACCCTCGAGCGTGAGGTAGAAATGGGAGTTGCCGTCGATGACCGCCTGGGCCATGGACGCGATCTTGCCGGAGACCTCGACCTCGGCGCCGCTCGTCGCGGCCTCCTCCTCGGACAGAGCGCCCGAGGACGCGAGCATCTGCAGGTAACTCTCCTGCGTGGCCGCCACCGTGGAACCCGTGGCAACGCTCTGGTAGTGCTCGACGTTGATCATCGCGTACATCTTCACGAGGCCGGCGTTGTCCTTCAGCGCCATGAAGTACGTGGGCTGCCCCGCCACATTGAGCAGCAGCGGGTAGGTGGCCTCGTACTTGAGGTTCTGTACCTGGCCCTCGGCGGATGCCTGGGCGGAATCCTCGGTGGCGCCGGCGACCGGGTAGTAATGCGACTCGCCCGTTCGCTGGTTGACCAGGATGAACCCGACGTTGGAGCTGTCCGCGGTGACCGAGCTCACACCCGTGTACAGGTAGATGTCATCACCCTGGGCCAGGTAGTTGTAACCCAGCTCCCCATCGGTGCCGAGCGTGGTGCGCACCACGCCCTGCTGGCCAAGCCAAGAGTTGAGCCAGCCGCCTCTATACGCACCGCTCCAGTTGTACTGTTGGATGATCAAGTCGCTCGGATACGCGCGATCGACCCAGGTGGGGCAATCCCCGATGGCGTAGTCCTCGGTCTCGCCGGTACAGGCGTTCACGAGCACAACGCGCTGGATCGTGGTGCCCTCGAACAGGCCGATGGTGCGCTTCTGCACGGGGAGCACCCACCAGGGCGTGCCGTCCTCGTCGAGCTCGAAGCTCTTCTGGTCGAACATGTAGGTGGGGTACTTGAGCTGGACGTACCGGTCGATGTTGCGGGCGAGCGGTTCGCTCTCGGAGTAGCGGATGGGCTTCTCCAGGCGCACCACCTCGGCCTCCTGGGTGACCATGTCCACGAGCACGTAGGCGGGAATGCCCGCACCTCGATGGCTCAGCCACTTGAACAGGTCGGCGTAGGTCAGCGGGCTCACGCGGACCGGACGGCCCTGGTAGTTGATCTGGCTGTACGCGGGACTGATCTCGAACTGGCTCACGAACTCCGGGATCGAGCCCATGGCGCGCGAGCCGAGCAGCTGCGCGGAGGCGCGGTCGATCACGGGGACGTCGGCATAGTCGACCTCCTCGATGTCCTTGGCGAAGTCACCCTCGGTGGTCTTGAGCACCGTGGCGTAACGCTCGGCGTTGCCGGGAATGAAGGGCTCGCCCATGAGAAGGCCCACGAAGAACACCAAGATCACCGCAAGCGGCACGTAGGAAAGGCGGTTGAACAGCGTTGCGTGACGCGCGGAGCGCAGTGCCGCGACCTTGAGGCCCACCACGGCGAAAATGGATGCGAGGATGACCCAGCTCCACACGCGCGGGCTGTGGAGGTTGAGCGCAGGGTGGAACCACCAGTAGCTCAGGGCAAGGGCGATCACGAGCGCGACGAGCAGCACCACGAAGGCGCGGCGGCTCCAACGCGCCATGCGCTCCATGAAGGGAGGCACGGGCCTTCCCTCGGGGACCCGCTCCCTGCGAGAGGCCTTCTCCCTGGCGCGTGCGGCCTTCTTGCGCTCGCGGGCGGTCTTGGGCCCCGCCTCCGCGGAACCCTTCGCCCCATTGGACGGGATGTCCTCCACCTCGACCTCGACGTCGATCGGCTCGTCCGCGCCGGGCGTGGCACCGCCGGGGGCGCCCCCTGGCACCTCCACTCCGGAACGCCTCAGCATCTCCAAAATCTCATCGTGGTTCATCGAGGTATCAATCCTTCCAGATGGCCTTGCGTGCAGACAATATGGAGAGATGATACCCAGTTCGCCGGCGGGCGATGCCGGCGGCGGCGAAAGCCCGCACCCAGCCGACCGCCCGCGAGCGGCGCCCCCCTTGCGCGATGGAGCTCCGACGCCCCTCTCCGCATCCAGAGCCGCGCCCCAGCGCCGCGACCCCTCTCAACGCGCTCTGAGCAAAATTAAGATATGGACGATAGCCCTCTTACCGGTCGCTTTGACCCTGTCATTTACACGGGTAAATAACACAGTTCAAATGGAGGATGCGAACGATTCCCTCACATCCTCCATTGTTGCCAGAAAAATCGCCCATAGCCTCCAAGGGTTCATATCCTCGATCTCCGCCAAGGCAGGCGCGGCGGCCATTCCGACCAGCACCATGCCAAACGGGCATGGGCGGCGCTACGCCTCGCGGAACACCGTGAAGAACACCCATCCGATCGCGCCGGAGATGGCGCCCCAGATGAGGATCTGGCTCCACGCTGACAGGACGAAGAAGAGGCTGCCGATCGCGGCGGCAATCGTCACCGCAGCGACGATCAAGGCAAAGCGCACGCGGACATCGCGGCCCCCATGCAGGAACTCGGCGCGCTGGTTATACGCCTCGACGTCGATGCGGCGGGCCATCAGACTCCCGTACATCGCGACGAGCGCTGCCGCGGAGCAGCAAACAACCAGCGCGCTCAACCCTCCCGACACATGCTGCAGAGACGTGCTCTGAATGACCGCGATCGCGGCGCCAAGCATCACCAGGGCGCAGGAGGCGATGCGCGAGAATCCGCTCAAACGACGGGCGCGCTCATGATCATCATCGGTGTAGAAGTTGCTCACGAACGGGTGGGCACGACAAAACGCGACGTGCCTGATGTGGGCCACCGCGAGGCACGCCAGAGCGCCCGCAGCGGCAGTAAGTAGGAAATAGAAAGGATAGGGGTTGAGGACCGGCCCCCAGCCCCCGCCATACAGGAACAGGTCGACGCCATCGCGCATGAGCAGCACGACGCTCCCCGCACCGAATACCAGGAAGGCCGCGGCGCCCGCGATGAAGAAGGCCCGCGACCTCATGTGCGGATCGTATCCGGTCACATCGGACACGGGTGCGTCGGTGGGAACGGCGAGCGCCCGGTTGATGGGCACGGCCGTCACGTCGCCGCGGATCATCTCGTCGAGGTCGACCTCGAAGATCTCGCACAGGCGCACCAGCTTGTCCATATCGGGCGTGGAGGCGCCGCTCTCCCATTTGCTCACCGCCTGGCGGGTCACGCCGAGCAGCATGGCGAGGTGCTCCTGGGTCATGTTGCGTGAATCGCGCAGATATAGCAGGTTGTCGCGGAAGCTCATGATGCACGTCCCTTCATCGTGGTCAATCGTATATGCCCGCGAGGCGTCCGGACCCCTCGTCAACCCAAGCTTCCGCAAGTATCCCGCGTTGCGCAAGGCGTTCACGGTTGCGCAGTGTCAACGGTCGGTTGCATCAGCCCTCGGCATGAACAACTCATGCGAGAGCACTTGATCGCGCTTCAGCTCCCAGAATGTCGCCTGGAGCGTTCTTCTGCTCCAGTCACCGCCAAACCCCGCATTTCTATCAACGCCCAGCAGGCGCGTCCAACTGCGTTCGATCCTGTGGCGAGCCTCCTGATAATCGCACCCGCCTATACGCCAATCCTGCAACTTCAGAAACTCAAGCCCATGCGAAGCGCACCACGCATCAAATGAATCCGCATCCCCCTCGTCTTCCGGCAGATAGCAATAATTAAGGGCGAAATGCCAGTCATCGAAATCCGATATAAGAACGTCCCAGTCGGGCACATTCAACTCGAGCCGAACCTGCGGCGTATCAAACTGCCTCATGTATCCTCGCATGTCAGGCTTGCCCGTCGCCGATCCATAGCACTTGTACCATGCCCAAATCGGATACTTAACACCTTTTGGAGCCGGACCGATGTATCTTTTCATCTGCTCCACCATCCATAGATACGCATAATGGCTGTGCGAGCATGGCCCATCTTCCGACTCTGGCATGCAGAGGTACCGCTCGTCTGCCACATACCGGCCAGAGCGCTCGAGTTCTTCCCATACCGCAAGGTCCTGAACAGTCCACACGACCACCTGAAACCACTCCCCCACCCATCGGGCACGCCAAGAGAGGCCCCTCGAAAAATGCCCTCGTTCTCGAATTGGCGTTTGATGCCCAGCAGGCCGCAATGGCAAAAGACGCAACACAGCAAACATACCGCCCGAACGCCCACCCGTCACATCCCTTGACCTCGAGCGCGGTTCAGGGGATAACCTTTTGCAGACACCGCATGCAAGGGGTGGGCGCCGCGCGCCGAAAGCCGCCTTCGCACTGAGCACGCAAGGAGACCGCATGTCGCAAAGAAACGTACAGAAGCTCGAGAAGCCCGCCGTCCAGCGAACGCTGCGCCGGTTTTGGGAAGTCACCCGCATGAAGCCGGGCGCGGCGTTCCTGGCCGTGTTCACCTCCGTCGCCTACGTGGCCCTGCTCATCTTCGTCAACACCTGGGTGATGGGCCTCATCGTGGACCGCGTCCAGGCCTCCCCCGTCGCCGCGGGCCAGGTGTGGGAGGTCTTCGGCCCCTACATCCTGGCCCTGCTGCTGGTGAACCTCGTGGGTCAGATCTGTTCCAAGCTGCAGGACTACGCCGTCTACCAGCTGCAGATCAACGGCAACTACCACCTTGCCCGCCTGTGCTTCGACACCCTCTCCAACCAATCGATGACCTTTCACACGAGCCGCTTCGGCGGGGCGCTGGTGAGCCAAACGAGCAAGTTCATGAGCGGCTACACGCAGATGGTCGATGTGGTGGTGTACTCGCTCATCCCCACCATCGCGAGCACCGCCTGCACCTTCATCGCGCTCGCGCCCGCCGTGCCCGCCTACGCCGCGGCGCTCGCGGTGATGCTCGTCATCTACGTGGTCGTCGCCACGCGCATGTACCAGCGCATCCTGCCCCTGTCCGCCGCCACCGCCAAGGCGCAAAACCGCCTCTCCGGCGTTCTCTCAGACGCGGTCACCAACATCCTGGCCGTCAAGACCTGCGGGCGCGAGGATTACGAGAAGAATCTGTTCGACGAGGCCGACCTCGCCGCCATGCGCGCCGAGAGCCGCTCCATGCGTGCCACCATGCAGCGCGGGTTCACCACCAGCGGCATCATCACGGTGATCATGCTCGTCGTGTCGGTCTTCGTCGCGGGCGGCAACGCCTGGTTCGGCATCTCCAGCGGCATGCTCGTCATGATGTTCTCCTACACCTACCAGCTCTCCATGCGCTTCAACTACATCAACTCGATGATGCAGCGCATGAACCGCGCCATCGGCGATGCGAGTGAGATGGCCCGCATCCTGGACGAGCCGCGCCTGGTGGAGGATGCGCCCGGCGCCCCGGACCTCGTCGTGCGCGAAGGCGCCATCGACTTCGAGCACCTGGGGTTCGCCTATACGGACGCCGCCGAAGGCGACCGCGTGTTCACCGGCCTCAACCTGCACATCCCCGCCGGTCAGCGCGTGGGCTTGGTGGGCCGCTCCGGCTCGGGCAAGACCACCCTCACCAAATTGCTGCTGCGCCTCTCGGATGTGCAGGACGGCCACGTCTACGTGGACGGGCAGGACATCTCCACCTGCACGCAGCAGAGTCTGCGCCGCCAGATCGCCTATGTGCCGCAGGAGGCGCTGCTGTTCCATCGTTCCATCCGCGAGAACATCGCCTACGGGCGGCCCGATGCCTCCGAGGACGAGATTCGCCGCGCCGCCGAGCTTGCCAACGCGCTCGAGTTCATCGATCGTCTGCCCAACGGCCTCGACACGCTCGTGGGAGAGCGCGGCGTGAAGCTCTCCGGCGGTCAACGCCAGCGTGTCGCCATCGCCCGCGCCATTCTCACCGACGCCCCGATCCTCGTGCTCGACGAGGCCACGAGCGCGCTCGACTCCGAGAGCGAAGCCCTGGTCCAAGATGCACTCGAGAACCTCATGCGCGGGCGCACCTCCATCGTCGTGGCGCATCGCCTCTCGACCGTTGCCGCACTCGACCGCATCGTCGTGCTTGCCGACGGCGAAATCGTCGAGGACGGCACGCACGCCGAGCTCGCGGCGGCCGATGGCGAGTACGCGGCCCTCTGGAACCGTCAGACCGGCGCATTTTTGGACGGGGAATAAACCGGGCGAAGCTGTGGCGGGGCAAGCCGGGCTGAAAAACGAGCGCGCGAAGTCACGATGAGGCGCATCCTTCCGGAATGGCACTCACTAAGCCACGACGTGCCCCCTCGATCGAGGAAGAGAACTATTTCGTACTCATTTTGAGATTTATCAGATACACGCAATAGGGGACCAACTGCGACCTGTAGTTTTGTTAGAGCAAACGCCCGCTCCTTCATCCTTTTTAAAAACGATACGAAAAACCTCAACTTCCCAGCGCAGGGGCGCCTGGCGTTACCCCGCCAGCCCGCGCAGGTAGGCGATCTCTCCCGCATAGCCCGCGAGGTCGTCATGCGGGGTCTCCAAGATGAACGGCAGGTCGCGAAGCATGGGGTGGGTCACGATGGCACGAAGCACGTGCTCCCCGCCGCCGAGCTCGGGATTGCCGAGATATCCCCCGCCGATGACCTCATGACGGTCCTTGTGCGCCCCGCACGGGTTCTTGGAGTCGTTGATGTGCACCGCCCGCAGGCGATCGGAGCCCACCACGCGATCGAACTCGTCCAACACGCCGTCGAGGTCGTGCACGATGTCGTACCCGCCATCGGAGATGTGGCAGGTGTCCAGGCACACGCCGAGCATCTCCGCGCCCGCGAGCTCGGGGCGACGGGCCTCCACGCCCTCGATGATGCGGGCGAGCTCCTCGAAGGTGCGCCCCACCTCGGTGCCCTTGCCCGCCATGGTCTCGAGCAGCACGCACGTGCGCTGCCCCTCGAACATCACCTGGCACAGGGCATCGACGATGAGCTCCATGCCGGCATCGGCGCCCTGCCCCACGTGCGCACCGGGGTGGAAGTTGTAGAGCTGCCCGGGGAGCGCCTCCATGCGCTGCAGGTCCTCGGCCATGGCCTCCAGCGCGAACTCCCGCGCGCGCTCCTTCGCCGAGCAGGGGTTGTACGTGTACGGGGCATGAGCCACCAGGCGGCCGAACCCGTCTTCATCCAAAATGCGCCGAAGCCCCGCCACGTCATCGAGGTCGAGCGGCTTGGCGTTGCCGCCGCGCGGGTTGCGCGTGAAGAACGCGAAAGTGTTCGCCCCTATGGAACGGGCGGTCTCCCCCATGGCGGTGTAGCCCTTGGTGGTGGAGAGATGGCAGCCGATGGTCAGCATGGAGCCTCCAGAGTGCACGGGCCGCGAACGACCCGGTCGAGATAGCGGAAAACCCGGCCCCCTGACGCCATCGCGGAGCAGTGCCGAGACACGACCCACGATACACGAACTTTGGCTATTCTTCCGCGATGCGCACCCCGAGGAGCCGCGCCACATCCAGCGCCTGCTCCACGCTCACCACCGCCCCGCGCAACTCGTGGAAATCCCCCGAGAGCACCGGGGCCGCGAACGCGCAGCCGGAGACGTCTATGCCCGCAAGCGGGGTCCCGAACACGTCGATCCGCGTGAGGTCGCACGCATCCCATCGCACGCGCTTGAGCTTGACGCGCTGCAGCGCCGCCTCGCGCAATTTGCAATTCCCGAGCGAAAGCCGGTCGATCGACGTCTCCGAGAGATTCGCATAGGAGAGGTCTGTGGAGAGGGCGCTGACCTGGGCGAGACGCGCCTGCAGCAGGCTCATCCCCGGAGCCGAGCAATCGCGCATGTCAACGCGGTTGAGCCACGACCTGTCCATGGCGCAGCCGATGAACCGACAGCCCTCGAACACGACGTCGCGGAACGTGCAGTCGCGCAAGTCGACCTGCTCGAAGAGGCAGCGTCGGAACACGGCGTTCTCGAAGGTCGCCCCGTTGGCGCATTCATACGCGAGCTCCACGTCCTCGACGAGCACGTGCGAGGCGTAACCGTCGCCCTCGGAGAACACCGCGATCAGCTCATCGCCCCCCATGCGCGAGGGCGCGCCTGCCACATTCGCATAGCGATACCCTGCATCCCTTTGATGCGAATTGCCCATGGCCATCCTCCATATCCAAGCGGCCGCCAGCGCAGCCGGCGCCGCGGCCGCCGCGCCAAAGCAAGACGCCCCGGCCGACGGGCGTCTGCACACCCCGGCCGGGACGTTCACGCACGATACCCAGGGCGGCGCGCCGTGCCGCATCGAAAGGCCGCGCTACTCGCCCACCTCCACGACGACCCCGGCGGGCAACTCCACGCTCTCCTCGCCGCGAACGAGCACGGCCCCGGCGACCTCCGCGTCATCCCCGGGGGTCACCATGAACTGATGCAAGACGAAGTCCATCGTGGCCGGTGTACCCTCCTCGGGCTGGGCCATGGTGAGCGTGAGGATGCCGTCGGCGAAGTCGACGCCCCCGACCTCGGGCTCGGGCATGGAGGAGCCGGCAATCTGCACCTGGATCGTGCCGTCCTCGAGAACCGCCCAGCACTCTCCGGGCATGGCGGCGCCCTCCTCGCCCTTCACGTTCAAGATGGGGGCGTCGGCGTCGAGGCGCGCCGTCCACGCGGCGGGCGAGGACTCGGCCGGCGCGACGGGTTCGGAGCCGGCATTGGCGGGCGCGGAGCAGCCGGCGAGCAGGAGCGCGGCGGCCGCGGCGAGCATGGAGCGACGGGCGATGCTGGCTTGGATCTTCATGGGGTTCCTTTCATCGGCGATCAGCCCCTCGATTGTCCCCGATTCGGGCGGACGTGTTCGATTTTCCGCAATCAACACACCGTAAGGAGACAAACCTCCCAAACATGTACCGCTTATGCAAGAAACAGAACCGCTCATCGCGGACGGCGGCATCCCCGCGGCCCGGCGCCGAGCGAGCCGCTGGCCTCCTGCGCCGATGGGCAAGAGGCACGGATGGCGTCGATGATCCCGGCGCACCTCTGCGTGGCGGCGAGCGACATGACGGGGCTCTCGACCATGCCTGAGCGAAGGAGCCCGCAGAAATGGGCGATCTCCCCGTAAAAG
This sequence comes from uncultured Collinsella sp., assembly GCA_902470815.1. Lineage (GTDB taxonomy): Bacteria > Actinomycetota > Coriobacteriia > Coriobacteriales > Coriobacteriaceae > Collinsella. The sequence continues at coordinate 82,873 of CABRHS010000004.1, forward strand.
TCATCGACCTCAGCGGGGGCTTCGAAGAATTCGCCCGTGGCGCCATCGCGCCGGACCGAATACGACGTGGGCCGGTGCAGCAACGGGACCTCGACCTCGCCGCGCTCGCAGGAGATGCGGCAGACGGCGGAGAATTCCGCCGCGTCGCCCGCAAAATCGAGATGGACAGGGATCCCACCGACGCGCAGGCGAACATCATCGGCGATGTCGATGGGCGCGCCGTCCGACGCCGGCACCAATCGCACGCGGCGAGACTCGACCTCGACGGTGCCGTCGAGCAGGTCATCGACCCACGAGATCCCATAGCACCCCAGGTCGTACAGGGTGCCGCCCTGCACGGGGTCGAGAAGGTACCGCCCGGTCTGATCCCCGTACTCCACGCGGTGCGCCACGTCCACGGACTCGATGCGGCCCAACTCGCCCTGCGCGATCAACTCCAGCACGCGTTCGCGCGCGGGCATGAACCGGGGTTTCATCGCCTCCATGAACAACGAGCCCGTCTCGCGGGCGACCTCCGCGATTGCACGCGCCTCGCGCTCGCTGAGCACGGCGGGCTTCTCGCATAGGACGGCCTTGCCGGCACGCAGCAGGCGAACCGCCCACGCCTCGTGCATGCCGTGGGGCAAGGCAAGATAGACCGCGTCCACATCCGGGTCGTCGACGAGGCGCAGGTGGGCGGCGGCCCCATCGTCTCCGACGCTCGCATAGCGTCGCCGCCCATCGACGGGGAACTCCCGGGCGAAGGCGTCGAGCCGCTCGGGCCGGCGCCCGGAAATCGCGACGAGTCGTGCGCCCTCGACATGCCCGAGCGCGCGGGCGAAGCGATGCGCTATGCCGCCCGCCCCCAAAATGCCCCAACGGATCTCCCTCATCCGACGCCTCCATTCACGCGTGTCGATCCCCGTCATCATACAACCGCACCGCCCCGCCCACCGGCGCCGTGCACCCCTATAATGGAATCTCGCACATCGAAAGGAACCACGTGAAGGTCATCGTCTACACCGACGGCTCATCCCGCGGCAACCCAGGGCCGGGCGGATACGGCGCCGTGCTGCGCTACACCGCCCCCTCGGGAAAGCTGCACACCCTCGAGCTCTCCCGCGGCTACGACCGCACCACCAACAACCGGATGGAGCTCTTGGGCGTCATCAGCGCGCTCGAGGCCCTCAACCGCCCCTGCGAGGTCGAGGTCCACTCCGACTCTCAGTACGTATGCAACGCGTTCAACCAGCATTGGGTCGAGGGATGGATCCGCCGCGGTTGGAAGACCTCGCAGAAGAAGCCCGTCAAGAACGTCGACCTCTGGAAGCGGCTGCTCGCCGCGAAGGAGCCCCACAGCGTGTCCTTCCATTGGGTGAAGGGCCATGCCGGCCATGAGTTCAACGAGCGCTGCGACGAGCTCGCGACCGCCGCCGCCGACGGCTCCGGCCGCCTCGTCGACGTCGGCTTCGTCGAAGGGGAATCGGACTAAAGCCCCGCTTCGGGTCGCGGCGGCGCGGCCAGCCCCATGCAACCACCAGTGAAAGGACACCCGCCATGATCCGCATCGCCACCATCGGGACAAGCGCCATCACCCGCAACCTGATCGACGCCATCGCCTCCACGCCCGGAGCCGTCTTTGCGGGCACCCTCTCCCGCGACGCCGCTCGCGCCGAGGCCTTCACCGCCGAGCACGGCGGGACCCACCCCTTCACCGCGCTCGAGGACCTTGCCGGCAGCGACCAGGTCGACGCGGTCTACATTGGGAGCCCCAACGCGCTCCACCATGAGCAGGCTCTCGCCTGCATAGCCGGCGGCAAGCACGTGCTCGTGGAGAAGCCCTTCTGCGCCAACGCCCGCGAGGCGCGCGAGGTCTTCACCGCCGCCGAGCGCGCCGGCGTCGTCGCGCTCGAGGCCATGCGTCCCCTGCACGACCCCGCGTTCCACAAGGTCAAGGGCCTGCTGGGCGAGCTTGGCCCCATCCGTCGCGCGACCCTGCGCTTCGGCAAATACTCCTCGCGCTACGACGAGGTCCTCGCCGGGCGCGCCACCAACATCTTCGATTGCGCCATGGCAACGGGCTCCCTCATGGACATCGGTGTCTACTCGGTCGAGCCCCTCATCGAGCTCTTCGGCGCGCCGCGGGAGGTCCACGCCTGCGCATCCCTGCTGGACGAGGGCACGCGCGCCCTCACGAACGGCCCCATCGACGGCGCCGGCGTCATCCTCGCCGGCTACCCGTCCATGGTCGCCTCGCTCCACCACTCCAAAATCACCAACGACTGCTCGCCCAGTCAGATCGAGGGGGAGCTCGGCACGCTCGTCGTAGAGGGCATCTCGGCGCCCAGCTCAGCCCGCCTCGAGATGCGCGCCGCGGCCGAGAGGACCGATGCCGTGGGGTACTCGAGCGCCCGTGTCTCCACGCGCGAGATCGAGCTCCCCCAGGTGGCGAACACGATGACATACGAGCTCGCCGACTTTATCGAGGCCATCCGCACCGTTGGCGACGGCGTGCCCGCCGACCAGGCGCCCGCCGGCCCGTTCGGATCGACAGCGCACTTCCGCCAGGTGACGCTCGACAGCCTCGAGCTCATGGACGAGGCCCGTCGCCAGTGCGGTGTGGCCTTCCCCGCGGACGACTCGCCCGCGCACCGCACGGCGATAGAGTCGATGTAGGAAACCGGACCGCGGAGACGGAGGAATCGAAAGGAGCGCCATGTCGCTGTTCGACACGATGATGGGATTCGCCAACCAGTTCAAACGCGAATCCGGGCTCTCGGAGGATAAGTTCGAACGGGCCTCGAAGGTCAGCCCTTGCGAGGAGGCCCTGCGCGGCGAGCTCGCGCATGACATCGAGCGCGACGCCCCGCCGCGGCGCCTTGCCCTGCTGTTCAGCGGCGAGGTGCAGGGCGTGGGGTTCCGGTGGACCAATCAGAGCCTCGCCCAGGAGCGGCATCTCTCCGGCTGGGTCCAGAACCTCTCCGACGGAACCGTCCGAATGGAGATCCAAGGGTCGCCTCGCGCACTGGCGGCGCACCTCGAGCGCATCCACGCCTACTACGCGCGCTTCGGCAACCTCATATGGCTCGAGTCAGCGGATGCCATCCCGCTACACGCCGGTGAGGACCGCTTCGACGTCCGCTGCTGAAACCCGCGGCGCGCCCGAGAGCGACCGCTGGGTCGCGCCGCCGGGATCCCATCCCCCACCCGGAGCGGCAAATCATCACATTGCGAACATCATTTTATAGAAAAGCCCCCGCGCCCTTGTATCTGGCCCTCACTTCTGCTCAAATGTTATGTGATTAGTAGCGGAAGGAGGACGTCCATGAGGAATCAGTCGGAAGCGGAGGCGCCGCGCGCCGAGCAATCGCGGGCCGCGAGCGCACCCAAGTCGCACGCCGGTCGCATGTCGGCGGAACACGCCCCGGCGCGACGCAACACGCGCCAGCGCCAGCTGGTCCTCGACGCCGTCCGGGCGCGCTGCGACCATCCCACCGCGGAGGACATCTACCAGGACGTGCGGGCGATCGACGGCAAGGTCAGCCGCGGAACGGTCTACCGCAACCTCAACCTCCTCACCGAGACCGGGACCATAACCACGGTCAAGGCGCCGGGCACCACGCGCTTCGACTGGCGCTGCGACGGCCACGGCCACGCGGTGTGCCGCCGATGCGGGGCGGTCGCCGACATCAGGCTCCCCTACGACGCCGAGCTCGATGCGCGCGCGGGCGAAGAATCGGGCTTCTCCGTCGACTCGCACAGCCTCGTGTTCGAGGGCACCTGCCCCGCCTGCCGCGAGGATTAACGCCCCTCGATGATCCCCAGGTCGACGCAGGCGTTCCAGATGCCGTCATCGTCCACGTCGGTCGTCACGTAGCTCGCGCGCTCTTTGACGGGACCCCATGCGTTGCCCATCGCGACGCTCAGGCCGACCATGTCGAACATCGCAAGGTCGTTCTCGCCGTCGCCGAACGCCACCGCCTCCTCGGGCGCGATACCGTAGCGCTCGAGCGTGGCAAGCACGCCCCGGTCCTTGCCGCCCTGCGCGGGGATCACATCGCAGAACAACTCATTCCAACGCGTCGCCACCACATGCTCGGTCTCCGACAGGAACACATCCTCCACCTCGGTGCCGCCGAATACGTTGAACTGGTACACCGGCAGCTCGTAAGCCATGTCCAGGTCGCCCAGCTCATACTCCAGACCCACCTGCGCGCCCAGCTCGAGCACGAGCGGACCGCGGTTGTTGACGAACGAACGGCTCCCCTGCATCACATAGAGGTCGTAAAGGCCGGCGCGGGCCTGCTCCACGAGCACGCGGACGTCCGCGTCATCGATGTGCGCGTCTCGGTACGTCCCCCGCGCATCGAAGCACAGCTGCCCGTTCATGGTCACGTAGGCGTCGAACTTCCCCTTGAGCTCCTCGTGCATCTCGGCCATGGAGCGCCCGCTCGCGATGACCACCTTGATGCCACGCTCGCGCATGAGCTCTATCGCCCGCCACGAACTCGCCGCGACCTTATGGGTCTTGAACCCCACGAGCGTGCCGTCGATATCGAAGAACGCGATCTTGATCATGAGCATCCCATCTGAGCAAATCGGGGCGCGGCGCCGCGCCGTCTTTTGAGGCCGCGCGGCCGCCTAGAGAATCTCCAGCGCGCCGTCCTTGACGGTGAGGCCGATGTCTCCCCGCAGCAGGTCGTCGATGAGCGTGCCCACCAACTCGAAGCGCCAGCCCTCGCGCAAGGGGCTCCGCTCCGGGCGGTCGATGTAATCGAGCAGACCATCGCGGGAGATGATGAGCGAGGTGGCCACCCCGGAGCGCTCGGACACCAGGCGGATGAGGGCGTACATGAGGTCGATGACGCTCTCGAGTTCCGGCGCGGGGGTTCGATGGGCCCGGCCGACGGAGGGCAGGTTGTCCGCGGGGCACCGGCGACCGCGCGCGATCGCGTCGAGCGCGACCTCGACGTCGCGCGCGCTGAGCTGCTCGGTTCCGCGCACGGCGCGGAAATCCTCGACGGTCTTGGGTGCGCGCTTGCACAACGCCAGAAGGACCTCGTCGGACATGACCCACTTGCGCGGCACGTCGCGCGTCTCCGCGCGCTGCTCGCGCCAGGCGGCCAGCTCGCGGGCAACCGCGAGCTGGCGACGCGTGCAGGCGTTGACGCGCTTGACGCGCTTGAACGCGGCGCGGGGGTCGGTGCGGTAGTGCGCGGGGTCCGCCAGGGGCCTGATCTCGTCGCGCACCCATGCGGTGCGGCCCAGCGAATGCAGCTTGGACTCGATCGTGCGATAGGCGTCGATGAGGTAGCGCACGTCGTCGACGGCGTACTCGATCTGCTGGGGCGACAACGGCCTGCGCGACCAGTCGGTGAGCGACTCTGTCTTGGGCAGCGACACGCCGCAGAACGAATGCACCAGGTTGTGGTAGGAGCACTGGGCGCGCTCGCCCAAGAAACCGGCGGCGACCTGCGTGTCGAAGATGGGCGCGGGGCACACCCCGAGCGCGTGGTTGAGCACCTCCATGTCCTGGGAGCACGCGTGGAACACCTTGAGCGTGTCGACGTCGGCCATGAGGTCGGCGAGGGGCGAGAGGTCGTCGATCGCCAGGGGATCTATGACCGCGCACTCGTCGGGGGTGGCGATTTGCACCAGGCAGAGCTTGGCGTGGTACGTGCGCTCGCGCAGGAACTCGGTGTCGATCGCCACGGCGGAAAAACCGCGCGCGCGGGTGCAAAGGGCGGACAGGTCCTCATATGTGGAGATGTACATCGGTCTCCCAAGGTGGAGAAAACCCGCGCGCTGCGCGGGTAGGATTACGTCATCTTGTTACTATACCCGCACTTACAAGAACAGGGAACTCACCATGCGTTGCCTCATCATCCACAACCCCGCCTCCGGCCCCCGCTCCGACGAGATCTTCGATTTCGCCAGAGCCCTCTCCCAGGCGGGCGACGAGGTGACCATGCGGTTCATCGGCGAGGGCATGGAACCCGAGGACGCGGCGCGCGACGTGCGCTCATTCGACCGCGTCGTGATCTCGGGCGGTGACGGCACCGTCTCGAACGTGCTCGACCACATCCGCGACAGCCACGTGCCCGCCCTCGTGTTCCCCTCTGGCACCGCGAACCTCTTCTTCAACAACATCGGCAACGCCCCCGAGCCGGCCGCGCTCGCCAAGGCGTGCCGCGAGGGACGCACCAAGCGCGTCGATATGGGCGAGCTGTTCTGGGAGGCCGGAGACGGCGGCGTCCAGCGTCACGGGTTCATCATCATCGCCGGCACCGGATTTGACGCCGACATCATGCACAAGGCGGAGCCCAACAAGGGCGAGATGGGCGAGATCGCCTATTTCCTCTCCGCCCTCGCGACGCCCGCCCCCACCGTCGCCCACTTCACCATCGAGCACGACGGCCAGGTCGACGAGCTCGACGGCATCGGGTGCATGGTGGGCAACACCTCCCTCATCCAAAATGACATCAACCTGTTCCCCGACTGCCGGATGGACGACGGCTTCATCGACATCGCCGTGATCCAGCCCGCAAAGACCGTCGAGCTGCTGCCCACGCTCATCGCCGGCGTGCTGGACCCCGCCGGCAAGGGGCTCGGCCGCCCCCAGTTCACCCTGTTCCAGGCGAGGGAGGCGCGCATCACCTGCGAGCCCTCGCTCGGCATGGAGTTCGACGGCGAGCTCATCCACAGCAACACGGGCGTCTTCGGCGCGCGCGTGCTGCCGCAGTGCCTCGACTTGATCGTAGACGACTTCTCCAAGCTCTAACGCCAAGCAAGCCCCCCGCGGCCCCGCGCGCGCAACAGACCGGAAACATCGCGCGCACCGCACTGCACTGTGCTATAGTGCTGAGTCATCACAAGGACCCCGACGCATCGGAAAGGAGCTGTCACCATGAAGAACGTCATCGCGCTCTCCCTCAACAACTGGTGGTGGCATGACTCCGTTTCGACCGGTCGACGGTGAGCCCTTACCCGCAAGCATTTCATCTGGGTACGCAAGGCCTCCGGTTTGACCGGGGGCCTTATTTCATGACCCCCGTCACCTTGTGGAGCGCCCGGCCGCGCACCCCGCGCGCAAGGAGCACGACATGACCGACAACAAGGATTTCCAGCCGGCGGGACGCGCCCGCACCGTCGCCGCATGCGACGGCGACGACATCAAGATCAAGAATCTCGTCCTACTCGCGGTCCTGCTCGCCGCCGGGTTCATCCTCAACTTCACGGTGGGCAAGGCGATCTCAGCCGTTTCGGGCGGGGCGATCTCGCCGGAGTTCATCATCTCCGCGTTCTGCCTCGCCATCCTCATCGTCCGCCCCGGAATCGGGCAGGCGCTCGTCATGGGGCTCATCTCCGCCGCCGTGATCCAGATCACCACATCCACCCCCGGCGTCGACTTCATAGCCGAAGGGGTCGCCGCCATGGCGATGGCCGCGATCGCGCGGGTGGGCGCGCGCGGGGCGGCCGGCACCCTGATCCCCGTGGTGGGGACCTTTGCGACGACCTTCCTCTCCGGCGTCATATTCATGGTCATAAAGATGGCCCTGATGGGGTTCGCCGGCCAGCTCGCCGCCGTCATGCTGCCCGTCATAGCCCTCTCGTCCGTATTCAACGCCATCTTGGTCGGGGCCCTCTACCGACCCGTCAGGAAATCCCTCGGCGCGACCGACTAGACCGCCACCGCGACCGCGTGCGACCGCCGGCCTCACGGCGCCGCGGCGCCAGACCCCGACCCGAAAGGACGCCATGAGCGCAATCATCGAGATGAGCGACGTCTCGTTCGCCTACGGACATCAGGAGGGCTACGCCCTCCGCGACGTGAGCCTCTCCATCGAGGAGGGCTCCTTCGTCGGCGTGATCGGCCCCTCGGGGGCCGGAAAATCCACCCTCGCGGCGGCGCTGTCCGGCGCCATCCCGCATCACCACGCCGGGCGGCTGTACGGCGAGACGAGGATCGCGGGCATCGACACCTGCGAGGCGGGCATCACTGACATCGCGCAGACGGTGGGGTGCGTCCTTCAGGACATCGACGCGCAGATGGTCGCATCGGTCGTGGAGGACGAGCTGCTGTTCGGCCTCGAGAACTTCGGCGTGCCTCGCGAGCGGATCGAGGGCAGGCTGTCCGCCGCGCTCGACGCCGTGGGCATCGCCGACCTGCGCCACCGCGAGATCGCGACCCTCTCCGGCGGGCAGAAGCAGAAGGTGGCCATCGCCGCTATCCTGGCGCTCGCGCCCCGGGTCCTCGTTCTCGACGAGCCCACCGCGGCGCTCGACCCCGCGAGCTCCCGATCCGTCTTCGACGTCCTGCGAAAGGCGCAGCGGGCCACCGGCGTGACGGTGGTGGTGGTCGAGCAGATGGTCGCGCTCCTGGCCGAGTACTGCGACCGCGTGATCGTGCTCGATGAGGGCGAGGTGGCGATCGACGGCAGCCCGCACGAGGTCTTCGCCCGCTCTGCGGAGCTGCGCGCCATCGGCGTCGACACCCCTCGCACCGTACGCATATCGAACAGCCTCGCGGCGAGCGGGCTCGCGGTCCCGGACGGCCCCACCCTCACCGTGGACGAGGCCGAGTCGCTCGTCCTGCGTATCCTCGACGGGGCCGGTGCACCCGGACGCGGGGCCGTGCGGGCGGAGGGGCGCGGCGCACCGGAAGGCGAGGGACCGGAGGCGCGCCCGACCCCCGTCGCCGACATGCGCCCGACCGCCCGGGCAGGAGGCCCGTCGACGGCCCACGGCGACCCGGTGGTGGAGATGCGCGGCGCCTCGTTCTCGTACGGCCCCGGCGCCGCAAGCGTCGAGGGCCTGGACCTCGTCGTGCGCCCCGGGGAGATCTTTGGGGTCGTCGGCCAAAACGGCGCGGGCAAGACCACGCTCACAAAGCTGCTCAACGGCCTGCTCAAGCCAACCTCCGGCACGGTCCGCATCGCCGGGCTCGACACCGGCGCGACCCCCGTGAGCCGCATCGCCGCCCATGCCGCCACCCTGTTCCAGAACCCGGACCGGCAGCTGTGCCGAGGCACCGTGCTCGACGAGGTCGCCTTCGGGCTCGAGCTGCGCGGTGAGTGCCCTGCGGCCGCCCGCGAGCGGGCGCGGAGGTTCGTCGAGCACTTCGGGCTGCCCGCGGGTGCCGAGCCCTTCGGCCTCTCGCGCGGGCAGCGCCAGATGGTCGCCCTGGCGAGCGTCGTCGCGACCGAACCCGAGCTCATCATCTTGGACGAGCCCACCAGCGGCCTCGATTACCGTGAATGCATGACCGTGATGGAGGCGGTGCGCGGCCGTGCCCGCGCAGGCGCGGGGGTGGTCATGGTCTGCCACGACATGGAGGTCGTGAGCGATTTCGCCACCTCGCTCGTCGTCATGGCGCACGGGCGCATCATCGCCCAGGGTCCGACCCACCGCATATTCGCCCGGCCCGACGTCCTGCGCCGGGCGAGCGTGGAACCCCCGCAGGTCGTCGAGCTCTCCGATCGCCTCGCCGCGGCCCACCCCCGGTTCACCGGAATCACCGAGGTCGCCGATCTCGTCGGACGCGTCAAGGAGCTGAGGGCCCATGCGTAACGTCATCGACTACATCCCCGGAACGAGCCCCCTGCATCGCCTGAACCCCGTGACCAAGCTCGCCATCGCGGCGTCCATCATCACGGCGACCTTCTTCGCCCAGAGCTGGGCGGCGCTCGCGGGGCTGCTCGCCCTCACCCTGGCCCTCGGCATGTCCGCAGGCGCGCTCCCGCGCCTCGCCGGCATGCTCAAGGTGCTCGCCCCCATCGTCCTGGTCATGCTCCTGCTGCAGGTCGCCTTCACGAGGGGCGGCGACCCGGTCCTCCTCCTCGCAACCTCCGAGGGACTGCAGACCGGCGGAAGGGCGTGCCTGCGGCTCGTGGGCGTGGCGCTGCCGCTCGTGCTCATGCTCGCCGTGACCAGGCTCACCGACCTTGCGGATGCCTGCGTCGAGGTTCTCCATATCCCTTACAGGTACGCCTTCACCTTCACCACCGCACTGCGATTCGTGCCCGTGTTCACCCAGGAGATGAACGCGATCATGGATGCGCAGATGGCCCGAGGGGTCGAGTTCGACACCAAAAATCCGTTCAAGAAGATGTCGCTCATGCTCCCCGTCTGCATCCCCCTGCTCGTAACCTCCGTGGCCAAGACCGACGCCGCGGCGCTCGCGGCCGAGCAGCGGGGCTTTTACCTGCGCACGCGCGAGAGCCCCTACAAGCGCTACCCGATGCTCGGCGCCGACGCCGCCGCCCTCGCCTGCTGCGTCGGCATCGTCGCGCTCGGCATCCTGCTGTAACCGCGCCCGTCCCGGCGGCGGCATCTCATGCCGGAGGGGTGTTTTGTGGAAATGTGACGCGCGCATCGCGGGATGGGGCGCGCAAGCGCCGGATGAAGCACAATACACGCGTGGTTCGGCCCGGTTCGCCGCGCCACGCGATCATATCGGAACGAGGAGGGCCGCCATGCAATTGACCGAGAGTCTTGACCCGCAGACGCGCGAGCGCGTGGAGGCCGGGTTCGTCCAAGCCCGCGAGAGGCCCGTCACGCTGCGCGCCAACACGCTCAAGGCATCCGCCGCCGACGTCCGCGCCGCCCTCGACCGCCACGGGATCGCCTGGGAGGGCGTGCCGTGGTACCCGGACGCGCTCGTGCTGCCCTCGGCTCGCGAACGCGAGGTATGGGACCTCGATATCTACCGCGATGGGCACATCTACCTGCAGAGCCTGTCCTCGATGCTCCCTCCCCTGCTCTTGGATCCGCGCGCCGGGGCCGACATCCTCGACATGTGCGCCGCGCCGGGGGGAAAGACCTCGCAGATCGCCGCGCTCACGGCGAACTCCGCCCACCTCACCGCATGCGAGATGAGCGCGCCGCGGGCCGACAAGCTCGCGTATAACCTCGACAAGCTCGGGGCCGCGAACGTCAACGTCATGCGCACCGACGCGAGGCGCCTCGACGAGTTCTTCAGCTTCGACCAGATCCTGCTCGACGCCCCCTGCACGGGCACGGGCACCTATCGGGCCGGCGACGAGCACGCCGAGAGGCACATGACCGGCCAGCTGCTCGCAAAGGTCGTCAAATCCCAGCGCGCGCTGCTCGACCGCGCGCTCGCCGTGCTCAAGCCCGGCGGGACGCTCGTCTACTCCACCTGCTCGGTCCTGGATGACGAGAACGACGCCCAGGTCCGCGCCGCGCTCAAGCGCCACCGCGATTGCGAGGTGGCCCCCATCCTGCTCGAGGAGCCCGCGATCGACGCGGGGGACGGCGCCCGGGGGCAGGGCGACTCCGTCCGCCCCGCGGTGCTGCCCCTTGCCGCCCAGGGCCCCCTGGCCTGCCCCGTCCTCGAACGGGAAGGTGGGATCCCGGGTACGCTCACCGTGGCCCCGACCCGCCTGTTCGAGGGCTTCTACGTCGCCGTCATACGAAAAAAGCCCCGCAGGTAACTGCGGGGCCGCGGATGGGCGCTACACCCTGCCGGAGCGATGGCCGTCCATGAGGTCCTCATCGCGCTTGCGCTCGGAGCGATCCTTGAACGCGGTGAAAGCGAGGTAGACGAGCGCCACGCCGGCGATCGCAAGGGCGATCACGAGCATGGGGGCGAGGATATCGAAAACGCCCATATGGGACACCGTCCCTTCTTGTCCGAAATCGATTGCGGGGCTGCGCGTTGCGCCGACCCAGCATAGCAGATTGCACCCGTCCGCCCGTCCTTCGACGCAAACCGCAGAGGGATGGAGACACGATGTTCGCGCGCTAAACCGATTCAGCCCCCCGGGGGCGGGTACAATGGTCCGATACGCATCCTTCTCACGTGAGGGAAAACCATGACTGATGAACTGATGGGCGCACAGGCCCGCACCGAAACGCAAGCCCATGCCGGAGCACCGGCCAACACCGCCGTGCCGGACCCGCGGCCTGACGCCGCCGCGCGCATGAGCGGCGGCTCCGTGCCCGCCATCGAGCGCAACGACGACGCGGCCGACCTCGAGCCCGGCGATGCGATCGACGAGGCCATCGCCGTGACCGCCGAGGTGCCCGAGACCATCGAGGCGACCATAGACTTCTCAGAGGTCGAGCTCGCCGACGAGTTCTCCGAGCCCGAGCTCGCCGTAACCCCGGGGGGCCTGCTGCCCATGGAGCCCTCGCCCATCGAGGGGCGCCTGCGCAAGGCCCCGCTTCGAGTTCCCGACGAGCTTGAGGAGTGCGGCGGTTTCACGCTGTTCGGCCGCCGCATCAAATCGCTTCTGTACACCACCGACGTCGCCGTCATCCGCAACTCCAACGCCGACGCGATCTTCGCCGTCTATCCCTTCACCGCGCAGCCGGCCATCACCCAGGCCCTGCTCACCGCGTCCGAGGCCCCGGTCTTCGTGGGCGTGGGAGGCGGCACCACCACCGGCAAGCGCGCCGTCCAGCTCGCCGCCGTATCCGAGATGCAGGGCGCGGCCGGCGTCGTGGTGAACTCCCCCGCCCCGCCCGAGATGATCGAGCAGATCTGCGCCATCATCGACATCCCCGTCATCGCCACCGTCGTGCGCTGCGATGCCGTGGCACACGCCAAGGTCAAGGCCGGCGCCAAGATCTTGAACGTCGCCGCCGGCAAGGACACTCCGGCCGTCCTGCGAGAACTCCGCGAGGCCTACCCCAACCTGCCCCTGATCGCCTCCGGCGGCCGCTCATCGCTCTCAGTGCGCGAGACGGTCCAGGCCGGCGCGAACGCCGTCATCTGGACCCCGCCCTCGGCCCAGCAGCTCCAGGCGGACATGATGCGCCGCTACCGCGAGGCCGAGGTCAAGCCCGAGGCCCCCGTCATGGACCCCGTCGCCGCGGCGGACGTCAACCCGCTCGAGAGCGCGCGCGCCGACGTGCCCATCCCGGACGAGCTGATCGCCAAGGCCACCACGAGCGATCGCAAGCGCGCGCGGCCCTTCTCTCCGCTATTCTTTAAGAACAAGCACCGGTAAGGGGCGAAACGCCCCCTGCGGCCACGACCGCCGCCCGGCGCCCAGCGCAGGCAGCAACCGCTCGCGAAAGGAAACGCCATGCTCGTCACCGACCTCGCAACCGCCACCGCCAACGACTACCTCTCCGCCCGCTTCCGCACCGCATACGACTTCCTCTCCCGCACCGACCTCGCCACGCTCCCCCTGGGCCGCAACGAGATCGACGGCGACGACGTCTACGCCAACGTGCTGGAGTACGACACCGTCCCCGCCGGCGAGAAGGAGCTCGAGGCCCATCGCGATTACTACGACGTGCAGTTCGTCTTCAGCGGCGAGGAGCTCCTCCAGTACGCCCCGTGCGCCGGACTCCAGACCGTCCAGGAGTATGACGAGGCGGATGACTACTGCCTCCTCAAGACCCCCGAACCGGTGACCTCGATCGCCCTGCACGCCGGTGAGCTCGCTGTCTTCGCCCCCGAGGACGCGCACAAGCCCGGCTGCTCGCTCAGCGGCAGCGCCCACGTTCGCAAGATCGTCGTGAAGGTCCGCGCGTAGCTCTGCTCGCGCCCCGAATGGAGCACCGCATGAGAACCCTGCTGGCACAGCTCGCCAAGTTCGGCGTCGTCGGGGTCGTGGCCACGGTCATCGACTTCGGCGTGATGAACCTGCTCCATTACGCCCTTCACCTCGACATCCTCATCGCCAACACGGCGGGCTTCACCATCTCGCTCATCTTCAACTACGTCGCGAGCATGAAGTTCGTCTTCGAGCATCGCGACGACATGAGCCGCAAGCGCGAGTTCGTGATCTTCGTCGTGCTCTCCATCATCGGCCTGCTGTTGAACGACGGCATCGTCCTCGCCCTCAACAAGGGGCTCTCGCTCGAGGCGAATATCGCCAAGGTGGCGGCCACGGCGCTCGTCATGATCTACAACTTCGTGACGCGCAAGCTCTTCCTGGACGGCACGCGCTCCTGACGAGCGCCCACCCCGCCCGCGCGTCATCTCGCCTGCGCGGCGCACCCATATCGAACTCGACGGCCCCGTTGCGCATGAATGCGTGCGCAACGGGGCCTTTTCGTATGCATCTTGTGCGTATCCTTACAATTTGCTTACCGAGAGCGTATAGTTTGCCCAGCTCACCGCCACGCGGTGACATGCCGTACCCGCACTGCAGGAAGTGATGTTTTGCGCGCAGCCCTCGCACATCCCGATACACGCCAGTTCATGAAGTTCGCCCTCGTGGGATTCGCCTCCCTCGCGGTCGAATACCTGTTCCTCGGCTATTTCCTCCAGGCGCTCAACATGAACTACCTCATGGCGACCACCATCGCCTTCATCATCTCGATCGTGGTGAACTACGTCCTTTCCATGCGGTACGTGTTCTCGCACAAGCAGGATATGAGCCGCAGGCGCGAGTTCACCATCTTCGCCGTACTCTCCGCGATCGGCCTTGGCCTCAATGACCTGTACATGTTCGTCGGCGTCAGCATCCTGAACATCGGCACCATGGCGATGAAGCTCATCTCGACCTTCTTCGTCACCTGGTACAACTACTTCAGCCGCCGCAAGTTCCTCGATGGCGGCAACCGCTAGCGCACGCGCGCGAACTCCCGGCAGCGGCCGCGATCCAGATTCAAAAAGGCGCTCTCGGGCGCCTTTTTTCATGCGCGGCCGACCTTCAACCTTACAGTCAAACTTTAAACTCGTGACGGAACGCATCGGGTGCCGAAAACCAGTTGCCAAGCAGTATTTGAGCAGGTAGATAGTATTTTTTGACGCTAGCACCCTTGAAATGAACCCTCACCTTAAAGGTTAACTTGAAACTCCAAACTTGCTTCACATTTCATCATCGCCGCAGGTAATCGAAGCTTAAACCTTCAACCTGAACCTTAAAGATTCTCTAACGTTCAAGTTGAACTCGAAGCCAGTGATACTATGCATGATGTCAAAAGGTAAGCAGACAGACGAGGAAGCACATGGACGCAACTCCTAGCCTGCACGCCACGTGGCGCACGAGCCGCACCCGCCGCCTCATTGCCGGCGCGGGCATCACGGCAGCGCTCGCCGCAAGCGTGCTCCTCCCCGTCCCGGCAAGAGCAATCACCACCGAAACCGCAGCCACGCTCACCGAGACCCAGAAAAAAGTCGAGGAATCCGCCGCCGCATTCGACGAGGCGAGCAAGAACCTCGACGAGCTCCAGGAGCAGATCGCGAAGAACGAGGCGCGTATCGCCGAGATCGAGCAGAAGCTCCCCGCCGCGCAGGAAAAAGCCAGTCGAGCCATGCGCGAGATGTACAAGCACAGCAAGGGCTCCAACCCGCTCATGAGCTTCGTGCTCAACACGCAGAGCCTCGATGCGCTCATCTCGGGCATGAAGTACATGGACCAGGTCAACGACGCCAACGTGGGCGCGGTTCGGGACCTGAGCGACATGCAGGCCGAGCTCGAGACCGAGAAGACCAAGCTCAACACCGCAAAGGTCCAGGCCGAGGCTGAGAAGCAGACCGCCGCCGACGCGCTCGAGCAGGCGCAGCGGCTCCGCGAGGCCGCGCAGGCCCAGGCCGATGCGGAGGTCGCCGCCGAGACGGCCGCCCTCCAGCAGGCCGCCGGCGCCAACGGCACCTCCGCGCCTGCGGTCACGCCCAACAACTCCGTGGTCAATTGGGACATGGACCAGGCCTCCTTCGTCGGAGAGTGGGCCCCGCGCATCGACGCCTACCTCGCCGGCTCCCCGCTCGAGGGCCAGGGCGCGACGTTCGCCAACGCCGCCTGGACGTATGGCGTGGACCCGCGCTTCTCCCCCGCCATCTCCAACACGGAGAGCTCCAAGGGCCGCCACTGCTTCCGCCCCCACAACGCATGGGGCTGGGGCAACTCTAGCTGGGGCAGCTGGGAGGAGGCCATCAACGCTCACGTGTCCGGCCTTGCCCGCGGGTACGGCTACACCATCAGCGTGGCCGGCGCGCAGAAGTACTGCCCGCCCAATTGGTTCAATTGGTACAACAACACGCTGTCCGAGATGAACCGTATTTAGCATCTAATAGGTCGCATATCTTACCGGCGTTCCCACATGGGCGGAGTCATGAGGCTCCGCCCATTTTTTTCGCTCGACCGAAAGAGAACGCGATCTCGCCGCCCCCCACGCCCCCCCCCTGCGCCCCCATGCGCGCCACGGCGCCCCTCGATGGTGCCCCGTGTGTTTTGCGCTTGGGCGCGGCGCGCCGTGCTACCATGGCGTACGAGCGTAATCTCAATCGAAAGGAGCCCCTCATGGAGCGACCGAACGCCTGGAAGAAATATGACGAGAAGGCCCTCGTCGAGCTCGAGGACCTCTGCGGCAAGTACCGCGCCTTCATCAGCGACAACAAGACCGAGCGCGAGTGCGTGACCTCATCCATCCAGCTCGCCGAGGCCGCCGGCTACGTCGACCTGGCCGCCTGCATCGCCGAGGGCCGCAAGCTGGAGCCCGGCGACAAGGTCTACGCCGTGAGCCACAACAAGACGCTCATGCTCGTGAACCTGGGCACCCGCCCCATGGAGCAGGGCCTGAACATCCTGGGCGCCCACATCGACTCCCCGCGCCTGGACCTCAAGCAGAACCCGCTGTACGAGGCAGGCGACATGGCCTACCTCGACACGCACTATTACGGCGGCGTCAAGGCCTACCACTGGGTGGCCACCCCGCTGGCCCTGCACGGCGTGATCTGCAAGAAGGACGGCATGACCGTCGAGATCGCCGTGGGCGAGGACGCCGACGACCCCGTGTTCTGCGTCTCCGACCTGCTCATCCACCTTGCGAGCGAGCAGATGGAGAAGCCCGCCGGCAAGGCCGTCGATCATGAGAACCTCGATGTCATCGTCGGCGGCCGCCCCGTCGTGATCGAGGGCGAGGACGACGTCAAGGAGCCCGTCAAGCAGATGTTCCTCGACATCATCAAGGAGAAGTACGACATCGAGGAGGAGGACTTCCTCTCCGCCGAGATCGAGGTCGTTCCGGCCGGCCCCGCGCGCGAGCTCGGCTTCGACCGCTCCATGATCATCGGCCACGGCCAGGACGACCGCGTGTGCGCCTACACCTCGCTCGCGGCTCAGCTCGACGTGGCGCAGGTTGAGACCACGAGCGTCACCCTGCTCGTCGACAAGGAGGAGATCGGCAGCGTGGGCGCCTCCGGCATGACCAGCCGCTTCTTCGAGAACTCCATCGCCGAGGTCATGGCGCTCGCCGGCGAGGACGGCCCGCTGGCCCTGCGTCGCGCGCTCGCCAACTCCCGCATGCTCAGCTCCGACGTCTCCGCGGGCTTCGACCACCTCTACGCCGACCGCTTCGAGAAGAAGAACGCCGCCATCATGGGCCACGGCCTGTGCTTCAACAAGTACACGGGCTCCCGCGGCAAGGGCGGCTCCAATGACGCCGACGCCGAGTACTTCGCCCTGCTGCGCGACATCATGGACGAGGCCGGCGTGGACTACCAGACCTGCGAGCTCGGCCGCATCGGCGCGGGCGGCGGCGGCACCATCGCCTACATCCTGGCCGAGTACGGCATGGACGTGATCGACTCCGGCGTGGCCGTCATCTCCATGCACGCCCTGTGGGAGGTCACCAACAAGGCCGACATCTACGAGGCCTACAAGGGCTACAAGGCGTTCATCTCGCGCGCCTAGCACCTGTGCATCCCAGCCGCGGGCCCGATCGACTCGGCCCGCGGCTTTTTTGTTTCCAAGACCCCCGAACCCGCAAGGAGGCCGCATGCTCCAGGCGATCATCTCGCCCGCCAAGCAAATGACCATCGCCGCCGACGCCTTCGCGCCCCGCGGAATCCCGCCGTTCCCCGAGCGGACCGCGCGAATCCTCCGGGCGCTGCGCGTTATCGAGCACGAGCACGGCGCAAAGGGCCTGCAGGAGCTCTGGGGCGTGAGCGACAGGCTCCTGACCGAGAACGTCGGGCGCCTGCATGGGTTCCGCCATATCGCGAGCACCGACGACCTGACGGATCCCTCCCTTGCCCGTCTCGTGAGCGCGGGCGCGTTCAGCTACGTGGGAATCCAATACCGAAGCATGGCCCCCGAGGTGCTGAGCGATGCGGCGCTCGAGTGGCTCCAGGGCCATCTGTGGATCTTGTCGGGCATGTACGGGTGCCTGAGGCCGTACGACGCGGTGCAGCCCTACAGGCTGGAGATGGGTGCCAAACTCGCCATAGGAGGCGCACGCAACCTGTATGCGTTCTGGGGCCCCGGCATCGCGAGGGAGATCTGCGGAATGGCGGGCGGGGGCGCGCAGGCTGCCCCCCTGCGCGATGCAGGCGCCCGGCCCGCGATCGTGAACCTCGCGAGCGCCGAGTACTCGAAAGCGGTCCTGCCACACCTGGACGATGCCACCGAGGTCGCCACCTGCGTGTTCTCGAGCAGCCTGCGCAACGGGCGCCCCGTGCAGAAATCAACCGAGAGCAAGACGGCCCGCGGGTCCATGGTTCGCTGGATGGCGGAACGCGAAGTCGAGATGACCGATGAGCTCAAGGGCTTCGACGTGGGGTTCCGCTACGCCCCCGAGCTCTCGAGCGACGAGGGGACGCGCAAGACGCTCGTCTTCATGAAGGCCTGACGAGGGCCGGGGTTAACGCGCCGCCGCACGGATGGCCTCGGGGTCCGCATGCGCGCCGGAGATGCCTACGATGGCGGCGGCGACGCGGTTCGCGCGCGCGATGGCCTCCTCAGGAACCTCGCCGCGATGGAGCCCGACCATCAGCGCACCGATGTGGGAGTCGCCCGCGCCAATCGTGTCGACCACGCGCGCCGCGACCCCCGGCACCATGCCGCAGCGGCACCCATCGTCGTATCGGCACCCATCGGCGCCGAGCGTGGCGAACACCCTGTTCCCCACGCGGCGCGCAAGCGCCCTGACCGCGGACGGGACGTCCGCGCGCGCCTCTTCCCCGTCGCATAGGCGCGCGGCGAGCGCCATCGCCTCGTCCCCGTTCATGTGCAGCATGGGACCGAGCGCGCACACGCGCTCGAGCAGGTCCCGCGGAATCGCGTCGGGGCGGGGACCCGGCGTGAAGAAGATCTCCTTGCCCGCGCAGGCCCGCTCCAAAAACTCGACGATGACCGGGCCGGTTGGGTCCTCGATCTCAAGACCGCACACGTACACGGCGTCGATCGCATCCATGTCCAGCGCGTCGAACCACTCGGGCTCGTAGTGGTAATCGGCACCGTGGTAGGACACGAAGGTCCGCTCGCCGTCGGGCTCGACATAGCAGTAGCAGCAGCCGTTCTCCATGACGTCGTTCTCGACCAGCACCTCGACGCCCTCCGACGCCAGTCCCTTGCGAACGAAATCGCCGAACGCGCCCGTGCCCACAGGGCTGAAGAGGACGGAGGGCTCGCCCAGCGCGTGCGCGATGGAGAACGCGTTGAACGCGCAGCCGCCGAGCGCCATCTTCTGGCCGTACACCACCACGTCCTCGGCCGTGCACGGCAGCTTGTCCACATTGATGACCACATCGACGCATGTGACTCCGATGAACAGCATCTTTCCCACGGCGACCCCTCCTCGATACAAATCGGCTCTGGGCATATAATAGCCAATAACACCTTGAGCACCCCGACCGCACCGCAGAAAGGCGTCCCCGTGACCGACCAGCCCCGCATCACCACCGCATCGAGCGCCGAGGGCGCCGCGACCACCGGCCACATCGACAAGCTCGCGATCGTCGTCGTCACCTTCAAGCGACAGGAGCTGCTCGCCAAGCTCTTCGACTCGTTTTGCGCCCTCACGCGCGCCCCATGGCGCATCATCATCGTGGACAACGAGCATTCCAATCGCACGCGCGAGATGGTCGAGGACCTCGGCCGCAGGACCGACGACCTCTGGGGTGTCGAGGGTGACGCGCCCGACGCGGAGGGCGGCACCGCGCGCGTGGTCTATGCGCCGCAAGAGGACAACCTGGGCGGCGCCGGCGGCTTCTCCGCCGGTGTGAAGCGCGGCTACGAGCTGGGTGCCGAATGGTTCTGGGTCATGGACGACGACGTCATGGTGGTGCCCGAGGCGCTCGATCGACTCGAGCCCTGGACCCGGACGCACCGCGTGGTCCAAGGCTCCCGGTACGACTACGACGGCGGCCCCTTCTACTGGCAGTATCACTTCATCGTCCCCCTGGGCATCCCCAATCCCATCGCCCCCGCGGCGTTCGGCGACGAGGGGTACCGGACCATGAACACGATGTGCTTCGAGGGCGGCCTGTTCGCCCGCAGCGTGGTGGACGAGATCGGCTTTCCCGACCCGCGCTTCTTCATCTACTGGGATGACACGGTCTACGGCTACCTGGCCTCCAAGGTCACCGAGGCGATCGTGGTGCCCGATATCATCCTCCAGCGCACCCGAGACATCCCCAACTGGGACATCGCCGGCGTGCGCCAGCTCAACGGCACGTCCGACATGAACCGCTACCACATCATGCGCAACCGCGGCTATATGATGCAGTACTTCCGCCTGCACGGCGATTACAACCGCTTCCTGTTCGGCCTGGGGACCGCCGCGACCTTCGCCAAGGAGGTCATCCGCCTGATCGCCGTCGACCACAAGTTCAAGACGGGCATGCCGGCGCTCTTCCGCGGCATGCGCGATGCGCGCAAGATCTACCGCGACGCGACCTGGGAGCCCATGCCCCGACTGCGCGGCTAAGCTGAGGGCCGCACTTCTCCACACCCTTTCCTCGTATGTCGGAACTTTGCGTTGCTTGGGCGCGTGGGGTGGTTTTTGCCGCAGATGGGTACGAGAATCTCGTGAGCAATCACGAGAGGCGGCAAGATGACCCAAGAAGACAAGATGCGCACCGACGCGCCCGCGCGCGACCCGTTCGCCGATGCGCCGGCGCGCGACCCGCATACCGGCGCGCCCGCACCACAGGTGCTCACTGAAGATGAACAACATCGGAGCCCGTATGCCGCGTACCTGGGATCCCCCGAGAACCGCATAGGGTCCACCCAGCCGATCGCGGTGCGTCGCGGCCTGTTCGACGGCATCTCCGTGGCGCAGGTCATAGCGGCCTCCGCGGCGGCGGCGACGTCGATGCTCCTCGCCTCGCGCATCGGCATCGCCGGGTCCGTCATCGGCGCTGCCGTGAGCTCAATGGTCACGGTCATCTGCTCGCAGCTGTACAGGAACGCCCTCGACGCGAGCGCGGAGAAGCTCAAGGAGAAGCAGATGCTCGCCGCGTCCGCGCATGGGGGGCCAAGGCAGGAAGACGCCCGGGGACACGCCACGCCGCAGACACGTGGCGGCGTTGCGGGGCAGGGCGGCTCCGCGACGGAGGGCCGGGTCCTCACCGCGCGAATCGCCCCCACGAAACTCCAGGCGAGGGCCGCGGCCGAGCGCAGCGCGAGCAAGCGAAAGGTCGCCCTGGCGTCCGCCGTCATCGCGCTCGCCGCGGTGGCGGCCACGGCAGGCGTCATCATGCTCGGAACCGCGGGCGAGGGCCTTGGGGCCAAGACCGAGCCGATCTTCCAGCCGAGTGCCCAGGAACCCGTCGCGTCCGAGCAGCCGGCAGCGGAACCGATTCCCGACGACGGCCGACCGCAAGACGCCACTGGCACGGATGCCGGCCTGGATGGCGCCGACGAGGCGCCGGTGACCCCGCCCGCCGCGACGACCGGCGACGAGCAGGGAGGGTCGCAGGGGACGCCGCAAAAGGACCCCGCCGCGAGCGGCGGTACCGGTTCGGATGCCGCTTCCGACGGCGATGGAGCGGCGCCCGCTCCGGGCGACTCGCCGTCCGGCACGCCCTCTTCCGACGCCTCCCCATCATCCAGCCGGCCCGCGCAATCGCCCTCAAAGGGCGCTGGATCCGCTGCCGGCGCATCCGGTGCGGGCATCGACCCGAACGGCGCGTAAGTCGCGAAAAAGGCCGCACGGGGCGGTGAGGCGGCCCCACATCGAGGGGACCCGCACGTCCCGGGCGGCTGGATGCTACCATGGGTTCCTGAACTCAAACGGAAAAGGACCCACATGGCACGCATTCAAGAATCCCCCACGCTCACCCCGGGCAACCGGATCTACCTCTATCGCCTTCTTTCCCAGGAGCTCGGCTGCGGCAAGCAGACGTTTCTGCCGGCCGTTGAGGAGGCCCTCGCGAGCGACCGCATGACCGCAGACGACCTGGGCTTTGACAGCACGCGGGCGCTCCTCGAGACGCTTGACGAGTTCATCAAGCTCACGGTGTTCAAAGGGGGCCGCATCTACGCGACCGTCATCTCCCAGCCCGCCTGGGACGACGCCCTCGCGGCCCTCACCTCCGGCAAGCAGTCGCAGTCGGACTCCGCTTCCAAGGCCAACAAACCCTGGAAGTGCAAGAAGGCCGACAAGTCGCTCAAACCCGTGCGCCCCAAGCGCGTCAAGCGGATCGAGCCCGAACCCGTCGCGGCATCCGAGCCCATAGCAGAGCCCGAGCCCTCCGTCGAGCCCGCCGTCGAGGCCCAGCCCGAACCCGAAAGCGTCATCAAGGCCGAGCTCGAGCCCGCCGTCGAACCCAAGTCCGAGCCCGTCGTTGAGGCGGCGCCCGCTGATGAAAACACAAACGCGAACGAGGGCGCACCTGCGGATATCGAAGCCCACGAGACCGTGGCGGACCCCTCTCCCGCAATCGCGCTCACCGTGACATACGACCCCTACAGCGGCATCGACCGCGAGACCAAACTCGTCTCGCATCCCGTCACCGCGCCGGTGCCCGAGCGCCACGTCCAGCGCGAAAGCGCGCCTGCGCCGACCCCCGTCGCCTCCACGCCTTCCGTGAAGGCGGCACGGCCCGCAACGCCACCGGCCCCCAAGCCCGTGAAACCCGCGGCCTCACCCGCACAGGCCCAGGCCGTCACCGCTCCCGCTCAACCCTCCCCCGTGCAGCCCGAAGTCGTCGTCGAGGGCGCACCGGCATCCCCCTCGCAGCGCGAGCCCGCGCGGCCTGAGCCAGCGCGGCCTGAGCCCACACGACCCGAGCCCCTCTCCCCCGAGGTCCTCGCATCCTACCCCGCGGACTTCTCGACCGACGTGTATCTCGCCAGCGACAGGGTTGCCGAGCTGTGCGAACTTCTCCCCTACGGCACCGACGTCTTCGCGCTCCTCGCCGAGGACTATGCGCGCGCCCGTGCGCTCGAGCTAATCGCGGGCACGCGCGCCCGCGCGACCTTCCCCCTGCGTATCCAGCACGTGGACTCCATCGAGCCGATCCGCATCGGCCTTAAAAAGCGCAGTGGCACCGGACTCCAGTGGGAACTCGCCACCGTCGAGTAGCGCAAAACCCGCACAAGCGCAGCCATGTCAGGCAAATCCTGAGGCTGCGCGCATAACGTTGGACCGGTGTAAGCCGGCCCAACGCGCCAGTTGGCATGTTCGCTGAGAAATGTTGCAGTGGATTCTGGGGCGGCCGGGCAATGTCAACTGATTCCTGGAATTCCCGCAGGTAAGGCCCCGGACGTTTTCTCGGCCACTTTGGATTACGTCAATTCACTGCAACATTTCCCGCAGCTGCCCCCAAGGAGGAGACCCACCCGGTCCAACTTTTGTCCGCGGCATCATCTGCGGGTCAGCCTTTGCCCTAGCCACCGCCTGCGGCCCCGACTTTATGTCTGCAGCCCCTCGCGGCACCGTCGACGCATGGAAATAGGGCCGTCGATTCACATCGACGGCCCTCATTGAAAATCGGATGCCCGTTAGTCGCGCGTGAGCTTGCGGTGCACGCGATGCGGCTTGGCGGCGTCCTCGCCCAGGCGGGCGATGCGGTTCTCCTGGTACTGCTCGAAGTTGCCCTCGAACCAATACCAGTTACCGGGGTTCTCGTCGGTGCCCTCCCAAGCGAGGATGTGGGTGGCGACGCGATCCAGGAACATGCGGTCGTGGGATATGACGACGGAGCAGCCGGGGAACTCCAGCAGCGCCGACTCAAGCGCGGAGAGAGTCTCGACGTCGAGGTCGTTGGTGGGCTCGTCGAGTAGCAGAAGGTTGCCGCCCTGCTTGAGGGTGAGCGCGAGGTTCAGGCGGTTGCGCTCGCCGCCGGACAGCACCCCGGCGCGCTTCTGCTGATCCTGACCCTTGAAGCCGAAGCTCGCCACGTAGGCGCGGCTCGGAACCTCATTCTCGGCCACCTGCATGATATCCAGGCCGTCGGACACGACCTCCCACAGGGTCTTGCCGGGGTCGATTCCGCCGCGCATCTGGTCCACGTAGGAGATTTTGACGGTCTCGCCGATCTCCAGGCTGCCGCTGGTGAGCGGCTCCAGCCCCACGATGGTCTTGAACAGCGTGGTCTTGCCCACGCCGTTGGGGCCGATCACGCCCACGATGCCGTTGCGGGGCAGGGTGAAGGAGAGGTCGTCGATGAGGACGCGGCCGTCGAACTCCTTGTGCAGGTGCTCGGCCACCAGGACCTTGGAGCCCAGGCGCGGGCCCACGGGGATGCGGATATCGGTGTAGTCGACTTTCTGGCTGGCGCGGGCCTCGGCCTCCATCTCCTCGTAGCGGGCCAGACGGGCCTTGTTCTTGGCCTGGCGGGCCTTCGGGGAAGAGCGGACCCAATCGAGCTCGGCGGCGATGCGCTTGGCGAGGCGCTCCTCGCGCTGACCCTGGGCGGCAGCGCGGGCGGCCTTGGTCTCCAGGTAGGTGGAGTAATTGCCCTTGTAGGGGTACAGGTGGCCACGGTCGACCTCGCAGATCCACTCGGCCACGTGATCCAGGAAGTAACGGTCATGCGTTACCGCGAGCACGGCGCCGGGGTAGTTCTTGAGGAAGTGCTCGAGCCACAGGATGGACTCGGCGTCCAGGTGGTTGGTGGGCTCGTCGAGCAGCAGCAAATCAGGGGCCTCGAGCAGCAGCTTGCACAGGGCCACGCGGCGGCGCTCGCCGCCGGAGAGCACGTTCACCGGCATGTCGGAATCGGGCAGCTGCAGGGCGTCCATGGCCTGGCCGAGCTTGGAGTCGATGTCCCAGCCGTCGGCGGCGTCGATCTCGTCCTGCAGACGGCCCATCTCGGCCATGAGCGCGTCCATGTCGCAATCGGGGTCGCACATCTCGACCGAGATCTGGTTGAAGCGCTCGACCTTGGCGACCATGTCGGCAAAGGCCAGGCGGACGTTCTCGATGACGGTCTTGTCCTCCTCCAGCGGCGGCTCCTGCTGCAGGATGCCCACGGTGTAGCCGGGGGTGAGACGCGCGTCGCCGTTGGAGACCTCCTCGAGGCCGGCCATGATCTTGAGCAACGTGGACTTGCCCATGCCGTTGGGGCCCACGACGCCGATCTTGGCGCCCGGATAGAAGGACAGGGTCACGTCGTCGAGGATGACCTTGTCGCCATGCGCCTTGCGCGCCTGATACATCTGGTAAATGAATTCGGCCATTTCCGATTTCACCCTTTCTGAGCTGGGTTGTCACGGGGTCTTCATAATTGGGGAACAAATTTGGGGAACAAACTCGTCCGTCCCGTCCATTGTCGCATGAAACCCGCCGCTGCAGGAATTCTCTACCTCAATCGGACCCCTCGGGCCAAGCCCGAATCGGCAAGCAGGATGGCGGGACCCGCCGCGAAGCAGTCGAACTCGAGGTTGGTACAATACCTGCAAAGAAAGAGCCCGCGACCGCACATGAGGAGCCCCTATGGAAACGATGAAGGACCGCCTGCGCGTCATGCTCGGCGACGATCGGCTCGCGCGCCTCGAGGACGCCCGTGTGCTCGTGCTCGGCTGCGGCGGCGTGGGCTCGAGCTGCATCGAGGCGCTCGCGCGCGGGGGCGTGGGCACCCTCATCATCGTGGACAAGGACGTGGTCGCTCCCTCCAACATAAACCGCCAGGCCATCGCGTTCGAGAGCACCGTGGGGCGGCGCAAGGTCGACGTCATGGCGGGCATGATCGCGGACATCAACCCCGGCTGCCGCGTGTTCGCGCACGACGCCTTCGTGCTGGCCGAGAACCTCGAGGATCTCTACGCCACCTGCTTGGAGGAAGCGGGCGGGCGCATCGACTACGTGGTCGACGCCATCGACACCGTGTCCACCAAGCTCGCGCTCGCCGCGCTGGCGCAGGAGCGCGGCCTCGAGCTCATCAGCTCCATGGGCGGCGCCAAGAAGATCCACCCCGAGTGCCTGCGCATCGCCGACGTGCACAAGACGGTCAACTGCTCGCTCGCGCGCATCATGCGCAAGGAGTGCCGCAAGCGTGGCATCCGCCGCCTGCGCGTCCTCTACTCCTGTGAGGAGCCGGTGCGCATCGCCGCCGCCCCCGGGGCCGCCCGCTCCGAGCGCACCGACCTTGGCACCGCGAGCTTCATGCCTCCCATCATGGGCCAAATGATCGCCGGCGAGGTCCTGCGCCACATCTCGGGCCTGGGCGAAGGCGATGACGTCTCCGCCGCGCTCTCCATGCACGACGCCGCGCAGAGGGGCGCGCTGGCGGGCAAACGCGGCGGGCGGGCATGACCGGGCGAGGCGACCCGAACGGGCCGACGCACCCATGGCGACTCGTGGACACGCACTGCCACCTCGACCGCATGACGAACGCGGGCGAGATGGCAGCGCGTGCCCTCGAGCTGGACGTCGCCGTCCTGTGCACGACGGTCGGGCCCGATGACGCACAAGGCGCCCAGGCCGCGTTCGCCAGCCGCCCAAACGTGCGCGTCGCCGCGGGCCTGCATCCCTGGTGGGTCGCCGGCGGAACCGAGGGAGAACGGCAAGGCGCCCGAATAGCCGAGATGGCCGCCTCGTGGGATCTTGTCGGCGAGGTCGGCCTCGACTTCTCCGGCGCGCATGCCGGCACGCGACAGGCCCAGCTCTCCGCCTTTGAGGGCATCGTCGAGGCGTGCGCCGCGCATCCGCGCGAGGGGCGCGTGCTGTCCATCCACGCCGTGCGCGCCGCATCCGAGGCGCTCGACATCCTCGAGCGCCATCGTCTTCCCGGCAATGCCGCCTGCATCTTCCATTGGTTCTCGGGAAGCTCCGCGGATTTCGACCGCCTACGCCGGCTTGGATGCCATATCTCCGTAAACGAGCGCATGCTCGCCTCCAAACGGGGGCGCGAGTACGCGCGGCAGATGCCCTTGAGCCGGCTCCATCTCGAGTCTGACGCCCCGCCGCAGCTCGACGCCCCCTACTCTGCCGAGGAACTCGAGCGCTCGCTCGTGCGGGCCCTCGATACCCTCGCGCATATTCGCGGCGCGAAACGCGAAGAGCTCGCCGCGCATATCGCGCAGACGAGCTCCCGACTTCTGGGCCTGTGACGCCGTGGGCGCCTAGTACTTCTCGACGCCCATGTAGCGGCGGACGGACGGGTCGTGGTCGAAGACCTTGCCACGCGCGGCGCGAAGCTCGACGTTCATCGCGTAGAACAAGATCGGGTCGAGATACGCCCGAACCCCCTCGGGCACCCGGTCCATGCCGTACTCGATCGCGTCGAGCACCATGAGCGTGTCCGTGTGGGTCTTCAGGAACGCCAGGGCGCGCTCGTCCATGGCGCGGCACTCGCTCGAACCCATCTGGAGGAAATAAAACACGCCGGGCTCGGTGCACTCGAACGGCCCGTGGAAGTACTCCCCCGAATGGATGTAGGCGCAGTCCTGCCACTGCATCTCCTGCAGCGAGCAGATGGCGAAGCCGTAGGCCTGCGAGAAATTGGGACCGGAACCCAAGATGTAGAGGAACGGGTGCTCCTGGCACAGGGCCGCGAAGCGCTCCCCCAGCTCCTCGTTCACCTTGATGCGTGCGGCGGGCAGGATCTGGTCCATCACGGCGACGCCCTCGTACAGGTCGTTGAGGTCGGCATAGCCCTCTTGCTGGTCGAGCAGCTCGCCGGCGAGAAGCAGGGTTATGCCCGCGGGGACCTTGAGCTGCGAGACGTCATCGCTCCAGGGGTACACCCACGAGGTCCACAGGTCCAGGTCGATGCCCGAACCCTCCTGATTGGTGAATGTGATGACCGCCGCCCCGGCCTCGTGCGCGATCTTGCACGACCGGATGACCTCGGGCGTGTTCCCGGAATGGCTGCACGCGACGACCAGGGAACGCTCGCCCAGTCGCTTGGGGCGCATGATGTCAAACTCGCGCGCGGTGTAGGCGTCGGAGCTGAACGTGGTCCCCTCGCGCTGCGCCAGGGCGTGCGCGGGCAGCAGGTCGATGAGCGACCCTCCGCAGGCAATCCAGAACACGCTGTCGATGGAGCCCTTTTTCTCGAGAATGTCCGCAATCAGGTCGTGTGCGTTCACGTGCACCCCTTCCATACCGAGGATGTCGATGGGGCCCTTGCGACTCCCACCTTGATACTCCAACAGTGTAGCGATGGCCCTACCCCAATTCAATATTGGTATGAGATGTCTATGATGTTTAGTTTGAAAAGAGAGTGCTTGAGGGTGATTTAGACCCTCAAGGTTAACCGTGCCCCCCAACCAGACCAATCGCGAGCCCCTGCATAGGCTCGAAATAGCGGATGCGGCGACCCGAAGGCCGCCGCATCCGTTTGGGGGCAAATCTCTTCGACCGTCTATGCGATCAAATTAGGCGAGGAATCCGAAGTAGGCACCAAAAATGCCGATGACCATGGTCGCGATGATGAGAATGGAAGGGTTGACCTTCTTGGAGAGCAGCCAGTAGTACAGGCCGAAGGCACCAAGGCCGAGCAGGCCGGGCATGATGCATTCCCCGAATCACATCTTCGGTATCAAGGTCATGATTTTTCCCAACAGGAGATGCCGCGCGGCCGCGCTACCGACCGGCCTCGACCTTGAGCACATCCGGAATGGAATCGACGATGAAGTCGGCGGCATCTTGGGAGAAGCCGAATCGATCCTCGCGTTTGGCAATAACCGTCAGACCAGCGCCCTTGCCTGCGGTGATGCCCGGAACGGAATCCTCCACGCAGCAGCACACCGAGGCGGGAAGGCCCAGCAGATCGAGCGTATGGAGGTAGATTTCGGGGTTGGGCTTGCTCTCATGGAACTGCTCGCCGCTGATCACATACTCGAACGCCCCGGTGAGCCCGCACACGTCGAGGACGTGGGTGATGTTGCCCATGGGCGAGGAGGAGGCCAGCGCCACGCGCACGCCCCGGCGCCTGAGCTCGGCGACCGTCTCGCGCACACCGGGATTGAGGAGCTCGGCGTAATCCGCGGGATGCTCTTCCGCCCAAGCGTCGTAACGCGCCTCGGCCTCCTCGACGCTCAGGTCCACGCCGCCCATAGCGAACCAGCGGGCGAGATTGCCCTGGAAGTCCTTGTACGATGCGCCCACCGCCCGACAGAGCTCCTCATGCGCAACGGGCATCCCGGCGGCAGAGTACATCTCGGCAAGCTGGTCGTAGTAAAAGCGCTCGCTGTCGACGATCACCCCGTCCATATCGAAGATGACCGCCTGAAATGGAAAGCCGTCCTGCATCATGTGATCTTCCCTTTCCCTCCGTAACAGGATTCTTATACCAGAATCTCGGCCAACGCGTCGGCGATGCCGTCCTCGTTGTTCGTGCCGGTCACGCGGTCGGCCACCGCTTTGACGGAGTCCCCGGCATTGCCCATGGCCACGCCCATGCCCGCCCATTTGAGCATGGCCATGTCGTTCTCGCCGTCGCCGAACGCGACGACCTCGGAGGCGTCTATCCCCAGTTTGGGCAGAGCGCCGGCCAACGCGTTGCCCTTGTTGATGCCGGGCGCCATGAACTCGAAGTAGAAATCGGCGGTGAACATGCCCGAGAGCGCATCCGCGAACGGCGCGTTCATGGCGCGCCAGTGCTCGCGCAGGTACTCGGGCTCGGAGGCGCACAGGAGCTTGTCTTGCGGGCGCCCGCACACCTCGAGCAGATCGTCGACCTCGCACACCTCGAGGTCGCACATCTTGCGCTCGTATTCCACGATATCAAGGGGCTCGCCGCGGTAGGTGATGACGTGCCTCATGCCACGCTCCACGTACAGGCGGGCGCCCTCGGTGATCCACGGGATGACGTCGAATTCCCTCACGTGCCCCACCAGCGCGGCAAGGACCGAGGGATCCATGGGCTGGTCGAACAGGACCTCATCGGTCCGCGCGTCCACCACGTGCGCGCCGTTGAACGCCACGAGCAGGCCGCCGTTGGCCGGCAGGCCGAGCTCCGCGGCGAGCGCGCGCAGGCCCTGGATGGGCCGCCCTGAGGAGAGAATGAGCCGCACGCCGGAGCGCTGCGCGGCGAGCAGCGCCTCCCTCGTGCGCGCCGTCACGACCTTCTCGTCGTTCGTGAGCGTTCCGTCTATGTCGAGCGCGATCGCCTTGATGGCCATGTGCGGGCCCCTTCCCCTCAACCGTTGCGCGGTCCCGCCGAGCATGCGGCCGCGCGACCCTCATGTGGCTCCCATGCTACGGGAATCCCCGGCGCGGCCCGGGCTCGAAGAGATTATTTTCAAAAACCCCTTGCGTCCCCGACGCGCAGACCTTAGAGTGGGGGGCACCCGACGCGGAACATCCGCGTATCTTTTAGCGTATGAGAAGTAAGCAGCCTGTACCCAGCGTTTGAGCGAGAGAGATGTCCGAGCATATGAGCACAACCACTTTCTTTCACACAATCAAATCGGAGCATCTGCTGTAGGACCTGAGGGATACCGCCATCCCGACTTCTCGTCCCACCTTGTCCCGCACCGCCCGGCGCATGGTCGCGCCAGGGCGGCGCACCCGACCCTGACGGCCCTCCCGCCGCCGGAAAGGAAGCACGATGCTTGACGGAACCGACAACGCGTACCACGAGTGGACCCTCGCGGATTTCATCCCAGACGCAGATGAGCTCGGCGTGGGCGATCGCGTCAGGTCCATCCGCGACCACCAATGCACGCCGGCCTTCGCCAAACTGATCGTGCGAGGCTTCGCGTCGCTCAAGATCGACTTCTGCCTGCAGCGCGACGAGCGGCCGCGCAACCTACTGCGGAGCGCCGCGTCGCTCGACCCAGGTACCGCCCCGGACCCATACGGCGCCGTCCGGTCATGCGGGCGCAGCATCGCCTCGGCCGCCTGGCACCTCGAGCAGGCGTGGCGCGCCTTCGACCTCGATGGGGGCCTGCCCCCGGATGATCTGCTCGAACTCCAGCAGGCGACCTGCGCGCTGCTGCTGCCGCTCGAGAAGATCGAGCCCTCGATCAGGCCCCCGGCAAGGGACGCGTTCCCCTACATGTGGATCCCCTGCTACTTCCCGAAAGAGCACGCCTTTCACCAGTTCGATGCCGTCCAGCTCAACGCGGGCAGCCTTCAGTACCGCGGCTCCGCCACGTCGATCGCCGCGCTCTTCCGATTCGCAACCATGGGCGCCAACAACCTGTGCACGGCATGCGCCGCCGTGCTCCTGGAACACGGCGCCGACGCCTCGGTCATGGAGCCCATCAGGCGGGCGCTGCAGCCCAAGCTCAGGCGCGACCCGTGGCTGTTCGCCTACGAGGCGATTCCGTCGCTCGTGGAGGACCGGTCGTGGAACCCGGAGCGCGCGAACGACACGCCCGATCGGGCCCGCGCCGTGCGGATGTGCCTGGTCAAGCCCCTCGCCGCCCTATACGAGTGCGGGGCCCTGCTCCCAGATGAGGTGCCCGAGGGCTCTCCGACCGTCCTCAAGACCCGCCTGAGCGCCGCCCTGGCGAACGCCTCCTGACCACCTCGACCGTCAAGACCGCAACACACCGAAAGGAACGAGCATGCACACCAACGCCAACCCCTCCCCCCTCATCGTCCGCGAGACGTCCGCCGGCCTGGAGCGCGAGGAGCCCGTCTCCCCCATCACCGTCTACGTGAGCAGCCCCGGCGGCGGCGTGAGCGCGGGGCTGGCCATCTACGACGCCCTGCGCACCGTCTCGTGCCCCGTGCGCACGGTGTGCACCGAGCTCGCGGCGTCCATGGGATCGATCATCTTCATGGCGGGCGACGAGCGCGAGATGCTCCCCCATGCGGAGCTCATGATCCACGACCCGCTCATCCCGCAGGGGGCGGGCGGCTCCGCGCTGGCCGTCCAGGAGACGAGCCGCCGTCTCATGGCGCGACGCAAGACGCTCAACGGAATCCTGGCCGAGCGCTCCGGGCTCACGCTCAAGCGCATCCAGGCCCTCACCGCCAAGGACACCTACCTCGACGCCGGTCGCGCCCTCGAGCTCGGCTTCGCCACCCGCATCATCAGCACCCGAAAGGAGGGCTAACCCATGCCCCGCACCGACCTCCCCACCGCCAACCCCGCCATCCTCGCCGATGGGCGCACGCTCGACATCGACACGTGGCGCACCCACCTGAACAACAACATGCTCGTCATCGGGCCCTCGGGCTCGGGCAAGACCCGCCACGTGCTCAAGCCCAACCTCATGCAGATGAACGCGAGCTTCATCGTGCTCGACACTAAGGGCCTGCTCTGCCGCGAGATGGGGCCGCTGCTCGCCGCGCACGGCTACCGCGTGCAGAACATCAACTTCTCCGACATGACCGCGGGCTCCCCCGCCTGCGCCCAGGCCGTGGGCTACGACCCGCTCGCCTTCATCCACCGCGACCGCGGCGGCAGGCCCTGCGCGCAGGACATCATCTCCATCGCCAAGGCGGTCTGCCCCATCGAGTCGATGAAGGACCCCTTCTGGGACAACGCCGCGGCGAACCTCCTGTCATGCCTGATCGGATACGCGGTCGAGCAGCTCCCCGAGGGCGAGCAGACGTTTCGCTCCGTGGTCGAGCTGGTCGAGGGGCTGGGCGACGGCAGCACCCTCGCCCTGCTCGGCGAGGCCCTCGAGACCGACCCGAGCACCCACTGCGCCAGGTCATTCCTGCGCTACCGCTCGACCATCGGGGCCGAGAAGATGAACTCCAGCATCATGGGCATCCTGGCCGAGAAGGTCATGTGCCTGGCGCTGGACGAGGCGCTCGACCTGTACGCGAGGCCCGACCGGGTCGACTTCGCCCGCATGGGGCACGAGCCCGTGGCGCTGTTCGTGACGCTCTCCGACATGGACCGCTCGCTGGACCCCCTCACCAACCTCTTCCTCACCCAGGCGCTCACCTCCCTGGGGCGCGAGGCCGACGCGCAGGCGGACGGTGCGCTGCCCGTGCCCGTCAGGCTCTTCCTGGACGACTTCGGCAACTTTTTCATCCCCAACTTCGAGCAGGCCATCTCGGTCGTGCGCAGCAAGAACATCTGGTGCACCATGCTGCTCCAGACCACCAGCCAGCTGGTGGACCGTTACGGCGAGTCGAGCGCCCACACCATCATCGGCAACTGCGACACGCAGCTCGTGCTCGCGTTCCAGGATGTCGAGACGGCTCGCCATTACCGCGAGCGCGCGAACAAACCCGTCAGCGCGCTGATGACCACCCCGCTCGACCGCTCGTGGCTCTTCTTGCGCGGGAGGGCAGGCGAGCTCGTGAAGCGCTACGAGGTCGAGACCCACCCGCTGCACGCCGAGGCACTCAGCTGGGCGGAGGCCGAGGCGGCGCGACGCGGGGCGGGCGGGGCCTGCGGCGAGCCCACAGCAATCGACGGACCCGCAGACGAGCCCGAGGATCCCTTTGCGCCAGATTTTATAATGATGCTCGACGAGGAGCCGCCGTTCACTCGCTAGACGCGATGCGCGCCGCGCACTGACCGGCGGCGGCGCGGCCATGCAAAGGAGCCCTCATGAGCGCATTCGCAGATACCCTGGCCTTCTTCCGCATCGCGGCGGAGGCGGGGACCTATCCCGATGGGGACGCGTCCACCACGCAGCCCTGGGACATAGGCTGGTTCTACCGCGACCCCCTGGCGGGCAATGGGGCCGACCCGGCATCCGGGCGGAACCTCAACGCGCTGTGCCGCGCCTACCTGAGCGACGACGGAGCCCGGGCGCGCCTCGCGTTCGGCGAGGCGGATGATGGCGAGGTCGATGCGGGCATGCTCGAGGGGCGCTTCTCCCTCAACGCGCGGCAGCGGCTCGCGGTGCGGCGCGCCCTCGACTCGGACATCTCGCTCGTGCAGGGCCCCCCGGGCACCGGCAAGACGGAGACCATCCTCAACATGGCCTCGTGCATGCTCGCCCGCGGCGCCACCGTGGCCGTGGTGTCCACCAATCGCGACGCGCTCGCCAACATCACCAAGAAGGTGGCCGGATACGCCGGCGCCTCCCCGGAAAAGGAGCCCAGGCGGCATCGCCTGTTCGGCTCCTACGCCCCCTTGGGCAGCGTGCAGATGCGCTCCGCGTGGAACGCGGCCCATCCGGACGAGGCGCAGTTCCGCGTCGGCGGCGGCGACGGCGCCCTCCACAACGACCGACAGGACACGGGCGGGTGGGAGCCCGACCTGACCGCCGGGAGGTTCCTCTCGCGCCGGCCCTTCATCACGAGCACCATCCACTCGCTCAAGAAGTGCTTCGCCGACGGAGACGCCCATCAATTCGATTACGTGATCATGGACGAGGCGTCCCAATGCGCGCCCGCGCTCGCCCTCATCGCCATGAGCAGCGCCCGCCATCTCGTGCTGGTGGGTGACACCGAGCAGCTGCCGCCCGTCTTCCAAGCCGAGTCCGGGCGCACCGCGGCGAGGGCCGCCCAGAGGGCCGGCGCGCCCGTGCCCGAACCCGGCTCCCCCTACGCCATGCAGGACCCCCTCACGGGCGACGGCATGAGCATCCTCGCATCCGCGCAGACGGTGTTCGAGCCCCTGGGAGCGCCCCGCACCTTCCTCAACGAGCATTTCCGATGTCATCCGGGCATCATCGGCTTCTGCAGCGAGGAGGTCTACGCCCCGCGCGGCGAGCGGCTCGACGTGCGCACGCCCGATTACGACGGGAACGTCCAGACCCCCATCCGCATCCGCTGGTTCGAGGGCGACTATTGGGAGCCGCACCGCGCCGACGCCGCCATGGCGGCCGGCGCCCCGGCCGACGCCGCCCACGCGGCGGACGGACCCGACGCGGAAGACACGCGGCACCCGGCCGAGGGCGGCAAGGACGACGGGGCAAGGATCTCCCCCGCGCAGAGCAGCAAGGAGAACAGGAGGCAGATCGAGATCTTCATGCGCGAGGAGTGGCCGCGGCTGCGCGCCCGCCTCGAGGCAGACGACGGTTTCTCCGTGCGCATCATCTCGCCCTTCCGCGGGCAGCTCCAGGCGCTATACGAGCGCTTGGCGAGCGAGGTCGGAGCAAGGGCAGTCGACCTGCTCTTCCCCGGGGAGGACAAGGGCGGAACGGGCGCACCGGGCGGCAAGGGAAAGAGGCGTGAGGACGGCGATGCCTGGCAGCGCACCGGCCTGACGGTCCACAAGACGCAAGGCCAGGAGTACAACGCGGTCTACCTCCTGCCCGTGGAGGACGGGGACTGGGACTGGCCGTGGTCGCAGGGGCGCTCGCTCGTCAACGTGGCCGCCTCGCGCGCCAAGGACGAGCTCGTGGTGATCTGCTCCTCGAGCCTCATGTCCCGAGACACGCAGCTCGCCCTCACGGGCGCCTTCGTCCCCCCTTCGGGCGGAGCCGCAGCCAAGGGGCTCTCGGACCGGGAGCGCATGCAGCGCGAGGAGCGCGAGCGCTTCCTGCAGAAGCTCGTGGACTACGTGAGGGCGCGCACCGACCCGGCGTCTCCGTCGTTCACGGGGGAGGTGGGCTTCCCCGAGAGCCGCTACGGCTACGGTTTCCACCGCACGGCGCTCGACTCCGCGTTCGATCGCGTTCCCGTCATACACTCGCACGTGAAGTCCGAGGACTCTTCCGCCGAGCTCGCCCTGTGCCTCGCGCTCGCCGATGTGGACCTCGAGCGGCGCGGCATGGCGGTCGCCCGCAACGTGCCGCTGAGCGCGTGCTTCTCCGAGCGGGCGCTCAGCGGTCGACTCACCGACGACGGGGAGTTCGACGCCGCGAGCAAGCGGGCCTTCATCATGGAGTGCGAAGAGGGCTACGAGTCGCATTTCGATTTCGTCCTCTACGAGCGCTCGACGCGTCGGATCGTGCTCTGCATCGAGGTCGACGGCGGCCAGCATCGCTACGTGAGCCCCGCTGATGCTTCCGATTGCGAGGGGAAGCTCGCCTATCGCAGGCAGGCTTACCGCAAGAAGGACGCCATCGCGCTCGACATGGGCGCGATGCTGCTGCATGGCAACGACTCCCTCGGCGTCATGCGCGCCGCGAGCGGCGGCCCCTACACATTCACGATGCTCAGGCTCGCCACAAACGGCACCTCCGCATGCGAGACCGAGCGTCTCGCGGGGACCGGCGGGAGCGCCTCCCGGGGATTCGCGACCATCGAGAGGCTCATCGACGGGCAGCTGGAATGCGGGGCCGGGAGCTGGCCGACCATCAACCCCGCCTTCGACCTGGATGAGTGCGCGATGCCCGATTGCGCGGACATAAAAGCGCAAGTCGGGAAGGCCGTGGCCGAGGACGACGAGGCTCGACCCATCAGCAAGATCCTGCGCGGCTGGAGGGAGTCGGGCTCCATGCCGCGCGCCCTTCGCGCGCAAGACGTCAACCGGGCGCTCCAAGACGCCGGATTGATCGAGAGGCGCGAGGAGGGATGGTTCGCAACGCCCTTGGGCAGGCGGCTCGGCATCCGGGAGAAGACCGTCGAGGACCGGAAGGACGGGGCCTCGTATTGCATCTACCCCGCCTCGTGCGAAGACGAGCTTCTGACCGTGGTGCGCGAGGGGCTCGAAGCCTAATCGTGGCGGCTTCGCCCGCGGGCGCCATGATCGCGGGCATCCCGACCGCGGGCGTGCCCGGGCGCGGGGCCCTAGATTCCCAAGCCCAGTTGCCGCTCGAGCAGCGAGACCATCTTGCGGTCCCTCACCACATCATCCTCGCGGAGCGCGTCGCACAGCAGCGGGGAGTCCACGTCGTAGCGCGCGCACGCGCTCGCCACGGCCCGGTCGGAGCGCGTCGCGTAGCAGTACACGCAGCCGTTGCGGCATGTGTCGTACGAGCCTATGTCGACGCTCGCCACGCACCCGCAGGCGGCGCGCTGGGAGGGGTCCTTCTTGACCTTGATGCCCGCGCCCGCAAGCCGCTCGATGAGCACCGCGTCTATGCAGCTGCCGTGGCGCACGCCGCAATCCGCCAGATCGATCGTCTCCGCGCAGCTCTCGACCTCCATCCCGTGGGCGGACGCCGTCGAGGTCAGCTCCCGCGCGAAGGCTCTCAGCTCGTCCTCGGGAAGCTCGACCAGGCCCAGTTCGCCCATCCTGCCCCGATTGCGGGCGTAGATATCCACGAAGCTGATGACGCAGCGCTCCGTGGCCCCCTCGAGGGCCCCTGCGATGGACTCGAAGGCCCGCAGGTGGTACTCGAGGGTGTACTTCCCGTTGAACATGATCGGGTCGTAGCGCCAGATGACGCGCTGGGGCCCGATACGCTCGGACAGCTCGCGAAAAGTCGAGATCAGCCCCTCGCGCTTGTTGGGCACGTGGGGCTCCACATCGCGACCGTAGCCGGTGAGCGTGAACTGGAAGTAATACAGGTAGTCCCTCAGGCAATCGAGGCGACCGAGCATCGGGCGGGGGTTCTTGGTCCAGAAGACGATGCAGTCGACGACGTCCGGAGAGAGCGACACGCGGCTCACTTGGTGCGCGTTCAGGGGGTTGCGCACGCAGACGCTCCCCTTGCGGATGCGCCGCTCGAACCATTCGGCGTACAGCGCCGGTATGTCAGTCCGCCTGCTCGCGCTGATGATCATTCGGTCCTACTCCCTCGTGAAGCGCAGGATCGCATAGCACGCGCGGAACTCCGCCGGACTGTCGTCTTGCGGCGCGAACGAGCGGATGCCCATGGGGAATCGGTCGGTCTTACGGCACATATCCGGATTTGAGAGGTCGAACCACCCCGCCGGCGCATCTGATTTCGTGCAACCCTCCCCATCTCTCCAATGAGGGCACAGCTCATGCAGGGACGTGATCGCATCGCGCTGGGATGGAAAGATGCTCTCGGTGAACACCCTGCCCATCGTGGTGCGCCTCCATGAATACGGGTCATCGGGGCAGGGGCACTCGTCCGCGGCGTCATGCGTGGCCGCATCGACCACCCTCATCTCGACGCTCCCGAATCCCGATTTCTGCACAGCGGCGACGAGGTCCATCACGATGCCGCGCATCGTCTGCCCCACATCGGCGCGAGGGGCCTCGGCCTCCCCCGCCTGCCGCCAGGCGGGATCATCGAAGAACGGCACGCTCGGGTACACCTGCGAGCGGGAGATCGCGATGCTCAGCTCATCGGCGTCGAGCCTCCCCAGGGCCCGGCAGACCCTCGCCCACACCTGATCGTTGGAGCGGATCTCCATGGCGGACTTGGGAAAGCAGATGATATCGGGGGTGAGCGACCCGTCCTCCACGCCGTCGGCGAAGGCGAGCGCACCCGCGACCCAATCGGCGCGCGCGGAGCCGTCGTCACCGCCCTCCCACAGCAGGCTCGCCTCGCGACTCCAGTCCTGGATGTCAAACCCTCGATATCTGACGAGCGTGTCGGCGCGCCAATCCTCGAGGGAGTCGAGCGCGAGCGCGCGCAACAGGGACCACCGATCGACCTCGGCGCCGCATCCAAGGGAGCATACGGACAGCTCGCCACGGGGCCTCATGTCCTTCAAGACGTCGCGGTACATCATGCAGTACTCGCGCGAGTACGCGAAGAAATACCGCAGCAGGTACGCCAATCGAGCGGCGCGGCGGCTGTAATCGACGCTCTGCGTCACGCCATCCGTGCCGTAATCGAGCGAAAGCCAGCACAGGCCGTCCTCGCGCTCGTCGCCGGGCAGGCCCCGGAGCTCCTCGCGGAGCAGCCCGAGCAGGTCATCGACGATGGCGCTGCAGAACCTCGGATACGCTCTTCGAGCCATTCCCCCGCACCCTTCCCCTTGAAAAGAGGGCCGCACCGGGGTGAACCGATGCGGCCCGATCATGCGAACACGTGATGGGCGCTACTTGCGCGCGGAGCGGTAGAACTCGATGAGCGCGCGGGTGGAGGCATCCTGGGCCGCCAGCGCCTCGTCATCGTGGAACGCAGGGGTGATCTGCTTGGCGAGCTGCTTGCCCAGCTCGACGCCCCACTGGTCATAGGAGTCGATGCCCCAGACGGTGCCCTCGACGAAGGTGATGTGCTCGTAGAGCGCGATGAGCTCGCCGAGCGCGAACGGGGTGAGGGTGTCGCCGAAGATCGACGTGGTGGGGCGATTGCCCTCGAACACGCGGGCGGGGACGATCTCCTCGGGCGTACCCTCCGCGCGGACCTCATCGGCCGTCTTGCCGAAGGCGAGGGCCTTGGTCTGGGCCAGGAAGTTGCCGAGGAACAGCTCGTGGACGTCCTGGCCGTTGTCTTGAGCCGGGTTGTGGGTGTTGGCGAACGCAATGAAGTCGGCGGGGACCATCACGTTGCCCTGGTGGATCAGCTGGTAGAACGCGTGCTGGCCGTTGGTGCCGGGCTCGCCCCAGAAGACCTCGCCGGTGTGGCAGGTGACGGCGCTGCCGTCCCAGCGGACCTGCTTGCCGTTGGACTCCATGGTGAGCTGCTGCAGGTAGGCCGGGAAACGGTGCAGATACTGCGTATACGGGAGCACGGCGTGGGTGTCGACGCCGAAGAAGTTCACGTACCACACGTTCATGAGGCCCATGAGCGCGACGACGTTCTCCTCGAGCGGCGTGCCCTCGAAGTACTCGTCGATAGCGCGGAAGCCGGCGAGGAACTGCTGGAAGCGCTCGGGGCCGAGGACGATGATGAGCGACAGGCCCACGGCGGAGTCGACGGAATAGCGGCCGCCCACCCAGTTCCAGAAGCCGAAGGCGTTCTGGGGGTCGATGCCGAAGTCGGCGACGAGGTCGAGCGCGGTGGAGACGGCCACGAAGTGCTTCGCGATGGCCTGAGCGTCCTGCTCGGGCGTCCCGTCGATGGCACCGCACGAGCGGAGCTGCTCGAGCATCCAGGCCTTGACCTCACGGGCGTTGGTGAGGGTCTCGAGCGTGGTGAACGTCTTGGAGACGATGATCACGAGCGTGGTCTCGGGGTCGAGGCCGCGGACCTTCTCGGCCATGTCGTTCGGGTCGATGTTGGAGATGTAGCGGCAATCGATGCCGGCGTCGGCGTAGGGGCGCAGCGCCTCGTAGGCCATGACGGGACCGAGGTCGGAGCCGCCGATGCCGATGGAGA
The DNA here is from genome assembly GCA_902470815.1 of uncultured Collinsella sp. GTDB lineage: Bacteria > Actinomycetota > Coriobacteriia > Coriobacteriales > Coriobacteriaceae > Collinsella. Next base: position 122,895 of record CABRHS010000004.1, read on the forward strand.
CCAGGTGCTTGATCTTCTTGCCGGTCACGCCGGTCCACTCGCCGGAGCGGACGCGCTCGGCAAAGGCGTACATGCGGTCGAGGACCTCGTGCACGTCGGCCACCACATCCTGGCCGTCGACGATGAGCTCGCCCTTCTGGGACGCGGGACGGCGCAGGGCGGTGTGCAGGACGGCGCGATCCTCGGTGGTGTTGATGTGCTCGCCGGAGAACATCGCGTCGCGGCGCTCCTCGACCCCGCACGCGCGACCCAGGTCGGCGAGCAGCTTGACCGTCTCATCGGTGATGAGGTTCTTGGACAGGTCGAAGTGCAGGTCGCCCGCGGTGAAGGTGAGCTTGCCCACACGGTCGGGATCGGCGGCGAACCAGTCCTTGAGGCTGATCCCCTCGGCCTGGAGCTTGTCGTAGTGCGCCTGGAGCGCCTCCCACGCGGGGGTCTTCGTTGCGTCGACGGGGGCTGAGACTGCCATGAGCGTCCTCCTTGGTGGTTGCATGCACGGATGCTTTCATTCTAGCACCCTGGCAACCACCTCGCCCCACGGCGGCGGGCCGGAGCGAGGGCGCGCGGCCCTCCGCGGCCCGCGAACCCGGACCCGCGGGCGACGCCCTAGGCCTCAGCCTTGAAGAACGCCACGGCCACGGCGCCGGGGCCCACGTGGGTGCCGATGGTGGCGCCCACCATGACCACCGGGATGCCCTCCTCGGCGATCTTGCCCTCCCATACGGAGCGGCTGTCGGCCAGGTACTTGCGCAGGAGCTTGTCGGAGAGGCCGCTGTACCCCAGCAGCAGCGGCATGTCGAAATCGATGCCGCCGGCCGCCTCGACCTGCTGACGGAGCAGGTTGCGCCCATTTTTGGAGCCGCGCGCCTTGCCCAGGACGGCGACCTCGCCGTCACGGACCGTGATGACCGGCTTGATGGAGAGCAGCTCGCCCACCGTGCCCGCCGCCGCGGAGATGCGGCCGCCGCGCTTGAGGTACTCCAGGGTGTCGAGCAGCGCGACGACGCACACGCGGTCGCGCGCCTCCTCGACCGCGTGTGCGATCTCGGCAGCCGACTTCCCCTCATCGAGCAGGCGCAGGGCGTACTGGATCAGGATCTTCATGCCCAAGGTCACGTTCTCGGTGTCCACCACATGGACCTCGGTGGCGTCGCCGGCCTCGGCCGCGGCGGTGCACGCGCTCTGGTAGGTGCCGGACAGCTTACTGGAGAGCGAGATGATCACGACGTCCTCGCCCGCCTCCTGGGCGCGGGAGATGGCCTGCGAGAACGCGTAGGGGTTCACCTGGCCGGTCGTGGGGAAGTCGTCCCCCTCGACAAGGAGCTCGTAGAAGCGCTCGCGCGTCAACTCGACGTCGGCCTGGTACACGGTCGAGCCGAAGCCGACGGACAACGGGAGGACGTCAAGCTGCGAGTGCTCGCCCTGCAGGCAATCGGAGCCGGAATCGGTGATGATGCGGACAGTCATGGTCTTCCCTTTCAGGGCGGATAATGGACACATTCACCATAAGTGTACCGCTAACTCGGTTCATCATCAGGTTGACACAAGATTGAAACGGCCGCGCAACGCGTCCCGACGGACGCTTGCGGCCAATGGAGGAATCGTCTACGACTCCTTGCCGTAGAACGCGACCGCGATGCCGCCCGGCCCCACATGGCAGCCGATCGCGGCCCCCACCTGGGAGATCGGCAGCTCTTCCTCAGAGATGGACCCTTCCCACAGATCGCGGTACTCGTCGAGGTACTTGCGCAGCTTGGCATCGGAGGCGCCCGAGTAGCCCAGCGCGCCGGGCATCGCGAAATCGACCCCGCCCACGTTCGCGATCTCGCGATGGAGCAGCGTGCGCCCGCCCTTTGCCCCGCGTGCCTTGCCCAAGATCACCACGGCGCCGTCCGTCACGGTGATGACCGGCTTGATGGAGAGCAGCTCGCCCACCGTGCCCGCCGCGGCGGAGATGCGGCCGCCGCGCTTGAGGTACTCCAAGGTGTCTATGAGACCGAAGATGTGCACGCGGCCGACGTTCGCCTCGAGCGCGTCGGCGATCCCATCGGCCGTGGCGCCCGCATCCAGCAGCTGCAGGGCGTACTGCACGACGATGCGCTCGCCGAGCGTCATGTTCAGGCTGTCCACCACGCGGACCGTCCCCGCGCCCTTCCCGCGGGCGCCCTCGGCGGCGATGCACGCGCTCTGATAGGTGCCCGAGAGGGCGCTCGACATGGTGATCACGACGACGTCGTCGCCCTCCTCGAGGGCGCGGCCGATCGCCTCGCCAAAGACGAACGGGGTGACCTGGCCGCTCGTGGGATGCTCGGAGCGCTCGGCGAGCAGCTCGTAGAAGCGCTCGTGCGAGAGGTCCTCCCCCTCGTGAAACACGTCGTCGCCGAACGCGACCGTCAACGGGAGCACCTCGAGGGCGGGATGGTCGGAGGACTGGTACTCGGAACCGGAATCGGTGATGATGCGGACGGGCATGACTCACTCCAAACGAGCGCGCTGATATGGTTAAGCCCCAGAACGGTATCATGCGCCGCTCAGCGTCGACCAGCTCTCACAGGCACCCCACACAAACCGCCCCGCTACTCCACAATTCGAGGGCTTCCGTTGCCTATCCGCGTCCCGCCCGCCGGCGCAGCGGCGGGGGCTTGCGCAGCGAGAGCGTCTGGGCGTAGCGGCCGTCGAGACCCATCACGTCGCGCACCAGGCGGAGGAAGAAGCTCGCGTCGCGCAAGACCGCGTCGTCCGCATCCTCGGGATGAAGCTCGCCCGGGCCGTCGTGCGCGGTCTCATCCGGGGTGGCATGGTCGTACAGGCGCGCCTGCCCCACGACCCGCCACACCCCGTCGACGCATGCCACGCGCTCGGCGATGGTCCCCGCGCTCCATCGGTCCCTCGAGCAAAGGAACGGGTCGAGCACGTCGTACTCACCACCCGTGCGCACATCTCGCAGGAGGGCGATCCCCCGATCGGGATCTTTGCCCAGGATGGCGAAACGGGAGAAGAACTGCGTCTGCTCAACCTGCCTAAGGCGGCACAGGGAGACCTCGCGCACGTCCTCGGGCGCAGCCTCGACGTACAGCTGCAACGGGGTGCGGCCCCGCCTGAGGGGACGCTCGAAGAGCGCCCATTCGGTGAAGCACATGTTCACGGCGTCGATCCGGTCGCGGGCGGGCGGCTCCTCGAAGAACGCGAGGGGACGCACCGCGCGCTCGAACTCGGCCGCCGCCGCCTCCCGCCACCCCATCTTCCGCTCGCCCCAGTACTCCGCCATCCTCGCAACATCGCGCTCCACGCCCGTCAATTCGCCCATGGAATCCTCCCCCGCACTCGTGGACCCTGCACAAATCGAGCCTAGCGCGCGGCGGCTGTGCCGCCGCCGTCGCAGCGGGAATACCGGCGGCACGCCTGACGGCGGTCACGGGGAAATCATGCACTCGACGGGCGGCGTTCCGACAACCGGATAGTTTCCCCAGCGTGCCGCCGCGGGTGCGCGGGGCGCGCCCGCGGCACGCGCACCCGCGGCCATCAAGACCCCACGCGCGAAACGCGGGGGCCGGCGGAAAGATGCGCGAAGAGGGGGACGCCCCCCTGGAGCGCCCCCCCCTCTTCGCGTCATATCACGTTGTGATGGAACGGCCGCGCGGGCCGGGCCGCGAGGCTAGCGGCGGCCGCCGCGGTCGCCGGGACGGCGCCCCGAACGTGACGGGGCGGCGCCGGAGGGG